>NZ_JBHJUI010000009.1:47031-283235 GCF_042268405.1 Kitasatospora sp. NPDC056184 | reverse complement strand
CGGGCCCGCCCTTTCCCCTCGGCTCCCCTCACCCCCCCCCCCCCCCCCCGGGGGGGGCGGCGGGGGGGGGCCCCCCGCCCCCCCCCCCACCGCCGTTCGCCGTCAGCGCCGGTAGAGCGGCTCACCGGGCAGCTGGGCGCTCCCCGGGAGCACCGCCAGGTCGAGACCGCGGTCCAGCCGCACCCGTAGCACCGGGTCGGCGGCCACCGCCCGCCCGACCCGCTGCGCGGCCGCCTGCATCCCGGCCTGGTCCAGCGCCGGGTCCAGGATCACCGCGAGCACCCCGTCCGAGTCCTCGGCCGCCTCCAGCAGCCCCGCGGTCACCTGCGGCTCGGCCGCCAGCAGCGCCCGGACCGCCTCGCGCACCTCGGGGTCCGCCGCCGGCGGCAGGTAGGGCCGGTTCTCCGCCAGCGCGCGCAGCCGGGCCCCCGACAGCTGGAAGGGCACCGGCCCGGCCGGGTCGACCAGCAGGGTGTCCGCCCGCTCGGAGAAGGCGACCATCGCGGCCTGCGGGGCCGCGGTCGGCGCCGGACGGGCGTCGGCGCGCCAGCGGGCCAGCGACTCCAGCGAGGTGAAGGCCGGCAGCGCGCGGCGGCCGTCGGCGGCCTCCAGCACCGGGACGGCCATGTCGCTGGTCTTCTCGTGCCGGTGCCCGTGCGCGTCCACCTCGACCTCGCCGAGGATCGCCACGATCGGCACCATCAGCCGGGTCGGCGTCAGCGCCGCGAGCACCTCCGGCTCGGCCGCGCGGTCCTGCGCCCAGCGGGCGAGCGCGGCGGCCAGCACCGGGTCGGCGGTGCCGTCGTCGCCGGAGAAGCCCGGGTCGGGGATGTTCTTGCCGACGAACGCCGGGTTGGAGAAGTCTTTGCGGTCCACCCGGCCGACCCTATGCCACCGGCCCCCGTCCCCCACACGGACCGAAGGTCCCCCGTCCGCCCCCTACCCGCCGGTAGACCCGGTGTGGCAGTCTGCGCCCATGGCCACGCTCCGAGCCGCCGCCACCGGCGCCGACCGCCCCGCGTCCGCCCCCTCCCCGGCCGCCGACCGCGCCCGGTACGACCGGGCCACCGCCCACCTGGACGGCCCGGTGGCCGTCGTCGACCTGGCCGCCTTCGACGCCAACGCCGCGGACCTGGTGCGCCGGGCCGCCGGCAAGCCGGTCCGGGTGGCCAGCAAGTCGGTGCGCTGCCGGGCCCTGCTGGAACGGGTACTGGCGGTGGACGGCTTCGCCGGGGTGATGGGCTTCACCCTCGCCGAGTCGCTCTGGCTGGCCCGCTCCGGGCTGCGCGACATCCTGCTCGCCTACCCCTCCAGCGACCGGGCGGGCTTCGCCGAGCTGACCGCCGATCCGGAGCTCGCCGCCGCCGTCACCGTGGTGCTGGACGACCCCGCCCAGCTGGACCTGGTCGACGCCGCCCGGGCCGGCACCGCCGAGGTGCGGGTCTGCCTGGAGCTGGACACCGCGCTGCAGCTGCTCGGCGGCCGGGTGCGGGTCGGCGCCCGCCGCTCCCCGCTGCGCACCCCCGAGGACGTGGCCGCCTTCGCCGAACTGGTGCAGCGGCGCCGGGGCTTCCGGGTGGTCGGGCTGATGGCCTACGAGGGGCACGTCGCCGGGGTGGGCGACGCGGTGCCCGGGCGGCCGGTGCGCTCCGCACTGGTGCGGATGATGCAGTCGCGGGCTCGGGCCGAGCTGGCCGAGCGCCGGGCGGCCACCGTGCGGATGCTGCGCCGGGTGGCCGAGCTGGAGTTCGTCAACGGCGGCGGCACCGGCAGCGTCGAGTCGACGGTGGCCGAGCGCGCGGTGACCGAGGTGGCGGCCGGGTCCGGGCTCTACCAGCCGCAGCTGTTCGACCACTACCGGGCCTTCCGCGGCCGCCCGGCCGCGCTGTTCGGCCAGCCGGTGGTGCGCCGCCCCGGGGTGGGCGTGGTGACCGTGCTCGGCGGCGGCTACCCGGCCTCCGGCGCGGCCGGCCCGGACCGCTCCCCCGTGCCCTATCTGCCGACGGGCCTGCGCTACGACCCGATGGAGGGGGCCGGCGAGGTGCAGACGCCGCTGCTCGGCGCCGCGGCGGACGACCTCCTGATCGGCGACCGGGTCTGGTTCCGGCACGCCAAGGCGGGGGAACTCTGCGAGCGGTTCGCCGAGTTGCACCTCGTGGAGGGGGACGCGGTGGTGCGCACCGTGCCGACCTACCGGGGCGAGGGGCACACCTTCCTCTGACCAGCGCGCCTCGACTCCACCCGGGGCCGCGGTTCCACTACCGTGGGAGCGGACGCCGGAACGGACGAAGGGGGAGGCCGTGGAGGCCGAGATCGCACAGCTGGTGACCACGGGGGCCACGACGGTGGTCGGACTGATGGCCACCGAGGCCTGGACGCAGCTGCGTTCGCGGCTCGCGGGGCTGCTGGGGCGCGGCCGGGACGCCGAGGAGGTGTCCGCCGAGCTGGAGGAGATCCGGGTCGAGGTGGTCCGGGCGGACGGCGACACCGAACTGGTCGGCGACCAGACCGCGGAGCTGCGCAACCGGATCCGCCGGCTGCTCCGCCAGGAACCCGATGCCGCGGGCGAACTGCGCGCCCTGCTGGAGGAGTTCACGCCACGACAGCCGCGGCAGGTCGTGATCACCCACACCGTCAACACGATCGACCACGGGACGGTGAACGGCACCGTCATCATGACCGGCCCTGTCCACGGAACCATCGGACAGCACCCCGCCCCTCCCGGGAACTGATCCGCCGCCCGGGGAACCTTGGCCGGACCTTAAGAGGGCCCGATGGGATGCCTAACTCAGGCGCCCCATCGGGCCTTTGCGCTGTTCAAGGGCCCACTTTCCGTCAAAAAGTGGCTCAGAACGCGCTATTGCCAGCTGGTCTAGTCCAATCATACGCTCAGCCCAGGGGCCGCACGCCGGGTCGGCCGGCCCCTCGGGCAGACGTGCCCGGCACTCCCCCACAGCCTCGACCCGGTTCACGGTCAAGGAGTCCCCACCCCATGTCCATCAAGCGAACCGCCATGTCCGTCGGCGTCATCGGCGCCGCGTTCCTCTCCGTCTCGGCGGCCGGCATCGGCACCGCCGGCGCCCACGGCACCGTCACCAACCCGGTCAGCCGGATCGCGGCCTGCTACGCGGAGGGCCCGGAGACCCCCAAGTCGCAGATCTGCAAGGACCTCGTCGCGCTGAGCGGCACCCAGCCGCTGTACGACTGGAACGAGGTCAACCTCGCCAACGCCTCCGGCAACCACCAGGCGCTGATCCCGGACGGCAAGCTCTGCTCCGCCGGTCGCGACAAGTACAAGGCGCTCGACCTGCCGCGCGCCGACTGGCCGGCCACCTCGGTCTCCGCCGGCAAGGTCGACTTCAAGTTCCGGGTCACCGCCCCGCACCAGGGCAACCAGACCATCTACATCACCAAGCAGAGCTGGGACCCGACCAAGCCGCTGAACTGGTCCGACCTCGACGCAGTGCCGGTCGCCCAGGTGCCCACCGCCCGCACCTCGGACAACGGCTACTACAACTACAGCGGCACCCTGCCGCAGCGCACCGGCCGTCAGCTGCTCTACATGGTGTGGCAGCGCACCGACAGCCCGGAGGCGTTCTACAGCTGCTCCGACATCGACTTCGGCAAGGGCGCCACCACCGCCGGTGCGGTGTCCGCGCTCGCCGCCCAGGCCCCGGCCGCGCCCAGCGAGGCGCAGATCGCCGCCGGCCAGTCCAAGTCCACCGTCGCCCACCACGGGCACGGCGGCAACGCCGAGGAGCCCGCCGGCAAGGTCGTCGCGGCCGACAGCGCGGCGGTGGGTGGCGGTTCCGCCACCGGCCCGCTGCTGCTCGCCGGTGCCGCCGCGATCAGTGTCGGCTGGGCCGGCATGGTGCTCCGGCGCCGTCGGGTCGAGGCTGTGCGACACGACGGCTGACCGCCGGAAGCCGGGGCCGGGCCGCTCCATCCCCCGTTCGGCCCCGCCCCGGCCGATCCACCCCCGTTGAAGACGGCGCAGGCCCGCCCGGAGTGTTCCGGGCGGGCCTGCGCCGTGCGTGAGCCGAACCGTGGCGCGTCAGGTGTTCGAGGTACCGCTGCCGCCGTCCGCGCCGCCCGGGAAGCCCGGGATGGCCGGCAGCTTGCCGCTGTAGTCGCCGATGCCCTTGACGATGGAGTCCATCACCGCGACGTCCGGCGCCTTGGCGGCGATGTCGAAGCCCAGGTGCACCGAGACCAGCGTCTTGCCGTCGGCGGACGGGAAGACCACGGTCTGCACGTAGCCGTCGTTGCCCTTGACGGCGTCCACCTTCCAGCGGACCAGGTAGCCGTCCCGGCCGTCCACCTTGACCGCCTCGGACTTGAGCTCCTCGTGCGAGGCGATCTCGTTGTAGGAGTCCTTGGCCGCCTTCTCGATGTCGGCCTTGGCCGCCGCCTGCGCGTCGGTGCCGCCGCCGTCGATCCGGCCGGTGTTGGCGCCGCCGAGCGAGCAGGTGCCGCCGCCCTCGCAGGTGTAGGAGCCGATGCTGAGCGCGGCGTAGCCGTCGCGGGTGGTGCCACCCTCCCAGCCGGCCGGGACGGGCAGGACGAGGCGGTTCACCACGTCGACGGCCTTGTCGCTGCCGGTGCCGGGGGCGTTGCCGTTGCCGTTCCCCTTGCCGTTGCCGTTGCCGCCGTTGCCGTTGCCGTTGCCGCCGTTGCCCTTGCCGTTGCCGCCGTTGCCCTTGCCCTGGCCGCCGTTTCCGTTGCCGCCGTTGCCGCCGTTTCCGTTGCCGTTGTCGCCGGGGCCGTTGTTCTCGGGGCCGCCGAAGTCCGGCAGGCCGCGCCACCGGCCGTCGCCGTCCGGTCCGGAGGTGTCGGAGGAACGCGCGACGTGGTGCCGGTCGCCGTCGTCCATCGCCAGGTAGGTGACGCCCGAGCCGACGCCCAGGCCGAGCACGGCCGCCACCGCCGCCGCGATCACCACCTTGGACGGCTTGCGCCGCTGCCGCGGGGCCGGCGGCACCGGCGAACCGTAGGCGGTGCCGAAGGGCGGCGGCTCCGGGTAGCGGACCGACGGCCCGCTCTCCAGCACCTCGCCCTCCAGCACCTGGGGACCGGCGGCCTCGTCCGGCCCCGGAGCACCGGCCGCCGGGGCCTCCGGCGGCGGTGCGTCCGAGGGTGCGGGCCGGGTGTTGGCCGTCCACCCCTTGCCGTCCCACCAGCGCTGTGGCCTCGGGTCGCTGGTGATGTCCTTCGGGTCCGGGTACCACCCGGCGGGGATCTGCTCACTCACATCAGAGAATCTAAAGGCAGCCGGATAAGCGCGAAATCAGCTGGACCCCGGAATCCCGGCCTTTTCGATGAGATTACGGTGAGAAGGTGAACGCCCCCGGCCGAGCGGCACGCGCCTCCGGAGGTTCAGGAGGAGGTAGGGCCCTTGGGGAGGGTGAGGTAGAAGTACTGGTTCATCTGGTCGGGAGTCGGCCACCAGCCGACGGCGTGCCAGAGGATCGCCGCGGCGCCGTCGTCCTTGCTGTTGCCGGAGATGTCCACATTGAGGCCGGCGTGCAGGTTGAAGAGCGTGTTCGGGTTCACGTCGGTCTTGCGGCCGCTCCAGTACCACTGCTGGTTGAGGCCTCCGTGGCAGGCCCACTGGCCCACCTGCACGGGCGGCGCGGTGTTCCAGCCCGGGTCCTCCAGGCACTTGCCGCTGTGCAGGTTGACGATGGTGCCGTCGGCGTTGAAGCGCCACTTCTGGTTGTCGCCGCCGGTGCAGGTCCACTGCCGGGCCGGTGCGCCGTCGTCGGTCCGCCAGTCGGCGATCTCCAGGCACTTGCCGCTGTGCGAGGCCTTGATCTCCGACTCGAAGTTCGTGTAGTAGGGGGTCGGGTAGCCCGCCGCGGAAGCCGGCGCGACGAGGGCGCCGGCCGCGCCGAGCGCGACGGCGACCGCGACGGACAGCCGTCTGGCGGCGTTGGGGCGTGCGGTCATCAGTTGTCTCCTCATACGGAAGGGCTGGGCAGCACGACACCGCCGGGCGGCACGGGAGCCCGCACCGCCCGACGGATGCCCGGATCAGGCGCCCGGCGCCTCGGGGTTGAAGGTGAACTGCTGGTGGTTCCCGGTGCCCGGCGACCACATGATCACCGGAGCACCGTCGTCCGTGCTCGCACCGGCGACGTCGAGCACGCCGGAGGCGTAGAGGTTGCCGATGACGCGGGAGTTCAGCTCGGGCATCGCGTTGAACCCCTCCCACTGCTGGTTGGCGCCGCCGTGGCAGCCCCACTGGCCCGCCTGGACGCCGTGCTGGCGGCTCCAGCCCGGGACCTCCAGGCACTTGCCGCTGTGCACGTTGACGACGGTGCCGTCGGCGTTGAACCGCCACTTCTGGTTGTCGCCGCCGGTGCAGCTCCACTGGCGGAGCGGCGCGCCGTCGTCGGTCCGCCAGTCGGCGATCTCCAGGCACTTGCCGCTGTGCACCGCCCGGACCTCCAGGTCGTACCCGATGTTGGTGATCGGGGCTGCCGACACGGGTGCGGCGGAAACGAGCGCGGCGCCGGCGGCGAGCGTGACGGCGGCGGCGGTGCCGGAGAGTCGGCGCACGATGGACGAGCGGGTCATCTTGTTCCCCCCTGGAACGTTGACCGGCGCGGGTGGATCCCGCGGCCTTCGCATGACAAGACCCGCATCGCCCCAGGAGGGTTGTACTCGAACTTCGGAGGATTTCGCCGCCGGACCGCCGGGGCCCGTCGGGGGCTACAGCGGTGTCACGTAGGCGCCGGCGATGCCCCCGTCGACCAGGAACTCGCTCGCCGTGATGAACGAGGAGTCGTCGCTGGCGAGGAAGGCCACCGCGGCGGCGATCTCCTCCGGGCGGGCGAACCGGCCCAGCGGGATGTGCACCAGCCGGCGGGCCGCGCGTTCCGGGTCCTTGGCGAAGAGCTCGCGGAGCAGCGGGGTGTCCACCGGCCCCGGCGACAGCGCGTTGACCCGGATCCCCTCCCGCGCGAACTGCACGCCCAACTCCCGTGACATCGCCAGCACTCCGCCCTTGGACGCGGTGTAGGAGATCTGCGAGGTCGCGGCGCCCATCCGGGCCACGAAGCTCGCGGTGTTGATGATCGAACCGCGCCCGTGCCGGCGCATGTACGGCAGCGCCGCCTTGCAGCAGAGGTACACCGAGGTCAGGTTGACCTCCTGGACCCTGCGCCAGGCGTCCAGCTCGGTGGTGAGGATGGAGTCGTCCTCCGGCGGCGAGATGCCGGCGTTGTTGAAGGCGACGTCCACGCTGCCGAAGGTCTCGTAGGCCTCGTCGAAGAGCGCCTCGACCATCGCCGGGTCGGTGACGTCGGTGTGCACGAAGAGACCGCCGACCTCCTCGGCCGCCGCCTTGCCGGTGGTCTCGTCGACGTCGGCGCAGACCACCTTGGCGCCCTCGGAGGCGAGCCGGCGGGCCGAGGCCAGGCCGATCCCGCTGCCCGCGCCGGTGATCACGGCCGTCCGGCCGACCAGCCGGCGGCAGACCGGCGCGGCGGGCTGCGCCGCCTTCTCGGACTTCTCGGACGCGCGGGGGTGGTGGGACTGGTGGGTCACCGGGTGCTCCTACTCCTCGGTCCGGATGAACACGTTCTTGGTCTCGGTGAACTGCGCCAGCGCCTCCGGCCCCAGCTCGCGGCCGACCCCGGACTCGCCGAAGCCGCCGAACGGCGTCCAGTACCGCACCGAGGCGTGCGAGTTGACCGACAGGTTGCCCGCCGCGACGCCCCGGGCCAGCCGCAGCGCCCGGCCGAGGTCACGGGTCCAGATCGAGCCGGACAGGCCGTACCGGGTGGCGTTGGCGAGCCGCAGCGCGTCCGCCTCGTCGGTGAACGGCAGGACGACCGCGACCGGGCCGAAGATCTCCTCGGTGACCGCCGGGGCGTCCTCCCGGGTGGGCGCCAGCACCGTCGGCGGGTACCAGTAGCCGGGCCCGTCCGGCACCGCGCCGCGGGCCAGCACCGGCAGTTCGGGCGTCACGAAGGACGCCACCCGGCGGACCTGCGCGGCCGAGATCAGCGGGCCGAGCGCGGTGCGCGGGTCGGCCGGGTCGCCGGTGCGGATCCGTTCGACGGCGGGCAGCAGCAGGGCCAGGAAGTCGTCGTAGGCCTCGCGCTGGACCAGGATCCGGCTGCGGGCGCAGCAGTCCTGGCCGCTGTTGTCGAGGAAGGACATCGGATCGGCGGCGCCTTCGAGGTCGGCGTCGGCGAAGACGATGCTGGGGCTCTTGCCGCCGAGTTCCAGGGTGACCCGCTTGGCCCGGGCCGCGCAGCGGGCGGCGACCTCCTTGCCGACCGCGGTCGAGCCGGTGAAGACGATCTTGCGCACCGCCGGGTGGTCGACCAGGGCCCGGCCGGTCACCGGCCCGGCACCCGGCACCACCTGGAACAGGCCCTCCGGCAGCCCGGCGGCGAGGGCGAGTTCGGCCAGCCGCAGCGCGGTGAGCGGGGTCGCCTCGGCGGGCTTGAGGAGCACGGCGTTCCCGGCGGCCAGCGCGGGGGCGAAGCCCCAGGCGGCGATCGGCATCGGGAAGTTCCACGGGGCGATCACCCCGACCACCCCGACCGGCTCGTGGAAGGTGACGTCCAGGCCGCCGGCCACCGGGATCTGCCGCCCGGTCAGCCGCTCCACTCCCCCGGCCGCGTACTCCAGCAGGTCGCGGACGTTGCCCGCCTCCCAGGTGGCGTTGCCGATGGTGTGGCCGGCCTCGGTGACCTCGATCCCGGCCAGTTCGGGGACGTGCACCTCGACCTGGTCGGCGAAGCGGCGCAGCAGCCGGGCCCGTTCGCCGGGGGCGAGGGCGGCCCAGCCGCGCTGCGCCTCGACGGCGCGCCGTACCGCGGCGTCCAGTTGCCCGGGGGTGGTGTCGGGGACGGTGCCGAGGACCTCGCCGGTGGCGGGGTTGCGGACGGCGCGGTCGGCGGGCCCGGCCGCCGCCCTGTCCTCGGTCACGGTGGTGGTGTCGATGGTGCTCACATCCGCTCGAAGGATCGGTAGCGCTCCCAGTCGGTGATCGCGCTGTCGTAGGCGGCCTGCTCGACCCTGGCCATGTGCAGGTAGTGCTCGACCACGTCGTCCCCGAAGGCGGCGCGGGCGAGTTCGCTGGCGCCCCACAGGTCGGCCGCCTCGCGCAGCGAGCCGGGCACCCGGGCGTAGTCCTCGACGGCGTAGGCGTTGCCGAGACAGGGGGCGGGCAGCTCCAGCTTCCGCTGGATCCCGTGCAGTCCGGCGGCGAGCATGCCGGCCACCGCCAGGTACGGGTTGACGTCGCCGCCGGGCACCCGGTTCTCCATCCGCAGCCCGACGCCGTGCCCCACCACCCGGTAGGCGCAGGTCCGGTTGTCCCGGCCCCAGGCGACGGCGGTCGGGGCGAACGAGCCCGGGCGGTAGCGCTTGTAGGAGTTGATGTTCGGCGCGTACAGCAGGGTGAACTCGCGCAGCGCGGTCAGCTGTCCGGCCAGGAAGTGCCGCATGGTGTCGGTCATCCGGCCGTCGGCGGCGGCGAAGGCCGGGGCGCCGACGGCGTCGCGCAGCGACAGGTGGATGTGGCAGCTGTTGCCCTCGCGCTGGTCGTACTTGGCCATGAAGGTGAGCGCGCAGCCGAGTTGGGCGGCGATCTCCTTGGCGCCGGTCTTGTAGACGCTGTGCTGGTCGCAGGTGGTGAGGGCGTCGGCGTAGCGGAAGGCGATCTCGTGCTGGCCGAGGTTGCACTCGCCCTTGGCGGACTCCACCACCAGGCCGGCGCCGGCCATCTCGGTGCGGATCCGGGACAGCAGCGGTTCGACCCGGGCGGTGCCGAGCAGCGAGTAGTCGGCGTTGTAGAGGTTGGCCGGGGTCAGCCCGCGGTAGCCGCCCTGCCAGGCCTGCTCGTAGGTGTCGCGGAAGACCAGGAACTCCAGCTCGGTGCCGATGTCGGCGGCCAAGCCGTGCTCGGCCAGCCGGGCGATCTGGCGCTGCAGCAGCTGGCGGGGGGGGGGGGGGCGGCGGGGGGGGGCGCCCCCCCCCGCCCGCGGGGGGGGGGGGGGGGGGGGCGCCGGGGGGGGGGGGGGGCGGGGCGGGGGGGGGGGGGGGGGGGGGGGGGGGGGGGGGCCCGCCGGGGGGGGGGGGGTGGGGGTGGGGGGGGGGGGTTGGGGGGGGGTGGGGGGGGGGGGGGGGGGGGGGGGGGGGGGGCCCCCCCCCCCCCCGGCCAGGTCGGCGGTGACCTGGGCGGTGCCCGGCTGCCAGGGGGTCAGCCGCAGGGTGGACAGGTCGGGGCGCATCGCGAAGTCGCCGTAGCCGGTCTCCCAGGAGGAGAGCGCGTAGCCGTCCACCGTGTTGAGCTCGACGTCGACGGCGAGCAGGTACTCGCAGGCGTCGGCGCCGTGCTCGGCGACCTCGTCCAGGAAGAAGCGGGCGGCGAAGCGCTTGCCCTGGAGGCGGCCCTGCATGTCGGTGAAGCCGAGGGCGACGGTGTGGATCTCGCCGGCGTCGACCAGGGCGCGCAGCTCGTTCAGGGTCAGCGGGGCGCGGCGCGGCGCGGTGCCGGGGGCGGTACCGGGGTCGGGCCCGGCACCGCCGGGCGCGGTGGTGCGGTCGGACATGGCGGACGCCCTCCTCCTCGATCACGCAGCGAGACCAAGCGGTCACAGCGAACCGTACGGCCTGTCGCGGAGAGCGCGGAAGAGGGCGGACGGGTGTGGCGCGCCGACAGGCGAGGTTGACGGGGGATCAGGCGGGACGGGAGGAGAATGCGCGCCATGGAACGCAGGCCTTTTGTCGGCGTCAGCACCTATCTGGTGGACGCGAGTTGGAGCGACTGGCGGAACCGTCGGGTGGCCCTGGTGCCCCAGCGGTACACCGACTACGTGCAGGACTCGGGCGGGATCGCGGTGCTGCTGCCGCCGGACGCCCCGGAGCGCGCGCCGGAGGTCCTCGCCCGGCTGGACGCCCTGGTCATCGCGGGCGGGCCGGACATCGACCCCGCCTACTACGGGCAGCCGCCGCACCCGCTGACCGACATCGACACGGTGGAGCGGGACGTCTGGGAGAGCGCGCTGCTGCGCGCGGCGCTGGCGGCCGGGATGCCGCTGCTGGGGATCTGCCGGGGCATGCAGGTGCTCAACGTGGTGTGCGGGGGCACGCTGATCCAGCACCTGCCGGACGTCGTCGAGGTGGACGTGCACACCGGCTCGCCCGGCCGGTACGGGACGCATCTGGTGCGACCGGTGCCGGGGACGCTGCTGGGCGGGCTGCTGCCGGAGCCGGAGCTGGCCGTGCCGACCTTCCACCACCAGGCGGTGGACCGGCTGGGGACGGGGCTGCGGGTGAGCGCGCACGCGCCGGACGGGACGGTGGAGGCGGTGGAGGGGCCGGGGTTCACGCTCGGGGTGCAGTGGCATCCGGAGCAGGGGGACGACCTGCGGGTGATGCAGGCGCTGGTGCGGGCGGCGACGGCGGCGCGGTCGGTGCAGCTGGAGCCGGTGGAGGTGGGGTAGCCCCCGGGGGAGCCGCCCCGGGGGCCGGCTCAGGGCAGGGGCAGTCCGGCGGCCGTGGCGATCACCCCGGCCGCGCCGGCGGCCAGCAGGGCGAGCACCACCCCGCGCCGGGCGGCCACCAGCCAGAGCAGCGCGAGGGCCAGCACGCCCCACTGCCAGCCGGTGCCGAGCGCGGCGGCCAGCGGCACGGCCGAACCGGCGATGGCGCCGATCACGGCCGGGCCGGCGCCGGTGAGGAAGTCCTGCACCCGCCGGTCGGCGCGCAGCCGGTCGAAGTGCCGGCCGCCGAGGATCACGAAGAGGAAGGACGGCGCGAAGGCGACCGACGCGGCGAGCAGACCGCCGGCGAGCCCGGCGGCCGCGTAGCCGACCACGGCGACGGTCTGCACCACCGGCCCGGGGGTGACCTGACCGAGGGCGACGGCGTTGAGGAACTGTCCGTCGGTCATCCAGTGGTGGCGGCCGACGGCGTCGTCGCGCATCAGCGGGATGATCACGAACCCTCCTCCGTAGGAGAGCGCGCCCACCTTGAACGCCACCCAGGCCACCGCGCCCAGCCCGCCGAGCGCGGGGAGCCCGGCGGCGAGCGGCAGCAGGCCGGTCCGCGGACGGCGGGGGCGTGCGCGGTCCGGCCCGTCGCCCTCCGCGGGTCCGCCGCCCTCCGCCGGCCGCCGGCCGCGCGCCCGGACCGCGACCTCGGCCAGGCCCGAGGCGATCAGCACCAGCACCAGCCAGGGCCCGGTCAGCACGGCCGCCACCGCCCCGGCGAGCGCGTACCCGCCCCAGCGGGCGCGGGCGGCACGGCCCCGGCCGGCCCGGGTGAAGCTCGCGGGGACCAGCGAGGTGGCCGCCTGCGCGGCGACCGCCGGGACGGCCGCGCCCGCGCCGGCGGCCGCGCCGAGCACCCACCGCGGCGGGTCGCCGGCCAGGAACAGCGCCGCGAGGGCGAGGATCAGCACCAGCCCGGGCGCGATGAAGCAGACCCCGCCGACCAGCGCGCCCGGGGTGCCGCGCAGCCGCCAGGCGGTGAGGATCGCGAGCTGGGTGGAGGCCGGTCCGGGCAGCAGGTTGGTCGCCGCGATGCCGTCCTCGAACTCCTCCGGGGTGAGCCACTTGCGCCGCTCCACGCAGAGCCGGCGCAGCAGCAGGATGTGCGCGGGCGGCCCGCCGAAGCCGGTGATGCCGATCCGGCCCCATGCGCGGGCGATCGTGCCCAGACCCACCCGTCCGGTCGTCTCCATACGCGTCTCCCCTGTTCAGCGGCGGCGCGAGGATACCCGACGGGGGTTACGGCGCGGCAATGACAACGGTCTCCAGTGCAGCCTTTGGATCTTCGTCGGATCTGCGGTTCACTTCGAGTGCGGGGCGGTCGTGCACCCCGCCCCTTACCCCCGTGCGTTCATGAGCTCCAGGAGAGGACTTCGATGGCCGGCCACGAGCACGCACAGCATGATCATGAGCATGACCACCAGCACGGGCGCGGCGGCCACGGCGGTGGCCACGGCGGCCACGCGCACGGTGTCTCCGCCGACGCCGACCGCCGCTGGCTGGTGAGCGCGCTCGCGCTGATCGTGGTGTTCATGGCCGGCGAGGTGGTGGTCGGCTTCGCCGCCCAGTCGCTGGCGCTGATCTCGGACGCCGCGCACATGCTCACCGACGCCGTCTCGATCGTCCTCGCGCTGATCGCCATGCGGCTGGCCGCCCGCCCGGCGCGCGGCGGCTACACCTACGGCCTCAAGCGCGCCGAGATCCTCTCCGCGCAGGCCAACGGCGTGACGCTGCTCGTCCTGTCCGCCTGGCTCGGCTACGAGGCGATCGCCCGGCTGTTCGAACCGCCGCAGGTGACCGGTTCGCTGGTCCTGGTGACCGCGCTGGTCGGGATCGTCGTGAACCTGGCCGCCACCTGGTGCATGTCCAAGGCCAACCGCAGCTCGCTGAACGTCGAGGGCGCCTTCCAGCACGTCCTCACCGACCTGTACGCGTTCATCGCCACCGCGGTGGCCGGTGTGGTCATGGTGACCACCGGTTTCGCCCGGGCCGACTCGATCGCCTCCCTCATCGTGGTCGCGCTGATGCTGAAGGCGGGCATCGGCCTGGTCCGCGACTCGGGGCGGATCTTCCTGGAGGCCGCTCCCGCGGGCGTCGACCCGGACGCGGTGGCCGACCGGATGGTCGCCCAGCCGCTGGTCGAGGAGATCCACGACCTGCACATCTGGGAGATCACCTCCGGGCAGCCCGCGCTCTCCGCGCACATCCTGGTCACCCCGGGCGGCGACTGCCACGCGGTGCGGCGCGGACTCCAGCGCCGGCTCGCCGACGAGTACGGCATCACCCACAGCACCCTCCAGGTCGACCACGTCGGCGAGGACGAGGCCGGCGCGCTGCTGCAGATCAGCACGCCCGGCGACCTCACCCCCGAACACTGCGCCGACGCCCACGGCCCCGTCCACCGCGCCGGGCCGCACGAACACTGAGGTCGCCCGCCCTGTCCGCCCGGTACGGCATGATCGGAGGCGTGACCGCACCCCGCCTGATGCTGCTCGACTCCGCCAGCCTCTACTTCCGGGCCTACTTCGGCGTACCGGACACCCTGCGCTCGCCGCAGGGTGAGCCGGTCAACGCCGTCCGGGGCCTGCTGGACTTCATCGCCCGGCTGGTCCACGACCACCGGCCCGACCAGCTGGTCGCCTGCATGGACGCCGACTGGCGCCCCCAGTGGCGGGTGGACCTCATCCCCTCCTACAAGACCCACCGGGTCGCCGAGGCCGCGACGGACGGCGAGGAGGAGGTGCCGGACACCCTCGCCCCGCAGGTCCCGGTGATCGAGCAGGTCCTGGACGCGCTCGGCATCGCCCGGATCGGCTCCCCCGGCTACGAGGCGGACGACGTGATCGGCACGCTCACCGCGCACGCCGCCGGGCCGGTGCAGATCGTCACCGGGGACCGCGACCTGTTCCAGCTGGTCGACGACGCCCGGGCGATCACCGTGCTCTACCCGGTGAAGGGCATGGGCAACCTCCAGGTCACCGACGACGCGCTGCTGCTGGAGAAGTACGGCGTGCGCGGCGCCCAGTACGCCGACCTGGCCGCCCTGCGCGGCGACCCGAGCGACGGCCTGCCCGGCGTGAAGGGCATCGGCGAGAAGACGGCGGCCCAGCTGATCCACGAGTACGGCGACCTGCCCGGCATCCGCACCGCCGCCCAGGACATCGCGTCCAGGCTGACCCCGGCCCGGCGCCGCAACATCCTGGAGGCCTCGTCCTACCTGGACGTCGCCCCCACCGTGGTCCGGGTGGCCACCGACGCCCCGCTCCCCGACTTCGACCCCGCCCTGCCGAACGAGCCGCTCGACCCGATGACCCTGGAGTCCCTCTCCGCCCGCTGGAACCTCGGCACCTCCCTGGACCGCGTCCTGGAGTCCCTCACGACCGCCCGCTGACGGAGCGCCCCGGGCGAAGCCCAGCGCGGCGGCCCCGGCTTCGAGAGCACGAAGCCGGGGCCGCGGCGGGGGTCAGCTGACGGAGGAGTAGGCGATGATGCCGCGGCGGAGGCCGTCGACGGCCTTGCGGGCGGTCTTGCGGAGGTCTGCGTCCTCGCCGGCGGCGTCCTGGATCTGGCCGAGGACGTCGATCAGCTGCTTCGTCCAGCGGACGAAGTCGCCGGCCGGCATGTCGGCGTCGCGCAGGACGGAGTCCAGCGAGTGGCCGAGGGCCCAGCGGTAGGCGGCCCAGGCGAAGCCGAGGTCGGGTTCGCGCTGGCCGACGCCCTCCGCGGTGTTGATGCGGTGCTGTTCCTCCAGGGCGTCGAGGTGGCCCCAGATGCGGACCATCTGGCCGAGCGCGGTCTTCGCCCCGCCCTCGGGGACCCGGGGGGCGGTGGCGTCGTCGGACTGGCGGGCCTCGTAGACCAGCGCGGAGGCGCAGGCGGCGAGTTCGGCGGCGGCGAGGCCGCTCCAGACGCCCTCGCGGATGCACTCGGAGGCGAGCAGGTCGAGCTCGCCGTAGAGCCGGCCGAGCCGCTTGCCGTCGTCGGTGACGGCGTCGCCGCTGAGGTAGCCGAGGTCGGTGAGCAGCCCGCAGACCCGGTCGAAGGTGCGGGCGATGGTGTGCGTGCGGGAGCGCATCTTGCGCTCCAGCAGTTCGGTGTCGCGGTGCAGCCGGTGGTAGCGCTCGGACCAGCGGGCGTGGTCCTCGCGCTCGTCGCAGCCGTGGCACGGGTGCTGGCGCAGGGTGCTGCGCAGCCGGCTGATCTCGGGGTCGTCGGCGGCGGCCGCGCGGCCGCGCCGGAACCGCTCGGGCTCCAGGTGGCCGGCCTTGGTGCGCAGCGCGGAGGCGAGGTCGCGGCGGGACTGCGGGCTGCGCGGGTTGAAGGACTTGGGGATCCGCAGCCGTTCGATCGCGGCGACGGGGTGCGGGAAGTCGATCATCGCGAGCCGCTTGACCTGCCGCTCGGCGGTGAGCACCACGGGGCGCGGCCCGTCCTGGTAGTCGGGGTGGCGCGGTCCGCCGCGCGGCGAGCGGTTGACGGGCGGCAGGCCGGGGTCGAGGACGAGCGCGAGGCCGGCGAACTTGCCGGTCGGCACGTGGATGACGTCGCCGGGCTTGAGCTGCTCGATGGACTCGACGGCGGCGGAGCGGCGCTGGCTGCTGCCCTCGCGGGCGAGTTCGTTCTCCCGGTCCTTGAGCTGCCGCCGCAGCGACATGTACTCCTCGAAGTCGCCGAGGTGGCAGGTCATGGACTCGCGGTAGCCCTCCA
Source organism: Kitasatospora sp. NPDC056184 (assembly GCF_042268405.1). NCBI lineage: Bacteria > Bacillati > Actinomycetota > Actinomycetes > Kitasatosporales > Streptomycetaceae > Kitasatospora > Kitasatospora sp. NPDC056184. The sequence continues at coordinate 267,012 of NZ_JBHJUI010000009.1, read as the reverse complement.
GCCCCTCCTCGTTGCGCTGGACCTGGCGGGCGATGCCGACCACCGAGCGGTCGGCCTGGAACTGCGCGAAGGAGGTCTCCAGCAGTTCGCGCGAGCGGTGCCGGCCGAACTGGGAGACCAGGTTGACGGCCATGTTGTAGGACGGCCGGAACGAGGACTTCAGCGGGTAGGTGCGGGTGCCGGCGAGGCCGGCCAGCGCCTCCGGGTCGAGGCCGCGCTGCCAGAGCACCACCGCGTGGCCCTCGACGTCGATGCCGCGCCGGCCGGCCCGGCCGGTGAGCTGGGTGTACTCGCCGGGGGTGATGTCGGCGTGGGTCTCGCCGTTCCACTTGACGAGCTTCTCCATGACGACGGAGCGCGCGGGCATGTTGATGCCCAGCGCCAGGGTCTCGGTCGCGAAGACGGCCTTGACCAGGCCCTTCACGAACAGCTCCTCGACGACCTCCTTGAACCGCGGCAGCATGCCGGCGTGGTGGGCGGCGATGCCGCGCTCCAGCCCGTCCAGCCACTCGAAGTAGCCGAGGACGTGCAGGTCCTCGTCGGGGATGTCGGCGCAGCGCTCCTCGACGAGGGCGCGGACCCGGCCGCGGTCGCCCTCCTTGTTGAGCCGCAGGCCGGAGGAGAGGCACTGCTGGACGGCGGCCTCGCAGCCGGCCCGGCTGAAGATGAAGGTGATGGCGGGCAGCAGGCCCTCGGCGTCGAGCCGGTCGATGACGTCGACGCGGCCCGGGGTCCAGACCCGGCCGGGGCGGCCGCCCGGCATGGAGCGGCCGCGGCCGCGGGCGAACTTGTCGCGCGGGTTGCGGTCGAGTTCGCTGCGGGCGAGGCGGACCAGTTCGGGGTTGACGGCCTTGCCGGGGTTGCGCTGGTTGCCCTTGGGACGGCCGTCGCGGTCGGGGGCGGCGAACAGGTCGTACATCCGGTTGCCGGCCATCACGTGCTGCCAGAGCGGGACGGGCCGGTGCTCGGAGACGATGACCCGGGTGCCGCCGCGGACGGTGTCCAGCCAGTCGCCGAACTCCTCGGCGTTGGAGACGGTCGCGGAGAGCGAGACCAGGGTGACGGACTCGGGGAGGTGGATGATGACCTCCTCCCAGACGGCGCCGCGGAAGCGGTCGGCGAGGTAGTGGACCTCGTCCATGACCACGTAGCCGAGGCCGTCGAGGGTGCTGGAGCCCGCGTAGAGCATGTTGCGGAGCACCTCGGTGGTCATCACCACGACCGGGGCGTCGCCGTTGACGGTGTTGTCGCCCGTGAGCAGGCCGACCTTGGCGGCGCCGTAGCGCCGGACGAGGTCCCCGTACTTCTGGTTCGACAGCGCCTTGATCGGCGTGGTGTAGAAGCACTTGCGCCCGCCCCGGAGGGCGAGGTGGACGGCGAACTCGCCGACGATGGTCTTGCCGGAGCCGGTGGGCGCGGCGACCAGGACGCCTTCGCCGTCCTCCAGGGCGCGACAGGCCTCCAGCTGGAAGTCGTCCAGCGGGAAGTCGTAGAGCTCCTGGAAGCCGTACAGGGCGGTGGCCTGCTCCTTGGCCCGGCGGCGGGAGGCGGCGAAGGCCTCGGCGGGGCTGAGTTCCGGCTCGTCGGAGAGCTCCCGGCCGTCGGAGGGCTCGCGCTCAGGGGTGTTCATCGCCGTCCGGGGGTCGCGGGGGTCGGTGGTGTGATCTCGCATCTCAGCGAGAGGTTACCCGGCGGGGCTGACATCAATAGCACCGTTTTTCCCGGGCAAGGGATCGCTTCTCTCTCACATCCATAGTTGCAAATGTCTTCAAGCGGTCATCGTGCGACCAGCTTCGAACGACTCCGGTCATCCGCGGTGACACGCCGTACGACCTGCCTACATTCGGTGCCACATCCCGGTGACACCCACCGGACCCACGGGAGGAGCGGACGATGGCGAACCTGGAGACCTCGCTCAAGGAGGCCATGGCGATCGAGGGCGCGATCGGTGTCGCCCTGGTCGACTACGGCAGCGGCATGGCACTCGGCACCCTCGGTGACGGCGGCGAGCTGGACCTCAATGTCGCCGCCGCCGGGAACACCGACGTGGTGCGGGCCAAGATGCGGGCGATGGAGCACCTCAACCTGCTCGACAACGAGATCGAGGACATCCTGGTCAGCCTGACCACCCAGTACCACCTGCTCCGGCCGCTGACCACGCAGGGCGGCCGGGGGCTGTTCCTCTTCCTCGCCCTCAACCGCGGCCGCGCCAACCTCGCGATGGCCCGCCACCAGCTGAAGCGGATCGAGTCCACCCTGGAGGTCTGACGGCCGCCGGCGCACCGGGCAGGGGAAGGGAGGGAACGCCGTGGCGGTCGCGCTGTACCAGGCCAAGGCCGAGTTCTTCCGGATGCTCGGCCATCCCGTCCGGATCCGGGTCCTGGAGCTGCTGCAGGCCGGACCGACGCCCGTGCGCGAGCTGCTGGCGGAGCTGGGGGTCGAAGCCTCCAGCCTCTCGCAGCAGCTCGCCGTGCTGCGCCGGTCCGGCATCGTCACCGCCACCCGGGAGGGCAGCACGGTGGTGTACGCGCTGGCCGGCGGGGACGTCGCCGAGCTGCTGCGGGCCGCGCGGCGGATCCTCACCGGGCTCATCGCGGACCAGCACGCACTGCTCGCCGAGCTGCGCGCCGCCGCGGACTGACCCGGGGCGGCGGCGCGGCCCGACGGCGACGGCGACGGCGGGGCTACCCGAGCAGCCCGGCCAGCCCCGCCGCCAGCACCTCGTACTCGGGCGCCCGGTTGTACAGCTGCGCGCACACCCGCAGCACCCCGCCGCCCGGCCACGGCCGCGCCACCGTCCGCACCGCGTGCCGCCGCCACATCTGCGCCATCAGCTCCTGCGCCTGCGGCAGCGTCTCGGCCACCCCGGGCGGCAGCCGCAGCGCGCGCATCGACAGCCCCGCCGAGGACGGCAGCGGCGCCAGCCCGACCCGTTCGGCGACCACCGCCGCGCCGTACCCGGCGAGCCGCTCGTTGTGCCCGCGCACCAGCTCCGGCCCGAGCCCGGCCAGCACGTCGAGCCCGGCCGGGGCCGCCAGGTAGGGCGTGTAGTCCAGGGTCCCGCGCCACTCGACGGCGGCCGGGTAGCCCTGGTGGTCCTCCCAGGAGAGGATCAGCGGACGGATCTTGCCAGCCCATTCCGGGCGGACCACCAGGACGCCGGTGGCCCGTGGGGCGAAGGCCCACTTGTGCAGGTTGCCGAACCAGAAGTCGGCCTCCGCCGGGACCGGCCCGGCCAGCATGCCGGGCTCGTGCGCGGCGTCCACCACGGTGGTCACGCCGCGCCCGCGCAGGGCGCGCAGCAGTTCCGGGGTGGCGATCCGGCGGGCGGTCGGCGAGGTGATGCCGTCCAGGACGGCGAGCACGGTGCGGTCGGTGACCTCGGCCAGCACCGCCTCGCGCACCGCGTCCCCGTCGGGCAGGTCCAGCGGCAGCCGCACCGTGCGCAGCTCGGCGCCGGCGTCCTCGGCGCGCCGCCGGACGGCCTCGTTGACCGTGCCGTAGCCGTGGTCGGTGACCAGCACCCGGTCCCCGGCGGCGAGCGGCACGTTGGCCAGGGTGACGGCGATCGCGTCGGTCACGTTGGGCACCAGGGCGAGCAGGTCGGGCTCGGTGCCGAGGACGGCGGCGATCCGGGACCGGGCGGTGGCGACCCGCTCGGGCAGGTCGGCGAAGAAGCCGTCGGGATCGGCCTCCTGCTCCTCGTGCAGCCGCCGCTGGAGCCGCTGGACCGGGACGGGAACGGCGCCGAAGGAGCCGTGGTTGAGGTGGATCACCGCCGGATCCAGCGAGAAGAGCCCCTCGGCGCCGGCCAGCGGCTCGGGGGGTGCGACGGTCCCCGGGGTCTCGGTCACTGCTTCCTCCTGTTACCTGGATCACGTGATGTGTGACATTTCACATGTCGTCCCACTGGTCTGCGAGCCGTTCCCGCGGCGACCATCGGGCAGTGACCATCACCGACCCCTACCTCTCCCTCAGCGCCCGGACCGGCCGCTTCAGCTTCGGTGCCCCGCGAGCGATCTCGCTCAACCAGGACGGTACCCGCCTGCTGCTGCTGCGCTCCAGCGGCCCCGAGGACCGGTTCGACCGGCTCCACCTCCTCGACCTCGCCACCGGCGAGGAGCGCGAGGCCGCCGACCCCACCGCCCTCGCCCCCGGCCGCACCGGCGCGACCGCCGACCTGCCCGCCGTCGAGCGCCGGCTGCGCGAGCGGAGCCGGCTCACCGCCGCCGGCATCGGCACCTACGCCGCCACCCCCGACCTCGCCGTCGCCGTCTTCGCCCTGGACGGCCGGCTCTTCCGCACCGAGACCGCCACCGGCGACACCACCGAGATCCCCACCGCCGGCCCGGCCTTCGACCCCCGCCCGAACGCGACCGGCGAGCTGGTCGCCTACGTCGCCGACGACGCCCTGTACGTCGCCTCCGCCGAGGTCCCCGGCCGCCAGCGGCTCAGCCCGGACGACGGCGCCCGCTGGGGCGTCGCCGAGTTCGCCGCCGCCGAGGAGCTGGGCCGCCACCGCGGCCACTGGTGGCGACCGGACGGCACCGCCGTGCTCGCCGCCCGGGTGGACGAGTCCGCCGTCCCCCCGCGCCACTTCGCCGACCCGGCCCACCCCGAGCAGGCCCCCGAGCAGTTCGCCTACCCGCAGGCCGGCGGGCCCAACGCCGACGTCCGGCTCTGGGTGCTCGGCCTGGACGGCACCCGGGTCGAACTCGGCTGGGACACCGCCGCCTTCCCCTACCTCTGCGCCGCCGAGTGGGACGGCGCCGACGAGCTGCTGCTCACCGTCGCCGACCGGCTGCAGCAGAACATCCTGCTGCTGAGCGCCGACCCGGCCACCGGCGCCACCACCGAACTCTCCCGCACCACCGACGCGTTCTGGGTCGACGACCTGCCCGGCACCCCCGCCCGGCTGGCCGACGGCCGGCTGCTCACCGTCCACGACACCCCCGAGGCCCGCGGCCTGGCCCTGGGCGGCAAGCCGCTGGACACCTCCGGCCTGCAGATCCGCCGGGTGGTCGGCCGGCTGCGCGGCAAGCTGCTCTGCGAGACCGGCGAGGGCGACCCGTTCGACCAGCACGTCCACCTGGTCGACCCGGACGGCGGCGCCCCCGAGCGGCTCTCCGAGGGCCCCGGCGTGCACAGCGCCCTGGCCGCCGGCGACACCCTGCTGCTCACCTCGGCCGGCCCGGACGGCGTGCGCCGCGAGGCCCTGACCCCGCACGGCGTCACCCCCCTGACGGACCGCTCGGCCCCGCTGCCGTACCGGGTCGAGCCGCGGCTCGCCCGGGTCACCGAGCGCGCCCTGCCGAGCGCCGTGGTCTACCCCCGCGGGCACGTCCCCGGCCGGCGGCTGCCCGTCCTGCTCGACGTCTACGGCGGCCCCGGCTACCAGGCGGTGGCCAACGAGCCGCGCCGCTGGCAGCTCAAGCAGTGGTGGGCCGACCAGGGCTTCGCGGTGGTCACCGTCGACAACGGCGGCACCCCGTTCGTCTCCCCCGCTTTCACCCGGACGATCTTCCGCCGGATGTCCCAGGTCGCGCTGGACGACCAGGTGGACGCGCTGCTGGCGCTCGGCGAGGCGCACCCCGACCTCGACCTCGGCCGGGTCGGCGTGCGTGGCTGGTCCTACGGCGGCTACTTCGCGGCGCTGGCCGTGCTGCGCCGCCCGGACGTCTTCCACGCGGCCTGCGCGGGCGCGCCGCCCACCGACTTCCGGCTGTACGACACCGCCTACACCGAGCGCTACCTCGACCTGCCGCAGCAGAACCCGGACGGCTACGCGGGCGACTGCCTGCTGGGCGACGCCCCGTCACTGAGCCGGCCGCTGCTGCTGATCCACGGCCTGGCCGACGACAACGTGCACCCCTCGCACACCCTGCTGCTCTCCCAGGAGCTCAACCGGGCGGGCCGCCCGCACAACCTGCTGGCCCTGCCCGGGGTCACCCACATGACCCCGGGCGGCGTCAACGAGCAGCTGGCGCAGGCCGAACTCGCCTTCCTGCGGGCCTCGCTGGGCTGACCGGCGACCCCCTGCGCACCCTCCGAGCGCCGCACGGTCCGTCCGGGCCGTGCGGCGCTCGGCGTTCGCGGCGAACGCCCGGCGTCCAAAAGCCTTCCATGTGACCCATGACATGTGAAATATTACCTGCGCTCACCCGACCACCCCCGTCCGGAAAGGACCGGTCAGTTGCGCAGACTGTCCTCGGCGTTCGCGGCCGCGCTCACCACGAGCGCGATAGCGGCAACCCTCCTCGGGTCCACCGCCGCCCAGGCCGCCTCCCCCACTCCCGCGCCCGCCCTCACCGCCGAGAGCGGCTCCGGTGCCGAGGCCGGCGGCCTCGAAGCCCCGCCCGCCCCGCTCGCCCCGCAGGAGCGCGAGCGCCAGTCGCTGCGCACCAAGGCGCTGGAGCAGGTCAACAAGGGCGCCGTGGCGAAGACCACCGACCGCCGGGCGCCCGCCAAGGTGCGGGTCGGCAACGACTACGTCCAACTCGCCCAGCAGCGCAAGGACAAGGTCTTCGTCATCCTCGCCCAGTTCGGCGACCAGGTGGACAACACCACCCTCCACAACGGCCAGCCGCGCTACGGCGGCACCCCCGGCCCGCAGCACAACGCCATCCCCAAGCCGGGCAAGGGCGACAACCACACGCTCTGGAACCAGGACTTCAGCCGGCAGTACTACCAGAAGATGTTCTTCGACGACTCGCCCGGCGCGGTCTCGATGCGCAACTACTACCGCACCCAGTCCTCCGGCCGCTACGACATCGAGGGCACCGTCAGCGACTGGGTCACCCTGCCCTGGAACGAGGCCCGCTACGGCTCCAACAAGGGCCCGCAGGGCTCCGGCGCCTGGACCCAGGGCCAGGAGTTCATCCGGGACTCCGTCAAGGCCTGGTACGACAGCCAGATCGCCAAGGGCCGCCCGGCCGCCGACGTCAAGGCCGAGCTGGCCCAGTACGACGTCTACGACCGCTACGACCACGACAAGAACGGCGAGTTCGCCCAGCCCGACGGCTACCTCGACAACGTGATCGTGGTGCACGCGGGCGTCGACGAGACCTGGGGCGGCGGCGCCCAGGGCGCCGACGCGCTGTGGGCGCACCGCAGCTGGACCCTCCCCGACCCGACCGGCCAGGTCGGTCCGGAGGGCAACAAGATCGGCGGCGCGCCCGTCGGCGACACCGGCCTGTACGTCTACGACTACGTCCAGGCGGGCGAGAACAGCGGTGTCGGCCTGTTCTCCCACGAGTTCGGCCACAACCTCGGCCTGCCCGACCTCTACAGCACGAACGGCGGCGACAACAGCGTCAACTTCTGGTCGCTGATGTCCTCCGGCTCGTACCTGGGCAAGGGCAAGAACACCACCGGCGGCTACCCCGGTGACCTCGACGCCTGGAGCAAGCTGCAGTTCGGCTGGCTCAACTACGACGAGGCGCAGGCCGCCACCCGCTCCAGCCACGCCCTCGGCGTCAGCGGCTACAACACCGACCAGGCGCAGGCCGTCCTGGTCCACCTGCCGGACAGCACCACCAGCACCGACCTCGCCGACCCGCGCGAGGGCGCCAAGCAGTGGTGGAGCCAGACCGGCGACGACCTGGACAACGCGCTGGCCCGCGACGTCGACCTCACCGCGGCCACCGGCCCGGCGTCCCTCGACGCGGCGGTCTGGTACGACGTCGAGCAGGACTACGACTTCCTGACCGTCGAGGCCTCCACCGACGGCGGCAAGCGCTGGACGGCCCTGCCCGGCACCGTGGACGGCGCCCCGATCGGCAACACCAGCGCCAACGTCCCCGGCCTGAGCGGCACTTCGGGCGCCTACCGGCAGCTGCACATCCCGCTGGACGGCTACGCCGGGAAGAACGTCAAGCTCCGCTTCCACGTCACCTCGGACAGCAACACCCACGGCAAGGGCGTCCTGGTCGACGCGGTGAGCATCACCGCCGGCGGCACCCAGCTGTTCACCGACGGCGCCGAGAACGGCACGGCGGGCTGGGTCAGCACCGGCTTCACCGTCGTCACCGGCCGCACCTTCGTCAAGCAGCACCCGCGCGCCTACCTGGTGGAGAACCGCCGCTACACCGGCTACGGCGAGTTCCTGAAGACCGGGCCGTACAGCTTCGGCTACTCCGGCGTCGAGGGCAAGAAGGACATCGTCGACAACTACCCGTACCAGGAGGGCGTGCTCGTCTGGCTCTGGGACACCGCCTACGGCGACAACAACACCAAGGACCACCCGGGCGGCGGCCTGATCCTGCCGATCGACGCCCACCCGACGCCGATCCGGTTCGCCGACGGCACCCTGGTCAACGGCCGGGCGCAGACCTACGACGCGACCTTCTCGCTCAAGCCGACCACCGCGTTCACCCTGCACAAGTCGGGCGTCCCGGTGCGGATCGGGTCCAAGCCGGCCGTCCCGGTCTTCAACGACCACAGCGGCGTCTACCGGGACCCGGCCACCCCGCTGCTCGCGGTCGACGTGCCGGACACCAACACCAAGATCGAGGTGGTCCGGGAGACCCAGGGCGGGCGGATCACCACCGTCCGGGTGGGCCCCGCGTCCTGACCCCGGCGCCGCGCGCGCCCCTCGCACCCCCGGTGTCCTGAGCACCGGGCCTCCCGTGGAAGACAGGTTTCACGGAAGACCGGCCGCCCCGGCCCTCCCACACGGAGGGCCGGGGCGGCCGCGCGTCGTCTCCCCTCAGCGCGGGTCCGCGTGCCCCCGCCGCAGGCCCAGCTCGGCGAAGAGCCCGCCCGGCGAGGGCCCGACCAGCGTGCCGACGCCCCACAGACAGGCGCGCGAGGGCCCGAACCGGGACAGCAGCCGGCTGACCGGCATCGCGGCGGTCACCGCGGCGATCAGGAAGCCGGTCGCCACCCACGCGTAGGAGCGGGCGGCGGTGAAGTAGAGGTTTCATCGCGTACGGCGCGACACCGCCGGCGAGGATCGAGGCCTGGGCCGCGAACCGCCGGGAGAACAGCTCGCCCCACCCGCCGGAGGACGCCGGCGGCCCCGCTTCCGGAGCGTGACGTCCCTGGGAGGACTTGAAGTCAAGGAGGCGCATGGACAGCGCCGCGGACGCCGCGCGGAGCGCGGACGCCGTGCCCCGCCCGGCCGACCTGCTGACCGTCGGCGAAGTCGCCCGGCGGGCCGAGGTGGCCGAGGTGTTCGCCGGACTGCCCGCCGACCGGATGCCGGACAAGCGCGACCGGGAGCGGATCTCGCGCCGCTGGGCGGCGCTGCTCGCGGCCCGGCGCCGGGAGATCGAGCGGCTGGAGAGCGGGCTGACCGGCTGCATCGGCTGCGGCTGCCTCTCGCTGCGCCGCTGCCGGGTCCTCAACCCGCGGGACGCGCTCGCCGCCGACGGGCCCGGCCCGCGCCGGCTGCCCTCCGAGGAGCCGGGCCCCGGTTGCGGCCGGGAACGCCGACGGGCCCGCCGGGACCGACGACCCAGGTCGGTCCGGCGGGCCCGGCGCACCCGGCCGCAGGGGGGTCCGGGTGGACCCGGTCGGACGCGGCCCTCATCAGGCTCCCCGCCGCGCCCGACCGGGCGTTCAAGGTGCGTGCGGAGCCGGTGCTCCGCGCGCGGGTGGTGCCGTACCGTCCGCCGTGGGGGTGGCCGGACGGTACGGCGGTAGAGCCGCGGCCGGGGGCGCGCCCATCGGCGGGCGCCCGCGGCCGCGGGACCGGGTCCCGGGTCAGTTCTCCGGGAAGTGGCAGGCCGCCTCGCGCCCGCCGGTTCCGGCGATCTGCAGCAGCGGACGCTCCGTGCGGCAGATCTCCTGGGCCTTCGGGCAGCGCGGGTGGAAGCTGCACCCGGGCGGCGGGTCGGCCGGGCTCGGCGGGTCGCCGAGCAGCACGATCCGCTCGCGCTCGCGCTCCGCCGCCGGGTCCGGCAGCGGCACGGCGGAGAGCAGTGCCTTGGTGTACGGGTGCGCGGGGTTGCCGTACACCTGGTGCTTGTCGCCGATCTCGACGATCCGGCCGAGGTACATCACCGCGACCCGGTCGCAGACCCGCTTGACCACCGAGAGGTCGTGCGCGATGAAGATGTACGCCAGCCCCAGTTCGGCCTGGAGCCGCTCCATCAGGTTGACCACCTGGGCCTGGATGGAGACGTCCAGCGCGGAGACCGGCTCGTCGGCAACCACCAGCCGGGGCGAGGTGGCCAGCGAGCGGGCGATGCCGATGCGCTGGGCCTGGCCGCCGGAGAACTCGTGCGGGTAGCGGTCCAGGTGCTCGGGGATGAGGCCGACCAGCTCCATCAGCTCGGCGGCCCGCTTGCGCGCCTCGGCCGCGCCGGCGCCCTGGACCAGCAGCGGCTCGGAGATGATCCGGGCCACCGTCTGGCGGGGGTTGAGCGAGGAGTACGGGTCCTGGAACACCATCTGCAGGTGCTTGCGGTGCGGGCGCAGCTCGGCCTGGCTCAGGCCGCCGATCTCGGTGCCGTCGAAGGTGACGGTGCCGGAGGTCGGGTCCAGCAGCCGGACGATCATGCGTCCGGTGGTGGACTTGCCGCAGCCGGACTCGCCGACCAGGCCGAGCGTCTCGCCGGCGCCGACGTCGAAGCTGACCCCGTCCACCGCGCGGATCGGGTTGCCGGCCTTGCCGGTGCGCGAACGGCGGCCGGGGAAGGTCTTCACCAGGTCCCGGACCGTCAACAGGGGTTCGGTCATCCCAGGGCTCCTTCCGGCACCAGCGGCAGGTGGCAGGCGGCCTGGTGGCCGGGGACGAGCGGGCCGAACCCGGGCCGCTCGGACAGGCAGCGGGCGTGTTCCTCGGCGGTGGCGGCGGTGGTGCGGGCGCAGCGCGGGGCGAAGGAGCAGCCGGGGGCGGGGGCGATCAGCGACGGCGGGCTGCCGGGGATGGCCCGCAGCGGGGCGTCGTCGGTGTCGTCCAGGCGGGGCAGCGAGTCGAGCAGCCCGCGGGTGTAGGGGTGCGCGGGAGCGGCGAACAGCCGGTCCACGGGCGCCTGTTCGGCGGCGCGGCCGCCGTACATGACGAGCACCTCGTGGGCGACCCGGGCGACCACGCCGAGGTCGTGGGTGATCATCACGACGCCGAGGCCGTGCTCCTGCTGGATCCGGGCGATCAGGTCGAGGATCTGGGCCTGGACGGTGACGTCGAGCGCGGTGGTCGGCTCGTCGGCGATCAGCAGCTCGGGCTCGCAGGCGAGCGCCATGGCGATCATCACGCGCTGGCGCATGCCGCCGGAGAACTGGTGCGGGTACTCGTCGACCCGGCGGGCCGGCTCGGGGATGCCCACCTCGGCGAGCATCTCGATCGCGCGCTGCCGCCCGGCCTTGCGGGAGGCCTTGAAGTGCACCCGGTAGTGCTCGGCGATCTGCTCCCCGACGGTGTAGAAGGGGTGCAGGCTGGACAGCGGGTCCTGGAAGATCATGGCGATCCGCCGGCCGCGGACGACGCCGAGCGCCTTCTCGCCGAGGCCGTTGAGCTCCTGGCCGTGCAGCCGGATCGAGCCGTCGACCTGGGCGCCGCGGTGCAGGCCCATGACGGCGAGCGAGGTGACGGACTTGCCGCTGCCGGACTCGCCGACCAGGCCGAGGGTCTTCCCGGCCTCGACGGTGAAGTCGATGCCGTCGACGGCCCGGACGATACCGCGCGGGGTGTTGAAGGAGACCCTGAGGTCTTCGACCTCCAGAAGGGCGGTCATCAGTACCTCACTCTCGGGTCGACGAATGCGTAGAGCACGTCGACCAGCAGGTTCGCGACCACGATGAAGAAGGCCGCGAGCAGCGTGACGCCGAGGATGACGGGCTGGTCGGAGCGGAGCAGGCCGTCGTAGAAGAGCCGTCCGATGCCGGGCAGACCGAAGATGGACTCGGTGATGACGGCGCCGGCGAGCAGGCCGCCGAGGTCCATGCCGAAGATGGTGAGGATCGGCGTCATCCCGGAGCGCAGCCCGTGCTTGACCGTGACCGTGCGGGACGGCAGGCCCTTGGCCCGGGCGGTCCGGATGTACGGCTCGGCCATCGTCTCGATCATCGAGTTGCGGCTCTGCCGGGCGTACTGGGCCGCGTACAGCAGGGCCAGCGCGATCCAGGGCAGCAGCAGGTTGGAGCCCCACTCGAAGGGGTTGTCGGTGAACTTGTGGTACGCCGGGTAGGGCAGCAGGCCGGCGCTGCGGACGACGCCCCAGATCAGCATGATCGAGGTGAAGTAGACCGGCAGCGAGGCGGTGCCGACCGAGAGCACCATGAGGATCTTGTCGGCCGGCTTGCCCTTGCGCAGCGCCGAGGTGACGCCGGCGCCGAGGCCGAGGACCAGCCAGAGCACGGCCGCGCCGAGGGCCAGCGAAATGGACACCGGCAGGCGGTCGACGAGCAGGTCCCAGACCGGCAGCGAGTACTCGTAGGAGTAGCCGAGGCAGGGGAAGCCGCAGTGCGCGGCGCTGGGGCCGCTGCCGTAGTCGCGGCCGGCCACGATGCCGGTCAGGTAGGCGCCGAACTGCTCCCAGATCGGCTTGTCCAGGCCCATCGCGGCCTGGACCTCGGCGAGCCGCTCGGGGCTGCAGGTCTTGCCGCAGGCGGCCGCGGCAGGGTCGTTGGGCAGCAGGTAGAAGATGGTGAAGGTGATGGCGCAGATGGCCAGCAGGATGCCGGCCACGCCGATGAGCCGGCGGCCGAGGTAGAGGATCACGACCGGCCTCCCCGGGGGTCGAGGATGTCCCGCAGCGCGTCGCCGAGCAGGGTGAAGGCGAGCACCGCGAGGAAGAGGAAGACCGTCGGGATCAGGAAGTAGGTCGGGTCGGTCTCGTAGAAGACGATCGACTCGGCGATCATCTGGCCCCAGGAGGCGGTCGGCGGCCGCACGCCCACGCCGAGGTAGGAGAGCGCGGCCTCGGTGGCGATCATGCCGGGGATCAGCAGGGTGGTGTAGGCGATGATCGGACCGGAGACGTTCGGCAGGATCTCCCGGGTGAGGATGCGCCAGGAGCGCGCACCGCCCACCTTGGCGGCCTCGACGTACTCGCGGTGCTTGAGCGACAGCGTCTGGCCGCGGACCACGCGGGCGATGCCGGGCCAGCCGAAGAGGCCGATCACCAGGGTCATCAGCAGGATCCGGTTGACGTCCTTGGCCACCGACATCATCGCGATCATGAAGATCAGCGAGGGGAAGGACATGGTGAGGTCCATCAGCCGGGAGAGCAGGCTGTCGACGCGGCCGCCGAAGTAGCCGGCCGCGATGCCGGCGAGGGTGCCGGCGATCACGACCACGGCGGTGGCGACGAAGGCGATCAGCAGGGACACCTGGCCGCCGTGCAGGACGCGGGCGAACAGGTCACGGCCGGTGATCGGCTCGACGCCGAGCCAGTGCCGGGCGCCGATGCCGCCGAAGTCGCCCTTGGGCGCGCCGCCGAGGTAGGCGTCGATGGCGCGCTTGTCGAACTCCTCGGGGCTCCAGCCGCCGAGTGCGCTGAGCGGCCCGGCCAGCACGGCCAGCAGGACCAGGACGACGACCATGATCAGGCCGAACCGGGCCGAGCCCTTGGCCCACAGCTGGTCCCAGACCAGCCGCCAGGGCCCGCGCCCGGAGGGCTTCGCGGGGCCCGCCGCCGCGACGGGCGCGGCGGCGGGCTCGATGGGAGTGGTGCTCATGTGCGGACGGCCCCTCAGCCCTGGCTCTTGGCGGGGTCCTTGAGGCCGATGGCGGCCAGGTCGATCATGCCGGCGAAGCCCGGGGCGCCGAACGCGCCGGCCACGTTGGTGCCGACCAGCAGCGGGCGGCGCTGCCACATCAGCGGGACGGCCGGGGCCTTCTTCAGCAGCTCCTCGTCCAGCTTCTTGTAGGCCTCGTTGGCCTCCTTGACGTCCGTCAGGGCCGCGATGCGGTCCAGCTCGTCCATCGTCGCCTGGTCACGGAACTGGCTGTAGTTGCCCTGGTTGCCCTTCTCCTTGATGGTGCGGCCGTCGAAGAGGAAGGGCAGGAAGGTGGCGCCGGCCGGGTAGTCCGGGCACCAGCCGTCGATGGTCATGTCGGGAGCGTTCTTGATGTCGCCGATGGTGTCCTGGAACGCCGACGGGTCGACGGTGTTGACGGTGACCTGGACGCCGGCCTTGGCCAGCGACTGCTGGATCGCCTCGCCGCGGGTCTTGTTGCCGAGCGAGACGGTGATCGAGACCTTGAGGTCGCTCTTGCCCGCCGCCTTCAGCATGTCCTTGGCCTTCGCCTGGTCGCCGGCGGCCGGGATCTTCAGCGGGTCGGACGTGACGCCACCGGTCATCGACGGCGGCAGGAAGGTGGTGGCGATGTCGGCCATCGCCGGGCCGCCGAAGGTGGTGACCTGGGCCTCGCGGTCGACCGCCCACATGATCGCCTCGCGGACCTTCGGGTCGTCGAACGGCGCCTTGGCGGTGTTCAGGTAGAGGCTGTCGGTACAGCCGGTGCGCTCGGCGACCATGCGCGCCTTGACGTCGGCCTTGGGCAGCACCTTGGCCACCGACTCGGGACGCATCCACGGCATCTCGATGGTGCTGGCGTCGGGGCCCTCGCTCGCGATGAGGCGGTCGTCGGCCTGGCCGCCCTTGAGGCCCTGGGTCACCACGATCTTGTCCGGGTAGGCCTTGCGGACGGTGTCCGAGGCCTGGTCCCAGTTGGTGTTGCGGACCAGCACCAGCTGCTTCCCGCGGTCGTAGCTCTCGATCTTGTACGGGCCGGAGGAGAACGGCCGGATGTCGTACTGGGTGCCCTTCTCCTGGGCCTGCGGCACCGGCGCGAAGGTCGGCATGGTCGCGGTGTAGGAGAACTCGGCGACCGGGCGCTTCAGATGGAAGACGATGGTCTTGTCGTCCGGCGTCTCGATGCTCGGCAGGTGCTCGCCGTTCAGCGGGCCCTTGTAGTTCTCGCCGCCGGCCAGGTACTGGACCGCGTAGTCGGGGCCGCCGGTGAGGTCCGGGGAGAACGAGCGCTCCACGTTGTACTTGATGTCGGCCGACTTGATCGGCGTGCCGTCCTCGTACTTCAGGCCGTCCTTCAGGGTGAAGGTCCAGGTCTTGCCACCGTCGGAGGGCCGGCCCACGTCGGTCGCGAGGTCCGGGACGATCTCGTTGCCGGCCTCGCCGGGCGCGGACTTGAAGGTGACCAGGGTGCGGTAGATCAGCCGGGTGCCGAAGTCCATGTTCGGCAGGTTCCAGTTGCGGGCGGGGTCGAGGTGGGCGAAGTCCTGGTTGGTCAGCACGGTGAGCGTGCCGCCCTTGGTCGGCGTCCCGCCCACGATGCTGCCGCTGTCGGCGCCCGGCCCCTTGGTGGAGCTCGCGCCGGTTTCGCCGGAGGTGTCGTCGCTCTTGTCCTTGGCACAGGCCCCGAGGCCGAGGGTGAGTGCCGCCGCGATGCCTGCCGCGAGGGCGGTCTGAGTACGCCTGTTCATATCTGACTCCGCAGTGGGGGGGCCTGCCGTGAAGGCCCGTCGTCCGCCCCGGGGGTGGATCCGGGACCTGCCGCGGGGGGGCGACCTCAGGGGGTCTAGCCGCTCCGTGGTGTGACCCGTAACATAGTAATGTGAAATTGCACTGCACAAGAGGTGACGGCACCCGTTACCGAGCTGTGTCCGTGCCGGCCCCCGCCTCCCCCCGATCCGCACCACCCGCTTAGGAGCCACCCGGTGACTCTCCGTCAGACCGGCCTCAACACCGGAAGCCATGACCTCCCCGTCTCGGCCGCCCTCAACGCCTTCATGGGCACCTCCTGGGCGGCCACCCCGCTCCCGGCCGACGACCGCGTCCCCGGCTACGCCGTGACCCCCGGCCGCCGCTTCCGGCTCTCCGCCGCCTTCCCCGGCGAGCGCCTGATCGTCCCGGCCGGCCAGCTCAAGGTCCGCAGCAACGACTGCGACTACCGCTTCCGCCCGCACAGCGCCTACGCCTGGCTCACCGGCCTCACCGGCGAGGACCAGGTCGGCCACGTCCTCGTCCTGGAGCCGACCGGCCCCGACGGCCACGAGCCGGTCCTCTACCTGCGCCCCCGCTCCCCGCGCGGCGGCGACCCGGTGCGCGGCGCCGAGTTCTTCCGCGACCGCCGCTACGGCGAGTTCTGGGTCGGCCGCCGCCCCGACCTCGACGAGGCCTCCCGGCTCACCGGCGTGCGCGTCGAGCACCTCGACGAGCTGGAGAAGCTGCTCACCGGCCCGCAGCCCGCCACCCGCGTGCTCACCGGCGTCGACCCCGCACTGGACGCCGCCACCGGCCGCCCCGGCGCGCCCGAGCTCGTCCAGGGCGACGGCCTGTTCGCCGCCGTGCTGTCCGAGCTGCGGCTGGTCAAGGACGCCTGGGAGGTCGAGCAGCTCCAGCTCTCCGTCGACCACACCGTCCTCGGCTTCGAGGACGTCGTGCGCGCCCTGCCCGCCGCGCTGCGCCACCACCGCGGCGAGCGCTGGATCGAGGGCGTGTTCAACCTGCGCGCCCGCGCCGAGGGCAACGGCATCGGCTACGAGACCATCGCCGCCTCCGGCGCCCACGCCTGCGTCCTGCACTGGATCCGCAACGACGGCGCCCTCGACCCGAACGCCCTGCTGCTGTTCGACGCCGGCGTGGAGACCGACACCCTCTACACCGCCGACATCACCCGCACCCTCCCGCTCAGCGGCACGTTCACCCCCGTCCAGCGGCAGGCCTACGAGCTCGTCCTCGCCGCCCAGCAGGCCGGCATCGACGCGCTGCGCCCCGGCGCCCGCTTCCGCGACTTCCACTCCGCGGCCGCCCGGGTCATCGCCGAGGGCCTCGCCGACTGGGGCATCCTGCCGGTCAGCGCCGAGGAGGCGCTCGCCGAGGACAGCGGCGTCTACCGCCGCTACACCCTCTGCGGCACCGGCCACATGCTCGGCCTCGACGTCCACGACTGCGCCAAGGCCCGCGCCGAGACGTACCTGGACGGCGTCCTGGAGGAGGGCCACGTGCTCACCGTCGAGCCCGGCCTCTACCTCCAGCCCGACGACGAGACGCTGCCCGCCGAACTGCGCGGCCTCGGCATCCGGATCGAGGACGACCTCGTCATCACCGCCGACGGCGCGCGCCTGATGTCCGGCGCGCTGCCCCGCTCGGTGCCGGCCATCGAGGCCTGGATGGCCGAGCTGCTCGGCTGAGCCGCCCGCGTCCCGAGGGCCGCCGGGTTCACCGCCCGGCGGCCCCGGCGTCCCTCCACAGCTCCGCGACCAGCTCCGCCGCCGGGCCGCTGCGCGCCGCCCGGTGGCCGGTCCCCGCCCACAGGTGCATCGCCTGCGCGTCGGCGCGCCGGGCCGCCGCCGCGCGCAGCGGCTGGGTCAGGTAGTGCACGTCCGGGTAGGCGGCGGGCGCGTACGGGCCGAAGCGGTCGGTGAAGTCGTTGCGCAGCGCCCGCGCCGGGCGGCCGGTGAACGCCCGGGTCACCGTCGTCGCGTCGAACTCCGTCAGCGCCGCCCGGTGCACCGCCGCCGTCCCGGCCTCGTCCGCGCGCAGCAGCGCCGTGCCCACCTGCACCGCCGCCGCCCCGGCCCGCAGCGCGGCCGCCACCGCCGGACCGTCCGCCAGCCCGCCCGCCGCGATCAGCGGCAGCCCGGTCACCGCCCGCACGGCCGCCAGCAGTTCGAGCAGCGGCAGCTCCCCGGGGCGGTCCGCCGCCGCGTGGGTGCCGCGGTGCCCGCCGGCCTCCGGGCCCTGGACGCACAGCGCGTCCATCCCGACCGCCTCGGCGCGGCGCGCCTCGTCCGGCGTCGTCACCGTGCCGACCTGGAAGGTGCCCGCCGCCCGCAGCGCCCGCGCCTCCTCGGCGGAGGGCAGCCCGAAGGTGTACGAGACCACCGGGACGGGCTCGGCGAGCAGCCCGGCGATCTTGGCCTCCCAGTCGTCCCGGTCCGGCGCGATCGCCTCCGGCAGGGTCACGCCGTGCTTCTCGGCCTCCGGCCGCAGCCGCTCCCGGTAGGCGGCCACCGCCGCCCGGTCGCCCGGCTCCGCGGGCACGAACAGGTTCAGGCCGAACGGGCGGTCCGTCAGCTCCCGTACCCGGCGGACCTGCTCGAAGGTGTCCACGGCGCTCCGGTACCCGGCGGCGAGGAAGCCGAGCCCGCCCGCCCCGCTCACGGCGGCCGCCAGCTCCGGCGTCGACGGCCCGCCGGCCATCGGCGCGCCGATCACGGGCACGGGGAGTTCGTCGAGTCGCACGGCCATCCGGGGATCCTCCACTCACACGGCACACCGGGGTTCCCGGGCTACCGGCCCACCCTACGCCGCGCACCGGGCCGGCCCCTCCCGCGCTCACCCCCGCCCGGGCCGGATCACCCCCCGCGCCGGATCAGCCCCCGTGCCCGCGCCTCCCGCACCGCCGCCGTCCGCGACTCCACGCCCAACTTCGTGTAGATGTGCACCAGGTGCGACTTCACCGTCGCCAGGCTCAGGTGCAGCCGCCGGCTGATCGCCTGGTTGGTGAGCCCGTCCGCGACCAGCCCCAGCACCTCCGTCTCCCGTACGCTCAGCGCCGCCGCGGGCGTCCGCATCCGCTCCAGCAGCCGGTCCGCCACCGTCGGCGCCAGCGCCGTCCGCCCCGCCGCCGCCGACCGCACGGCCCGCGCCAGTTCCTCCGGCGGCGCGTCCTTCAGCAGGTACCCGGTGGCCCCGGCCTCCAGCGCCGGCAGGGTGTCCGCGTCGGTGTCGTACGTGGTCACCACCAGCACCCGCGGCGCCCCCGCGCCCCGCGCGGTGATCGCCGCGGTGGCCTGCGCGCCGTTCATCACCGAGCCGGGCCCGAACTGGAGGTCCATCAGCACCACGTCCACGTCCAGCTCCGCCGCGAGCTCGACGGCGCGCTCGGCGGTCGCGGCCTCCGCGACGATCGCGAAGTCCGGCTCGCTCTCCAGCACGGCCCGCAGCCCGGCCCGGACCACCGGGTGGTCGTCGGCCAGCAGCAGGCGGATCACGGCGTCGGTCACGAGGTCTCCTCACTCGAAGCGTCGGGCACCGGCAGCAGCACGGCGAGCGCCGTCCCCTCCCCCGGCGCGGACTCCACCGCGAAGGTCCCGCCGAGCGCCCGCGCCCGGGCCCGCATCGACGGCAGCCCGAACCCGCCGTCCCCGCCCGCGCCCGCCTCCGGTCCACCGACGGCCCCCGGCTCGAACCCCGCCCCGTCGTCCACCACGTCCAGCGCCACCTCCCCCGCCATGAAGCTGAGCGTCACCTCCGCGTGCGTCGCCCCCGCGTGCCGCACCGTGTTCCCGAGCGCCGACTGCGCGATCCGCAGCAGCGCCACCTCGTGCGGCACGGGCAGCCGGACCCGCTCGCCGGAGACGTGCAGCCGTACCGGCAGCCCGCTGCGCGCCGAGGTCGTCGCGCACAGCCGCTCCAGCGCGACCGGCAGCGTGTCGCTCTCCAGCGCCGGCGGGGTCAGCGCGCGCACGAAGCGGCGGGCCTCGTCGAGGTTGTCCTGCGCGGCCTGCCGGGCCTGCTCGACGTACTCGGCGGCGGCGTCGGTGCGCTCCGGCAGCGCGCGCTGCGCGGCCCGCAGCAGCAGCTGGATGCTGGTGAGGCTCTGCGCGAGGGTGTCGTGGATCTCCCGGGCGAGCCGCTCGCGCTCGGCGAGGACGCCGGCCGCGTGGTGGGCGGCGGCGAGGTCGGCGCGGGCGGCGGTCAGTTCGTCGATCAGCCGGCGCCGCTCCTCGCTCTCCCGGTAGAGCGCCTGGTAGCCGAGGACGGTGGCGGTGGCGACGGCGGCGCCCAGCAGCGGCCCGATCGCCGCCGCGACGCTGACGGTGTGCTGGTGCGCGGAGTAGGCGGCGATCGAGGCGACCGCGGTGAGCCCGACCGCCACCGGTCCGGCCCGGCGGCCGAGCAGGTGCAGTTCCAGGAAGTACAGCGGGAAGGCCAGCCAGACCCCGTCCTGGGTGGTGATCAGCACCCCCGCCCAGGTGACGCCGAGCAGCGCGAGCCAGAGCCCGGCGGCGCGGCGGGAGCGGCCGACCGCGCCGATCAGCGGCCCGGCCGTGTAGACGGCGGCCATCGCGGTCGCGGCGGCCGTGACCGCCACCGGGTCGCCGCCCCGGCCGGCCAGGGCCCGGACGACGGCGAGCGCCAGCAGGCCCGCCACGAGCAGGTGCAGGCAGACCTGGAGGACGCGGGCGACGGGAGTGGTTCGAGGTCGATCGGTCGCCATCCGTCCAGCCTAGGGTCCGTGCGCCCGTCGGGCATCAATCGAAAGGTTGAACTCCGCTCCCGCCCTTCGATGCCGAGGATGCAATCCCCGGTGCGATGCCCGAGGGGCCCTCCTTCGAGGAGTCTTTCCAGTGTCGCAGTGGATCGAGCGGAAGGGCTTGCGGTGTTCGTCGCCTGGAGGGATCTGAGGTTCGCCAAGGGGCGGTTCGCCCTGATGGGAACCGTCATCGTGCTGATCACGGTGCTGGTCGGCCTGCTGTCGGGCCTGACGGCCGGGCTGGGACGCCAGAACATCTCGGCGATCACCGGCCTGTCCGCCGACCACCTGGCCTTCGGCCGGCCCGCCGACGGCCAGAAGCTGTCGTTCACCGACTCCCAGGTCACCCCCGAGCAGTGGCAGGGCTGGGCCCGGACCCCGGGCGTCACCGACGCGCAACCGCTCGGCATCGCCACCACCAAGGCGGCGGCCGGCCCGCGCACCGCCGCGCTCTCCGTCTTCGGCCTGCCCGACGGCTCCGCGCTCGCCCCGCAGGGTGCCGCGCTCGCCCCGGGCCGGGCGGTGCTGTCGGAGACCGCCGCCGAGGACCTCGGCGGGCTGCGCCCGGGCGACGCGTTCACCGTCGCCGGCCACCCCCTGACGGTCGCGGCCGTCTCGGGGGACGCCTCCTACAGCCACACCCCGGTCGTCTGGACCACCCTCGCCGACTGGCAGCGGGCCGCCCCGGGCGGCGCCGGCCACGCCACCGTGGTCGCGCTCACCACCGCCGACGGCGCCGACCTGGCCGCCGCCGACGCCGCGCTCGGCACCGAGACCCGCACCCGGGACGACGCGCTCGCCGCGATCGGCTCCTACACCTCCGAGAACGGCTCGCTCCAGCTGATGCGGGGCTTCCTGTTCGCCATCTCGGCCCTGGTGATCGGCGCGTTCTTCACCGTCTGGACGATCCAGCGCAGCGGCGACATCGCCGTCCTGAAGGCGCTCGGCGCCTCCACCCGCTACCTGCTGCGCG
Organism: Kitasatospora sp. NPDC056184; assembly: GCF_042268405.1. Taxonomy (NCBI): domain Bacteria; kingdom Bacillati; phylum Actinomycetota; class Actinomycetes; order Kitasatosporales; family Streptomycetaceae; genus Kitasatospora; species Kitasatospora sp. NPDC056184. The sequence goes on along the minus strand of NZ_JBHJUI010000009.1, from coordinate 245,863 downwards.
ACGCGCTGGGGCAGGCCGTGGTCCTGCTGCTGCTCGGCACCGCGCTCGGCACGGCCGTCGCCGCCGGCCTCGGCGCGCTGATCGGCTCCGCCGTCCCGTTCGTCCTGGACGCGCCGACCGTACTGGTCCCCGCCGTCGTCATGATCGCGCTCGGCGCGGTCGGCGCGGCCCTGTCCGTCCGCCGCATCACCTCCGTCGACCCGCTGACCGCCCTGGGGAGCGCCCGATGACTCTCGTTCTCGACCACGTCACGCTGACCTACCCCGACGGCGACGGCCGGCTGACCGCCCTCGACGACGTCTCGCTGACCGTCCCCAAGGGCACCGTCACCGCCGTGGTGGGCCCGTCCGGCTCGGGCAAGTCCAGCCTGCTGGCGGTCGCCGCCACGCTGATCGCCCCGGACTCCGGGCGGGTGGAGGTGGACGGCACGGACACCACCGGCCTGGACCGCACCGCGCTGGCGGCGCTGCGCCGCGACCGGATCGGCATCGTCTTCCAGCAGCCCAACCTGCTGCCCTCGCTCACCGCCGTCGAGCAGCTCCAGGTGATGGCCCACCTGGACGGCCGCGCCCCGCGCACCGCCCTCCCCCGGGCCCTGGAGCTGCTGGACGCCGTCGGCCTGCGCGACCAGGCGGCCCGCCGCCCGCACCAGCTCTCCGGCGGTCAGCGCCAGCGGGTGAACATCGCCCGCGCGCTGATGAACGACCCCACGGTCCTGCTGGTCGACGAGCCCACCAGCGCCCTGGACCACGAGCGCGGCGCGGCCGTCCTGGACCTGCTGACCACCCTCACCCACCAGCGCGCCACCGCCACTGTCCTGGTCACCCACGACCGGACCCACCTGACGGCGGTCGACCAGGTCGCCGAGGTCCACGACGGCCGCCTGACGATACCGGCGGCTACCGTCTGACCGCGACGAGGTCCGCCACCGCGAACGTCACCGGCACCCCGACCGACGGGGGCAGGGCGAACGACTCCCCCGGGTGGCGGACCTCCCGCACGCGATACTCGGCCCCACGAGGCTCGGTGAACACCACGACCCGCCGGTCGACCCGGTCCACGACCACGTAGACCGGCACCTCGGCGGCCGCGTACGCGGCGGGCTTCCGGGTGAGTTCGTCGCCGAACGCCGAGGAGGTGACCTCCAGCACCAGCCGGAAGCAGGCCGGGTCGTAGCAGTTGAACTCGACCATGCGGTCGTCGGACTCCGGATCGACGACCGACACGTCCGGCATCGCGTAGTCGAAGGGACCGGTCGGCAGCCAGATCGCCAACTGCCGGAAGGCCTCCGGCCCGCCCTTGCAGTCCGCTCCGGCCGTGTACAGGCCGGCCAGCACGTCGCGCAGGATCGCGGCATGCCGACCGTCCGGCACCGGTTCGATCGAGACTTGCCCGCCGAGGACCTCCACGCGGTGGCGTGGATAGCGCTCGAAGAGGACGTCGGCCATGTCGAGCGGTGAAGGAGGCACGCCGCTGATCCTGCCGCAGACGTGTGACCGGGGCGGCGATGTCCCGCCGGTTCGCCCGAACGGGTGGTTTACCCCTAGCGGGCCCGCAGCCGCAGGCCGGTGCGGGACTCCTCCGGCTGTTCCTGCTCGTCCTCGGCCCACAGCGAGCGGACGTGGCTGAGGTGGCGGGTCATGCAGGACTCGGCGGCCGGGGCGTCGCCGGCGATCATCAGGTCGAGCAGCTCCAGGTGCTCCTCCGCCGAGGAGACCAGCTCGCCGCGCTCGGCCAGGCGGTTGAGGCCGTAGAGGCGGGAGCGCTTGCGCAGGTCGCCGACGACCTCGACCAGGCGGGCGTTGCCGGCCAGGCCGAGCAGGTCGAGGTGGAACTGGCGGTCCGCCTCCAGGTAGCCGATGAGGTCCTGCTTGCCCGCGGCGGCGACGATCGCCTCGGCCTGCGGGCGCAGCGCCTCCAGCTGGTCGGCGCTGGCGCTGCGGGCGACCCGGCCGACGGTGGGGACCTCGATGAGGGCGCGGATCTCGGTGAAGTCGTCGAGGTCGCGCTCGGTGAGTTCGGTGACCCGGAAGCCCTTGTTGCGGACGGCCTCGACCAGGCCCTCGCGGGCGAGGTCGAGCATGGCCTCGCGGACGGGCGTGGCGGAGACGCCGAAGTCGGCGGCGAGGGCGGGCGCGGAGTAGACGACGCCGGGGCGCAGCTCGCCGGAGATCAGAGCGGCCCGCAGGGCGTGGGCGACCTGGTCGCGCAGCCGCTCCTGGACGGAGATCAGGGTGCGGGGTTTGAGGTCGGCCATGGTGTTCCTCCGGTGAGTGCAGAACACCAGCGTACAATGTCACGTTACGTTGAGTGTGCAACATTCCGTGATTCGGACGCCCCGTCAGGGACCGCGGTACATGACCGGACCCCATCGTGGCAGGGCCGCCGCCCGGTGACAACGGTCGGCGGCCCCCCACTTCACCCGTCCCGTCTCACTCCCCCTTGAACAGCCGGACCAGACTGGTCGCGCTGGACGCCCCGTGCCCGGCCTCGACGCCCCGCCGGAAGGTGTCGGCGAGCGCCCGCGGCAGCGCGCCGTCCACCCCGGAGGCCTCCACCGTGTGCAGGACGTGCTCGACACTGGCGAGCGCCATGGTGAGCCGGTCGACGTCGCCCTCGTGGTGGCCGGCCGCGATCCGGGGCGCGTAGAAGGCCAGGAAGCCCGGCATCGAGGCGGCGGTCGAGGTGGCGTAGGGCAGGAACGCGTCCGCCGGGATGCCGTTGGCCTCGGCGACGGCGGTGGCGTGCAGGTAGCCGGCCAGCGAGGTCCAGAAGAGGTCCATCTGGATCTGGTAGTACAGCTGGGCGAGCCCGGGGTCGTCGCCCCGGTAGTCGGCTCCGGTCAGCACCTCCAGGGCGGCCCGGTGCCGCCCGAACAGCTCGACCGGACCGCTGTAGAAGGTGGACGACCCGCTCCTGCCGATGCCGGACGGCGGCACCTGCACCCCGCCGGTGAGGTGCCCGGCGCCCCGCTCGGCGAGCCACCGGGCGGCCTCGCGGGCCCGCTCGGGGGTGTCCGAGCTGAGGTTGACGACGGTCCTCCCGGCCAGTTCCGCCTCGGCGGCGGTGAGCACGGCGAACACCGCGTCGTAGTCGGTGAGGCTGAGCACGACCAGTTCCCCGGCCGCGACCGCCGCGGCCGCGCTCGGTGCGAGGACCGCGCCGCGGGCGACCAGGCCGGCGGCCCGCCCGGCGGTCCGGTTCCAGACGGTGACGGCGTACCCGGCGTCGAGGTAGGCGCCGGCCATGGCCAGGCCCATCGGGCCGAGGCCGATCACGGTGACGGACGGCTTGCCGTGCTGCTGCTGCGCGACGGACATGGGGATCCCCTCCGGAGTGCGACTAGAACGAACGCTCTATCCAGGGCGTGACGCTAGCACAGCTCTGGAACGAACGCTCTATTCAATGACCGGCTAGACTCCCCCCGTGAAGACGACCACCACCGGCACCCGCGAGCGGATCGTCCGGGCCACCTCACGGCTGCTCCAGCGCCAGGGGTTCGAGGGCACCGGCATCAAGCAGATCTCCCGCGAGGCGGAGGCCACCCTCGGCTCCGTCTACCACTTCTTCCCGGGCGGCAAGCAGGAGCTGGCCGCCGAGGCGATCCGCCACGGCGACCGGGAGTTCGCCGAGATGCTGCACGAGGCACTGGACAGCACCGCCGACCCGGCCGAGGCGATCACCGCCTGCACCCGGCTGCTCGCCGAGTCCCTGCGCGCCTCCGACTGGCAGGACGGCTGCCCGATCACCACCACCGCGCTGGAGACGGTCGGCCGGGCCCCGGTCATCGAGCAGGCCGTCGCCGAGGCCTTCGCGCACTGGCGCGCGATCGTCGAGGAGAAGCTGCACGGCTCGGGCATCGCCCTCGCCGACGCCCGCGAACTCGCCGCCACCGTCATCAACACCCTGGAGGGCGCCGAACTCGCCGCCCAGGTCGCCCGCAGCGAGGAGCCCCTCCACCTGACCGGCCGCCACCTGGCCCGTCTGATCAACACCTACCGCTAGCCGCCCCGGGTCCGAAGGCGCCGGAACGCAAAGAAGCGGCCGACGTGGCGGGGGATCCCGTCCCACCACGTCGGCCGCACTTCCGGCCGGTCACTTCAACGACCGCCCCCCGTCCAGGGCAACGGGTCCGGGGGCGGGTGCCGGCGCAGCGCCGAGGCGCCGGCACCGTGCGTCGGGCCCCACAGCGGGCCCCGTGCCGGCCGGAGACTCAGCCCGCGTCGCGGCGGTAGGTCTCCGCCGCGACCGCGAGGTCCTCCCAGGCCATGCCGACGCTCTTGAAGAACCTCGGCCGATCGGCCGGCACCGGCGCATCGCCGTTCACCAGCTCGGCCAGGTTCCACAGGGTGTCGGCGCCGGTGATCCCCGCCATCAGCAGGTCACCGGCCTCCCGCAGCGCCACCGCGCGGGCCTCCACGTAGAGCGCGGACCGGCCGACCAGCACCTCGTCCACCTCCCGGGCGTCGACCTCGTGCGAGCCGACCGCCGCCACCGCCGCGTGGTCCGGGACCAGCGCGCCGTCGAACAGCGGGGTGCGCGCGGTGGTGCAGCAGACCACCAGGTCGGCGTCCGCCACGTCGGCGGGGGTGCCGACGGCGGCCGCCACACCGCGGGCCCGGGCGTACCGCGCCAGGGCCTCGGCGGGCTGCTCGCTGCGGGCGACCACGGTCACCCGGGTCAGCGGGCGGATGGCCAGCAGCGCGTCCAGGTGGCCGTAGGCCTGCGGGCCGGAGCCGAACAGCACCAGGTGCTCGGCCTGCGGCGCCGCCAGCCGGTCCAGCGCGACGGCGGTGACCGCGGGGGTGCGCAGCGAGGTGAGCGCGACGCCGTCGAGCAGGGCCAGCGGCTGCAGGGTCGGACCGTCCAGCAGCAGGTAGCTGCCGGTGATCCGGGGCAGCCCGACGGTCGGGTTGGCGGGGGCGACCCCGGCGATCTTCACCCCGACGTACCGGGCGGAGGCGGCCGGCATCAGCAGCAGTTCCCCGGCGGGCACCGGTACGGCCGAGCGGGCGGGCGCGGCCTCCGGGTCCAGCCCGTCGAGCAGGACCCGCTCGATCGCCCGGGACGCCTCGACGGGCGTCAGCCCGACGGCGTCCGACGCGAGGACGTCGTCCGGGCCCGGCGCGGCGGGCTGGAGCGGCTCAGCCGCCGCGCCGGGCGGTTCCGGGGCCGGGGCGGTGACCGGGGCAGCGGCCACCGTCCTCAGGTCCCCGCTCACAGCAGGAACCCCGCGCCGAGGGTGTCCTGCGAGTCGAGCACGAAGCGGTGCTCGCCGGTGCGGTGCGCGGTGCCGGTCACCTCGGTGACCACACCGTCGCCCCACGGGTCGCCGCCGGCCAGCACCCGCCCGCCGAAGACGGTGCCGACGATCGACTCGTGCCGCAGCTCCTCGCCCGGTGCGAGCCGCTCCTCGGCGGCCAGGATCGCCAGCCGGGCCGAGGTGCCGGAGCCGCACGGCGAGCGGTCGATCTGGCCGTCCGCGAAGACGGTGACGTTGCGCTGGTTCAGCGCGCCGTCCGCCGAGGGGAGTTCGTCGAACAGGATGACCCCGTAGACGCCCGACAGCCGCGGGTCCACCGGGTGCTGCACCGCCGGGGAACCGGCCAGCGCGGCCCTGATCTCCCGCCCGATGGCGGTGAGTTCGGGCAGCTCGCCGAGGCTCACCGAGAGGCCGAGCGCGGCGGCCGGCACCGAGGCGTAGCAGGCGCCGGAGTGCGCGACGGCCACGTCGACGGTGCCGCGCGAGGTCTCCACCGGGAGCTTCAGCTCGCTGACCCAGGCGGGCACGTTGCGGAACGTCACCCCGGTGGTCCGCCCGGCGGCCCGGTGGACCAGCGCGGTGACCCGGCCGGACGGCACGTCGATCCGCACCCGGGCGACGCCGTAGTCGGGCGCCGCGACGAGCCCGGAGTCGACCGCCCAGGCGCCGAGCGCGATGGTGCCGTGGCCGCAGGCGGTCGAGTAGCCGTCCTTGTGCCAGAACAGCACGCCGAGGTCGGCCTCGTCGTCGTCCGGCGGCACCAGGAAGCCGCCGTACATCCCGCCGTGGCCGCGCGGCTCGCGGGTGAGCAGCTGCCGGATGTCGTCCAGCGCGCTCGGCCGGGGCGCGGTCGCGGTGCCGCCGGCGCCGATCGCGATGGCCCGCCGCTCGGCGACGCTGTCACCGGGGATCACCGGCGCGCCGTCGACGACGATCCGGAACGGCTCGCCGGCCGTGTGGTAGTCGACGGTGTCGACCCGCAGGGCCTCGCCGCCGGTGGGCTGCGCCGTCATCAGGCACCCCCGCCCGGCAGCAGGGTGACGGTGCGGCTCTGGGTGTAGAAGTCCAGCGCCGCCTGCCCCTGCTCGCGGGCGCCGTGGCTGGCGCCCTTGGCACCGCCGAACGGCAGGTGGAAGTCGACGCCGCTGGACGGCGCGTTGACCCGGATCATGCCCGCGTTCAGCCGGTCGGCGGCGGCCAGCGCCGCGTCCAGGTTCCGGGTGTGCACCGAGGCGGACAGGGTGTACGGGGTGTCGTTGGCGATCGCGATCGCCTCGTCCAGGTCGGCCGCCGCGTGCAGCACGGCGATCGGGCCGAAGAACTCCTCGCTCCGCAGCGGGTGGCCGTCCGGCACCCCGGCGACCAGGGTCGGCTCCAGGTACCAGCCGTCCCGCTCGGGCACGGTGCCGCCGGTCAGCAGCTCGGCGCCGCCCTCCTTGGCGGAGACGACGGCCGCGGTGATCTCGTCCCGGGTGGCCTCGTTGATGACCGGGCCGCAGGAGGTCTCGTCGACCTCGGCGAGCGCCTTGACCAGCGCGGCGCGCAGCGGCTCGTAGGCCGCACCGACGGCGACGACCCGGCTGGTGGCGGTGCACTTCTGGCCCGCGTAGCCGGCGATCGCGTTGGCGAGGTGGGCGGCGGCCTGGTCGATGTCGGCGTCCGGCAGGACGATCCCCGTGTTCAGCCCGCCGAGTTCGGCCTGCACCGGGATGCCGCGCTCGGTGGCGGTGCGGACGACCTGGCGGCCGACCCCGGTGGAGCCGGTGAAGGAGACCACGTCGGCCGCGGCGACCAGGGTGCCGCCCTCGGCGCCGCCGCCGGGCAGCACGGTGAAGACGTCCGCGGGCAGCCCGGCCCCGGCGATCAGCTCGCCCAGCCGCCGCGCGACCCCGATCGCCTCCGAGGAGGGCTTGAGGACGACGCTGTTGCCGACGGCCAGCGCCGGGGCGGCCTTCCAGGTGGGGATCGCCAGCGGGAAGTTCCACGGCGTGATCAGCCCGGCGACGCCGTAGGGGCGGCGGCGGGTGAGCAGCAGGCCGGGCCCGCCGGCGGTCTCGTGCACCTCGCCGGAGGCGGCGAACGGCGCCTGCGCGTAGTAGCGCCAGATCGCGGCGGTGCGGGCGACCTCGCCGCGCGCCTCGGCGATCGGCTTGCCGACCTCGCGGACGACCAGCTCGGCCAGCTCCTCGGCGTGCGCCTCGACGGCCTCGGCGATCCGGGTGAGCGCGGCCGAGCGGGCGCCGGCGCCGGCGGCGAGCCAGCCGGGCTGCGCGGCGCGGGCACGGGCGACGGCGGCCTCGACGGCCTCGGTGCCGGGGCGGGGCGCCTCGGCGACGAGGTCCGCGGGGTCGGCGGGGTTGTACGAACGGATCGTCACGGGGAGCAGCCCTTCGGGGGATTCGACGGGAGGGGTGGGGACGGGGAGCCGGCGGCCGGTCAGAGCAGGAAGCCGGCCGGGAACGGGTCGGTGGGGTCGAGGAAGTACTGGGCGGTCCCGGTGACCCAGGCCCGGCCGGTGACGGTCGGCACCACCGCGGGGTGCCCGGCCACCTCGGTCTCCTCGACCAGCCGGCCGATGAAGGTGGTCCCGATGAAGGAGTCGTTGCGGAAGTCCCGGTCCAGCGGCAGCTCGCCGCGGGCGTGCAGCTGGGCCATCCGGGCGGAGGTGCCGGTGCCGCAGGGCGAGCGGTCGAACCAGCCGGGGTGGATGGCCATCGCGTGCCGGGAGTGCTCGGCGGTGGAGCCGGGGGCGAGCAGCTGGACGTGGTGGCAGCTGTGGATGGACGGGTTCTCCGGGTGCACCGGGCGGTCCGGTCCGGCGTTGATGGCGTCCATCAAGGCCAGGCCGGCGTCCAGGATGTCCTGCTTGCGCTCCCGCTCGAACGGCAGGCCGAACTCGGCGAGCGGCAGGATGGCGTAGAAGTTTCCGCCGTAGGCGAGGTCGTAGCCCACCGTGCCGTAGCCGGGGACCTCGATCTTCCGGTCCAGCGCCACCGAGTAGGACGGCACGTTGCGGATGGTGACCGCCTTGGCCGCGCCGTTCTCCACCGCGACGTCCGCGATCACCAGGCCCGCCGGGGTGTCCAGCCGGACGGTGGTGACCGGCTCGACGACCGGCACCATGCCCGTCTCCACCAGGACGGTGGCCACGCCGATGGTGCCGTGGCCGCACATCGGCAGCAGGCCGGAGACCTCGATGTAGAGCACGCCCCAGTCGGCGTCCGGCCGGGTCGGCGGCTGCAGGATCGCGCCGCTCATCGCGGCGTGGCCGCGGGGCTCGTACATCAGCAGGGTCCGGAAGTGGTCCAGGTGCTGCTGGAAGTGCACCCGGCGCTCGGCCATGGTGGCACCGGGGATGACGCCGAACCCACCGGTGATGACCCGGGTGGGCATGCCCTCGGTGTGCGAGTCGACGGCGTGGAAGACGTGGCGGCTGCGCATCTGCTGACGCTCCCTGGGGTGGTGGATGGGTGGGTGGGTGAGCCCCGTCAGGGGGGCCGGCTGCCGCCGCAGCCGGCCGTCCCGGACTCCGGAACTACGGGGTGCGGATCAGGCGAGGCCCTCGGCCAGCGCCTTCTCGGTGGCGGCGCGGACGGCCGCCTCGATCTCCGGGGTCAGCGGCAGGCGCGGCGCCCGGGTCGGACCGCCGGGGCGGCCGGCGATGTCCATGGAGAGCTTGATCGCCTGGACGAACTCGGTCTTGGAGTCCCAGCGCAGCAGCTGGTGCAGCGCCTTGTAGAGCGGCAGCGCGGTGCCCAGGTCGTGGGCGACGGCGGCCTTGTACAGCGCGACGCTCGCCTCGGGCAGCGCGTTCGGGTAGCCGGCGATCCAGCCGACGGCGCCGGCCAGGGCCAGCTCCAGCAGCACGTCGTCGGCGCCGATCAGCAGGTCGAGGCCCGGGGCCAGCTCGGCGATCTCGTACGCCCGGCGGACGTCGCCGGTGAACTCCTTGACCGCGACGATCGAGCCCTCGGCGTGCAGCTCGGCGAGCAGCGACGGGACGAGGTCGACCTTGGTGTCGATCGGGTTGTTGTAGGCCACGATCGGCACGCCGGCCTTGGCGACCTCGGCGTAGTGGCCGCGGACGGCGGCCCGGTCGGCACGGTAGGCGTTCGGCGGCAGCAGCAGGACGGAGCCGGCGCCGGCCTCGGCGGCCTGCTCGGCCCAGCGGCGGGACTCGGCGCTGCCGTAGGCGGCGACGCCGGGCATCACGCGGGAGCCGTCGCCGGCCGCCTCGACGGCGACCTCGACGACCTTGGCGCGCTCCTCGGCGGTGAGGGTCTGGTACTCGCCGAGCGAGCCGTTGGGGACGACGCCGTCACAGCCGGACTCGATCAGCCAGCGGACGTGGTCGGCGTACGCGTCGTAGTCGACGGAGAGGTCCGGGCGCAGCGGGAGCGTGGTGGCGACCATGATGCCGCGCCAGGGCCGGGTGCTGTCGTGCGGGGTCTGGGACACAGGTGACTCCTTGGTGAGGTGTGACATTTTATTAGGGGGCGCGCGGCGGACACAAGAGTCCCCGCCGAGCGATTTCGGGCGGACCGTGACGGGCCGGGCCTGGTGGGCCCGGTCCCGCCCGGTCACGCCCCGTTCGGGCCCGGTCCGGGCCCGAACGGGCTCAGTGCGGGTCGGCCGGGCCGTCCGGCTCGGTCCGCTCGGCCGCGAGTTGTCCGAGCGGAACGGGGCAGGAGAACGGCCGGCTGTCCGCCCGGGACTCCTCCGGCACGGCACCGCCGCCCGCCAGGCAGGCCACCGCCGGACCGCACATCCGGCCCTGGCACCAGCCCATCCCGGCCCTGGTCAGCAGCTTGACGGTGCGCGCGTCGCCCGCGCCCAGCTCGTCCACCGCCTCGCGGATCCGCCCGACCGGGACCTCCTCGCAGCGGCAGACGTCGGTGTCCTCCCGCAGCCACTCGGTCCAGCCCGGGCCGGGCCGGTGGGCGGCGGCCATCAGCTCGGCGAAGGCCCGCAGCCGGGAGCGCCGGCGCAGCAGCGCGGTGCGCACCGGCTGGTCGGCGACCGCGTGCGCGGCCAGCTCGCCCTCGGTGATCGCCAGGTCGGCGCCGCCGACCCCGCAGGTCTCGCCGGCCGCCCAGAGCCCGGGGACGGTGGTCCTCAGGCGGGCGTCGACCTTGAGCGCGGCCGTGCCGTCGGGCGTGGTGCGGATGGCCGCGCCCACCTCGGTGGCCAGCTCGATCTGCGGGACCAGCCCGTGGCCGACGGCGAGCGCGTCGCACTCGATCCGCCGCTCACTGCCCGGCACCGTACGCCAGGCGGCGTCCAGCCGGGCCACCGTGACGGCGGTGACCCGGTCCGTGCCGTGCGCCTCGATGACCGCGCTGCGCGGCCGCAGCCGCACGCCGTGCCGCAGCAGCGCGGAGCCGTGCCCGGCGCCCTCGACGAGCTTGGCCGGAACGGCGGCCAGCACGCCGGGGCGCCGGGCGTACCCGAGGTACGCGGTGGCCTCGACCACCGCGGGCACCTCGGCGCCGGCGGTGACCAGGGAGGAGGCCGCCGCGAGCAGCAGCGGGCCGCTCCCGGCCACCACGATCCGTCGCCCGGGCAGCACCAGGCCGGCCTTGAGCATGGCCTGCGCGCCGCCGGCGGTCACCACCCCGGGCAGGGTCCAGCCGGGGAAGGGCAGCTGCCGCTCGTACGCGCCGGTGGCGAGCAGGACGGCGGCGGACCGGACGGTGGCCCGGTCGTCGGCGTCCGGACCGGTGGTGACGTGCAGCCGCCAGTCGCGCTCCCCCGCGCGCTCCAGCGCCCACACCTGGTGGCCGGCCAGCAGCTCGACGCGGCCGGCCGCGCGGTGGGCGGCGAGCCGGTCGGCGAGGCCGGTGTAGACCGACCAGCCGTGGTGCAGCCGGTCGGGCCGGTTGGCGCCGAGGCCGGGGGCGGGGTGGCGGTAGTACTGCCCGCCGGTGCTCCGGCCGGCGTCGACCAGGGCGCAGCGCAGCCCGAGGTCGGCGGCGGTCACGGCGGCGGCCAGGCCGGCCGGCCCGGCGCCGATCACCGCGAGGTCGTAGGGGTCCGGCCCGCCGGACAGGGGCTCAGACGTCGAGGTCGGCACGGCCGTGACCCTCCTGGGTGGTGACGGTGGTGCCGGGCTCGGCCGGCAGCAGGCAGGTGCGCTGGTTGGGCCGCCCGTCGACGGTGGCCAGGCAGTCGAAGCAGGCGCCGATGCCGCAGAACGCCCCGCGCGGCCGGCCGCCGACCCGGGTGGTGCGCCAGGCCAGCACGCCGTCGGCCCACAGGGCGGCGGCGATCGTCTGCCCGGGCAGCGCGGGCACGGGCCGACCGTCGAAGTCGATGGTGAACGCGGGTCCGGGCTCGGCCCGGACCAGCTCCGCGGGGGTGCGGGGACGGCGCATGGGTGGGGGTTCTCCGTTCAGCTCATGAGCCGATCGTGGGTTTGTCGGCCGGCCCGGCACACTCGGCGCAGCGGTGCGCTCGGCACGGTCGCCGCACACGGTGCGACGGGTGCCGCGGCCTCAGCCGGCGTCGGCCTCGGTACCGCCCCCGGCCGGGAAGCGGTCGGCCCGGAAGGGCGTGAGGTCCAGGTCAGCGGCCTTGCCGGTGAGCTGCTGGGCGATCAGCAGCCCGGTGGCCGGGGCCAGGCCGATGCCCGCGCCCTCGTGGCCGCAGGCGTGGTACAGACCGGACACCCGGGGGTCGGCGCCGATCGCGGGCAGGTGGTCCGGCAGGTACGGGCGGAAGCCGCGGTAGGCGCGCATCACGCTCACCCCGGCCAGGACCGGGAAGAGCGCGGCGGCCTGGGCGGCCAGCCGGTGCAGCACCTCGACCGAGAGCGTCCGGTCGAAACCGACCCGCTCGCGGCTGGCGCCGATCAGCACCGGCCCGCCCGGCGTGCCCTCGACCACGGCCGAGGTCTGCAGCGCGGCTGAGCCGCTGGCGACGTCGGCCACGTAGTCGGCGGCGTACACCTTGTGCCGGACGATCCGCGGCAGCGGCTCGGTGACCAGCACGAACCCGCGCCGCGGCAGCACCGGCAGCCGGACGCCGGCCAGCGCGGCCAGCTCGCCGCCCCAGGTGCCGGCGGCGTTGACCACGGCGGGCGCCTCGATCCGCCGCCGCTCGGTCTCGACGCCGCACACCGCGCCGTCGGATCCGAGCAGCACGGCCCGGACGGCCTCGCCGGTGTGCAGCCGGGCTCCGGCCCGGCGGGCGGCGCGCAGCAGGTGGGCGGCGGCCAGCGCGGGCTGGACCTGGGCGTCCTGGGGGTACAGGAAGCCGCCGGCCAGGCCGGGCGCGAGGTGCGGCTCCAGCTCGTTCAGCCGCTCGCCGGGGATCTCCTCGGAGATCACGCCGACCTCCGTCTGCTCGGCCGCGAAGGCGCGCAGCGCCTCCTGCCGGGCGGGCGTGTTGGCGACCACCAGGCCGCCCTTCGCCTCGTACTCGACGGCGACGCCGAGGTCGTCGGCGAGTTCGCGCCAGAGGCCGGTGGAGTACAGGGCGAGGTCGAGCTCGGGGCCGGGCTCCTTGTCGGAGACCAGCAGGTTGCCCTCGCCGGCGCCGGTGGTGCCGCCGGCGACCGGGCCGCGGTCGACGACGTCGACGCGCAGGCCGGCCCGTGCGGCGTAGTACGCGCAGGCGGCGCCGACGACGCCGGCACCGACCACGACGACGTCGGGGAGTCTCTGGGAGTGGGACACGTCAGTAATATGTCACATGCCATCGAAGCTGCCAAGACCGCCGCCCGGATCGGACCAAAAACGTCGAAAAGCCCCGGCCCGCCGCTGGGGAGCGGCGGGCCGGGGCTCGCGGGTCTCAGGCCCTCGGCCGGATCAGGTGATGTCGTCCATCTGCTCGTGGCGGGCGGCCGGCACCTGGGCGGACGCGCTCGGCGTGCCCGACGCCTCGATCGCCTCGGCCTTCGCGACCGGCGCCACCGAGAGGTCGACGTGCGAGGCCTCCTCGTCGTCCAGTGCGAGGTCCGGGTTGCGCCGGGCCCTGCGCCGGTCGTTCAGCATCGCGACCCCGACCGCGAGGAAGTACAGCGCCCAGATCGGCGCGGCCAGCGCCAGCATGCTGAGCGGGTCGGCGCTGGGCGTCGCGAAGGCGGCGAACACGGTGATGCCCATCACCATGCCGCGCCACCAGCCCAGCAGCCGCTTGCCGGTGACCATGCCCGTCAGGTTCAGCATGACCAGCAGCAGCGGGAACTCGAAGGCCAGGCCGAAGACCAGCACCAGCCGGGTGGCGATGTCGAAGTAGTCGGCGGGCGGCAGGATCGGTGTGGTCTGGTCCGGGGTGAACGAGATCAGCACCTGGACGGTCAGCGGCAGCAGCAGGATCGCCAGCGTCACACCGGCCAGGAACAGCGGCGCGCCGCACGCCATGAAGATGACCGTGTACTTGCGCTCGTGCTTGTGCAGGCCGGGCGCCACGAAGGCCCACAGCTGGTACAGCCAGATCGGCACGGTGACGACCACGCCGACCGTCAGGGCGACCTTGAGCATCCAGTTGAAGCCCGCGGTCAGACCGATGGTGGAGACCTGCGCGCACTTGCCCTTGGTGGACTCGATGTTGTCCGGGGTGCACTGCGGCAGCGGCTTGAGCAGCAGCGTCTCGATCTGCTTGTGGAAGATCAGCGCGACGATCGTGATCAGCACGATCGCCAGGACCGACTTGACCACGCGGTTCCGCAGTTCCCGCAGGTGGTCGGCGAGGGCCATCCGCCCCTCGGGATCCTTGGGCGTCTTCGACGCCTTGGTGAGCTTGCTCAACCCCGGTCCTCAACTCGTGCGTCGGGGCCCGCCGGTCGACGGGCCTCCAGTGGTCGCGCGTGCCGCGCGTTCAGCGCGCCCCGCCGTCCGGAGCGGACTGCCCGGTGGGCTGCTCGGACACCGGGCGGGCGGTCGCGGACGCACCCGGGGCGGACTGGATGGTCTTCGCCGTACCGCCGTCGGCCACCGCCGGGGCGGGCGGCGCCGGGGTGTCGGCACCGTCGGTGCGCATCGCCTTGGCCTCGCTCTTGAGGATCCGTGCCGACTGGCCGAGGGAACGCGCCAGCTCCGGCAGCCGCTTGGCGCCGAAGAGCACAATGGCAATGACCGCGACCAGGAGGATCGCGGTGAACGAGACCCGCATGCTCGACCACCTTCAGTCTTGGCGGCACCGACGGGCCGCCCGCTGCGGGGATGGTAACCGCTGCGGGTGACGCCGTGACGACGGCCGCCCGAACAGGACAGCGGCCCCCGTTCGCGCTCAGGAGCCAACTGAGAGCGTAACGCGCCCCCGCCTCCGCGCAGCAGCCCCCGGTGTCACCCGTTCGACATTCCCGGCAGCTCCCCGGCCCGCCGCCGCACTCCGTGCGCCGGGGCGAACGCTCCGTACGCCGGGCCCGCGACGGCCCGCGCGCCGTCAGCCGCGGCTCGCCGCCGTGGCCGCGAGGTCCCCGGCCGCCTCGGCCAGCGCCCGGGAGGCGGCGTCCACGCCCTTCGCCAGCGCGCGCACGTCCAGCCAGAGCCGGACCGCGAGGACGCCGAGCACCAGCAGGCCGGCGGTGGCGAGGAGGACGGCGGCGACGAGCATCCAGGACATGTCGCCCACCCTATCGGCCCCGGCCCCGCTCACCCCTCGGCCGGCACCAGCCGCATGGTCCGCACCCCGGCCCCGGTCAGCGCCGTGACGATCTTCTCCCCGGCGGGCTTGCGCACCGCCGCCCCGCACAGCGGGCACCCGAAGCTGTAGTGCGCCTGCGCCGCCGTGCGGCCGAACGTCAGGCGGAACGCCTCGACCGGCAGCTCCACCTTCTCCCGGCACTCCGAGCAGTACACCTTGAATCTGGTACCGGGCTCCACGGCTCAGACCAGCCCCTCCCCGTAGTGCGCCAGCGCCTCCAGCGCCGCCGCCCGCGCCTGCTCGGCCAGCTCCGGCGGCGAGACGATCCGCCCGTCGCGGCCCAGCCGCAGCGCGAGCGGGCGCAGCTGCGAGGGGTCGGCGCTGCGCAGGGTGATCCGCAGTCCGCCGTCGGGCAGCTCCTCGGCCCGGTCGTGGGTGTAGTACTCGGCGACCCAGCGGCCGCCGGAGGAGACCTCGACGACCACCTCGGGGTCGTCGGCGGAGGGGTTGACCAGCCCGCCGGAGAGGTCGCGCGGCTCGCGCTTGGGCGGGTCGGCGGGGACGTCCAGGACCTTGATCTCGGCGACCCGGTCGAGCCGGAACATCCGGTGGTCCTCGGAGGTCCGGCACCAGGCCTCCAGGTAGGTGTGGCCCTCGGTGAGCAGCCGGATCGGGTCGACCTCGCGCTCGGTCATGCCGCCGCGGCCGTGCGAGTAGTAGCGCAGCCAGAGCCGGCGGCCCTCGCTCAGGGCGCGGTCGATGTCGGCGAAGACGTGGCTCTCGGCCTCGAAGGTGACGCCGACCCGGGCGCTGCCCTCGGCGCTCTCCCCCGCCGCGTTCTCGATCTTGGCGACGGCCCGGGTGAGCGCCTCCCGGTCGCCCGCCCGCAGACCGGGCAGCCCGGCGACGGCGCGGGCGGCGACCAGCAGGGCGGTCGCCTCGTCGGCGGCCAGCCGCAGCGGCTGGGCGACGTCGTCGACGTTGTGCCACCAGATCCGCTCGCCGTCGGTGTCGATGTCGAGCAGGTCACCGCCGCGGAAGCTGGTGCCGCACATCGGCAGTACGTTGAGGTCGCCGATCAGTTCGCGCTCGCTGATGCCGAAGGCGCGGGCCACCTCGGCGACCTCGGCGCCGGGGCGCTCGCGCAGATAGGTGACCAGCGAGAGCATCCGCCGGGTCTGGTCGATCGCGTTGCTCATGCGTCCACCTCGCTACGCTCGGCGGGCGCTTCGCACAATACGCGCCTTCCCATGATTCCCTCGCTCCGCTCGCTCATGCCCGCACACCCTCCACCGCAGTTCCGGCCACCGCACGCAGCCGGTCGATGACGTCGGCCCGCAGCTCCTCGGGGCCGACCACCAGCACGTCCGGCCCGAACTCGGCGAGGTCGGCGCCGAGCCCGTTGCCGTACGGGATCTCCAGCTCGTCCCAGCTGTCGTCGGCCCGCCGGGTGGTGAGCGCCTTGGTGCGCAGCGGGAAGCCGGCACCGCGGCGGACCCTGACCACGGCGGTCGCGGTGGCGCCCTCGCCGGCGAACTTGGCGACGGTGGCGCGGACGTCCACGTGCTCGGGCACGGTGCCGAGGAAGGCGCCGGAGCGGGCCCGGACCTTGCCGGTGATCCGGCTGAGCCGGAAGACCCGGGCGTCCTCGCGGTCGCGGTCCCAGCCGGCCAGGTACCAGTGGCCGCGCCAGCACTCCAGGGCCCAGGGCTCGACGCCGCGCTGCTCGGCGGCGGCGGCGCCGGCCTTGCGGTAGTCGAAGGTGACCGGGCGGCGGTCGCGGGCGGCGGTGAGCAGCGGTTCGAACGCGGCCTCGCGGGCGGGGATGCGCGGTTCGAGGGCCGGGCGGCGCTCGGTCTCGGTGAACGGGACGCCGGCGGCGCGGAGCTTCTGGAGCGCGCCGCTGGCGGCGCCGCTCATCTTGGCCTGCTGCCAGACCCGGGCGGCGAGGGTGAGCGCGGCCGCCTCCTCGGCGTCGAGGGCGATCTCCGGCAGGCGGTTGCGGTCGGCGCGGGCGAGGTAGCCGAGTTCGCCGTCGAGGGCGTTCTCGTCGACGTCGATGACCAGTCCGAGTTCGCGCAGGTCGTCCTTGTCCCGCTCGAACATCCGGTTGAAGGCTTCCTCGCTGCTGTTCTGCCAGGCTTCGCGGTAGGCCTCGATGGACTCCCGCAGCTCCTTCTTGGAGAGCGGACGTCTGGTGTTCATCAGGCACAGGGCGAGATTCATCAGCCGCTCTGCCTTGGCGATCGCCATCGCTGACCCTTCCGGTGTGCCGCGCCGCGCGCGGGGTGCGCCCGCCGGGGCGTCGTCGTTGACCCGGCGGGACCGACCGTACCGGTAGCGGTACGCACGGCAAAAGCCGAGTCCGCGAACACGTGTCGCCGTGCCCGGCGGACGCGTGGGGCCGCACCCCGCGGACGGGGTGCGGCCCTGGGTGATCAGCGTCCTCAGACGGAGATCAGGTCGACCACGAAGATCAGGGTCGAGCCCGCCGGGATGAGCGGGCTGGGCGACTGGTTGCCGTAGGCCAGGTGCGGCGGGATGACCAGCTCGCGGCGGCCGCCGACCTTCATGCCGGCGACGCCCTGGTCCCAGCCCTTGATGACCCGGCCGCCGCCGAGCGGGAACTTGAAGGTCGAGCCGCGGTTCCAGCTGGCGTCGAACTCCTCGCCGGTCGCGAAGGTCACGCCGACGTAGTGGACCTCGACGACCTGGCCCGGCTTGGCCTCCTCGCCGGTGCCGACGGTGATGTCGCGGATCTTCAGCTCGGTCGGCGCGTCGCCGACGGGGAAGTCGATCTCGGGCTTGCTCACTAGTGCCTCATCTCACGGTTGGTTCGTTCCATGACCAAGCGGCGGGCGCCCGCACCACGGTCCGTTCCCGGACCACGGTACGGGCGCCCGCCGCCCGCCCGGGCCCGGCCACGCGGCCGGACCCGAAGGTCACACGCACACCATTGTCACCCGAAAGTGGATCAGCCCTGACCGGCGTCGAGGATGTCGACGACGAAGACCAGCGTGGAGTTCGCGGGGATCTCGCCCTGGGCCTGGTCCTTGTAGCCGAGCGAGGCCGGGATGACGAGCTCGACGCGGCTGCCGATGGTCTGGCCCTCCAGGCCCTGGTCCCAGCCGGCGATGACCTGGCCGCCGCCGAGCGGGAAGGAGAACGCCTGGCCCTTGCTCAGCGAGGAGTCGAAGACCTTGCCGTCCTTGAACAGGGCGCCGGTGTACTGGACGAGGATCTTCTCGCCCTTCTCGACCTTGCGGCCCTCGCCCTTGATCAGGACGTGGCTCTTGAGCTCGGTCGGGTCGGCGGCGCCGGGCACCGGGGTGATCTCGGCGGGCTTCTTGCCGTTGTCCTTGACCTGCGGGAAGTCCGCGGGCGGCGGGGTCACGGTGCCGCTGACGACGGCGTCGGGGGCGTTGGTGTTGCGGATGTCGATGACGAAGATCAGGTTGTCCTTCGCCCCGATGGACATGCTCGGGTTGCCCTGGGCACCGAAGGCGGCGGCCGGCGGGGCGACGACGAGCAGCCGGGAGCCGGCCTTCTTGCCGACGACGGCCTGGTCGAGCGCCGGGATGAGCGCGTCGGTGCCGGCCTGGAAGATCTGCGGCTTGCCCTTCTCGTCGTACGAGGAGGGGATGTCCTTGCCGGTGTTCCAGTCCTTGCCGGTGTAGTCGACCGAGGTCCAGGAGTTCTTCTCGACCTTGGGACCGCTGCCCTCGGAGAGCACCTTGACGACGAAGCTGCCGTCGGACTGGTCGGCCGGCACCTCGATGGTCGCCTTGGTCCCGAAGTCACCGGTGACGTTGGGCAGCACCTTGGCGCTGTCCTTGATCGGCGGGACCGGGTCGGGGGTCGGCGTGGCCGGGGCCGACTTGGCGGCGTCCGGCTTGGCGGCGGTGTCGTCGGACGAACCGTCCTTGTTCACCAGGTACAGGGTGACGGCGCTGCCGATGAGCAGGACGCCCAGGACCGTGCCGAGGATCACGCCGAGCTTGCCGACCCTGCCCGGGTTCTCGTCGTACCCGGCCTCCGAGGTGTCCTGGCGGCGGACGGTGGAGGCGAAGATCTGCGGGACGTCGTCCTCGGTCTTCGTCCCCGCGGTCCGCGGCGCTTCCCCGGACCCGCCCCACCCGGCCTGCTGCTTCAGGATCGCCGGGGGCACGATGATCGACTCACCGTCGCCCGGGAGCGGGCCGCCGGGCCGCGAGTCGGCCGGGTCTCCGGCGGAGTTACCGTGCGCGGTACCGGACCCGCCCGGGCTCGACGCTTTCTCAGACATGACTCCCCATCCATCTCGCCACGAGGTCTTCGAGGTCTACGGCCGGCGTGGTGGCGCCGCGGTGCTGTCGCACTGCCCGCCCGGACCCCGGACGCCGGCGGCGCCTACCACAGTGCGAGGGCAGTATGACAGGTCAGGATGAGGGCGGGCGCTTGCCAGTGCGAGCGCCCGCCCAAGCGTACGGAATCCCCCCGGGCTCGAACCAGCCCGTGCAAAGGATCTCCGCGGATCCGTGCGGATCCCCGGCCCGCGCCGACCGGCGCGGACCCGCCGGGCGCTACACGGCCTCCAGGATGTCCACGACGAACACCAGGGTCGAGTTCGGCGGCACGGAGCCCTGCGCCTGGTCCTTGTAGCCGAGCGCCGGCGGCACCACCAGCAGCACCCTGCTGCCGACGTTCTGGCCGACCAGGCCCTTGTCCCAGCCCTCGATGACGCTGCCGGTGCCGATCTGCAGCGCCTGCGCGCCGCCGTGGCTCCAGGAGGAGTCGAACTGTTGGCCGTTGCTCCACAGCACCCCGGTGTACTGCACGACCAGGGTCTGCCCGGACTTGACCTGCTTGCCCTCGCCCTTGATCAGCACGGCCTGCTGGAGGTCGGTCGGCGGGGCCTGCCCGGCCGGCACGGTGATGGTGACGGCGGCCTTGCCGTTGTCCTTGACCTGCGGCAGGTTCGCCGGCGGCGGCGTCATGGTGCCGGAGAGCGTGGAGTCCGGCGGCAGGCTCTCCATGATGTCGAGCACGAACACCACCGTGTCGCCGGGGCCGACGCCCAGCTGGGTGGAGCCCTGGGTGCCGAACGCGGCGGCCGGCGGCGCGACGACCAGCAGCCGGCTGCCGACCTTCTTGCCGATCACGCTCTGGTCGAAGGCCGGCACCAGCTGCCCGCTGCCCGCCTGGTAGAGCTGCGGCTTGCCGCCGGAGTCGTAGGAGCTGGGCAGGTCCTTGCCGGTGGTCCAGTCCTTGGCGGTGTAGTTGACCGTCACCCAGTCGCCCTTGTTGACCGCCGGGCGGTCGCCCTCGCTGACGGTGTTCACCACGAACTGCCCGCTGGGCTGCTGGCCCTCGGGAAGGGTGATGGTGGCCTTGCTCCCGAAGCCGCCGCCGGACAGCGTCGGCATCGGCGAGGCCTCGTTCACCGGGGCGGGCACGGTGGGCGCGGCGGTCGGCGACGCCGTGGGCGTGGCCTCGCCGGCCGGCTTGGTGGAGCTGCTGCAGGCCACCGCCAGCAACAGGGGCAGGGTGAGAAGCAACCCGGCGGTGCGGCGCACGGCGTTCCTAACTGTCGGTCAAAGTCGGCTCTCCGGACTCCGGCTCCGGACTCGACGGACAGCGTATGCGCAGACGGCGCCCGGTCCCGGTAGACACCACCGGGACCGGGCGCCGCGAAGATCACACCGGTGGAGGACGCGGCCCGCGCGCCGCTCCCCCGCCCGCGCGCCGGTCACATGCCGGCGATGAGCTTCTCCACCCGCTCGTCGACGGACCGGAACGGGTCCTTGCAGAGCACCGTGCGCTGCGCCTGGTCGTTCAGCTTGAGGTGCACCCAGTCGACGGTGAAGTCGCGGCGCTGCTCCTGCGCCCGGCGGATGAAGTCGCCGCGCAGCCGGGCCCGGGTGGTCTGCGGCGGGATCGACTTGGCCTCGAAGGTCTTGAGGTCGGTGGTCACCCGCTGCGCCTGGTTCTTGGCCTGGAGCAGGTAGAACAGGCCGCGGCGGCGGTGGATGTCGTGGTAGGCGAGGTCGATCTGGGCGACCCGGGGGTTGCTCATGCTCATCTGGTGCTTCTCGCGGTAGCGCTCGATGAGCTTGTACTTCATGATCCAGTCGATCTCGGTGGCGACCCCGTCGAGGCGCTCGGTGCGGACCGCCTCCAGGGTGCGGCCCCACAGGTCGAGGACGCGCGCGATGGTGCCGGTGTTGATGCCCTTGCGGTCGGCGAACTCCAGGGCCTTGGTGTAGTACTCCTCCTGGATGTCGAGCGCGCTGGCCTCCCGGCCGTTGGCGAGCCGGACCTGGTGGGTGCCGGTGAGGTCGTGGCTGACCTCGCGGATCGCCCGGATCGGGTTCTCCAGGGTGAGGTCGCGCATCACCACGCCGGCCTCGATGAGCCGCAGCACCAGGTCGGTGGAGCCCACCTTGAGCAGGGTGGTGGTCTCCGACATGTTGGAGTCGCCGACGATGACGTGCAGCCGGCGGTAGCGCTCGGCGTCGGCGTGCGGCTCGTCCCGGGTGTTGATGATCGGGCGGGAGCGGGTGGTCGCCGAGCTGACGCCCTCCCAGATGTGCTCGGCGCGCTGGCTGACGCAGTAGACCGCGCCGCGCGGGGTCTGCAGCACCTTGCCGGCGCCGCAGATCAGCTGCCGGGTCACCAGGAACGGGATGAGCACGTCGGCCAGCCGGGAGAACTCGCCGTGCCGGGCCACCAGGTAGTTCTCGTGGCAGCCGTAGGAGTTGCCGGCGGAGTCGGTGTTGTTCTTGAAGAGGTAGACGTCCCCGGCGATGCCCTCCTCGTGCAGCCGCCGCTCGGCGTCGACCAGCAGGCCTTCGAGGATGCGCTCGCCCGCCTTGTCGTGCGTCACCAGCTCGACGACGTCGTCGCACTCGGGGGTGGCGTACTCGGGGTGCGAGCCGACGTCGAGGTAGAGGCGGGCACCGTTGCGCAGGAACACGTTGCTGCTGCGGCCCCAGGAGACTACGCGGCGGAAGAGGTAGCGGGCGACCTCGTCCGGGGACAGCCTGCGCTGCCCGCGGAACGTACAGGTGACGCCGTACTCGTTCTCCAACCCGAAAATTCGGCGGTCCATGGGCCATCCATTCTCTGATGGGAGCTGTCCGAAACCGCCTCCGCGAAAGCCCGTCCGGGCCGCCGCAGGGGCACCGGGGTCCCGTCCGGCCGCCGTCTCCGGCCGCCGTGCGGGACCCCGTGGGCACTACTGGTCGGAGTCGCCGGGCGGGGTGGCCGCCGGCTTCGCCGTGCCGTCCGTGTCGTCCGAGTCCTCCGACTCGGCGGACTCGTCGCCGTCCAGCAGCCGGGCGAGCTGGCCGCCCAGGATCCGCTTGAACTTGCGCTGCTGGAAGCGCTGGCGGTCCAGGACCGCCACCTCCAGCTGGTCGGGGGTGAGGGTGCGCGGGCTGCCGCCGTTGGGGTCGCGGGCGAGCGAGTCCACCGCGACCTTGACGGCCTCGGTCAGCGAGAACCCGCTGCGGTGCCGCTGGCCCAGGTAGTTGCCGATCGAGTCGGCGTTGCCGCCGACCACGACGTAGTTCTTCTCGTCGACGACCGAGCCGTCGGGGGTGAGCCGGTAGATCTGGTCGTCGTCGCTCGTGCGGCCGACCTCGGCCACGATCAGCTCGACCTCGTAGGGCTTCTCCCCGACCGAGGAGAAGATGGTGCCGAGGGTCTGGGCGTAGACGTTGGCCAGGCCCCGGGCGGTGACGTCGGCCCGGTCGTAGGTGTAACCGCGCAGGTCGGCGTAGCGCACGCCGCCGATGCGCAGGTTCTCGAACTCGTTGTACCGGCCGACCGCCGCGAAGGCGATCTTGTCGTAGATCTCGGACACCTTGTGGAGCGCCCGGGAGGTGTTCTCGGCGACGAAGACGATGCCGTCGGCGTAGGTGAGCACGACCACGCTGCGACCGCGCGCGATGCCCTTGCGGGCGTACTCCGCGCGGTCCGCCATGGCCTGCTGGGGGGAGACGTAGAACGGTGTCGACACCGGCGGTCGTCCCTTCCTTCCTCAGTTGATGGCTAGAGCAGCGGGGCCTGCGGCCCGTTGGGGTGCGACAGGCGCTGGTCGGTGATGGAGACGGCGATCTCGGCGACCTCGGCCTCGGTGAGCCGGCGGAAGCCGTCCTCGGTGATCAGCGAGACGATCGGGAAGATCTTCCGGGCGAGGTCGGGGCCGCCGGTGGCGGAGTCGTCGTCGGCCGCGTCGTAGAGGGCCTGGACGACCATGGTGGAGGCCTGCTCGGCCGTCAGGTCCTCACGGTGCAGCTTCTTCATCGAGCCGCGGGCGAAGACCGAGCCGGAGCCGGTGGCGGCGAAGCCGCGCTCCTCGGAGCGGCCGCCGGTGACGTCGTAGGTGAAGATCCGGCCGCGGCCGAGGTCGGTGTCGTAGCCGGCGAACATCGGCACCACCGCGAGGCCCTGCATCGCCATGCCGAGGTTGCCGCGGATCATGGTGGTGAGCCGGTTGGCCTTGCCCTCCAGGGAGAGCACGGTCCCCTCGATCTTCTCGTAGTGCTCCAGCTCCAGCTGGAACATCCGGACCATCTCGATCGCGAGGCCCGCGGTGCCGGCGACGCCGACCGCGCTGTACTCGTCCGCCGGGAAGACCTTCTCCATGTCCCGCTGGGCGATGACGTTGCCCATGGTCGCGCGGCGGTCACCGGCGAGGACCACACCGCCGTCGAAGACCGCGGCGACGATGGTCGTGCCGTGCGGGGCCTCGATGACGCCCTCGGGAAGGCGGCGCCGACCGGGGATCAGCTCGGGCCGGTGGGCCTCCAGGAAGTCGAGGAACGACGAGGACCCCGGGGTCAGGAAGGCAGCCGGTAGACGCCCGGTGCCACGAGTGTTGGCTTCCACACGATTCCTTCCAGGTAGCTTGAAGCGCGCACTGCCCGCACCCTACCCGCCGGACGATCACTGTCCAGCACGGCGGAGGGCCGGACCGGGTGGACGGACGGCTCCCGCCGCCCGCCCGCCGTCATCGGTCGCAACCGTGAATTCCCGGAATGCCGCCGGGCAACCGCCCGGATTCCGACCGGGACTACTGTCCGCCCTTTTGCACGAACTGCCGCACGAAATCCTCGGCGTTCGATTCCAGGACCTCGTCGATTTCGTCCAGAACCGCGTCGACGTCGTCGCTCAGCTTTTCCTGGCGCTCCTTGAGGTCATCCGAATTCTGCGCTTCCGCGGCCTGCTCCTCGACCTCCTCGGAGGAGCGGTTCGCCCGCTGCTGGCCGCCGCCGGTGTCCTTGCTCGCCATTTACCTCACCCCGCTCGATCGTCTGGCACGGTTTGGTCGCTGCTTGCTGCACCGACCCTATACACAAGGTGCGACAACCCGCTTCCGGTTTGCCGGTGGCACTTCCTGTCCAACGTCCGCCGTCACCCCGGATGATTCCCATTTGCCCGGCGTTCACCCATGGTGATCGGCAAGTGACGGTCATCCGCCGGAGAGCACCCGCAGCAGGTCCTCCGCCGTGCGGCAGCGGTCCAGCAGCTCCTTGACGTGGTTGCGGGTCCCGCGCAGCGGCTCCAGGGTGGGCACCCGCTGGAGCGAGTCCCGGCCCGGCAGGTCGAAGATCACCGAGTCCCAGGAGGCCGCCGCGACGTGCTCGGCGTACTGTTCCAGGCAGCGCCCGCGGAAGTACGCCCGGGTGTCCTCCGGGGGCTTGGTGACGGCCCTGGCGACCTCCTCCTCGGTCACCAGCCGGTCGAACCGGCCGCGGGCCACCAGGCGGTTGTAGAGGCCCTTCTCGGGCCGCACGTCGCTGTACTGGAGGTCGACCAGCTGCAGCCGCGGGTTGTCCCACTCCAGGGCGTCCCGGCTGCGGTAGCCCTCCAGGATCTCCCGCTTGGCGATCCAGTCCAGCTGGCGCGAGAGCGACATCGGGTCCCGCTCCAGACGGCCCAGCACGTCCTCCCAGCGGGCCAGCACGTCCACGGTCTGCTCGTCGGCGTCGGTGCCGAAGCGGTCCTCGACGTACTTGCGGGCCAGCTCGAAGTACTCCAGCTGGAGCTGGACGGCGGTGAGCCGGCGGCCGCTGCGCAGCGTGACCAGGTGCTTCAGGGTGGGGTCGTGGGAGATCCGGTGCAGGGTGCGCACCGGCTGGTCGACGGCCAGGTCCGAGGTGATGAAGGCGTCCTCGATCATGGCCAGGACCAGCGAGGTGGTGCCGAGCTTGAGGTAGGTGGAGATCTCGGAGAGGTTGGCGTCGCCGATGATCACGTGCAGCCGGCGGTACTTCTCGGCGTCGGCGTGCGGTTCGTCCCGGGTGTTGATGATCGGCCGTTTGAGGGTGGTCTCCAGTCCGACCTCGACCTCGAAGAAGTCCGCGCGCTGGCTGATCTGGAAGCCGTGGGCGGAGCCGTCCTGCCCGATGCCGACCCGGCCGGCGCCGGTCACCACCTGGCGCGAGACGAAGAACGGGGTGAGGTGGCGGACGATGTCCGCGAACGGCGTCGCCCGCTTCATCAGGTAGTTCTCGTGGGTGCCGTAGGAGGCGCCCTTGTTGTCGGTGTTGTTCTTGTACAGGTGGATGTTCTGCCCGTTGGGCAGCTCCAGCGCGCGCTGTGCGGCGGCCGCCATGATCCGTTCGCCGGCCTTGTCCCAGAGCACGGCGTCGCGCGGGTTGGTCACCTCGGGCGAGCTGTACTCGGGGTGCGCGTGGTCCACGTAGAACCGCGCGCCGTTGGTGAGGATGACGTTGGCGAGGCCGATGTCCTCGTCGGTCAGCTGGCTGGCGTCGGCGACGTCCCGTGCGAGGTCGAAGCCCCGGGCGTCGCGCAGCGGATTCTCCTCCTCGAAGTCCCACCGGGCCCGCCGTGCCCGGTGCATCGCCGCCGCGTACGCGTTGACGATCTGGGACGAGGTGAGCATGGCGTTGGCGTTGGGGTGCCCGGGCACGGAGATCCCGTACTCGGTCTCGATGCCCATCACGCGCCGTACGGTCATGCGGCCCTCCTTGCCCGGTGCGCCGCCCCCGGCGGGCGGTCCACACTGACGTACCGCTCGACGACACCGACGCCGGCCGTCTGCCCGCGAACGGTGGATCGAGCCTAGAACGCGGCACCGACCGGCGGGCCCCGAGACGCGCCGTCCGGCTGCGGGGCCGCGAGGCGCCACAGCCGGACGGGGTGCGTGCGTTCCGGGAGGCCCGGACCGGTTCGGTTACAGGTACTGCCCGGTGTTGGCGACAGTGTCGATGGAGCGGCCGGACTCGGCGCCCTGCTTCCCCGTGACCAGGGTGCGGATGAAGACGATCCGCTCGCCCTTCTTGCCGGAGATCCGGGCCCAGTCGTCCGGGTTGGTGGTGTTCGGCAGGTCCTCGTTCTCCTTGAACTCGTCCACGCAGGCGTTGAGCAGGTGGGAGACCCGCAGGCCCCGCTGGCCGTGGTCGAGGTAGTCCTTGATGGCCATCTTCTTGGCCCGGTCGACGATGTTCTGGATCATCGCGCCGGAGTTGAAGTCCTTGAAGTACAGGACCTCCTTGTCACCGTTGGCGTAGGTGACCTCCAGGAAGCGGTTCTCCTCGGTCTCGGAGTACATCCGCTCCACCACCGACTGGATCATCGCGGCCACCGTGGCCTCGACGGAGCCGTCGTGCTCCTTGACGTCGTCCGGGTGGAAGGGCAGCGAGTCCTTGAGGTACTTGGAGAAGATGTCCTTGGCCGCCTCGGCGTCCGGCCGCTCGATCTTGATCTTGACGTCCAGGCGGCCGGGCCGCAGGATCGCCGGGTCGATCATGTCCTCGCGGTTCGAGGCGCCGATGACGATGACGTTCTCCAGGCCCTCCACGCCGTCGATCTCGGCGAGCAGCTGGGGGACGATGGTGTTCTCGACGTCCGAGCTGACACCGGAGCCGCGGGTGCGGAAGAGCGACTCCATCTCGTCGAAGAAGACGATGACGGGGGTGCCCTCGCCGGCCTTCTCCCGGGCGCGCTGGAAGACCAGGCGGATCTGCCGCTCGGTCTCGCCGACGTACTTGTTGAGCAGCTCGGGGCCCTTGATGTTGAGGAAGTAGCTCTTCCCCTGGGGCCGGCCGGTGACCTCCGCGACCTTCTTGGCCAGCGAGTTCGCCACCGCCTTGGCGATCAGCGTCTTGCCGCAGCCGGGCGGGCCGTAGAGCAGCACGCCCTTGGGCGGGCGCAGCTCGTACTCCTTGAAGAGCTCGGCGTGCAGGTAGGGCAGCTCGACCGCGTCGCGGATCAGCTCGATCTGGTTGGCGAGGCCGCCGATCTGGCGGTAGTCGATGTCCGGGACCTCTTCGAGGACCAGCTCCTCGACCTCGGCCTTCGGCACGACCTCGTAGACGTAGCCGGAACGCGGTTCCAGCAGCAGGGCGTCCCCCGCCCGGAGGGTGGCCTCGCGCAGCGGTTCGGCGAGGCGGACCACCCGCTCCTCGTCGGTGTGGCCGATGACCAGGGCGCGCTCGCCGTCCTCCAGGACCTCCTTGAGGGTGACGAGGTCGCCGATGCGCTCGAAGGCCATCGCGTCCACGATGTTGAGGGCCTCGTTGAGCATCACTTCCTGGCCGCGCCGCAGCTCGTCGAGGGCGACGTTGGGGCTGACGTTCACGCGGAGCTTGCGGCCGCCGGTGAAGATGTCGGCGGTGTCGTCCTCGTTGGCGCTGAGGAAGACGCCGAATCCGGCCGGGGGCTGTGCCAGCCGGTCCACTTCCTCCTTGAGGGCCACGATCTGGTCGCGGGCCTCGCGCAGGGTGGAGGCGAGCCGTTCGTTCTGGGCGGTCACGCCGGCCAGGTTGGTCTGGAGCTCGACGATCCGCTCTTCGAGGATTCTCGAATTGCGCGGCGAGTCGGCGAGCTTGCGGCGCAGGACGGCGATTTCCTGCTCAAGGTACGAGAGCTGAGCGGCCTCGTCGGAACCACGAGCGGGCCTGCCGGTGCTGCGGTTGTAGTCGTCATCGTGGGCTGCCACGGTCCTCACCTCCTCCGGGGAGCTGGACGCTTCCAGACCCTACCTGGGACCAGGGGTCCGTAAACCCCTAGATCAAGAAAGATGGAACGGGCGTGTCCGATCTTCGCCCTCGCGTGCTTCCCCTCTGCTAGGGGGATACCCACCGCGCACGGGCCAAAGCGGACCAGATGTATCGTCGATCGAGTCGATATCCGATCGCGACCGGCACACAGGGGCCGATCGTTGTACGAATGGCGGGAATGCCCCAGGACGGGGCGTCCCGGGACAGAAACGGCGGACAATCATCATGTCGGTGAGCGAGTCGACGGCGGCGGCCGAGCCGCTGGAGGTGTGGATCGACCAGGATCTGTGCACCGGCGACGGCATCTGCGCGCAGTACGCGCCGGAGGTCTTCGAGCTGGACATCGACGGCCTCGCCTATGTGAAGGGCGAGGACGACGAGTTGCGCCAGCAGCCCGGCGAGACGGTTCGGGTGCCGCTGACGCTGCTTCAGGACGTGGTGGACTCGGTGAAGGACTGCCCGGGCGACTGCATCCACGTGCGCCGGGCCGCGGACGGCGTCGAGGTGTACGGACCTGACGCGGAGTGAAGCGCCGGTAGCGCTCAGGTCGAGGCGATCGGGGCGGCGGTCTGGGAGCGGTCCCAGCCGCCGCCCTTGTGCGTCCAGGTGAGGTCGAGCGAGATGTCGGGCGCGAACCGCGGCACGTCGTCGCCGGAGTAGCCCCGCGCGTGGGCGGTGACGGCGCCGTCGGAGCGCAGCGCCAGGCGGCTGACGGTGAGGTTCTCGCGCTCGGAGAGCAGGGTGGCCAGCACGGCGGGCCGCCCGCCGGGGCCGGCGCCGAGCAGGTAGACGGCGTCGGGCGGGGTGCCGTTCTCGGCGGCGCAGTGCGCGGCGGCGACGGTGCCGGGGCGGCCGTCGCCGAGGTCGGCGGCGAAGCTGACGGACACGGTCACCGGGAACGGCCCGCAGTCGAGCGGGAGTTCGGCCTTCGCGGGGTCGGGGGCGGCGGCCGCGGGGAGGGCCCTGGGGGTGGTCCGGGCGGGCCCGGGGGCGCCGCTCGCGGGGCCCGCGGCGAGCCCGGCGGCCACCACGGCGGCGCAGCCGGCCACCGTCACGGCCCAGTGCCAGGGGGCGGTGCGCCCGTGCCGGGGGCCGCCACGGCCCGTTGCGGTCTGCTGTCCAGCCGTCGTCCCGACCGCGGTCTCCACCAGGCGTCCCCTCCAGTGGTCTGTGTGAGCGAGCATCGTCCCACACCGGGGCGACGGCGCGGTGGCGCGGGTGTGCGGGAACGCGGGAGGGGTGGTACGGCGGCGCCGTACCACCCCTCCGGGAGGTGTCTCAGTCGAGGCCGGCCTGGTCGGCGGCCTCGGCGCGGGCGGCGGCCCGGGCGGCCGCGCGCTCCTGCAGGCTGGGCTCGGGGGACCCGTTGTCGTAGTCCTCGCCGTAGGCGCCCTTGGCCGGACGGCGGCGGCGCAGCGGCGGCTCGACGCCGTCGGCGAGCCGGCGGGCGGTGAGCAGGAAGCCGGTGTGGCCGATCATCCGGTGGTCCGGGCGGACGGCCAGGCCCTCCAGGTGCCAGGTGCGGACCATGGTCTCCCAGGCCTGCGGCTCGGTGAAGGTGCCGTGGTCGCGCAGCGCCTCGACGGTCTTGGACATCTGCGTCGTGGTGGCCACGTAGCAGCAGATGAGGCCGCCGGGGACGAGCGCCCGGGAGGCGACGTCCAGGCACTCCCAGGGGGCGAGCATGTCGAGGATCACGCGGTCGACGTCGGTCTCGACCAGGTTGTCCTGGAGGTCGCCCACGGTGAGCTTCCACGCCGGGTGCGGCCCGCCGAAGTAGCGCTCGACGTTGCCCTTGGCGATGTCGGCGAAGTCCTGGCGGCGCTCGTAGGAGGCGAGCATGCCGGTGTCGCCGACGGCGCGCAGCAGGTAGGTGGAGAGCGCGCCCGAGCCGACGCCGGCCTCGACCACGCGGGCGCCGGCGAAGATGTCGGCCATCGCCAGGATCTGCCCCGCGTCCTTGGGGTAGATCACGGCGGCGCCGCGCGGCATGGACAGGACGTAGTCGGGGAGCAGGGGGCGCAGCGCGAGGTACGGGACGTTCCCCGTGGTGCGCACGACCGTGCCCTCGGGGGCGCCGATCAGCTCGTCGTGCGGGAACGCACCCTTGTGGGTGTGGAATTGGTTCCCGGCCTGGAGCGTGAACGTGTAGTGGCGGCCCTTGGGGTCGGTCAGCTGGACCTGGTCCCCGACCTGGAAGGGCCCTCGTCGGCGGGCGGCACCGGTCGGTTCGGACATGCGGACAATCCTAAGGGAAGCGAACCGTCCGGCTGACCAGGTGATCCTTTCAACGGCCGGTGACGGCGGCGGTCAGCCGCTGTTCGATGTCGGTGAGCGCGGCGACCCCGTAGGTGCGGCCGTCCTCCTCGACGACGAGGTACTCCCCGGCGGGGGTGGCCCGGACGGCGCGCAGCAGGTCCTCGCCGGCGAGGTCGGCGGAGAGCAGCAGCCCGGGTTCGAGGTCGCGGGCGAGCGGGCCGACGGCGACCCAGGGGCGGCGGTGCTCGGGGACGGAGCGGACGGCGGCCTCCCGGAGGATGGCGATCGGCTCGCCGCGGCCGTCGACGACCACGACCGCGCCGGCCCGGGCCTCGTGGGCACGCCGCATGGCCTCGCCGAGCGGGGTGTCGGCGGTGACCTCGACGGCCCGGCGGGCGAGGTCGCGCAGCCGCAGGCCGGGCAGCACCTCCTTGAGCCGGGCGTTGCGCAGCGCGCCGGTGGCGCCGTTCCAGATGATCGCGGCGAGGACGGCCGCGAGGACGGCGTCGACCAGGGTGTCGGTGCGGCTGCGGTCGAGCGCCCGGGCGGAGCTGATCAGCGGCAGGCCGATCAGGACCGCGACGGCGAGCGCGCGGCCGGCCCAGGCGGCGGCGACGGTGCCGGCCATCGGCCGGCCGGTGGCCGCCCAGACGACGGCGCGCAGCATCCGGCCGCCGTCCAGCGGCAGGCCGGGCAGCAGGTTGAAGGCGGCGACGACGAGGTTGGAGACCATCAGGCCGGTGAGCAGCACGCCGGGGACGGTGGAGACCTCGACGGCCCGGAGGGCGAGGTAGAAGACGCCGCCGAGGACGAGCGAGAGCAGCGGGCCGACGAAGGCCAGCCAGAACTCCCGCCAGGGGCGCTCGGCCTCGTTCTCGATCTCCGAGACGCCGCCGAAGAACTGGAGCTGGATGCGGCGCACGCCGAGCTTGTAGCGCAGCGCGACCAGGGTGTGGGCGAGTTCGTGGACCAGCACCGAGCCGTAGAAGGCGACGGCGAAGGAGAACGCGACCAGGTAGCGGGCGGCGCCGAGCTCGGGCAGCACCCGGTCGAGCTGACCGCCGAAGACCCAGGTGATCAGGGCCGCGATGACGAACCAGGACGGTGTGACGTAGATCGGCACGCCGAAGGGGCGGCCCATCAGGATGCCGCCGCGGGGCTCCGGCTCACGGGGCGGCGGGGTCCCTGGCCGGTCGCCGCCGCCGTGCGGTGGCTGGTCGGAGGTGTGCTGCCCCCTGGAGTCGCTCACCGTGTTCCCTTCCTCCGTCGCCCCCGCCGCGCGCCGCGCGCCGGTGCGCCCACGCTACGTGATCGCGGCCGCCGTCCGGCGTCCGCCCCTCGCCTTCCCACTGCCTTCATACCCCGTGGCGAGCGCTTTCCGGCAGCACCGTGGCAGCGGGATGACAGCGCAGGGCAATAGGGTCTGGGGTATGCAGCAGACCGAGACCAGCAGTCCCGCCGCGGTCGCGCCCCGTCCGGCGGCGGCCCCGACGGGGCTGTCCCCGTCGCGCGCGGGCGACTTCCTGACCTGCCCGCTGTTGTACCGGCTGCGGGTGATCGACCGGCTGCCGGAACCGCCGAGCCCGGCGGCGACCCGGGGCACGCTGGTGCACGCGGTGCTGGAGCGGCTGTTCGACTCGCCGGCGGCCGACCGGACGCCGGAGCGGGCGCTGGGGCTGCTGCGCCCGCAGTGGGAGCGGCTGCTGGGCGAGCGTCCGGAGCTGGCCGGGCTGTTCCCGGAGGATCCGGACGGCGCGGCGCTGACCCGCTGGCTGGCGGACGCGGAGAAGCTGGTCGGCCAGTGGTTCCGGCTGGAGGACCCGACCCGGCTGCACCCGGTGGAGCGCGAGCTGTACGTGGAGACGGCGCTGGAGTCGGGGCTGCTGCTGCGCGGCTACATCGACCGGGTGGACGTCGCACCGACCGGCGAGGTCCGGCTGGTGGACTACAAGACCGGCCGGGCGCCTTCGAGGGACTTCGAGGGCAAGGCGATGTTCCAGATGAAGTTCTACGCGCTGGTGGTCTGGCGCTGGAAGGGCGTGATCCCCAAGCGGCTGCAGCTGGTCTACCTGGGCGGCGGCGGGGACGTGGTCAGCTACGACCCGGACGAGGCGGACCTGCTCGCGGTGGAGCGCAAGCTGCTGGCGCTGTGGGAGCGGATCGGCCGGGCGGTGGCCACCGGCGACTTCCCGGCGACCCGCAACCGGCTCTGCGACTGGTGCGACCACCAGGCCAGCTGTCCGGAGTTCGGCGGCACGCCCCCGCCGTACCCGCTGCCGCTGGCGCGCACGTCCGACGAGGGCGATCCCACGGGGGATCCGACGAACAAGGAGTCGTAGGGTGACGATCCGAGTGCTGCTGGTCGACGACCAGCCGCTGCTGCGCACCGGTTTCCGGATGATCCTGGAGGCCGAGTCCGACCTGGTGGTGGTCGGCGAGGCCGGCGACGGCCAGCAGGCGCTGGACCAGGTGCGGGCGCTGCAGCCCGACGTGGTGCTGATGGACATCCGGATGCCGCGGATGGACGGCGTGGAGGCGACCCGCCGGATCGCCGGTCCGGGGCGGGACGGTCCGGCGAAGGTCCTGGTGCTGACCACCTTCGACCTGGACGAGTACGTCGTGGAGGCGCTGCGCGCGGGGGCGAGCGGCTTCCTGCTGAAGGACGTGCCGGCCGAGGAGCTGGTGCAGGCGATCCGGGTGGTGGCGGACGGCGCGGCGATGCTGGCGCCCTCGATCACCCGGCGGCTGCTGGACATGTACGCCACCAAGCTGCCCTCGGGCGAGGAGGCGCCGCCGCAGGCGCTGAACGCGCTGACCGAGCGGGAGCTGGAGGTGCTGAAGCTGGTGGCGCGGGGGCTGTCGAACGCGGAGATCGCGGCGGAGCTGTTCGTCAGCGAGACGACGGTGAAGACGCACGTCGGCCATGTGCTGACCAAGCTGCAGCTGCGGGACCGGGTGCAGGCGGCGGTGTACGCCTACGAGAGCGGCCTGGTGCGCCCGGGCACGCTGTAGGCCCGTGCACGGACGGGCCGCCGTGGTGTGCGCGCCCGGGGCGGCGGGCCGCCTACTTGCCGCTGCGGCCGATCTCCCAGAAGCGGAAGAAGCCGGTGGTGTCGACGGTGGACTCCACGCCGGTGATGTTGGAGCGGGAGGTGAAGAAGGCCTTGTTCTGGAACAGCGGGATGAGCGGGGCGTTGGTGGCCACGATGCCCTGGATCTGGGCGTAGGCGCCGGTCGCGGCGGCCCGGTCGGTCTGCTTGAGGGTCTCGGGCACCAGCTTCTGGCTGATCTGCGGGTCGTCCCAGCCGTGGTGGTAGGAGCCGCCGTCGACGATCAGCGGGGCGACGTAGTTGTCCGGGTCCGGGTAGTCCGCGAACCAGCCGATCGTGTACAGCTGGTACTTGCCCTCGTTCCAGCCCTTCTTGTAGGTGTCCCAGTCGGGCTCCTGCTGCACCGTGATCTGGAACAGGCCGCCGGCCTCCAGCTGCTTCTTCAGCGTCTCGGCCTCAGCGGACTCGGCGCGCGAGCGCGACCAGGTGAGGGTCAGCTTGACCGGGGTCTGCACCTTGGCCGCGGTGAGGATCGCCTTGGCCTTGGTGGTGTCCTGGTCGCCGTAGCGGTCGAAGAAGGCCGTGTTGTGGCCGGTGACACCGGCCGGGACCATCGAGTACAGCGGCTGGACGGTGCGCGCGAAGACGTCGCGGGCCAGCGACTTGCGGTCGATCAGCTGGGCCGCGGCCTGGCGGACGGCGACGTTGCCGGCGGTGGCGTCCTTGGTGTTGAACACCAGGTAGCGGGTGTCGTTGCTGTCGCCCTCGACGACGCGCAGGTCGGTCTTGCCGCCCTGCTGGTCGGAGAGGATCTGGGCGGCGGTGTTCGGCTCCAGGCTGTTGTCGGCGAGGTCGACCTCGCCGCTGTCCAGCGCGGCCTTGAGGTCGGCCGGCTTGTCGAAGTAGCGCAGGGTGAACTTCTTGTTCCGCAGCTTGGCGTCGCCGGTGTACTTGTCGTTCGGCGAGAGCACGACCTTCGCCGGGCCGCCCTTGGCCATCGCCTCGACCGCGTCGATCTTGTACGGGCCGGAGCCGATCTGCTTGTCGTTGGGCAGCGCCTTGTCGGCCGGGTAGACCTCCTGGTCGACGATGGCGCCGGCCGGGCCGGCCAGCTTGGCCGGGAGGGTCGCGTCGGGCTGGCCGAGGTGGAAGACCACCTCGGTGTCGTTGATCGCCTCGACGGACTTGATCGACGACAGCAGGCCGGCCGGGCCGTTCGGGTCGTTGATCTTCAGGGTCCGCTGGACCGAGTGGACGACGTCGGCGGCGGTGAGCGCGTGGCCGTTGGAGAACTTCAGCCCGCTCCTGAGCGTGCAGTGGTACTGGGTGGCGTCGCCGGCGGTGAACTCGCAGGACTGGGCGGCGTCCGGGGTAGGCGCGCTGGAGGCGGCCGGGTAGCTGAGCAGCGACTGGAAGGTGTTGCGCATCAGCAGCCAGGAGCCGGCGTCGTACGCGACGGCCGGGTCCAGGGCGCTGGTCAGCGCGGTGGTGCCCATCGTGACGGCCTTGTCGCCGTCCCCCTTGACGGCGTCGGTGACCGAGCCGCAGCCGGCCACCGAGGCGGCGACGATTCCGGCACAGCCGAGCACGGCCAGTCGTTCAGCTGAAGTCTTCACGGGTCGCGTCCTTCTGGGGGTGCGGTCCGGCTGCGATCGCGGGCACGACGGGGGTGCCCGTCAGCGGCGGTGCCTGGGCTCGGGGGTGGAACGAACCCGAGTAGCGTGCCATATCGAACACGCCCCCCCGACACTCGCAAAGGTGACGGTTGGGACACGGCGGCGGGGCTCTGGTCAGCACTCTCCGACGAGTTGTCAGGCAATGCCCGTTTTCTCCCGGGACGCTCCCCGGGACCGGCCGGGCCCGTCCGCTTACCGGCGGGTACGGCCGCTCCGCAATGAGACGACAATCACACTCGCGAGGTCACCAGGGAGCGCAGCAGCTCCAGGTCGACCTGCTCCAGCGAGGAGAGCACCAGGCGCCCCGGCGCCGGCTCGATCGGCGTCACCGAGGGCACCGCGATCACCGGGCAGCCGGCCGCCTCGGCGGCCCGCACCCCGGTCGGCGCGTCCTCCACCACCACGCAGCGGGCCGGTTCGGCGCCCAGCCGGCGGGCCGCCTCCAGGTACGGGTCCGGGTGCGGCTTGGTGCGCGGCACCTCGTCCCCGGCGACCGAGAACACGAAGTGCTCGGCGCCCAGCGAGCGGAGCACGATGTCGATGATGTGCCGGTGCGAGGCGGACACCAGCGCGGCCGGCACGCCGTGCGCGGCCAGCGTGTTGAGCAGCCGCTCGGCGCCCGGCATCAGCGGCACCCCGCCGCCCAGCAGGTCGACGAAGCGCTGGTTGATCAGCACGGTCAGGTCGGCCGGCGACAGGTCCACGCCGGTGGTGCTCAGCAGGTGGTCGATCACCCGGGTCATCGGGCCGCCGACCACGTGGGCGCGGTCCTCGGCGGTCAGCTGGTAGCCCAGGTCGGCGAAGAGCGAGGCCTCGGCCTGCCACCAGAAGTCCTCGGTGTCGACCAGCGTCCCGTCCATGTCCAGCAGCACCGCCTGGAGGCCCCGGTCGTCGCCGCCGAGGGTCTGGGTGGCGGTGGAGATGGTGGTCATGGCGGGATCCTTCCGTCCGTGCCCGGATCGGTCCCGGGGATGGCACGGGCCGGCCCGCTGGTGAGCGGACCGGCCCGTTCAGGGTCATCAAGACTACGCCCGGGTCGCCCGGATCGGGCGAACGATGCGCAACACGGGCGTTACCGGGCGTTGAAGTACTTCGCCTCCGGGTGGTGGATCACGATCGCGTCGGTGGACTGCTCCGGGTGCAGCTGGAACTCCTCGGAGAGCACCACGCCGATCCGCTCGGGCTTCAGCAGCTCGGCGATCTTGGCGCGGTCCTCCAGCTCCGGGCAGGCGCCGTAGCCCAGCGAGAAGCGGGCGCCGCGGTACTTGAGCGCGAACATGTCCTTGACGTCCTGCGGGTCCTCGTCGCCGAAGCCCAGCTCGTAGCGGACCCGGGCGTGCCAGAACTCGGCCAGCGCCTCGGCCAGCTGGACGGACAGGCCGTGCAGCTCCAGGTAGTCGCGGTAGGAGTTGTTCGCGAACAGCTCGTTGGCCGCCTCGGAGATCCGGTTGCCCATGGTGACCACCTGCAGGCCGACCACGTCGCGCACCCCGGACTCCTCCGGGCGGAAGAAGTCCGCCAGGCACAGCCGCCGCCCGCGCCGCTGGCGCGGGAAGGTGAAGCGGGTCCGCTCGGTGCCGTCCTCGTGGAAGACGATCAGGTCGTCGCCCTTGGAGTTGGCCGGGAAGTAGCCGTAGACCACGGCCGCCTCCAGCCAGCCCTCGGTCTGCAGCCGGTCCAGCCACATCCGCAGCCGCGGCCGGCCCTCGGTCTCCACCAGCTCCTCGTAGGACGGCCCCTCGCCGGTCCGGGCCGCCTTCAGGCCCCACTGGCCCTTGAACAGCGCGTCCTCGTCCAGCCAGGAGGCGTAGTCCGCGAACGGCACGCCCTTGACGATCCGCTCGCCCCAGAACGGCGGGGCCGGCACCCGGTTGTCCACCGTCACGTCGGAGCGGATCTGGCCGAGGTTGACCTCCTCCGGCTCCTCGACCTCCACCCGGGCGTGCCGGCGCTGCTTGAGCTCCGGCAGCGCGGCGCCCGGCACCCCGCGCTTGACCGCGACCAGCGCGTCCATCAGCCGCAGGCCCTCGAAGGCGTCCCGGGCGTAGCGGACCTCGCCCTGGTAGATCTCGTGCAGGTCCTGCTCGACGTAGGCGCGGGTCAGCGCGGCGCCGCCGAGGATCACCGGGAACTGGGCCGCCAGCTTGCGCTGGTTCAGCTCCTCCAGGTTCTCCTTCATGATCACGGTGGACTTGACCAGCAGGCCGGACATCCCGATGACGTCCGCGTTGTGCTCCTGCGCGGCGTCCAGGATCGCCGAGACCGGCTGCTTGATGCCCAGGTTGACCACGTTGTAGCCGTTGTTGGACAGGATGATGTCGACCAGGTTCTTGCCGATGTCGTGGACGTCGCCCTTCACGGTGGCCAGCACGATGGTGCCCTTGCCCTCCGAGTCGGACTTCTCCATGTACGGCTCCAGGTGGGCCACCGCGGTCTTCATCACCTCGGCGGACTGGAGCACGAACGGCAGCTGCATCTGGCCGGAGCCGAACAGCTCGCCGACCACCTTCATGCCGGACAGCAGGGTGTCGTTGATGATCTCCAGCGCCGGGCGGGCGGTCAGCGCCTCGTCCAGGTCGGCCTCCAGGCCGTTCCGCTCGCCGTCGATGATCCGCCGCTGGAGGCGCTCCTCCAGCGGCAGCGCGGCCAGCTCCTCGGCCTTGGACGCCTTGACCGAGGCCGAGGAGACGCCCTCGAACAGCTCCAGCAGGCGCTGCAGCGGGTCGTAGCCCTCCCGGCGGCGGTCGTAGACCAGGTCGAGCGCGGCCTCGCGCTGCTCCTCGGGGATCCGCGAGATCGGCAGGATCTTGGAGGCGTGCACGATGGCCGAGTCCAGGCCGGCCTCCACGCACTCGTGCAGGAAGACCGAGTTGAGGACGACCCGGGCGGCCGGGTTGAGGCCGAAGGAGATGTTGGACAGGCCGAGCGTGGTCTGCACCGCCGGGCGGCGGCGCTTCAGCTCGCGGATCGCCCCGATGGTCTCGATGCCGTCCCGGCGGGACTCCTCCTGGCCGGTGGCCAGGGTGAAGGTCAGGCAGTCGACCAGGATCGAGCCCTCGTCGATGCCGTAGTCGGTGGTGAGCTCGGCGATCAGCCGCTCGGCGATCTCCACCTTCGTGTCGGCGGTGCGGGCCTGGCCCTCCTCGTCGATGGTGAGCGCGATCAGGCCGGCGCCGTGCTCGCGGGCCAGTGAGGCGATCCGGCCGAAGCGCGACTCCGGGGCGTTGCCGTCCTCGTAGTTGACCGAGTTGAGCACCGCGCGGCCGCCGAGCGCCTCCAGGCCCGCCCGCAGCACCTCCGGCTCGGTGGAGTCCAGCACGATCGGCAGGGTCGAGGCGGTGGCCAGCCGACCGGCGATCTCCTTCATGTCGGCGACGCCGTCGCGGCCGACGTAGTCCACGCACAGGTCCAGCAGGTGGGAGCCGTCGCGGATCTGGTCGCGGGCGATCTCCACGCAGGCCTGCCAGTCGCCGGCCAGCATCGACTCGCGGAACTTCTTCGAGCCGTTCGCGTTGGTGCGCTCGCCGATCGCCAGGTACGAGGTGTCCTGGCGGAACGGCACCGACTGGTAGAGCGAGGCGGCGGCCGGCTCCGGGCGCGGGTCGCGCGCGGCCACCGGGCGGCCCTGCACCCGCTCGACCACCTGGCGCAGGTGCTCGGGGGTGGTGCCGCAGCAGCCGCCGACCAGCGACAGCCCGTACTCGCGGGTGAAGACGTCGTGCGCGTCGGCCAGCTCGGCCGGGCTCAGCGGGTAGTGCGCGCCGTCCTTGCCCAGCACCGGCAGACCGGCGTTCGGCATGCAGGACAGGCCGATCCGGGCGTTCTTCGCCAGGTAACGCAGGTGCTCGCTCATCTCGGCCGGGCCGGTGGCGCAGTTCAGGCCGATGTAGTCGACGCCCAGCGGCTCCAGGGCGGTGAGCGCGGCGCCGATCTCCGAGCCGAGCAGCATGGTGCCGGTGGTCTCCACGGTCACCTGGACCAGCACCGGCAGGTCCAGGCCCGCCTCGGCCAGCGCCTGCTTGGAGCCCAGGATCGCGGCCTTGGTCTGCAGCAGGTCCTGGCTGGTCTCCACCAGCAGGGCGTCCGCGCCGCCGGCGATCAGGCCGGCCGCGTTCTGCCGGAAGCCCTCGCGCAGCGTCTCGTAGGGGGCGTGGCCGAGGGTCGGGAGCTTGGTGCCGGGGCCGATCGAGCCGAGCACCCAGCGCAGCCGGCCGTCCTCGGCGCCGTGCGCGTCGGCGGCCTCGCGGGCCAGCCGGGCACCGGCCTCGGAGAGCTCGAAGACGCGCTCGGAGATCTCGTACTCGCCGAGCGCGGAGAAGTTGGCGCCGAAGGTGTTGGTCTCCACGCAGTCCACGCCCACCGCGAAGTAGGCGTCGTGCACGGAGCGGACGATGTCGGGCCGGGTGAGGTTGAGGACCTCGTTGCAGCCCTCCAGGTTCTGGAAGTCCTCCAGCGTCGGGTCCTGCGCCTGGAGCATGGTGCCCATCGCCCCGTCGGCGACCACCACACGGGTGGCGAGGGCCTCGCGCAGCGCGTTCGCGCGGCTCTGCTGGGTGACGGACGGGGTGGCTGCGGTGGCCATGGGGCTTCTCCCTGGGTGCGACGGCTGTCGGCTTTGCGGACCCGCTGAATCGGGAACGCACGTGGCCAGGGTATCCGGCCCCCGCCCGGGCGTGACCACCTGTTCCGTATCCTGAGCGTTCGGCCATGAGGGGGGAGCCCACAGCATGACCACATTCCGGACGCGCATTCGAGACGGGGTGCGCGGGGCGCTGCGCCGGGCGGGGGACCGGGCGGGGGCGCTGGGGGCCCGCTGGCGCGGCTGGTCCCGGTGGCGGAAGGCCCTGGTGGCGGTGGGTGCGCTGCTCGCCGTGGTGGCCGTGCCGATCGGCTCGGCGGCGCTCGCGCTGCGCCTGCAGTACGTCGGGGACCCCTCCCCCGAGGCCCGCACCCGGGGACGCGACGCCGTCTGGCTGGGCCACGCCTGGGTCGACGGCCGGAAGGGTGACGCCGACGTCGACGGGCTCGCCCGGCGGCTGGCCGGCACCGGTGTCCGCGACCTCTACGTGCACACCGGCCCGCTGGAGCACGACGGCTCGCTGCCGCCCTCCGTGCACCCCCGCGCGCGGTGGTTCACCGACGCCGTGCACCGGGCCCTGCCCGGGATCCGGGTGCAGAGCTGGCTCGGCGACGAGGTGAAGCCGGAGAAGGACGGCCTCGACCTGGAGGACACCGCCACCCGCGAGCGGGTCACCGCCTCCGCCCGCCAGGTGCTGGACCAGGGCTTCGACGGCGTGCACTTCGACATGGAGCCGATCCGGCCCGGCTCGAAGGGCTGGCTCGACCTGCTGGAGCGGGTCCGCCCGGTCACCGCCGGACGCGGCGCCGTGCTGTCGGTGGCCGTCCCGCAGATCGACCCGCTGCCGTACC
Source organism: Kitasatospora sp. NPDC056184 (assembly GCF_042268405.1). NCBI lineage: Bacteria > Bacillati > Actinomycetota > Actinomycetes > Kitasatosporales > Streptomycetaceae > Kitasatospora > Kitasatospora sp. NPDC056184. The sequence continues at coordinate 205,584 of NZ_JBHJUI010000009.1, read as the reverse complement.
AGCACACCGTCGGCATCGCGCTCACCGGCCACGGCAAGTGGTGGGACCAGGCGTACTTCGCCGCCACCGCCCGCCGGGTCGACCAGGTCGCGGTGATGACCTACGACTCCAGCATGCCCACCGAGGGCTTCTACGGCGGCTACAACGCCTACCAGACCGAGCTCGCCCTGGAGGCCACGCCGGAGGACGTCGACCTGCTGATGGGCCTGCCGTTCTTCTGGGACGACAAGTGGGGCCACTGGGGCTCCGCCGAGACGGTGACCGCCGGGATCCGCGGCATCCGGCTGGGCCTGGGCCGGTACGACCTCCAGCGGCGGAACTTCGGCGTCGGGCTGTACGTGGACTTCGCCGCCACCGAGCAGAACTGGGCCGACTACCGCCGCGAGTGGGTGCGCTGACGGCTACCCGGCCGTCCGGCGGGCGAGCGCGGCCAGGAAGCGGTGCACGGCGGCGCCCTCACCGGTCACGTAGTGCGAGACGGCCCGGTACAGCGGCTGGTACACCTCGCCGCGCTCGGTGACGGTGAGCGTGCAGCCGCCGCCGGCCGGGGTGAGCACGAACGTCCAGGTGCCGCCGTACGGCAGGTCGGGGTCGGCGATGCCGGTCACCAGGCGGTGCGGCGGCTCGCTCTCCACCACCTCGTAGACGGTGTGCCCGTGCCGGCCGTCCTCGCGCCAGCGCGGGCGGCCGGCGGCGGTGGCGGGCAGCCGTTCGACGTGCGCGACGTCCGGGCGCCAGGCCGGGAAGAGGTCGACGCCGGTCAGCACCTCCCAGACCGCCCCGGGCGGCTGCGCCAGCTCCAGGCCGCCCCCGCTGAGGTGCTCCACCGGCAGCCGCCGCCCCGCGGCCCACGCCACCGCCGACACCCCGGCCGCACCGGCCACCAGGGCCGCCGCCGCGGCGCCCGCCCACCGCCATCCGTTCATCCGCCGGCTCCTCGCCACCGCGCCGTCCGGCCCCCGCCTCCCATCATCGCGCCGCCGCCGCGCCGCGGCGCGCCCGGACCGCCGCGGACCGTGCGGGTGCGCCCGGATAACCGGTGGATCACGGCCGCCCCCTCCCCCAGACTGTCCCGGTGGCCCGGCGGAACGGGGCTTCAAAGCCCGTAGGCTGGGCAGGTAGGGAACCATGGAGCGAGGCGTTCCATGGGTGACGAGAGGTTCGACCGTCGGCATCCGGCCCGCCGGCGCCCGGGCAGTCCCGGCCGGGCGGGGCGGAGGCGGCCGACCGGAGGGAGACGCTGGGTGATCGAGCTGGAAGATGTTCCCGAGTTGATCGACCCGGTGATGGTCTGCGCCTTCGAGGGGTGGAACGACGCGGGCGACGCCGCCTCCGCGGCCCTGGCGCATCTGGACGAGACCTGGGGCGGCAAGGTGTTCGCCGCGCTCGACGCGGAGGACTACTACGACTTCCAGGTCAACCGGCCGACCGTCTGGCTGGACGGCGGGGTGCGCCGGATCACCTGGCCGACCACCAGGCTCTCGGTGATCCGGGTGACCGAGCCGACCACCCGGGACGTCGTCCTGGTGCGCGGCATCGAGCCGAGCATGCGCTGGCGCTCGTTCTGCAACGAGCTGCTGGGCTTCGCGCACGAGCTGGGCGTCGAACTGGTGGTGATCCTGGGCGCGCTGCTCGGCGACACCCCGCACAGCCGTCCGGTGCCGGTCAGCGGCGTCACCTCCGACCCCGAGCTGGCCCGCCGGCTGGACCTGGAGGAGAGCCGCTACGAGGGCCCCACCGGGATCGTCGGGGTGCTCCAGGAGGCCTGCACGCACGCCGGGGTGCCGGCGGTGACGCTGTGGGCGGCGGTGCCGCACTACGTCGCGCAGCCGCCGAACCCCAAGGCCACCCTGGCGCTGATCAACAAGCTGGAGGACCTGCTGGACCTGCGCATCCCGCCGGGCGACCTCGGCGAGGACGCCCGGGCCTGGCAACTGGGCGTGGACCAGCTGGCCGCCGAGGACAGCGAGGTCGCCGAGTACGTCCAGCAGCTGGAGGAGGCGCAGGACACCGCGGAGCTGCCGGAGGCCTCGGGCGACGCGATCGCCCGGGAGTTCGAGCGCTACCTGCGGCGCCGGGAGAACGTCGGGCCGACCGGGGAGAAGCCGGTCGCCGGGCACGCCACCGCGGAGCGGCCCGCCGATCCGGAGCCGCCGTCCGCCCGGGAGAGCCAGGACGGCGCCGAGGACGAGTGAGCCGGCCCGGCGCGTGGGCGCCGGTACGACGAAGGGCGCCGGGACCAGTGGTCCCGGCGCCCCTCCGCCGTTGCGGGGCCCGCTACAGCGCGACGCCGAGCAGCGCGTCCACGGTGCGGGTGACCAGGCCGGGCGCGCCGATGTCGGTGCCGCCCCCGGCCTGCTGCGCGGCGGCCCAGCGGTCCACCGCGGCCAGCGCGGCGGGCGCGTCGAGGTCCTCGGCCAGCGCCGCGCGGACCTCGGCGAGCAGCTGCTCGGCGGCCGGGCCGTCCGGCCGGGAGACGGCGGCGCGCCAGCGGGCGAGCCGCTCGACGGCCTCGTCCAGGGTGGCCTTGGTCCACTCCCAGTCCTCGCGGTAGTGGTGCGAGAGCAGGGCGAGGCGGATCGCCGCCGGGTCCACGCCCTCGCGGCGCAGCGCCGAGACGAAGACCAGGTTGCCGCGGGACTTGGACATCTTGTGGCCGTCCAGGCCGACCATGCCCGCGTGCACGTACGCCTTGGCGTACGGGTGGTCGCCGGTGGCGACCTGGGCGTGCGAGGCGCCCATCTCGTGGTGCGGGAAGGAGAGGTCGCTGCCGCCGCCCTGGATGTCGAAGGACATCCCGAGGAACTGCAGCGCGATGGCGACGCACTCGATGTGCCAGCCGGGGCGGCCGTGGCCGAGCTCGGTGTCCCAGGCGGGCTCGCCGGGGCGGGCCGCGAGCCAGAGCAGGGCGTCCAGCGGGTGGCGCTTGCCGGGGCGGTCCGGGTCGCCGCCGCGCTCGGCGAAGACCGGGCGCATGGCCTCGCGGGTGAGGCCGGAGACCGCGCCGAAGCCCGGGTCGGCCTCGACCGAGAAGTAGATGTCGCCGTCCAGCTCGTAGGCGGCCCCGCTCGCCAGCAGCTTCTGCACCAGCGGGACGATCCACGGGATGGACTCGACGGCGCCGATGTAGTGGGCCGGCGGGAGCAGCCGCAGCGCGGTCATGTCCTCGCGGAAGAGCGCGGTCTCGCGCTCGGCGAGGGCCACCCAGTCCTGGCCGGTCTCGACCGCGCGCTGCAGCAGCGGGTCGTCGACGTCGGTGACGTTCTGCACGTAGAGGACGTCGTGGCCGGCGTCCTTCCACACCCGCTGCACCAGGTCGAAGGCGTTGTAGGTGGCGGCGTGGCCCATGTGGGTCGCGTCGTAGGGCGTGATGCCGCAGACGTAGATCCGGGCGGTGCCGTCCTGCGGGACGACCTCCCGGATGCCGCCCGTCGCGGTGTCGTGGATTCGGAGAGGGAGCCCCTGACCAGGCAGGGCGGGAACCTCGGAAGCGGGCCAGGCATGCATGGATTGACTTTAACCGTGAGAACATTTGAAAGCCTAACCAGTCGGCAAGATCGACTGGATTCGCTTCTTTTCGTGGCCCGAGCGGTTCCGGACCGTTGGCGCCCGGCGCTTGACAGCGCCGGGCGAGCCGTCCCGGATCCGCCCCGCGCACGGCCTCGCGGGGCGGACCGGGCGGACGGGCGGCCCGGTCGGCCCTGCCGCCGACCGGGCGCCCGCGACCCTCGGGCCGCGGCCGGAGCCGCTACAACCGCTGCCAGAGGGCCGGCACGTTCGGCGGCTCCCACCCGACGATGGCCGTGTGCCCCTGGAGGCACCGGTAGGAGGAACCGCCGTAGGTCACGCGGTCGCCCGCGTTGTAGAAGGTGCCCGCGGCCCAGGTGCCGCCGCCGGTCTGGGTCGGCGTCGGCGTGGTGGGCGTGCTGGTCGGCGTGGTGGGCGTGGTCGTCGGGGTCGGGGTCTGCGCCACGTTGAGCACGAAGTCGTACGTGCCCTCCTTGGCCGAGCCGACCTGGCGGACGTTCATCAGCAGCCGGGCGTCGTAGATGGTGTCGGTGCTGTTGCGCGGCTCGTTCGGGAAGTACAGCTGGGTGGTGACCACCGGGCGGTTGGGCGCCTGCAGCTTGACGTGGATGTGCCGGGTGCGGCCCGGGTAGAGGCCGGGCACGATCGTGGTGAGGCTGAACGCGCCCTGGGCGTTGGTGAACTGGTGGCCGCGGAAGGCGAAGCCGGTGTTGTCGTAGGTGCCGTTCACGTCGGCCTGCCAGAAGTCCATCAGGACGTTGGCCAGCGGCAGGCAGGCGCGGCCGAAGACGTAGCCGCTGACGGTGAGCCGGGTGCCCGGGGTGCTGTCGGTGATGAGCGAGGTGCGCAGCGGGGAGTTGGGCTTGAAGTAGGGGCCCTCGGTCTGCTCGATGGTCGGGGCGTCGCCGTCGTGGCACTCGGGGGTGAACTCCGGCATCTCGCCGGTGCCGACGCGGTCGCGGGCCAGCGCGACGCCTCCGCCGACCAGCAGCGGTGCGGTGCCGAGCACGGCGGCGGCCCTGAGGACGGTCTTGCGGCTGATCCGGCGGTCGATCGGACCGTCCGTCCCGGTGAGGGGCTCTTCGGAAGCGGGCATGCGCCGACTCCTTCGGTGTGAGTGTGGGGGATCTGGTGGTGCTGTCCGGGGGCGGCCCTTGCCATGGTGGGGGCATGACAAGGACCGGGCCGGCGGGCCGCCCGCTCGCGCCGGGCGGTCCGCCGGTGGCCAGCAGTCAAACTACGGGCCGTCCGGGGCCGCCGCGATGGACGTGATCCGGGGATCGTGGTGATTTCCTCCGACCCTGGTCCGGAACTCCCCCGGCGTCATCCCGGTCTCCCGGCGGAAGAACCGGCAGAAGTACGCCGGATCACCGAAGCCGGCCTCCCTGGACACCTGCCGCACCGTCAGCTCCGTGCAGGCCAGCAGGCGTTTGGCCTCCAGCGTCTGCTGCTGGCGGATCAGCCGGCCCGGGGTGCGGCCGGTCGCCTGCTTGACCATCGCCTGGAGGTGCCCCGAGGAGACGCCGAGTTCGTGCGCGCAGGAGGCGACCGAGCGCTGCACCCCGCCCGGGATGGCGATCAGCCGGGTGAAGGCGGCCGCGAGGTCCCCGGTACGGCCGGGGAGCGCGCCCCCGCCGGCGGGCGAACAGGCCCGCAGGGCCCGCACGATGAGGATGTGCAGGCTGGCCCGCAGCACGCCCGGGTAGCCGGCCGGCCGGGCCCGGTACTCGGCCTCCATGTCCGCCAGCAGCCCGGCGATCGGTGCGGCCTGCTCCCCCAGCCGCACCGCCGGGCGGGAGGCCAGGGTGCGCAGCGCGGCGAGGTCCTGCGGGTGTGCCAGCAGGAAGTCCTCGTTGAACAGCACGACCTGGCCGGTGAGTTCGGCCGCGTCCGCCCAGTAGTGCACCTGGCCGGGGGCGATCACGCACAGCTGCGGGGGCTGCACCGGCCGCTGGACCAGGTCCAGGACGTGGGCGCCGCGCCCGCCGGTGACGAAGACGATCTCGTAGAAGGAGTGCCGGTGGGGGAAGCCGGCCCGGGACAGCGGGCCGATGGCGTCGAAGCTGCCGATCGCGAACGGGAGCAGATGCGGCAGCGGTACCTGGAGGCGGTGCAGCGGCAGGTCCAGGTGGGGGGTGGTCCGTCGCTCGTCCATCGTCGCAGTGTGCTGCCCGGGGTGCACACCGGTCCAGACCATTACCGGCTGAGCACCCCCGCGGTCCTCCTGGTCGAGAGGTGGGAGCGCCTTCGAACCCTCGGTCCGGCGGGCCGACCGGCCGTCAGATCGGCGGCCAGGGGATGGACGGCCAGTCCTCGGAGGGCAGCGGGTGGGTGCCGGTGGCGAGCAGCGCGGCCACCCGGGCGCGGGCGGCGTCCAGTTCGGCGGCGGTCAGGTGCGGGGCCAGCCGCTCCCCCAGCGCTCCGTCCAACTGCTCGGCCAGCCCGGTCAGCACCGCGGCCGCCCCGGCGGGCAGCGGCTGCCCGGCCCAGCCCCAGAGCAGGGTGCGCAGCTTGCCCTCGGTGTTGAAGGTGACGCCGTGGTCGATGCCGTAGAGCCGGCCGTCGGCCGCGGGGATCAGGTGGCCGCCCTTGCGGTCGGCGTTGTTGAGGACGGCGTCCAGCACCGCGAGCCGGCGCAGCCGCGCGTCGTCGGGGTGGACCAGCAGCGCGGTGCGCCCGTCGCCGACCTCGGCCCGGACGATCGGCAGCCAGCCCTCCTCGGGGCCGCGCGGGTCCTGGAGCGCGAGCAGCGGGGCGGCGTCCGGGTCGGGCTCCACCCACAGCTGCACCATGCCGGGGCCGTGCGGGCCCTCGCGCAGCACGGTGGGCGGCACCAGCCCCCAGCCGGTGGCGGCGGACAGCTCGTAGGCGGCGACCTCGCGGCCGGCCAGGGTGCCGTCGGGGAAGTCCCAGAGCGGGCGCTCGCCGGCCACCGGCTTGTAGACGGCCTGCGCCGCGCGGCCGTCGGCGGCGGTGACGGTGCAGTAGAGGGCGGCGTTGGAGGCGTCGGTGAGCCGGCCGTGCACGGTCAGCGCGCCCTCGCGCAGCAGGCTCAGCGCAGCGGGCTGGTCGGCGGCGAGGGCGGCGGCCTCGGCGGGGTCGGACCGCGGCGGCTCCGGCGGGTCGGCGGGCCGGGCGGTCGGCGTGTTCAGCGCCGGTACCCGTTCGCGCGCGGGCACAGGTGGCCCTCCGGGTCGAGCGGCAGGTTGCAGAACGGGCAGGGCTTGCGGCCGGCCGCGACGAGGTCCAGCGCGCGCTTGGCGAACACCCGGGCCATCGCGCCGGAGAGCCGCACCCGGAGCATGTCGGGGCCGTTCTCGTCGTCCTCGAAGACGGCGGCGCCCTCCTCCTCGCCCTCCTCCTCCTCGACCAGCGCCTGGGCCTCGACCACCAGGCAGCTGTCCACGCTGTCCCAGGCGAGCGCCATCGTGCCGACCCGGAACTCCTGTTCCAGCGGCAGGTCCAGCGGAGCGGTGTCGAGCAGGTCCTGCGGGGCGGTGGCCGGGATGGTGGCCTCGCCGCCGCTGCGGCGCAGCGCCTCGTCGAGGACCTCCTCGATCCGCTCGGCGAGCGCGGCGACCTGGGTCTTCTCCAGCAGCACGCTGGTGATCCGCCCACGGGCGCTGGCCTGCAGGTAGAACGCCCGGGCGCCGGGCTGGCCGACGGTGCCGGCCACGAACCGCTCGGGCTGGTCGTAGAAGAAGACCTGACGGGTCACGCTCTCGCTCCGGGTCGTATCGATCGTCGTGGGCGTCCCGCGGACGCCGCTGGGGTCGGTCGGGGGTCGGGGCTGGGTGGTCCGGGGCGCCCGGGCGCGCGGCGCGGGGACCCACTGGTCACCCTACGACCTCCGGGGCCGCGCCGGGGAGCCGAGGCCCTGGCCGGGGCTCCGGGCGGGGTCCGGGCCGGCGGCTCAGGCCGCGCCGGTGGAGCCGCCGACCACCGCGTCCCCGCTCGGGGCGCTCCGGCCGCCGCGGTCCGCCGGCCGCGGGGCGAGGGGGGCGAGGTCGCCGGTGTCGCCCATCCGCAGCACGAAGGGCCGGCGCGCGGTGTAGCGGATCGCGGTGACCGAGCAGGGGTCGACGTTGATCCGCTGGAAGTGGTCGAGGTGCAGGCCGAGCGCGTCGGCCACCACCGCCTTGATCACGTCGCCGTGCGAGCAGGCGATCCAGACCGCGTCCTCGCCGTGCTCGGCGGCGATCTTCTCGTTCCACTCGCGGACCGCGCCCACCGTGCGGTGGCTCAGCTCGCGCAGCGACTCGCCGCCGGGGAAGACGGCCGCCGACGCGTGGTCCTGGACGGTGCGCCACAGCGGCTCCTTGGCCAGCTCGGCCAGCGGCCGGCCGGTCCACTCCCCGTAGTGGCACTCGCCGAGCCGCTCGTCCAGCGCGGGCCCGGACAGGCCGGGGCGGGCGGCGAGCAGCGGCTCCAGACTCTGCCGGCAGCGCTCCAGCGGGCTGCTGACCGCCTGGACCAGCGGGACCGCGGCGAGCCGGTCGGCGAGCGCGGCGGCCTGGGCGCGGCCGGTGTCGTCGAGGTCCACCCCGGGCGTCCAACCGGCCAGGATTCCGGCGGTGTTCGCGGTCGAGCGGCCGTGGCGGACGAGCAGCAGGGTGGGCATGGGGCCTACCCTACGGCCTCCCGGGCCGGGCCCGCCCTCCCGTCCCGCCCGGGAGCCGGACGGTGCCGTCCCGCGGCGCACCGCGCTCGCGGGGGATGTCCCGGACCCTCGGCAGGGGCGACAATGGCCCGCATGATCGTCCATTGCGCCATCTACCGCGACGGCCGTCCGGTCGCGACGCCCGCGGACCCCGCCGGCAGCCTCGCCGCCGCGCGGAGCGCGGGCCCGGGCGGCTTCGTCTGGATAGGTCTGTTCGAGCCCACCGCCGAGGAACTCGACCGGGTCGGCTCCGAGTTCGGCCTGCACCCGCTGGCCGTCGAGGACGCGGTCGGCGCCCATCAGCGCCCCAAGGTGGAGGCCTACCAGGACTCGCTGTTCGTGTCGCTCAAGACGCTCGGCTACCACCCCGGCGGCCACGCGGTGACCAGCGGCGAGGTGATGATCTTCGTCGGCGAGGACTTCGTGATGACCGTCCGGCACGGCGCGGACAGCCCGCTCGGCGGCCTGCGCTCCCAGCTGGAGCAGCGGCCGGAGGTGCTCACGTACGGCCCGAGCGCGGTGCTGCACTCGGTCTGCGACACGGTGGTGGACGGCTACGTCGACGTGGCCGTGGGCATCCAGGCGGACCTCGACGAGCTGGAGGCGGACGTCTTCGCGCCCGGCCGGGTGGGGCGGGACGTCGCGGGCCGGATCTACGGCTACAAGCGGCAACTGGTCACCGTCCGCCGGGCGATCGGCCCGCTGCTCGACCCGATGCTGCGGCTGGAGCGCGGCGGCGTGCCGTACGTCCGGGCCGAGGCGCTGCCCTACCTGCGGGACGTCGCCGACCACCTGGCCCGCGCCAACGACCAGGTGGAGGGCATGGACCGGCTGCTGTCGGACATCCTGTCGGCGAACCTGGCGCAGGTGAGCGTGCAGCAGAACAACGACATGCGGAAGATCTCCGCCTGGGCGGCGCTGGCCGCCGTGCCGACGATGATCGCCGGCGTGTACGGGATGAACTTCGAGCACATGCCCGAGCTGCGCCAGCCCTGGGGCTACCCGGCGGCCGTCTCGCTGATGGTGGTGGTCTGCGTGCTGCTGCACCGGGTCTTCAAACGGCACGACTGGCTGTAGGGCCCGCCTCCGGTCCGCGGGCCGCCCCCTCCCCGGAGGCCCGGGCGAGGGGACGGCGGCCGCCGCGGCGGACCCGTCACGCCAGGCCGGCGCGCTCCAGGGCCTCGACGCCGGTGCGCAGCGCCGCGATCCGCTCGTCGAGCGTGAAGCCGGCCGGGGCCAGGGTGAGCGTGGTGACGCCCGCGTCCGCGTAGGCCTGCATCCGGTCGGCGATCCGGGCGGTGTCGCCGATCAGCGAGGTGGCGTCGACGAGGTCGCGCGGGACGGCGGCCGCCGCGCCCGCGTAGTCCCTGGCCAGGTAGCGCTCCTGGACCTCGTCGGCGGCCTGCTCGTAGCCCATCCGGCGGGCGAGCTGGTTGTAGAAGTTCTTCTCCTTGCTGCCCATGCCGCCGATGTAGAGCGCGGTGTAGGCCCGCTGGGAGTCGACCCCGGCCTCGATGTCCTCGCCGACCGCGATGGCCACGGTCGGGCAGACGTCGAAGCCGTCGAACTCCTTGCCGGGCTCGGCGCCGGCCTTGGCGCGGCCGGCCTTCAGCGGGTCGAGGGAGAGCGCGGCGTGCGCCGGGTCGAAGAAGATGCCGAGCCAGCCGTCGGCGATCTCGCCGGTCTGCTCCAGGTTCTTCGGGCCGATCGCGGCGATGTACAGCGGGATGTGCTCGCGCACCGGGTGCACGGTGAGCTTGATCGGCTTGCCGGGGCCGCCGGGCAGCGGCAGCGTCCAGTGGGCGCCGTCGTGGACCAGCCGCTCGCGGGACATCGCCTTGCGGATGATCTCCACGTACTCGCGGGTGCGGGCCAGCGGCTTGTCGAACTTCACGCCGTACCAGCCCTCGGAGACCTGCGGGCCGGAGACGCCGAGGCCGAGCCGGAAGCGGCCGCCGGAGAGGGTGTCCAGGGTGGCGGCGGTCATCGCGGTCATCGCCGGGGTGCGGGCCGGGATCTGGAAGATGGCCGAGCCGACGTCGATCCGCTCGGTCCTGGCGGCGACGTAGGAGAGCACGGTGGCCGCGTCCGAGCCGTACGCCTCGGCGGCCCAGCAGACCGCGTAGCCGAGCCGGTCGGCCTCCTGGGCGACGGCGATGTTGTCGGCGTCCATGCCGAGTCCCCAGTAGCCGAGGTTGATGCCGAGTCGCATGGGCACTGCCTTCCAGTCGGGTTGCTCGTGAGCGCGAGGACGCGTCCGGCCGACATGCTACTGGCCGGTAGGGGTGGTCCGGGTCACATTCCGGTCGAAGGCCGCCGCACCCGGCCCCGGCGCGGCCCGGCGGTGGTCGCCCTGCGGGTCTGCACCCCTGCCCGGGCACCGGCCGCTACGCTCAGCCGACGTGGGGCGCCGCGTCCCACCTGCGGGTTTGCCTCCGTCGCGCACGCCGCCCCGCAGCGTTCCGCCACCGCACCTTCGGCCAGTGAGAGGGCCCGTCCGATGGAAAAGCGTCACCTCGGCCGCACCGGGCTGCAGGTCTCCCGGCTCGGCCTCGGCACCATGACCTGGGGTCGCGACACCGACGAGCAGGAGGCCGCCGAACAGCTCAAGGAGTTCGTCGACGCCGGCGGCAACCTCGTCGACACCGCCGACGTCTACGCCGACGGCGACGCCGAGTACCTGCTCTCCCGGCTCACCGACGGCCTCGTCCCCCGCTCCGAGCTGGTCATCGCCACCAAGGCGGGCAGCGTCCCGGCCTCCGGCCGCCGCTTCGACGGCTCGCGCGGCCACCTGCTGTCCGCGCTCGACGCCTCGCTGCGCCGGCTCGGCACCGACTACGTCGACCTCTGGCAGGTGCACGCCTTCGACCCGGCCACCCCGGCCGAGGAGACCCTGAGCGCCCTGGACATCGCCGTCGCCTCCGGCCGCGCCCGCTACGTCGGGGTCTGCGACTTCAGCGGCTGGCAGCTCGCCAGGGCCGCCACCTGGCAGCACGCCCACCACGGCCGGGTGCCGCTGGCCGGGGCGCAGCTGGAGTACTCGCTGCTCCAGCGCGGGATCGAGCGCGAGGCCCTGCCGGCCGCCCGGGAGACCGGGGTGGGCCTGCTGGCCGGCTCCCCGCTGGGGCGCGGCGTGCTCACCGGCAAGTACCGGCACGGCCTGCCGCCGGACTCCCGCGGCGCCTCGCCGTACCTGTCCGGGTTCGTCCAGCCCTACCTCGGCGAGCGCGCCCGGCGGATCGTGGACGCCGTCGCCACCGCCGCCGACGGGCTCGCCAGCAGCCCGCTCGCGGTCGCCCTCGCCTGGGTGCGGGACCGCCCCGGGGTGGCCAGCGCGCTGGTCGGGGCGCGGACCGTCGGGCAGCTGCAGGCGGCGCTGTCGGTGGAGGAGCTTACGCTTCCGGAGGAGATCCGCGGTGCGCTCGACGACATCTCGGCGCCGGTCCACCGCTACCCCGACCAGGGGTGGAGCGAGCTGTAGCGGCCGCTCGACCCCGCGACCCAGGCCTTCCCGAACCGACCGACCGCCGGCCCGGCCGCCCCGCGCGGCCCCGGACCGGCCCGACCCGGCCGACCGCCCCCAGCACGGGGCGGGCGGCGCCCAGCATGTGGAGTTGAGCTTTTGTGGAGCGGACGATGACTGACGCGGAGAACGGCGCTCCCGAGGAGGCCTCGGCGGGCTCGGGCGGCGGCGCGGCCGGTGGCGCGGGTGCCGTTCCCGGGCAGGCGTCGCCGGAGCGGCGCGGGTCGGACGGCCCGGCGGGCGCGGACCGGGCGGCGGCGGTCGCGGCGCTGGCGGAGCGGGTGCGCTCGGTCGGCCGGTCCGCCGGGAGCGAGGAGGGCCCGGCGGCCGGGGGCGGGGCGCCCGCGGCCCGGGCCGACCAGCCGGTGACCGACGAGCAGCGGGCCCGGGCGCTCGCGGCCGCCACCGAGGTGCTGGCGGCGGGCGGCGCCCCGGCCGAGCTGGCCGCGGCCGCCGTGGCGGCCTTCGGCGACGGCGCGGCCGAGCAGCTGCGCGAGGACCCGTGGGCCGTGCTCACCCTGCCCGGCGTCCGCCCCGAGCACGCGGACGGCTTCGCCCGCGGCCTGCTCGGCCCGCAGGCCGGCCCCGGCGACCAGCGGCGGGCCCGGGCGCTGGTCGGCTGGCTGCTGGAGCAGGCGGCGCTGCGCGGCCACTCGGCCGTGGAGATCGGCGAGCTGACCACCGGGCTGGAGCGCCTCGGCGTTCCGGACTGCGCGGCCGCCGTGCAGGCCGTCGTGGTCGACGGCCACGCGATGCCGTTCCAGGAGGAGCTCACCGGCGCCGAGGCGCACGCGGCGGGCGGCGGCGAGGACGACGAGCCGCCGACCCGCACCCTGCTCGCCCTGGAGCGGCTGGCACTGGCCGAGGAGAGCCTGGCCGAGGGCCTGATCCGGCTGATGTCGACCTTCGTTCCCGGCGAGGACCCGGCGGAGGCCGGGGAGACGGCTGCGGACCCGGCCGAGGAGACGGCCGAGGACGGTGACGCCGACGGCGGCGCCGGAACCGGCGAGGACTCCGAGGATGCCGAGACCGCCGAGGAGGCCCCCGCCGCGCCCGGGCCGGCCGCCTGGGAGGCGGCCGCGGCCGCCGCCCCGTCCTCCTCCGCGACCGCCCTGGTCCGGACCGTCGCCGAGAGCGCGCTCGTCCTGCACACCGGCGGCGACGCCGCCCGCGCCGAACCGGCCGCCCTGCTGGCCGCCGCCACCGGCCTCGGCCTGCGGGCCTGGGCCGCCACCTGGACCGACCAGGGCCGGGACGCCCTCACCGCGCTCCCCCCGCTCGCCGACGCCCCCGCCGACGCGCCCGCGCCCGTCGCCACGCTGGCCGAGCTGCTGGCCGGCACGTCGGGCCCCGGCCGGGCCGGCGACGGCACGCTCGCGCTCGACCTGCTGATCGTGCTGGACGCCCCGCTGCTGGACGTCGAACTGGCCGCCACCCTGCTGGAGTCGCTGGCGGACGGCACCCGCCTGGTGCTCAGCGGCGACCCGGGCCAGCTCTGGTCGGCCGGCCCCGGCCGGTTCTTCGCCGACCTGCTGGCCGCCAAGGCCTGCCCGGCCGTCGCCTCCCGCACGCCCGACTTCGGCCCGATCGGCGAGCTGGTCTCCGGCGTCGGCATCGGCGAGCTCCAGCCGGTCGAGGCGCCCGACAAGGAGGTGGTCATCCTGACCGCCAAGGACGCCGGGGAGGCCGTCCACCGCGCCATCCAGCTGCTCACCGACTCCATCCCGCGCGCCCTCGGCATCCCGTCCGAGCAGGTCGTGCTGCTCACCCCCGGGCACGGCGGCGGGGCCGGCACCCGGGCGCTGAACGCCGCCGCCAAGGCCCGGCTCAACCCGGGCCCCGGCCGGTTCGGCGGCTTCGACCCGGGCGACCGGGTGATCGACTCCCCCGCGCCCGGCCACGTCCGGCCGGCCCGCGTGGCCGACGGCGACGCCACCGGTCTGCACCTGGAGTACGCGGACGGCACCCGCCGCACCGTCCCGCCCGCCGAGGCCGGGAAGCTGCGGCACGGCTGGGCGCTGACCGTCCACCAGGCGGTCGGCCGCCGCTGGCCGGGCGCGGTCGTGGTGCTGCCGGAGGACGCGGGCGCGGCGCTCACCCGGCAGTGGGTGTACACGGCGTTCGGCCGCGGCGAGCGCCACCTCTCGGTGGTCCACGCCGCCGGCCCCGCGCTCCCGCAGGCCGTCGCCGGGCGCCCGGCCGCGCCCCGCACCACCCGGCTGCGGGCGATCCTCGCGGAGAACGCGGCCGAGTCCTACTGACGCCACGCCGCCGCGCGCCGCAACGGCCGGAGGGCCTCCTCGGATCCGAGGGGGCCCTCCGGCCGTTGCGGGCCCGGCAGCCATGAACAGCGCTCATGGTTCCGGCAGAAAGCAAGCCTGGGACGCATGGCCGGGGCCCGGCGGAGGGTGGAGGACGTCCGCCGCGCGCGCCGCACCCGCCGTCCGTCGAGAGGAACGTCCGAAACCATGCGCCTGAAGCACCCGTTCCGCCCCGCCACCGCCGGCTCCACACGTTCTGGAACGCCGCGGGAGCAGCGCCACCTGGGCGCCGCCGTCGGCTGAACCGCCCGCCGCCCCGCCCGCCGCCCCGCGCGCCGGTCGCGCGGGGCTCGGGCGTCGCGGCCCGACCGGGGTCAGTCGTCGGGGTCCTCGTCGTCGTAGACCTCGCTCACGTCGAACCGGCAGATCAGCAGCTGCGGATCCGCGTGCTCGAACGGCTCCGGCAGCCACTCCCCCGGCTCGCTCGGCTCGGCGGCCGCCACCCAGAGCGTGGAGTCGGCCTCCTCCAGCCCGAACTCCTCGCTGCGGGCGGCGATCTCGTCCGGCTCGAACTCGCCGAACAGCACGCCGATCGCGGCGTTCACCCCGCCGCCGTCCGAGCCCCCGCCCGGGGTCAGCGACTCGTCCAGCCGCTCGGCCTGGGCGCGCAGCCGCTTCGGGTCGACGACGTGGTAGTCGCGGCGGATCAGCACGCTGATCGCCTCGGGCTGTTCCGGGCCGTGGTACCCGCCCGGACCCTCGTCACCGGGGACCTCGAAGGGGGTCACCTCGTCGTAGACCTCGTACAGGAGTTGGTCGTACGCGATGGCCGCCGTCGCGAGCTGCTCGTAGGCGGTGGACACAGCGGCGTCGTCCGCTGCGCTGTGGCTTGACACCGCTTCCAGATGACGGTCGATGGCGGCCTTGACCGCCTCGGCGGCGGCGCGTACCTCGGCAATGGTGGGCTGCGCGGCATCAGACATGGAGCAGACGCTATCTCCCCTCGGTGCCGGTACGCACAGCGGTTGTCACCTACACCCGCGATTTCACCGCAACTTCCCCCACGATGTCCGTTCCGTGCAGGTCTGTCCCCCGGGGTGTCGCCCGGCCGCGCGCGCCCGGCGCCCGCCCGCCCGGTCCGCGCGGGCCGTCCGGGTGCCGCTTCGCACGGCGCACCGGGGGTATGCCGCCCACAGGAGCAACGGAACTGATGCGCTGTCAGTGCGGTGCGGGCCGGGGCGGCCGGAAAACCCCGGGCCCGTTGTCGGAGGCAGGCCGTAGGCTTGCCCGCAGGCGTCCCACAGGAGGAGCGTTTTGACCCCACCGAAGCCGGTCCGCCAGCCGGAGTACGAGTACCAGTCGCTGCGCATGCCGCGCGGGACGTCCCGCAACGCGGCACGCCAACTGCTCACCGATCACGCCGAGTACGGGCACTGGGAACTGGACAGGCTCCGCCTGTTCCCGGACGGCAGCCGCACGGTGCTGCTGCGCCGGCGCATCATCCGGCAGATCCGGAGCTGGTGACCGCGGACGCGCGGCGGCTCGGCCCGCCGCGCGTCCGGTACGTCCGGGGTGTGCGCTGTGCCCGGGGGGGCTCAGCGGGCGCCGGCGCGGGCCCGGCGGTAGAGGACGCCGCCGCCGATCAGCAGGGCCAGGCCGGCCGCGCCGAACAGCTCGGTGTTGCCGGCGCCGGTGGCGGCCAGCTGGTGGCCGGCCTCCGCGGTGGCCGGGCCGCCGGCCCGCTCGACGGCCGGGGCCGCCTCGGCCGGGGCGGCCTTCTGCTCGACGGGAGCCGCCTCGGCCGGACCGGCCGCCCGGGGGACGCCCTGGACGGACTCGGCCGCGGTCTGGGTGACCGGCGGCGTGACGACGGGCGGCGGCGCGCTGTGCGGGGTGTGCTCCTCCGGGCAGTCCTCCTCCGGCACGACGGGCTTGCTGGGCGCCGGCGCGACCGCGTTGACACAGGTGTTGCCGTACGCCGGGTTGAGCGCGCCGACCACGTCGACGGAGTTGCCGCAGGCGTTGACCGGGACGTGCACCGGGGCCTGGACGCTGTTGCCGGAGATCACGCCCGGCGAGCCGGTGGCCGTGCCGGAGGCCGCGGCCCCCGAGGCCGCAGCCGCCGCGGCGGTGCCCGCCGCCGCGGCCGAACCCGCCTGACCGGAGCCCGCTTGGCCGGAGCCCGACTGACCGCCGCCGGACTGGCTTCCGCCGGACTGGCCCCCGCCGTTGTGCGTACCGCCCGCCTGGCCGCCACCGGTGTGCGTACCGCCCGCGTGGGCGCCGCCGCCGGGACGCCCGGAGGCGTTGGCGCAGGTGTTGCCGTAGGCCGGGTTCAGCAAGCCGATCACGTCGACCGTGTTGCCGCAGGCGTTGATCGGCACCTCGATCGGCACCTGCACCGAGTTGCCGGAGGCGACGCCCGGCGAGCCTGCCGCGACACCCTCCGCGCCGGCGCCCGCATGGGCGTAGCCGGCGGTCGAGGCCAGCACACTGCCGGTGGCCACGGCCGTGAGGAGCCCCTTCTTGGCTGCGTTCCTCATATTTTCCCCTGACATTTCGAGACGACGTGACGACCCTCCGAAAGTCGGAATTACCGATCGGGCGGAGAGGTCCTCGGCTGCATGGGAGAAAACGAAGGAATCCGCCGGGAGGTTGGCCGGCGGATCCCCCATTCACCCTTTCGAGTGGTCCCATGGACCGGCCGCAGGGCGCGCAGGAAAAACAGGCGCCCCCGGCACGGCGCGCACGCCGCCCGGGGGCTGGCCCAACGACCGATCCGGGATCAGACGTTGAAGCAGGTGTTGCCGAACGCCGGGTTCAGCACGCCGATCACGCTGATGGTGTTGCCGCACGCGTTGACCGGGATGTGCACCGGGATCTGGATCTGGTTGCCGGAGAGGACGCCCGGGGAGCCGGCGGCCACGCCCTCGGCACCGGCACCGCCGTGGGCGGAGGCGACACCCGTGACGGCGAGCACCAGGCCACCGGCGGCGGCGGTCACGGCGGCGATCTTCTTGACCTTCATCATTCCTCCTGTATGAACACCCGGATATCGGTTCCGGGCCGTCAGAGGAAGCAACGAGGGTGCGGCAAACGGGGTACGGAGCGGAGCCCGCCTTCACCCAGACCGGTGATACGACGAACAGGAAATCGATCTGTCAGAACGGCGACGGCCCGCCCCGGACCGACCGGGAGCGGGCCGTCGCCGGGCGCTCAGCAGGCGTCGATGAACCGGTCCAGCACCCGCACGCCGAACTTCAGGCCGTCCACCGGCACCCGCTCGTCCACGCCGTGGAACATCCCGGCGAAGTCCAGCTCCGGCGGCAGCTGCAGCGGGGCGAAGCCGAAGCAACGGATCCCGAGGTCCTGGAACGACTTGGCGTCCGTCCCGCCGGAGAGGCAGTACGGCACGGCGCGGGCGATCGGGTCCTCGGCGCGCAGCGCGGTCTGCATCGCCTCGACCAGGGCGCCGTCGAAGCTGGTCTCGATCGCCTTGTCCGAGTGCAGGCTCTCGCGCTTCACGCGCGGGCCGAGCACGCTGTCCAGCTCGGCCAGGAACTCCTCCTCGTAGCCGGGCAGGAAGCGGCCGTCCACGTGCGCGGTGGCCTGGCCGGGGATCACGTTGACCTTGTAGCCGGCGCCGAGCATGGTCGGCTGGGCGGTGTTGCGCAGCGTGGTGCCGATCATCTTGGCGATGCCGCCGAGCACCCGCAGCGTCTCGTCCATGTTCTCCGGGTCGAGCTCGACGCCGAGCGCGTCCGACAGCTCGTCCAGGAAGGCCCGCACGGTCTTGGTGATCCGCAGCGGGAACTGGTGGCGCCCGAGGCGGGCGACCGCCTCGCACAGCTCGGTGATGGCGTTGTCGTCGTTCTCCATCGAGCCGTGCCCGGCCCGGCCCTCGACCGTGAGCCGCATCCAGTGCATGCCCTTCTCGGCCGTCTCCACCAGGTAGAGCCGGGTGCGGTCGTTGACGGTGAAGGAGAAGCCGCCGACCTCGCCGATCGCCTCGGTCACGCCCTCGAAGAGGCCCGGGTGCTTGTCCACCAGGTACCGGGCGCCGTAGGTGCCGCCCGCCTCCTCGTCCGCCAGGAAGGCCAGCACCAGGTCGCGCGGGGGCTTGCGGCCGGTGCGCAGCCGGTCGCGGACGACCGCGAGGGTCATCGCGTCCATGTCCTTCATGTCGACCGCGCCGCGCCCCCAGACGCAGCCGTCGGCGATCTCGCCGGAGAACGGGTCGTACGTCCAGTCCGCGGCGTTGGCCGGCACGACGTCGGTGTGCCCGTGGATCAGCAGGCCCGGACGCGAGCGGTCCTCGCCCTCGATCCGGACCACGGTGGAAGCCCGCCCCTTGGCCGACTCGATGATCTGCGGTTCGAGGCCGAACTCGGCGAGCTGTTCGGCCACGTACTCGGCCGCCTTGCGCTCCCCCGGGCCGGAGCCGTCGCCGTAGTTGCTGGTGTCGATCCGGATCAGGTCGCGGCAGAGGTCGGCGACCTCGGATTCGCCCGTCACCTTCGGCGCCGCCGCCCGCTCCGCCGACTCGCTCCGCTCGCTCACGGTCACTCCTCGTCTCCAGCCCGCACCGGCGCCCCAGCGCCAACCCCCGGGACCTCCGCCCGGGTCGCACGAGCACGTCCGACCATCCTCTCCCAGCCCCCGACCCGGATCCACCCCCACGAAACGGGCCGACACACCGCCGCAACCTGCGGTCCCCCGTCCGGAGCCGTTTTGGGGCCGGAAGCCGATCACTGCTACAGTTACATCTGTCAGCGCGGCCGACGAACAGAAGGAAGCCGCGAGGACAACACCCCGTCCGGGTGGCGGAATGGCAGACGCGCTAGCTTGAGGTGCTAGTGCCCTTTATCGGGCGTGGGGGTTCAAGTCCCCCCTCGGACACCAGCAGAGACCCTTGTTTATCAAGGGTTTTTTGCGTTTCTGGGCACTCGCGTGACCAACCACGTGACCAACAGAAACGATCTTGCTTAGACCAGGGCCCCGAGCCCGATCCGGCTGGCGCTTGAGGCCGCCAGCTTCTTGGCGCCTTCGGCGCGACGACGGCCATAGCGAGCCATCGTGTAGCCCGGCGAGTGGTGCCGGGCGTTGGCGGAGACCTCTACCGGGTTCTCGTGGTTGTCGAGGTCGTTCGTGATCTTCGATCCCCGCCAGTCATGCAACCGGAAGTCCTCCGGCAGGTGCAGCCTGCTGCGGGCGGTCCGCCAGCGGGCGGACACCTTCTCAGGGTCCTGCGGCCCTCCGGCCTCCTTGCCCCTGTGGAGCTTGAAGCCGTCCCTGGCGAAGACAAGGCCGTGGTCCACCCATGCCGACCCCAGCCGGGCCTTCTCCCGCTGCTGGCGCTCCCACTGCCACCGGAGGACCTTCAAGAGCCCCTGGTCCACGTAGATCACCGCGTTGTCGTCACCGTCTTTGGTGAGCTTCCGCAGCCGGAACGTGTTGCCTTCCTCGACCACCACCCACGCGAGTTCGATCGAGCCCTCATCCCAGTTGATGAGGTCCCACATCCACCCCAGCACTTCACTCCGCCGGCACGATGTTGCCGCGTAGGAGGTCCAGAGCGGTGCGTCCCGAAGGCAGTGGTGGGTAAGCCCGCCATCACAGGCCCGATTGCCGCAGGGCTTCCATATCTCGCCGAGGAAGTGAGCCGTCTCCTGGTCGTTGAGGGTGGGGAAGTCGGGTTCCGCAGCCTTGATCTGCCGCTCGGTCGGAGGGCTCGCCGTGTGTGCCGGATTGGCCTTCAGGAGCTTCCGGGGACCGGTCACGGTCTCGAAGGCCGCCGAGATGGCGTTGTGGATGTGCCGGACGCTCTTCGGCCCCAGCGGCTTCCCGTTGTTCGTCCGACTGGGAGTCGTCTCAAGCATCCGATAGAAGTCGTCCAACCGATCATCGGTGACTTCGACCACCTTTTCGGCGCCCAGGTGCGGCTTGATGTGAAGCCTCACCTTCGGCTCGTATCCCTGCTTCGTGGTGTCCTCTCCCCGGTGCTGCTTCAGCCACCGATCCATGAGTTGCCCCATGGTCATGTCCGATCGAGGGGTGAGGTCGCCTTCTTCGAACTCCTTGTGCCACGTGCGAAGCGCCTTCTCCGCTTCGGTCTTGTTCTTGTAGTCCCGACCTATCCAATAGCGCTCCTGCTTGCCGGTGGCGGGGTTGAGGTGGAGAGGCGTACGGACGCCCCAGGTGTTCGGTCGGCCCTTGCGCGGGATCTCCACTGGAGTCCCCCCGAGCCCGTTGCCGCGCTTCGTCACTGGTTGTGCTGGTCTTCCTCTTCGTGCTCGGTGTGGGTGGCAAGGAGGGTGCCGGCCTTCGTGGTGAGTTCCAGTCCGCCGGCAGCGAGAAGGCCGAGATCCCTGGCCCGTTTCACCCGCTCGGACATCGTGGCCTTACCGATGCCGAGCCGTTCGGCGAGTACCTGTTGCGGAGCGCTGGCCCCGGTCGCGTCGATCCTCACCAGCTCGGCGGCGAGCAGGGCATAGTCCAGCTCGGTGCGGCAACGCGCCGGCACCGGCCAGGCCCCTTCGGTGGAGACGCCGGCCGCCAGGCGGCGAGCGGTCATCTTGATCTCTGCCAGCGGCAGGCCGACCAGGAGGGCCGAGGGGATGCCGTCCGTCTCTTCCGCCGCGATCAGGGCCTCGGAGGCCCTGTCTCCGCCCGCTGCGAGCCAGACCTTCATCTCCTGCGGGCCGCTGAAGGCCCCGCCCGGGGAACAGGTCATCTCGACACGCCACGGGCCATGCTCCTGGTGCCAGAGCAGAGCGCCGTCCTCACGCCTGGACCACCCGGCCGGCAGCGGCTCGGGGGCCGCTGCGGGTACTGATCGTTTCGGTGTCATGGGGACACCTTAGAAGCCGAACTCCAGTGAATTCAAGTTCGGACTACGTGAGTCACGCCATACCGAACTCTGATTGATTCGAGTTCGGCATCACGTAGAGTGTGGGTTGCCCGCCCCGCCGGAAGACCCCACGGAGGACGATGAACAACCTGATGAACGTTGAGCAGGTGGCCAACTACCTGAGTAAGCCACGGAGTTGGGTGTACGAGAACTGGCGCACCGAGGGCATCCCGTTCCGGAAGATCGGGCAGTCCCTACGCTGCCGGCCGACCGACCTGGAACGCTGGATCGACAGGCAGCCGGGCGCCTGACCATCAACGACAACCGCCCCGGGACCAAACGGTCCCGGGGCGGTCGCGTTCGAGCCTCCTCAGAGGCCGAGCTTCTTCCGGATGGCCTCGATGCCATCCGCCATGGCGATGAACTCCTCCGGGGTGTACCGGGTGCCCATCAGCTCAGGGTTCTGGCTGTCGAAGATGGCGACCCCGGTAGCCCGGCCATTGCCGTCCCGACCGGTCGCGGCGAAGTCAATGCATGCGCCGTTACCCTCGCTGAGCGGCGATTTGAAGCGCTCCTCCACCGGCGGAGTGATGTCGTACAGGTCTTGCTTCTCCATTGGAATCACAGTTCCTTGCTCAGCTTCTCGATCAGTTCCAGCGAACCATCCGGAGTCAACGCCTTGGACGCTAGGTAGTCAAACCGCCGCCGACGAGCGCGTACCTCCTTCGGGTCCTCATGGACCGCCACGCCCGTCCCGGTGTCCATCGTGGCTACGCCGGGATCATTCGGAGTCGGGTAGTCCAAGACGTTCAGGTTCACTTGAGTAGCCGCAGCCGCGCCAGCCGAGAACGGGATGATTCTCAGGGTCACGTTGGGCCGCTGCATGAACTCGGCGAGATGGTCAAGCTGCGACTTCATCACCACCGGACCGCCCACCTGCGCCCGGACGGCAGCCTCCGAACAAAGCGCGTCAAGTTCGGCTGGGCTGTCGGGGCGGAAGAAGATCTGCTGTCGCCGAAGCCGCACAGTGTGCTGAGTCGCCGTTCGCTCAACGCCGTTCTCCCGCACGTGGAACTCGTCCACTTCTTGCATGTACGACAAGGTCTGTGCGGGCCACGGAACCAGCGCGCCCGTTGCGATGCTGACCTTCCGTGCCGGGTCTTCCAGCTCGATCAGCCGCACCAAACTGCGAGGCAAGGCGGACAAATACTCCTCCCACCAGACCGTCTGCGATGCCCTTGCCTCCCTGATCTCAGCAAGCAGGTCAAGACGAATGGCTTCGGGAACCTGGTAGAGGTCGAGCATTGTCATCAACTGGTGGTCGGTGGGCAGTTGCCCACCCATCTCCATCAACGAGACAAGCGCCTGGCTCTTGCCGAGAGCATCGCCCACCGCGCCCTGCGTCAAACGCGGGCGCACGGCCGTGCGAAGCGCCTTCAGTCGCCGGCCGACGCTGACCATAGCCCTGCTCGCCTGCGGCTTCGCCACGCTCCGCTCCTCCCAACTCAGCATAGATGTACCTGGAGTGAGAGTAGCGCGCACAGCAATGCCCATGCCCCTGAGGAGTGAACTTTGATGGGTCATCACGAAGGGCTTGCGTACCAGCGACTAGTACTAGCAGACTCGACCTGCACCAACCGCTACGAGCCATCTGCGGAGTGTAGTGCGTCCGCGATGACGCATGGCTCCCTCCGGCCGATCTGTGGAGGAGCTGTGCAAAGAGAGTCCGTTCACGTCCATGTCAGTTCGATCGTTCGACTGATCCGATCGGAAGTCTTCGAACCCGACCCCACGTCGGCTCGCGGCGTCCGGCAGCTCATCAAGTCGTGCTGCTTGGAGATCGGCATCGACCCCGACACGCCGATGCTGCTCGCCAGCGAACTGGCGACGAACGCCGTCCGTCACGCCAAGACACCCTTCTCCGTGGCGTTCGTCTCCCTCATCGGGAGGCCGCCGTGGATCGAGGTCCGCGACTGGTCGCTGTCCATGCCGGCGCCCCGAGCCGCCGGCCCGGACGACGAAGGCGGCCGAGGGTTCGAGCTGATCGAGTCCGAGGCCGCACGGTGGCACACCGACGTGAACAAGGCCGAGGGCTTCAAGATCGTCTGCATCACTCTCAAGGGGGACTGCGATGGCGCCGGAGACGGGTACCACGTCCACGCAACTGGCGCCGGAGAACAGCGCCTCGTCTCGGCCCGGCAGCCGGATTTACATCGAAGAGCTGTCCTTCGAGCAGTTGCAGCACCTCGGCCAGCCTGAGCTTCCGATCCGACTGACGGTCAGCGGCATCGTTCCTGACCCCACCGGGGGTGAACGTCCGCCTCCCCTCTTGGAGTTGCGGTTCGATCGAAAGCTGTTGGACGACCTTGGGCAGCAGATCCAGGTAATCCAACTCGCCAACGTTCCCGCTCCAGAGCTTCTGATGGTGAAGCCCCGGTTACCGCCGATGGGGCAACACAGGAGGTCTTCTCTCGCCCCTGACGAGATCATCCGGCGTCGAGCGGCGTACGACTCCGGAACCCCTCGGGAGGTCATCGTGAGGGTGCTGGACGGCCTGAGACAGCTACGAGCGGGGATGTCGTGACCTCCGTCGCCGAGCCCCCTGTCGAAGCGGCCTCGCCCGCTCCCGTACTGGAGTTCAAGGCGCTTCTGCCCTACGCGCCCGAGTCTGCCAGGAAGGCCCGCGGCCTGGTCGAAGGGGCTCTCCGTTCCTGGGAGTTGGACACCTTGATCGAAAACGCCGTTCTGGTGGCCGACGAGCTGGTGTCGAACGCCATACAGACGGGGTGTCGGCTCCAACTCGCCCTGTCCGTTGAGCGGATCAGCGAGTTTGGGGTTCGGATCTCCGTCGAGGACGGGTCGCGTTACCCGCCCATCCTCATCAAGGCCGGTCTGCCGGCCGACCCGGACCGGGTTCCGGCGGGTGGTCGCGGCCTGGTGATCGTAGACGGTCTGTGCAAGCGCTGGGGGATCGACCTCCGTCCCCTGGGGAAGTGTGTGTACGCGGAGATCCATGCTCCTCGCCGTTCTCGGCGTTGACTCCCAAATCTCCCGGCCCAGAGAGGAAAGGGTCATCCTCTGGGCCGGGTCCAGGCTCCGCCAGGGCCTCCTGGCGGATCGTTGCACCACCTACCGGAAGGACGGTTCCTGATGGACCTGCGTGACAGCACCATCGAGGCCGGCGGGGACGACGAGTTCGACGTCACCCTGATCGGCGACGCGGCGAAGCTGACCCTGGGCCAGGGCGGCGGGTCGAGCGAGGACAAGCGGCGCGCGTACAACTGCGCCTGATCCTCTACCGGTTGGCGGTGCGGCCCTGCTCGGCGGGGCCGCACCGCTCCGTTTCTACCTAGGAGGTATGGCATGCCTTTTGGAGGGTTCAGCAGCCGCATCCGCACTCCGGTGCCGGACGGAGCGGTGCGGCCCAGCGATGCGTCCTCGGTCTGGACGTGGGGCGAGGTCATGATCCGGACCGCCAGGTCCGAGTCTGGCGGCCGGCGTCTCTCCGTGCTCGGGCCGAACAGCGCGACGGACTTCGAGCTTCAGACCCTCGCCGACTCCTCGTTGCCGCCGGATCTGGCATGGCGGTGGGCCGGCGCGTACGTGGTCGTCGAGGAGAGCGACGCCGGGACCACCCTCTACACCGACCCGGCCGCCGCCCAGCCGGTCTACCTCACGGCGCACGGGGGACGATGGGCTTGGTCGTCGTCGTCGCGGTTCCTGGCCTCCCTCACCCGGGCACCGATCGACTCGACCCGGCTCGCAACCGCCGTCTTCGCGCCCTCCCTCCCCGGCCTGGTCGCCGGCCGGACGTTCTTCCATGGGATCGAGCAGCTTCCTCCGGGCAGCAGGGTCCGGCTCGCCTCGGGATGTACGCCAGAGGTCACCATCCTCTGGCGCCCGGAGTCCCGCCACGACCACGACCCCGCGAGACACCTCCGCCGGGCTCTTGAGAGGTCAGTGCAGCTCCGCGTGAACCAGGCCGCATCGCCGACGAGTGACCTGTCCGGAGGGCTGGACTCCTCCACGATCACGCTGTTGGCGTCCAGGCACACGCCCGAGGGACTACGGGCGATCACCGTGCACCCCAAGGGCGACGAGTCGGGCGCGGATCTCCGATATGCCCGCCTGGTGGCGGCGTCGAATCCGCGGCTGATTGCCCATCACCTGATGCCACTCGGAACGGAGCACCTTCCCTACACCGCGATGACGGATGTCCCGGCTTCGGATGAGCCCGCGCCGTCCACGATCACGCAAGCCCGGCTCTTGGGGCAGTTCCGATGGATGCTCGGCGAGTTCAGTGCCTCAGATCACCTCACGGGCGACGGAGGCGACTCGGTTCTGTTCCAGCACCCTCTTCACCTCGCGGATCTCTTCCGGCACCGGAGGATCACGGCTGCCGTCAAGGAGGCGGCCGGCTGGGCCCGCCTGCGTCATCTCCCCTTCGCCCCGGTCGTACGTGATGCCGTGCGATCAGCGAGCACCAGCAGGTTCCGCGCCTTGACGGAACTGGCCGAAGACCTCGGTGGAACTCAGAGCCGTGTCCGGTGGTTCGATCCAGTGCCTTTCCCCGGGTGGGCCGGGCCTGAAGCCCTCCCGAGGCTCCGGGCTGAAATCGTCCGCGCGGCCGGGGAGCCCGATCCGTTCCTCGGGCTCGACTACAGCGTTCGCGCCCTGGTGGACGAGATCCGCGAGGTTTCCCGCACCGCTCAGGCCGACGCCGACCTCGCCCGGTCGTTGGGGCTGGAGCTGCACAATCCGTTCCTTGATCCCTGCGTGGTGGACGCCCTGCTCCGTACCCCGCTTGAACGGCGCCCGCCTGTCTACTTGTACAAGCCGGTCCTTGTCAGCGCGATGGGTGACCTCCTGCCGGCGCGGCTTGCCGCCCGGACGACGAAGGGCAGCTTCAACGCCGACCACTTCGGAGGGATGCGCGCCAACCTGAAGAGCCTGCTGGAGCTTGCCGATGGTCATCTCGCCGTGCTCGGCCTGGTCGAGCCCGCGACGCTTCGGCGCACCCTGCGCCAGGCCGCCGCCGGCATCCCGATGTCCCTGGCCACGCTGGAGCAGGCGTTGTCCGTCGAGGCGTGGCTGTGCTCCCACCGCGAACGGCCGGCTCCGGCTTGGGCCCCCGCCCCGGAAGGAAACGTCCATGCCTGATCAGCCGGCCTTCATCACCCAGCCCCGCCACATCCGTGGCGCGGACTTCGGACATGCACTGGCGCTGATCGACTACCGCAGCGGAGAGGTTCGAACGCTGCTACCCGCTGCCGCCGGGCACCTCGCCAAGGCCGCCCGCACCGGCCGGGCCCGTGACCTTCCGGACCGGCTCCTGGCCTCGCTGCTGGCCTCGGGACTCCTGATGCCCACGGAGGCCCCCGTCCCGTGGACGCCCCCGCGCCGCCCTCTGGAGGCTTGGAAGCCGAGCTGGGGAGGAGACGAGCACCGCGCCGGCTTGGTCCCGCCCCCGCGCGTGCCCCTGGGCGCCGCCGTGACCGCCTCGATCGCTCTGGGCACGGTCTTGGCAGTGAAGGCGGCCGGACCGCCCAGTGAGGCGATGCTCAGGGTCGTCCGCCTGATCCACAGGGCGGCTTCCACCTGTCTCTTGCCGGCCACTCCCGAGGAGGCCGAGAAGGCGGTGAAGGCCGTACGTCGTGCGGGTTGGTACTCCCCCGGCCGTACCGCATGCCTTGAGGAGTCGGCCGCCGCCGTACTCCTTCTCGCTGCCCGTCGCCAGGGAGTGACGTGGTGTCACGGACTGGCGTGTGACCCGATACGCTTGCACGCCTGGATTCAGACGGGTGACGCCCTTACCGCAGAGCCCGATTCGACGGCCGCGTACACGCCGGTCCTCATGATCACTGGAGCCCCCCATCGACACTGACCCGATTATCTGGATGGACGACTTCACCTGTGGGCTGGGGCCCTACCGTGGCGATCTCGTGGAAGCGTACTGGCGGTGGGAGCAGGACCCGAGCACGCTCATCGGCTACGGCCAGCAGGTGCCGCAGTCCCTTGAGGCTCGTACCGAGGGCATGCGTCACCAGCTCGCCGGCTCGAACGTCCGCTTCACGATCTACGACACCGCCGACGAGAAGCCGCCGGTCCCGGTCGGCGTGGCAACCCTGCTGCCCGATCACTCGGTCCGCACCGCGGAGTTCGTGATTCTCATCGCGCCCGAGGCGCGCGGTCGTGGCATGGCCGCCAGGGCAACGCGCCTGACCTTGGACTATGGCTTCCACGTCTCAGCGTTCCGGATGATCTGGCTCAAGGTGCTCGCACCGAACGTTGCGGCGATCCGCTCCTACGAGAAGGCCGGCTTCAAGCAGGCCGGCACCCTCCGCCAGGCCGGCTACTGGCGTGGGAAGGTGTGTGACGAGCTGGTCATGGATGCGCTTGCCGAGGAGTTCACGGGCGTGTCCTTGCTCCCCAAGACCCCCACCCGGAGCTGACCCGAGAAACAACGAAGGCCCCCTCTGGCTAGCACCAGAGGGGGTCTTTCGCGTACAAACTTAGCTGGATGCCGTGATGATCATTTGCAGATCACCGCCTTCCGGCATGCCTGTGAACGACGCCAGGACGGCCTTGCCTTCACGGGCGCGGGCGGCAGCTCCAGGGGTGAACCCCTTGAGCAGGTCGTGATAGGTCGCGCGGAAGCCGGCCGGGTCGGGCATCCGGTTGGCGATGGTGTCGATCAGGAAGCCGATCGAGGCGTGCAGCTCGGCTTCGTGGATGCCATCCACGTGGCCGTGCTCCAACGGGCAGTGCGGGTGCCCCTCGGGGGCGAACTCGATGCGAAAACGCACTACTCGATCACGTCGCCTTCGGTGTTCTCGGCGTACACGTCATCGTCCCCGGCAGCGCGGCGCCGCTCCACCTCGTTGGCGGCCTGCTCGCGGGTCAGGTTCTCGGCGTACGGCGTGCTGCTGACGCCCCACACGGTCCAGTCGTTCATGTCTCTCCCTTGGATGACGAAGGGGGCCTCCGAGGAGGCCCCCGAAGCGGTTGTCAGGTCAGTTGGTGTGCGCGGCCTCGTACGCCTCGACGATGTTGCGGGGCACGCGGCCCTGCGCCTTCACGTTCGGGAACCCGTGCTCCCTGGCCCACGCGCGGATGGCGTCGTTCTCCTCCGAGGTACGGCCGCTGCCGGCACTGCCGGCCTGCCGGCCGCCGTTGCTGCGGGCCTGCTGCACCGGGGCCTGCTGGGGACGCTCCACGGCCAGGCCGGCGGCCTCGATGCTCTCCTCGACGGCCTGAAGCGCCTTCTCGTACGCCTCGCTCTTGGCCTGGAGGTCCTTGATGACCTTCGGGTCGTCCACCTCGCCCTTGTAGGTGGTGCCGTTCACGTCGAGGGTCACAACCTGGACAACCTTCATGATGTTGCTTGCTCCTTCGTCTTCCATGCTGTGAATGGTAATACCAGACATCCGAATGGATGCCGGAACGTGAAAAGAATGACTATTCGGTCTACTGGATGCCGCTCGTGCGGTATCGGCGGGCCACGGTTCCCCGGGCGAGTTCGTAGGCTTCTCGATGCGACAGCGCCCGGCTTTCGTCCTCCGTGAGCGGCGCGCTCTCGATGTCTTCGACCTTAGTCATGGCCGCGTTGCATGTCAACCTGTCGTCCGGTTGATAGGGCCATCGGACCGTTTCGATCCCTGCCGCTCGGATCATCTTCGAACAGGACTCGCAGGGTTCCCGAGTGACGTAGAGAGTCGCACCGATGCAATCCGCCCGATTGGCGTACAGCAGGGCATTCGCCTCGGCATGGATCTCAACGCATCCGTCGTAGGACGATCCGGAGGGCACTGCGGACAGGCATCGCGGGCATTGCCCTTCATGGCAGGAAGGCCCGCCGGGAGGCGATCCGTTGTAGCCGGTGGAGACGATCCGCTTGTCCGGCGAGACGAGCACGGCGCCGACCTGGCTGCGGATGCAGTCGCCCCGCAGGGCGACGGCCGCCGCGATGGTGTGGAAGTACAGCTCCCAGTTCGGCCGGCCGCTCACAGTGCCTCGCCCTGGTCGAAGAGGTCGCGGACGGCCTTGGCGTCCAGGCCGCCGACCTTGCGGCCGATCTCGGCGTCCAGGTCGAAGCCGAGCAGGGCCGGCACCCCGCGAACGTCGTACTCGGCGAACAGCTCCGGGGACTTCTGAAGGTTGACCTCCTGGACCAGGAGGCCGCGTTCCTCGGCGGCCTGCTGGACGACCGGCTTGGCCTTGGCGCACGGCGTGCAGGTGTCGGAGGTGAACAGGAGATAGCGGGTGGTGTGCTCGGTCATCAGGCTGCTTTCTGCTCGTACTTGCTGCCCCAGGAGCGGCCGGCAACTTCGAGGTCGGTGTCGATGAGCACGCCCGTCATCTGCTGGCGCATGATGCGGGCGGCTTCCTTGCCCATCTCGTGTGCCTGGCCGGCCGGGAAGGAGAACACCGCCTCGTCGTGCACCGGAAGGCGCATGAAGGGCGTGTATCCGGCTTCGTGGAGCCGGATGAGCGCCGAGCCGGTCACGTCCCGACTGGTGCTCTGGATCATGTAGTTGAGGGCGGAGTATGGGCGGTCGTCATCGACCACGAGCCGCCGGCCGACCGGCGTCTCCACGTGGCCGCTCCGGATCGCCTTCTTCGACAGCAGCTCGTTGTACTTGGCGAGGCCCGGATAGGTCTTCCAGAACGCCTTGATGACCGCCGCGGCCTCCCTGAAGGGAAGTCCGCTCTGTTCGGTCAGGGCCTTCGCCCCGCCGCCGTACGCGCTGAGGAAGTTGGTCATCTTGCCGATACCGCGCGGGACCTTCGCGCCGTCCGCCGTGATCTGGTGGAGGTCCGCGCCTTCGAGGAAGGCCCGCATCATCACCGGGTCCTGGCTGAGCGCCGCCGCGACGCGAAGCTCCTGGGCCTTGTAGTCCACGGCGGCCGTGACGTGCCCCTCGTCGGCGATGAAGCAGTTGCGGACGTACGGGTCGCCCGAGGGCAACGTCTGGGCCGGAATGCCGGTGATGCTCATCCTCGCCGTGCGGGCCTGGATCGAGTTGATCGACGCATGGCACCTTCCGTTGGGATCGGCGGTCTCAAGGAATGTTTCGAACCATGTCTTGGCCCACTTCCCGGCCCTCTTCCCTTCGATGATCGCTTCGACAAGCGGGTCATCCCGGTGAGCGCTCAGGAGAACCTTGTCCACCTTGTAGTCCCCGGAGGGAGTCCGGTCCTTGATCTTGATTCCGCGACCGATCAGCGCCTCGGCGACCTGCTTCGGGGAGTTGATGTTCTCCAGTCCGAAGAACAGGGCCTTGGCCTTCCAGAAGTCCTCTTGCATCCGCAGGCGCATGGCCTCGGTCTTCGTGTAATCGCGGTCGAGAAGGTATCCGGTGCGCGCCATGTAGGCGCATATCTCCGCGAGCTTGTGTTCGTACGGGATGAGCCGGTGACTGGACGCCGGAACCATCGGACCGAGCTTCATCGCCAGCCGGTAGGAGAGAACGGGGTCCATTCCGGCGTAGAGGTTGAAGACGGGATCTTGGAGATCCACGATCCGCCAGATCTTCGCCTTGGTGGTCTTGTACGCCTTCGCCAGCCCGCCCATGGAGCCCTTGACCCGCTCCGCAGTCTCCTTGCAGAGATAGCGGCCGGTCATGAACTCCAGGTCGTGACCGAAGCCGTCCTTCTTTCCCCGGGAGTCCACCAGGTGTCCGAGGATGCGATTGTCCACGAGCTTCGGGAACATCGTCTCAGCCTTGACCCCCCATGCCTGATCCATGGACAGGAAGTCGAACGTCCCGTTGTTCATGAACACCTTGGCGAGGTGCCCGAGCGCTGCGATCGTCTCGGCCTGGAACTCCGCACCCTGCTCGACGGGGAGAATCCACGACTCGTCGGCATTGCCGAACTGGGCGAGCCTCACCCTGTAGTCCGGCTGGAAGACCTCCAGCCCGGTCGTTTCCAGGTCGAATCCGAGGCCGCGCTGATTGCGCCGGATGAACTCCCGGAACGCATCGAGGTCTTCGGGGTGCTCGACTCGATGCATGGTGATGGGCTGGCCGGCCATCCGATAGCACCAGCTACGCACCGACCCACCTTTCATTGCGTTGCATGTCAACCTTTGGTGCTGCGTCGGTCATGCGTAGTACTTGCGCCGGATGATGCGGCTGATCGTCGCCGGGTTCACGCCGTACAGGTCGGCAAGTTCCTTCTGCGTGTAGCCGTCCGAGTCGTAGGCGAGGCGGATGCGCTCGGCGTCCTCACGGCTGAGCTTCTTGCGGTTGGTGCGGGTCTCAAGCTCCGCACGCAGCAGCTCGGCGTCACGCTGGGCCGCCCGGAGGCGGACTTGGGTCTGGGCGAGTTCGCGCCGCAGCAGGCGGTTGGACGGTCCGAAGATCACTTCGTGGTTCCCTTCCGGCCGAAGGCCAGGCCGATGATCAGGAGGAGGTCGAGCAGGAGGTTCGTGGTGATGAGCACGTGCACCAGGGCGTCACTCACTCCGCACCGCCCGAGGTCGCGCTGTCGATGAACGTCAGCACCAGGTGCGCCGCCAGGTCCTCCGGCAGGCCGGTGCGGGCGTGGGCGTAGAGGCCGGCCGCCGAGTCGGCGACCTGCCGGTACAGGTCGCCGGCCAGGGCCAGGCCCTTGGCGGCCTCGTCGCGGATGGCGCCGCTTGCGGCCTGGTCCATCTGATCGGCCAGTTCGCGGAACACCTTGTCGAAGTCGTCAGACACCGGACTCCTCCGCGATGCCCTCGAAGGTGACGCTCACCAGGTCGGGGACGTACTCCTCCGGCATCTGCGCGAACGGGTTGTGCCGGGCGTCGAAGTCGGCCATCTCCTGGGCGGTCGAGCACCCGGGGTAGTGCTCGGCGTCCGCCCAGTACTCCATGACGGCCGTCACGCGGACCTTCATCACTTGCTCTGTTCCTCTCGCAGTCGGGCCAGGCTCTTCTTGTCGAGGTAGAGAGGCCCGTCGAACTCGGGTGTGTAGTTGGCCGGCACCGCGCGCCGGCCGCAGTTCAGGCAGTCCGCCGTCATCTCGGCGTAGCCGTCGAGGCACCACGTGCACTTCACTTCGTCAGCTCCGCGAAGTCGTAGTCCTGGCCGGCCGGACGCTCCGGGATGTCCTGGAAGCAGGACGGGGCCAGCGCCTTCATCCACGACAGGATCTCGGCCGCGAAGCGGCTGATCTCGGCATCGGCGGCGACGTGGTGACGCTTGGCGATCACCTCGCGCCACGCCCGCAGGTTGCCCGTCACCACCAGATCGACGGGCGCACAGTTCGGCAGGACCGCGCGGGCCGCCTCCCGGGCCTGCTTCCGCTTCAGGCCGCCCTCGGTGAGGGTCTTGACGAGAGCGGCGTACTCCTCGGTCAGCTTCTCGTACAGCGGCTCGATGACCTCCTCCGCCAGGCCGGGCACCTCGGCGACGGCCGGCGGGATGACCGGGCGAGTCTGGCTGTAGTCCACGAAGCGCTGCGACTCCACTGACAGCGACAAGTGCCGGTGCCGGGACAGCTCGGCAAGCAGGGCGCGGCTGACGCCCTGGACGTAGAACGTCGCGCTGGCGTGCTCCATGATCGAGAAGTGCCCCTGGTCGATGATGTTCGCCATGTAGCCGTCCACGTGGGCCGTCGCCGGGTTGGGCCGCTGCCACGACTTGTAGCAGGCGCGGCCGGCGAACTCGGTCAGCCGTTCCGCGGTGGTCCCGCCGTCCGCAATCCCCCACACGTTCCTGGGAGTTGGGTCGTAGCCGAGCTGTTCGCACAGCTCGTCGAACTCCTCGCTGAGCATGGTCGAGGCGATGAAATGGACCTGCATGGGACGTTCCTTGTCAGCTGGAAGGGACGGGCGGCCGGCCGGAGCCGGCCGCCACGTTGCATGTCAACCTCGGGTGCTGGCGAGGATCAGTTCTCGAAGATGGGCTTGGCGTCGCGGTCGTTCGGGTCGATCCACATCCGGTACGCCTTGCCGGACTTCTTCGAGACGCCCGACTTGAAGACGTAGTGCGCGGGCACGTTGGCCGGGCGTGCCGGCTGCTGGGCCGACGCCTCGTTGCCGCCGCCGCTGGCGGCCTGGGCCGCCTTCGGGGCCCCGGTCGAGGCGAAGTACGCGCCGACCTTGGCAACGTCGTCCACCAGGGCCTTCAGGGCCTCCTTGTCGGCCATCTGGGCGTGGGCGTCCCGCAGGTTCGCGCCCCGGAAGACGATCCACGGCGCGTCGTAGCCGCTGCCGCCCTTCAGGGTGATGCTGACGCCGGTCTCGGAGTGCTCGGGGGTGGTGGTGGTCACGGTGGTCTCCTTCGTGGTGCTGGTGGTGTCGGCCGGCTCGGTGGAGCCGCCGAAGGGGTCGGTGGTGGTGTCGTTGTCGGCGAACGGGTCGTAGGTCATCGGGTCCTCAGATCGGGTCGTAGTTCGGCGTGCACCTCGGGCACGCCAGGGCTTCGACGCCGCCGGCATCGACGGGCGTCATGTCCTCCTCGGGGACCTCCTTGGCGGTGCAGACCTCGCAGTCCGCCAGCCAGGGAAATCCCGCGTCGCTCCTAGCGCACTGGGCAAGCGCCACTGCTGCACTCCTCATCGACGCCATCGGCGACGGCCCGCACGGCGGCCTGCTCGTACTCGGCCTGCGTGATCCGCTCGTACGGGCTCTGCGGCCGGCTCTGCTCGGGGAAGACGGTCGTCCCCTTGAGGACGGGGCCGAACTCCCGGATCAGGTCCGCGACTTGGAGTGCGCTGTACCGCTCGGGCCGGACGTTCACGGTGTAGCTGACCGCGTTGTCCGCCCAGTGCTCCTGGTAGAGGAGCTGCACGCTCAGCATCTCGGCCGGCGTCAGGTCGGAAGCCGACTGCACGATGACCTGGGCGGCCTCCGGCCCGTGGATCTGCTCCACCTCGGCCAACAGGCTGTCCTTCGTCGGGATGGTGACCACGGCCGTGTTCTGGGCGTACTGGCAGGGCTCCACGTGGAAGCCGAGCCGCTGGTACTCGGCGAGCTGCTTGGCCTGGTCCTCGTCCACCGTCGAGAAGCGGATGCGCCGCAGGAAGTACGGGGCGAAGATCGCGTGGATTCCCTCGCTCACCCCGACGAGCTTGGCGATGGTGCCGGTCGGCGCCACGGTGCGGGTCTTGACCGGCCGGGGAATGCGAAGGTCGTGGCTGTAGCAGTCCGCTTCCTCATCGACCACCGCCGCCATGTCCTCCAGGAGCGCGATGATCTCCGGGTGGTGCGGGGCGTCCGAGTAGCGGATGCCCAGCTTGGCGAGCATGCCGGCCAGCCCAAGGTGCCCGACACCGATGCGCCGGTTGCGGGCGAGCGTGGCGGCCTGCTTGGGGTCGTTCACGTCCCCGTAGGTCGCCCTGATCAGGAACCGGGTCATGAGGCGGTGCGCGACCATCAGGCCGGCCTTGTCGAGGCGGCCGGCCTCGTCCACGAAGGCCGCCAGGTTGACGTGCCCGAGGTTGCAGTTCTCCCACGCCTCAAGGCCGATTTCCCCGCACGGGTTCGTGGCGATCACCGGGTTCGGCTCGCCCTGGTTGGCGTACTCCGAGTTCCAGATCCCCGGCTCGCCGTTGGCGATCATCCCTTCGGAGATCCGGCGCAGGGTCGCGGTCGCGGCCTGGTCGCCCTCGGCCAGTGCCCGGAAGAACGCGTTGTCCACCTCCACGGAGATGTTCGTCGTCCAGTGGCGGGTGAAGTCCCGCTTGCAGTCCAGGAATTCGCCGATCTGCTTGTCATCCCACCGCATGATGGCCATGCGGGCGGAGCGTCGCACGCCGCCGGAGACGACGCATTCGGCAATCGCGTGGTCGATCGCCATGGCGTCCAGGCCGAGCATCTTGGCGTTCGGCCGGCCGGCCACCTCGTTCATGACGGCCTGGACCTCCCGCAGCATCCTCGCCAGAGGCCCCGGCCCCGAGGCCGTACCGCCGAAGGTCTTCAGCCGAGCCCCGGCCGCGCGGACCCGGGACACGTCGTAGACGCGGTTCCGGTGCTGCACGTCGGCCGAGTAGTACGTGCCCATCAGATCGACCAGCGCGGCCGACCAGCCTTCCCGGCTGTCCTCCACCTCGAAGGCCCCGTCCCAGTCGGGATCGTAGGTGCCGGAGATCAGGCCGGCGGCCTGCATCTCCTCGTAGTCCTGGTGGGCCGGGTCGCAGACGATGTGAACCTCGTGCTCCCGCTGCACCAGGCCGTAGCCGTCGAGGTGGCGGTTCGAGTAGTTCGCGCCGACGCCTCCGCCTTCCATGAGCCGCATGAACGTGAAGTCGAAGTGCTCCGCGGGCGTCGAACTCCAGCCGCTCACATGGCAGTTGAAGAGGTACTGCCGTCCCTTGACGCCGCTGGCCCACAGGTGCCGGCCAGCGGGAAGGATCTTGAAGCCGGTCATCATGTCGATCAGCCGCTCACGCTCGCCTTCCAGCAGATGCGCGGAGTTGAGCTTCAGGTTCCCGTCCACGACTCGGGTCACCGTCTCCGGCCACTCCTCGCGGGTACCGTCCGGCTTCTTGCGGGAGTACGTCCGCTCGTAGACATCCTGGCCCGTCTGATGCGGGAAGTGCATTGCCGTCCTCTCAGTAGTTCGTATCGGTCGCGCGGCGGGCAGAGGTGCCGCCCAGACAGGCCCGGCTTCCGACGCCCTCATAGTCGATTTCCGCTCGGGCCCGACTGGTGTTCATATGCTTGGCCAGGGCTTCGATCGCCCGGCTCAGGGTCCCACGGCTAGGGATCTCCACGCCCAGGACGTACCGGTCGATGATGACCTGACGGTAAGCCTCCTTCAGTCGGCCCATCCCGTATTCCAGGTCGATCTTGTCGTCATGGGTGACGCGCTCGGCGAGGTCCTTCTTCGACTTCCGCCCCGTCACCAGCACTTCGACCTGGGCGTCCATCAGGCTGGCTGCCTCCGGGCCTTCCAGGAGGCCCCGTTCGAGAAGCCTCCGCACATCCCACGTCGAGTAGTAGTGCTGGAAGGTGAACCGCCGGTACTCGTTCATCAACTGCGACGCGCACTGATCCGCCATCATCCGAACCAGTCGGCCAGTCGAAGCCTCACCGTAGTCCAGCGACTTCCGGACGAATCCCGGGGATTCGACCATCTTCAGAAGGACTTCCTGTTCGATGTCCCCGGCATCCAGTGCGGTGCCCCAGCTCCGAGCAACGGTGACCGATGCCCGCCGGACCTTCCCCTGAAGGCCCTCCCACTGCTCCGCAGTGATCTCGCTGCCCTGCATTCCGATCCTCTCAGGCGCTACGTTGCATGTCAACCTAAAGGCGGTAGACCGAGCCGTCCACGATGAACTGCCCCCGCCCGATCCGGACCGGAGTCACCTGGACGTGCTCGTGGTTCACGTCCACCAGGCCGAAGCCCTGCTGCCAGTTGCCGGAGTACCCGGCCAGGTACTTGGCCTTCTTCCGGTCCATGAGGTTGCCGACCTCCATGCCCGTCAGGGTCATGGACATCCCGTCAACACCGGTCGTGTGGGAGCCCACGCCGAGCCGATGCGTGTGCCCCATGACGATGTTCCGCCCGAGCTTCTTCGCCGCGTTCAGCGCGGTGTTCCCGGCGATCTGGGACAGCCCGATCTTCCCCAGGTGCCCGTGCGTCATCGTCCACCTGGGCGCGAAGTGGTAGAAGTCCGGGATGAATTGGATGCCGAAATCATCGAGCCGCAGCAGGGCCCGCTCGGAGAACACGCCTTCGTCGGCGATGGCCGGCGCGTACTTCTCGGCGTACTTCATCGGCCGCTCGCCGTGGTTGGAGCCGAGCAGTACCGAGGGGCCGTCGAACACCTTCCGCAGCTCCACGCAGTAGTGCTTGCGAGCGAAGGCGGCTTCCTCGAAGACGCTCTCCTGGTACTCCGCCCGGGTGTCCTTCGTCCAACGCCCCGGCGAGGTGTAGTCGTTGATGTCGCCGATGTTCACCACCTCGTCGGGCTTGTAGTCGGCGATGAACCTCAGCACCGCCTTCCAGGCCCGCCGGTCGTGCAGCGGCATCTGAAGGTCGGAGACGACCACATAGCGCTTCGTCGTCATCGGCCAGCCTCCGCCTTCTCCAGCCGGGCAATCTCCCGCCCGATGTACCACACGGCCTTCCGCAGGTCTTCCACCTCGGTCGCCGCGGACTTCAGTCCGGCCCTGGCCACGTACTTCACCGCGTTGCCCCGGTTGAAGTTCAACTGCTCAGTCAGGTCGATGACTTCGAGCCCGGCATAGGCCGTGTAGTGCGCGGGATGGTTCACCGCGTCGTGGTCCTGGTCATCCAGGCCGGCGCGCTCCTCGCGCTCCCCCTTGAAGGCCAACCTCATGATCTCCTGTTCTCTGTTCGTACCGAGGGCCGCCTTCAACGGCCGCTCGAACAACCTCAGTTCGTCCTCACCGAAAACGCACTGCCCGCCTCCGGCGAGGTCCACATCGACGCCCCAGTGATCACCGGGCCGCACCGCCGCCACCGCGCCCTTGAGGCCCTTCATGTGAGCCAGGCCACGCCCGGGGCGAACGACCTCCACCACGTCACCTTCAACGAATCGGCTACGTTGCATGTCAACCTCCGATCCGCGAAAGAAGTGCCTGGCGGCCCTGGGAGAGCACCAGCGAGTTCACGTCCTGGCCCGCCGGCATCTCGATGACCCGGGCGTTGGGGAGCTGCGCCTTCACATGGTCGGCGAAGTCGCGGCCGGCGTCGTCGCCGTCCGCCAGGATGTACACCCACTCGTACCCGAGGAACGGTTCCCGAAAGTGCGGCTTCCAGCTCGCCGCACCGGGCACGCCCACCGCGTCAACTCCGCACGCCTGCGCGGTGATCGCATCCAGCTCGCCTTCACAGATGGCGATCGTGTCGGCGTCCTGAAGCAAGGCCCTGGTGTTGTACAGGCGCGGGGTGTCCCCCGCCACGGTCATGTACTTCGGGCCGTCGCCGACCAGGCGCCGGAAGCGCAGGCTGACGACCGCCCACCGGTCTCCCGGGGCGACTCGAAGGTAAGGGATCGCCAGGCATCCCCGGTACTGGCCGTGCCCGGGAAGCGGGTCATCGACGTAGCCAAGGCGGAACGGGCTGTGCACGCTCCCCAGTCCCCGGCCGACCAAATACTCTTCGGCCGGACTGCCTTTCAGGCTGGCCGCGTAGCGGCTGGTGGCTTCCATCAGAAAGCTCCGCTGCTCGGCGCTGAGCATCGGCAAAGCTGACACCCTCCATCTCTCGAATGATGCTGATCACATCGCCGCGGAATCCGCAGGAGTGACAACGGACCGCCCCCTTACCGAAGTTGACGGCCGCTGACGGCCGCGACTCCGGATGCGAGGGACACAGGGTCGGAACCCAGCCGGACCGTTCGGCCGGCGGCTCCCATCCCTCGAAGTAGTGCTCAAGCACTCTCACGATCGGCGCCGTCATCCTCGCCTTCGTCCTTCTTCCTCACAGTGACGGGGAACTCCCGGCCTGCCTCGCTCATGAGCTGCCAGGTCGGATCGAACCGCTTCGGCCGGCCGATGCCCGGCCCGAACGCTTCGTCGTAGGTGTTGGTCATGTCTCCTCTGGATTCATCGGGGCCCCGCCGTACCAGCGGCGCCCGAGGATGCGATCACAGGGGTACGACTCCAGGTAGTCAGCAGCCGCCCGCAGTCGATCAGGCTTGTCCCGGGCTGCGGTCAGCAGCCGGCCGTTGCACATCCGGCAAAGCAGTCCCCTGATCGCCCCCGTCTTGTGGCAGTGGTCAACCGACAGGCGTTGCTTGCGGGTTCCACCGCAGATGGCGCACACGCCCCCCTGGGCCGCGAACAGCCGGTCGTACTCCCCCGGGGCCAGGCCGTAGACCTCCCGCATCCGGGCCTCATGGCTGGCCTTGCTCCTGGTCGTCTTCCGGCAGGTCGAGCAGACCCGCCCACGCTGGCCTTCGAAGAAGCGCACTGCGCGGCTCCGCTCGCACTTCGAGCACTGCCGGTACCCGGCCCGTGTCACCCGCTCACCAGGTGCCAGGAGTCGCACGACCTACGCGGCACCAGCCGCACCCCAGACCGCTGAGCCACGGCCGCCGCAGCGCCCCGGCTTCGGAAACTGCGCTCACCGCAGCGAGCGCACCGTTTAGCCTTCATCGTTGTATGTCAACCTTTCGTCAGACGGGATCGGCGATCCGCATGCGGTCGCCGTCGAAGTCGAGTTCCACGAAGGTCTGCCCGCTCGGGTCAGCCCGGCCCCCTCGGTTCTTCACCGTGGACACGCACAGCTTGTCGGACTCGACCCCGGGAATCCCTTCGATCTTGTGGAGCGTCAGGATCATCTCGGGAACTCGGCCGATCTGACCCTTCACACCGCTCAAGGGAATGGGCTTGTCGGCATCGTTGTACGGGCCGGTCACGTGGTGCAGACCGATCACGCACGCCATCGTGGCGCGGGCCATCGTGTGAAGGTAGTCCATCAAGGATTCCAAGCCCTTGAAGGGGTCATCCACGTTCCCTTCCCCAGCGCCCCGGACGTTGGTGATGTTGTCCACGACTACCAGCCACGGGTATTCACCGAAGACTTCCTCCCACGATTCGATGCTCGATTCGATCGTTGACAGGTCTGGACTCGCGTCGTAGATCATCCGGACAGGCCGGCCGGGAAGCTCCGCCATCACCTCCATGTCGTCGTCCCGCACAGCCCTGATCGACTCGCGCATGGTCCGGCCCGTCAGAAT
Organism: Kitasatospora sp. NPDC056184; assembly: GCF_042268405.1. NCBI lineage: Bacteria > Bacillati > Actinomycetota > Actinomycetes > Kitasatosporales > Streptomycetaceae > Kitasatospora > Kitasatospora sp. NPDC056184. The sequence continues at coordinate 166,117 of NZ_JBHJUI010000009.1, read as the reverse complement.
GCTGATGGAGCGGGCGAGTTGGACGAAGGCGTCACTGTCCGCCGAGAAGTACAGCACAGGCACACCGGCCTGAAGCGCGTAGGCCAGCACCAGGGCGCTCTTGCCGGTTCCCGGCCCGGCCGCGACAAGTGCGAGCTGCCCGCGCAGGAACCGGGTGCCGGCGTCCTCCAGTCCCCGCCACACGGTAGGCAGTGGCTCGCCGGCCGATCCCCGGACCCGGCGACTCTGTTTCAGGGTGTACAACCCCGACCCTCCAACCTAGTTACTTAGTTACCCAGTTACGTTGCATGTCAACCTTGCGAGCGAAGAAGAGGTCTTGCCTCCCTACACCGCGAACTCGCACGAGAGGCTGACCGGACAGAAGTTGCAGTTCTCCCGGCTGGGCTTCGGCTCGAACTCCCCGGCCTTCACCGCCTGGTCCATCTGCTTGAACACGGCGTCCACCTCCGGCCGGCCCCAGTCGGCCAGGTCGTACGGCTTCGTCGGTCCGCCCTTGCGGTTCTTCGTCCGCCCCATCCAGTAGTCGCCCTGGTCCAGCCGCAGGCCGGGCAGCACGGCCCCGAACATGTCCTCCACCGCGCGGGCGTACACCGCTAGCTGGAAGTCGTCCCCGGGGGTGCTGCCCGTCTTGATGTCGCGCGGGATCACCCCGTACTCCGGGTGGTCGATGAGCTGGTCGATGTAGCCCACCACCTTCACACCGTCGCACTCCATGTCGAAGCGCAACTCCACGGCCGGCACGTCGTCAGGTGTGATCCACACCTTCTCTTCCGGTGCTCGGACCTCGTAGTACTCGATGTACCCGGCCACCTGGTCCAGCCCGATGGCGAACCGGCGCTCGATGTCCTGCTCTCCCTTGTACGGGCCGCTGGCGAACCAGTAGTCCAGGTTCGGCGTGGTCTTGCACATCCGGTTGGTGTGGGCCGCGTAGGCGTCCCGGTATCGCTCCTGGGTCTCCTCGGTCGTGCCGCTCCGCATGGTGTTCTCCCACCACTCCGCGGCCTCGTGGACTGCAAGCCCCTGGGCGAGCCAGGCCGCCGGCCTGGCCCACACCTTGTCTACCCGCTCCAGCTTGTAGGCGTAAGGGCACTTGTCGTACGCCTTCACCTGGGACACCGAGCGGTGCATCGTTCCCACTTCAGCCAACGACTGTCACCATCCCCTTCGTCATCTTCTTCATCGTCAACGCCGCGATCTGCTCGGCCTCGGCCTGGAGCTGGTCCACGGTGAGTACGCGGCCGAAGTCCGCGTACACCCAGTCAATGCGCCGATTCCCCCCGAACTCGTCGTCGGGACACTCGACTCTGCTCAACAGGTAGCAGGTTTCACGGCCGATGAACTCTGCCAGGTCAGGCGAGAGTTCAGCCATGTCTAGGTAGAGGGCACTCGCCGAGATCGCCACGACCTCAGCACTACCCATCGCATGCCTCCACCCCACAATCACCATCGGATGGTGAATCCAGAGAAGCCCAAGGCGAAGCAGTTCGAAGTGGAAATGCATGGGTATCCATTTCAGACCGGGGGAACTCCGGCGTCCCCCCGGCCATGGTCATCATTCTATTTTGGCAGGGTTAGCAGAGGCCGGTTGAGTGGGGTGATCACCGTGTGCTCGTTCGCTCGGATGATCAGGTCCCCGTCACTGGCCTCGCGTGGACAGTAGTCCCATCCGCCGGCCGGAGAGATCCCCGGCTTAGGCGGGATACTCGGATCGAAGACGACGATGACATTCTCGTCAGTCAGCTTCCGAATGAACCACTCGACTCTCTTCTCTCCATCCTCGCTCAACTCCCCGGGAGCGAAGACGCTCACCATGTAGTCCCGCACTCGCATGAACGGCGCACACCTCTGCTGGGCGGACACCACCTTGCACGGGAACATCTTGAGTGCCTGACGCCTCTTGGTTTCCCAAGGAATGTCATAGACATCAGACATCTTGCTCACGGCCTGCCGGCTCACCCCGAAGTGCTTGCCGATCTGCTGCTGATTCCAGCCGTGGTCTTTCAGCAGTTTGATGCCGCTCGGGGTCATCGGCCCTTCGGGTAGCTGCTCCTCGGAGAGTTCCTTCCTCCCAGAAGTATCACCGTTCATGACTTGCCCCGTTTCTTCTCTCCTCGAAGGTATCTCCATCACGTTGCGACCCCCACCTTATGGTTGACATGCAACGTAGTCAAACACACTCGGCGGGTGTCGTGGGCCACAGGTACCCCAGGTGGGGCGGCGGGACACCTCTCCAGAGGTGACCCACCGTACGAACAAACTGTCGAAAGTGAACGGAGAGTGATCATCTCTGGTCGCTCCGTGCACCAAACAGAAACTATGAAATGGCAAAGTCCAGACCAACGGCCTACTACCTGCGGAGGAGGTGACCCCCGCCAAAGGTCGGGGCACCCCCTTGCCGACTGACCAGTAAGCCCTGTCGCTCGCACTCGGTGTGACGTGGTGCACAGACATGACGCTCCTTCTGTCGCAGATGCCGGCCGCCACCCCACCCGGGTACCCGAGCCGGGCATCCAGGTGGCGGGAGGCCCCAGCCCGGGGTGCCCAACCGGGGGGTACCCGGCCGGGGGGTACCCAATCCGGGGGTACCCAAGGCAGGGGGTGCCGGCCGGGGAGGGGGAGGGAGGGACGGGGGGGGGGAGAGGGAGAGGGTGAGGGGAGGGGAGAGGGAGGGGCAGGGGGAGGAGGAGAGGGGGGCGGAGGGGGAGGGAGGGGGCACAGGAGGGCGAAGTGGACAGATCAGACAGAGCGGGTATCGTGGGTGCCCCGAATTGGTTTGGACCACTGAAAGATCACCAACTAACTGCCACCATGAGCCACTTCATCAGTCAGGCGTCGAGTCGGATGTCCCAGACGTTTCCGGGCAGCTTTCCGAGCCAGGCCGCGAGGCAGCTCCGTGCCATTTCCGCGGTGACCCCTTCGGCTGCCAATTCCGGCTGCATCTCGCTCCAGAACTCGACCAGGGTGCCGGCCTGGTGGATCAGGGCCGCAGCGATGCCGGCCTTCTGCTCTCGGGTCAACCTGGTGGCCTCTTCCATCTCGATCCTTTCAATTTCTGCCGGCCGACTGCCGGCCTCCTTCGCGCGCGTATATACACGCGCGTATACGCGCGCGAGAGACTTGCTGGCTTCCCTGGCCTCGACCAGGACAGTGCCGGCGGGCAGCTCGGCGCCGACGAGCCAGGCCGCCCACCCTCGGTGACGCAAAGTGGTGTGATGGTGACGCCTCACCTAGTAGTCGCTCTACGCCAGAGTGAGGCCCGTCACACCAGCAGCTCCCGCGCCGATTCGCCGGAAAGTCCACGGGGTGATCCGGCATCGGACGGAGCCCGCAAACCAGGCCCAAGAATGGCCAGAAACGGCCAAATACCGCCGGTAACACGGGTGCTTGGACTGGGAGACCGGCTAGGCGATTCGGGCGCTTCTATGGCCCTTCCAGGGCTTTTCGTGGGCGCCCCGCCAACACTTCCCGACCGGCTTGGAATCTGACGCGAACCGCCCGCCCGAAAGGCAGTCCAGGAAGGCCAGAAACGCCCCTCTCGCGGCCTGTCAGGATGCCCCTGGAGTGAGAGACCAGAGTGCGGGTCGAGAGCTTCCTAGGGTCCTTTATGGGCTTTCTCGGAGTCTGTGGCACGGGTCACATCTTTCTGTCGCTCGGGGAACGCAAAAGAGCCCCACGGGTACCCGGTAATTCGGGTCACCCATGGGGCTCAATGAGTCTGTCTTTTAAGTCCCGTCTCTTGGACTGAAGAATTCCGCCGCTAGGCGTTTCGCATGCCCGGCATTCTCGGCATAGCGATATTTCGGGTGATCCATCTTCGTGATGCTGTCACCGAAGATGAGCCACAGTCGTTTCGTGTAGCGGTTCCATTGAACCGCGATGCGGTCGCTGTTCGGGTCGGGGAAAGTGACGGTTGTCGGATTGGCGTACGCCTTCAGATTCAAGCCTTTCGCCGAACCGGTCGCAGAGTCTTTTCCTCTTCATCGCGGGGCCGCTTCCCGCATTCGTCGGTGTCGCAATACGGGGTGGACAGGAACCGCTTGTCTCCGTAGCGCTCCCAGTCTTCCCAGACCGTTGCCAGGTTCTCACATCCGAACCGGTGGCATATCGGATTGCCCTTGACGTCGTACGTCGTGATGCTGGAAATCACGCCTCTACCGCCTTTCGCTCAATCACGACGGCCGGAAGCTCATTCCGGTAGTCCGCCACTTTGATGTATCCGCCTTCCGTGACGGACATCGTGTAATCCGGGTTGTCGTCCCGCGTGATCGGTCGTGCCTCCGGCTGGACATAGACACAGATTCGGGGATGACTCCCCTTGGCGATTTCGTGCCACCGCCGGGCCGCTGTGAATACGACTTCCAGTCGGTCAAGGTGAACGAAGGTGTTCACCTCTTCCACCTTGCAAGTGCTGTCCACGTACTCAACCGCGTAGGTCATTCCGCCACGTCCGCCCATTCGATCCACTCCGCCCTAACGTCTTCCACTAGACCGGCCCCGGGGACCTTGACGGCAATTTTGGAACCGATCCCGATCACCCAACCGGTTCCGGCCGGGCCGTCCGGCACGTTGAATCGGACTTCCAGAGCCACGCTCGAACCGCGATGAGCCGCCCGAAGCAATCCGATGCTGTAGGTCATCATGCCGCCTTGTACTCGAATCGGACCGGACCGGAAGCGTCATTGCAGTCCGTGATTTCAGTACCAGCGGGCACCGAAACCATCATGGTGGTGAATGCTTCGTATTCACCATTAACGTAGTCCTCTGCAAAGGCCGTGACTGCCTCCCACAAGGAAATACCACCGATGTCCTTCGGTGCGCGCATGATCACCGTGAACGGGCTGGGAGTCTCGGACGTTCCACTGTCGCACCAGTCAATGCCGATGATGTAATCAACCACGGAACCAGTTCCTTCCGCCGTCTCCCCAGAAGATTCGCGCGATCTGATCATCCAAAGCCCCGTCATATGATTCCGACTCACATTCCTTGCAGATGATACGGAATCCAACTTCGCTGAAGTAGTGTATGGAAAGCTCAGGCTTTCCATCCTCACCACGGGAGAGATCAAGCCAGCATTCCGCCCCCACTTCCAATGTCCCATCACACCCCAGCGTGGTGCACTGGAAATCGTCGGTTTCAGCTACCGGCGCGGTTGAAGTAGTCAAAGTACTCAGCTCCATTCTTAAGGCCCGTCACAGCGTCACCGATCACCGGTTCCGTCTCATGGACGAAGTACTTGCGCCGATTCCCCTGGAGTTGCATTTCCACCCATCGGTATGCCTCATCCTCGGAATCGGCCACCACCGGCACCACGTAGACCCGAATAATGTCTACGGGAACCCAATACGTTTCAGACATCACGCCACCATTTCGAAAAGCTCAAGCTGACCGGGAACCTCGATACGCGGGGAAGGCATTGCATCCGTGTGACGCTTCCCGCTGTCACACTGGCATTCCAGATTGTTGGCGAGTTCCTGCGCCAGCCCGGAGCAGAATCCACGGAACGAGTCGGCCACCGTGCCGGAGCACTCCGAGCACTCCCCCGAAAGCGCCACGCAATCCAGGCAAAGGATTGGCACGAGACTGGAAGACGGAATCCACTCGTCACAGTCGGCGCACTGCCGGTAATCCATCTTCTCAACGACCTTTTGCACATCCCAGCATGAGCAGTCGTCACAGTCACTCTCTCCGGCATCGTGCAATGCCTGGAGAATGTCCGACGGTTCCACGCCTTCCGGGAACGTGTAGTCGCTTTCCAGTCGGTCTATGGCGTAGTCGTACTCAAGCTCACTCATGCGGGAGTCATCCAAGCACGGGTAATGAGCTAGGGACGCTTCCAGACCCTCTACCGCTTCCCGTGCTTCCGGGCACGAGTAGTCGTAAGCAATCTTGCCGTTCCAGAAAACGTACGTAGGTCGGCCGACCTTTTCGTCTACGTCATCCAATGCGGCCAACACGGTTTCACAGTTGGCGACGCTCATTGCATGCTCGCAGAAATGGCCGTAGTAGGAATCGCTTTCGCTAGTCCAGGCCATCGCATCCCCGCCCGGCTCGAAGACCAGGGCAAAGCCTTTCCATTCCTGCAATTCCGCCGTATCCGTCGCATGCCAAAGACGGATTCGGAAGTTGCTTTCGATGTGCTTGACCGTCTGCTCACTGCTGATGATTCGGGGAGCAAGCTGGACGTAGTCCTTGTAAAGGCTGACAGTCATTGTGAAACCTCTCAGACGGCCTGGAAGACGTACCCGGATCGGGTCATGTGGTGGTGGCATGAGAAGTCCACCATGTTGATTACAGGACTCCACCCTAGGTTTCCCTCGAATGCGGCCCGATAGATCGGGTCCGTCTCAAGGGTGTGCCGGTGTGCGAAATCCTCGAACGTCTCGTCCGGCGTGGCCTGCCCGACGAATGCCGACTCGAATTGCTTCGCCGCCAAGTCGGCATCACCGACGTAGGCCGTGTACTCCGTGAAGGCGTCCAGCATTCCCGGGCCGATCCCGTGCGCTTCGGCAGCTTGCAGGAGGACCGATTTCATGGCTGCCATTCGGCATCCCTTCGTTGTATGTCAACCTTACAGCCAGCGAAAATCAGGCCGTGCAGCAGTCCGCGCAGTCCAGCGCGTGAATGTCAGCGAGTCGCCGGTAGAGCGACGCAAGGTATCGGTCCGACTCGACATAGGCCCGCCACAGGTCGGCCGAATAGCGCTTACCGGCAAACATTCGCTTCTGCGCTTTGCCCCGACTGCGGGCCCCGTTCTCAATGATGTACATCTTCGCGTCGCACATTTTTTGCTCTCCCGTTCCGCTCTCTCTTACGTTCTTAATCCTGTCGCACATCGCGTTGCATGTCAACCTAAGGCGATGTGATTGGGATCACCCGCACTCGCGGCAACGTGCCACATGGGCATTGAGCTTCCGCGCCATAGCACGGCGGGTCGCATAGGACGTAGAGAACAGGCTCTTAGCCGTACGGTCATCCGGCCGGTTGAGAGATGCTTCCATGTCCACGTTCGCAAACGTCGTGTAGCTGTCACGAAGGGTGGTAGCGCGGGTGCAGAGCTTCATTAGGAATGCCTCACTTGCCGTAGTTGCCGATGGAGAACGATCCGTCCTCATAGAACGTGATCGGGTCACCGCCATAGCCAAGTTCCATGCCATTGGCGGTATTCAGTGCCTTGTGGCACTTGTCGGGGCCCTTGTAGCACTCTTCCCCGACGAATGCGCCGATGTCGTAGAGCGCACTCATAATCCGGTCGTCAATGGGACCTAGCGCTTCGTCATCCAGGACGGCCGCCGGAGCGGTCGGCGCATCCTTCGGTGCGCTTGCGTAGGCACCCCAAGACACGGTCATTGCCACGACCATTCCGGCCGCCATCGTCAGCAGTCGCTTACCCATGCCCTACTTCCCTTCACGCCGGATCGAATGAGCCCATGCCGCAACAGCGTCATGCAGCTCATCCAGACTTTCGAGTCGGATCGGTTCCTCGACCTCCCGGGCCGACAGTTCGAAGTCAAGGCCGGTCGTCACGCGGACTCGGATGGTGCGGCACTCCCACATGCCCACCCGCCATCCATAGAGCCGACTTACACCCATGGAAAGGGCGTCATACATGACTTCCAGCCCCATGCCGGTCAGCTCAGTAGTTGCGCTCCGGAGTCTGTCCCATTGCGCTTTGTCCTCTCCCATTCGCCCCACTCCGTTCCCTCGTTCGTTCGTTGTGGCTAAACCTTCGCAATCCGCAGCGTTGCATGTCAACTCAATGGCATGTGATGCCGATCACACTACTAGGAGACTCCTTGTCCGGATGGTCAGAACGCCCGACCAATCGCCGATCCCAGCTGCCCGCCGATTGGCCGCTAAGGCGGGCGGTGGTGCTCCAAAGGGACGGCTACCAATGCCGAGCCATCCGTGCCGACACGGGGGCACCGTGCGGGGCCGTGGCAAACCAGGTGGACCACATCACCCCGGGGGGATCACACGGGGTGGACAACCTACGGGCCCTATGCGCACACCATCACGCATCCAAGACGGGGGGTGAAGGCGGGGGGAGAGTGCACAAGGGGATGCCCGGAAGGGGGCCCAGGAAGGGGGGCCGCAATGCCCGGCCCCCGGAGAGGCATCCAGGGCTGATGTGATGCCCATCACGCAATGGATGCACAGCTAGACCACTCACGCGCATTGAGTGCGTTGTGATGTGGATCTCATACATTCACTCATCATCACTCATTGCATTGCAATCATCACAACACATTGAGTGATCGACTCGCATCATCTCGAACCTTATGCGTGCATCATTGTCAATGGCATTCGAATGTGATTCACGTCATCATCATTCAACTACTCATTGTGCTTGCTCTGCTGCATTGAGAAACGAAAGTGCGTCTGATCTGCATTGATTCCATTCCGTGTCCGATCAGGCACTCTGGGCACCCTGGGGATACCCCCCTCGGGGGCTCTCTCGGGGACTGCTGCGGTTAGCGAAAACCTCGATGTACGGGTTCCGAAGTTCCGGCCGGCCACCTGCCTGACCTGGGAAAACTCCCGCCCTACGCGCGGGCGGGAGGCCGGCATCCCCTCTGTGGTGCACGTCACACTGGCCCGCGTGCCGAAATTCGGTTCAGTGCCCCCTCTCTCTGGGTGAGGGAAGGAGGGAGCGAAGCGACCGACCGACCGAGCCCTTCCCCTCCTTCCTTCCAAGGGCCCCTTCAAGGGGGCCCAACCTAGTTACTTAGTTACTTACTTAGGGGCCGCCCCGAAGCGGCCCTCCTCCCCTCCCAAAGGGTCTCCTCCTTTGGAGTCGGAGTCCCCAAAGGGTTCCCCGGTGCAGCTGCCGACGGTCCCCGCCGGCCTGGTCCTGGCCGCCGATGCGGCCAGCGCTAACCGAGTAACTAAGTAACTGGGCCGCTGCCCCTCAGAGCCCCCGGAGGCTCGTCCGTCGAGACCCCGGAGGTCCCCTGTGCCTGGTCCGCTGCCGAAGGCTGAGCGTCGCCGACGAAACGTCTCGCTCGCCGACGAGGCTGAGCTGGCGATCGAGTCGGCCGCGGTGGCTGCCCCGGACTTCGGGGACCTGTCCCGCCTCAAGCACAAGTCCCGTGAGTGGCTGGTCTCCGTCGTCACCTCCGCCCAGGCCGAGGTCTACCAGCCGTCCGACTGGCAGCGCGTTCGGGACGTGCTCCAGCTCCGCGAAGCGCTCAACAGCCTCGATGCCGGCGACCACTCGACCCGCCTGAAGTACGCCTCCGAGATCCGGCAGCTCGAAGGCACGCTCCTGATGACCCACAAGGAGCGCGTGAGTGCCGGCGTGAAGGTCCAGGCCGCCAAGGTCGAGCCCGCGAAGGCGGGCCCGGCCGATGACGCCGCGATCGTCGCGGGGGTCTTCTGATGGCCGTGCTCCAGGTCGGCAATCTGCCGGCCGTGAGCCCGCTCGATCAGGGCCATTCGATGATGGTCGGCCTCGCGCTGATCCGCTGGGCGGAAGAGCACCTGTACCACCCGGACGAGAACGACGAGGACGGCAATCCGCTCCCCTGGCGCTACACCACGGAGCAGAAGCGCCATCTCTTGCACTTCTACGCGACCGATCCGAACCGCTCGCACCGGTGGATCTACCGCCGCTCCATCTATCAGCGACTCAAGGGCTCCGGCAAGGGCCCGTTCTCCGGCGCCATGGCGCTTTCCGAAGCTCTCGGCCCCTGCCGGCCGGTCTACAACCGCACGTTTCGGACCTGGACGGTCCAGCGCAACGAAGCCGCGTGGGTGCAGCTTGCAGCGGTCTCCCTGGACCAGACTGCGAACGTCTTCAAGTCGCTCCGGGGGATGATCCGCGACCGGACCGAGATCGACGGCATTCCCGTCGATGCGGGCCTGACTCGCATCTACGCCGGGCCGAACAATGAGCGCCAAATCGCTCCCGTCACCTCCGAGTCGAAGACCCTCGAAGGCGCGCGGCCGACGTTCGTCATCTGCGACGAGCCTCACCTGTGGACTTCCTCCACGGGCGGACATCGCCTGATGGAAGTCATCAAGCGAAACCTGGCCAAGTCGAAGAACGGCGCCTCGCGCCTCATCATCACCACCAATGCTTTCCTTCCGGGTGAGGATTCCGTCCTTGAGCGGGAGTACGAGAGCTTCAAGGCGATGATGGAAGGCCGGTCCCGCACGACCGGCATCCTCTGGGACTCGATCGAGTCCAGCGACCCGGTTCCGGACCTCGGGGACGAGGCCGCGCTTCGCGCGGCACTGATCGACTGCCGAGGCGACTCGGTATGGCTCGACATCGACACCATCGTTGCCGAAATCTATGACGGAACGATCTCCGCTGAGCTGTCCCGCCGCTTCTTCCTCAATCAGATCGTCGCGGCCGGCGACTCCTGGCTGACTCATCAGGAGGTCGAGGCGGCTATCCGTGACCTGACGATCGAAGAAGGCCGCATCGTGGCCATCGGGTTCGACGGATCACGCTCGGACGACGCTACGGCGATCATTCTGTCCGACGTGGAGACGGGTCATTGCGAGGTGGCCGGCGTCTGGGAGAAGCCCGACGCCCCGGGCTTCGATGACTGGGAGGTTCCCCGTCACGAAGTCGATTCCGCGGTGCATGACCTCTTCCGCCGCTACCGCGTGGCCGCGATGTTCTGTGACCTCGCCTACTGGGAGTCCTACGTCGATCGGTGGGCCGACCAGCACCGGGAAAAGCTGTTCGTGAAGGGCTCCCCGCAGGGCGCGCTCTCCTTCGACATGCGGAAGTCCACGAAGGGCTTCACCGAAGAGTGCGAAATGACGCTAGCGGCCTTCCAGCTCGGTGACATCACCATCGGCCGGCACCCGGCCCTGGTCCGGCATCTGAAGAATGCCCGCCGCCGGGTGAATGAGTACGGAGTCCGGTTCGACAAGGAGTCGAAGGGCTCGAAGCACAAGGTCGATGCCGCGACCGCGCTCGTGATCGCCCGCCGGGCCCGACGTGTCGCGCTTGAGCGCGGCGTTCTGGAGAAGTGGAAGCGCCGTAGCGCGAAGCTCAGACTGACCTCTTGACCCTGGAAGGGGATTCATTGGCTCCCGCCCTCGGGGACAAGAAGAAGAACGACCTGAAGCAGGTTCTCGAAGCCTCGCTGAATCGCTTCAATGACGACTTCGTTCGTCTCTCCTACATCGAGTCGTACCTGAATGGCGACCAGGACCCGCCTTACATGCCGAAGGGTGCGAGCCGGGAGTATAAGGCCATCCTTGACCAGTCGTGCATGAACTTTCTGCCGCTGATCGTGGATGCCGTCGCCCAGCAGCTCTACGTGGAGGGGTACCGCAAGCCGGACTCCCCCGACGATGACAAGTGCTGGGAGTACTGGCGCCGGAACTCCCTGGACGCCTGGCAGCACTCCGCCCATCGGGATGCCCTGTCGTACGGGTACTCGTACATCACCGTGCTTCCCGGCGACAAGGCACCGGTCATCAAGCCTGTCTCCCCGCTGTCGATGGCGGCGCTCTACAACGACCCGATCCACGACGAATGGCCGCAGTGGGCGATGCAACACAGCATCGACTACAGCACCGGCAAGAAGCGTTCCCGGGTCAAGCTGCTCGATGACGAGAACGTGTACACGTACGTCGGCGACTACATCCACACCTTCACGAATCTCGACTCGTTCGAGCTGAAGGGGATCGAGAAGCACGGCCTTGGCGTCTGCCCCGTCGTGCGGATGCGGAACCGCCTCACCACTTCCCCGAACGTCCCCGTGCGGGGCGAGGTCGAGCCGCTGATCGTCACGCAGGACCGGATCAACTCCTACACGCTGTCCGAGTCGATGATCGTGCACTTCGCGTCGTGGAAGCAGAAGTGGATTGCGGGCATCGAGCTGCCCGAGGACTTCACCGATCCGGACACCGGGATCACCGTCAGCGCCGCGCCGGACGCGGCTGTGAATCGCCTGTGGTCCACGGAGGACCCGAGCACGAAGTTCGGCGAGTTCTCCGAAAGCGACGTGACGAAGGTGCTGGCCGCGATCGAGGCCACCGTGAAGAAGATGTCCAGCGTCAGCCAGGTGCCGCCGGTCTACCTGCTCGGCGACATCGTGCAGCTCTCAGCTGAGGCCCTGGCCGCCTCGGAGGCCGGCCTTCAGCGCAAGGTCCAGGAGAAGCGCACGATCTTCGGTGAGGCGTGGGCCCAGACGATGCGCCTGGCGGCCGTCGCCGATGACGGCAAGGGCGAGCTGGACGACCTGTTCGACAACCGGATCGTCTGGCGGGACACGGAGGCCCGGAGCCTCGCGTCCACGGTCGATGCCCTGGGCAAGCTCACGCAGATGCTTCAGGTCCCGCCGGAAGCCCTCTGGGAGCGCGTCCCCGGGGTGACCTCCTCGGACGTGGCGGCCTGGAAGGAACTGGCGAAGGAAGCCGATTCGCTGGGCAACATGCTCGGCATGCTCCAGGACCAGGCCGCCACTGCCGGCCAGGCCGCGGTGCCCTCCCAGAAGGGCCAGGACAACGCCAAGGCCGGCACCAACGTGCCGGGCAAGGCCAGCACCGCCAAGGCCGGGTACGGGACGCCTTCTGACCGGAAGGACTACCACCGTTGACGACCGTGGCCGACACCCTGTCGGCCGGGTACGCGGCTCAGCAGACCGCGATCCGGTCGGCAGCCGTCCGCGAGTTCGTGACCCTGTGGCAGCTCCTCAGCCCGGACGACCTGACGGCCGCCTTCCCCGGCTACCACTCGGCGATGCTCTCGTTCGTCAAGACCTACCGATCCGAGATGTCCGCGATCGGGAACCGGTACTACGCCGGCATGCGGGAGGCCGCCGAGGTGCCGGGCCTGTGGACGGCCGGCCCGCTCTCCCCGCTCGATGAGGAGCACTTCGTCAAGGCCCTGGCCCTGCGCGGGCCGCTCGCCATCAAGCAGGCCCTGGCGAAGGGCTGGAGCCTGGAACGGGCCCTCGCCAACGCCTTCGTCGTCTCGGCCGGCGTCGCCGCCGAGTTCATCCTGAACGGCGGCCGGGACCAGATCATCGACAACGCCAGGCGCGACAGTGCGGCGCGCGGAGTCGCCCGGATCGCCTCGCCGAGGGCCTGCGCCTTCTGCCTGATGCTGGCCTCGCGCGGCGCGGTCTACCGCTCCAAGCTGACGGCCGGCTTCAGGGCCCATCCGCACTGCCACTGCTACCCGAGGCCCGTCTTCGAGGGCGACAAGACCTCTTCGGTCACCGAGTGGGCCGAGGACGTGTACGCCGACTCGAAGGGCCGTGGCGGTGGCCACGCGGACGCCAAGCCGGAGAACGACCGGCTCAACCAGCTCCGCCGCGAGCTGTACGCCCAGCGCGGTGAGTAGGCCCGGTGCCCACTCCTCCATCTACCTGCCCCGGAGGCATCCCCATGTCCGAGAACACCCCCGTCGCCGAGACCGCCCAGACCGCCCCGGAGGCGGACGCGAAGGCCGGCGTCGAGTCCCTGCCCCAGTGGGCTCAGGACCAGCTTCGCAAGGCCCGCACGGAGGCGGCCGGCTACCGCGAGAAGCTGCGGGAGGCCGAACCGCTCGTCGCCCGTGCGAAGGAGCTGGAAGAGGCCGGCAAGTCCGAGGCCCAGCGGCTCACCGAGGCGCTTGAGGCGTCGAAGGCCGAGGCCGCCGCGCTGCGCCACCAGGTGACCCGCGCGGCCATCGTCCGCGAGGCCGGCCTGACTGACGACCTGGCGGAGTTCCTGGTCGGCGACGAGGCCGCGATGCGGGCCGCCGCCGCCAAGCTCTCCAAGCTCGCCACGGCCGCCAAGGGCGAGGCCCTGAAGGGTCAGCCGGTCGAGGCCCTGAAGAGTGCCGGCCAGGCGCCGGACGACCAGGGCGACGACTTCGACCCGGCAGCGCTCGCCGCCTCCATCTCCCTCTGATCTAACCCGACTTCGGGCCCCCGGCTTTCCGGGGGCCTTCGTCGTTCCACCAGAAAGCGCACCTCTTCGTGGCTAACACCCCTACCAACACGGTCGGCAAGAACAACGGCGTCATCGTCCAGAACGGCAAGCTCGCCGCGACCGGCCTGGCCCTGCTTCAGCGAGCCCTGATCCTCCCGGCGCTGTTCGACAAGCGCGGCGAGGGCGAGTTCAAGGGTGCGGTGAAGGACACCATCAACATCAAGCGCCCGACCGTGCTCAAGGCCAAGAGCAACAAGTTCCGCTCCAAGCAGGTGTACACCTTCGTCAACCAGCTCAACGAGTGGTCGATCCCCGTCACGCTGGACGACAACCTGTACACCACCGTCGCCCTGCCGGACGACTTCGCCACCATGGATCTCCAGTCCAAGGCCGAGCAGGTCATCGCCCCGCAGGTGCGCGCCATCGCGGAGGCATGGGAGAACTACGTCGCCGCGAAGATGAAGGCGTCCTTCTCGCCGGTCGGCGCGAGCGGTGTCACCACCATCACCGCCGCCGACGACTTCGAGGCCGGCAAGGGCATCCGCAACCTCATCACCAGGCTCCGCAAGCAGTTCAACGACGAGAACGTCAGCTCCAACGGCCGCTATCTCGTCGTCGGCTCCGAGGTCGAGCGCCTGCTTCTCAACGACCCGCACCTGACCAAGATGGACGAGTCCGGCACCACGACCGCGCTCCGCGAGGCCGTGATCGGCAAGCTCTACTCCTTCACCATCGTCAGCTCGAACGCGGTCGGCGAGAACGACATCTACGCCTTCGTGTCGTCGGCGCTCCAGCTCGTTTCGATGGCGCCGGTCAGCCCGCAGGGCGCTTCCTTCGCCTCCTCGCTGTCCGCCAACGGCGTGTCCCTGCGGTACATCCAGGACTACGACATCGAGACCACCACCGACCGGAGCCTGATCAACACCTACATCGGTTGCGGTGAGGTGAAGGACATCCCCGTCAAGGAGCTGGACAAGCTCTTCGACGCGGCCGGCAACTCGAAGAACGGCCTGGCGGCCGTCGAGGACATCGACCCGGCGACCCTGGCCAAGCAGATCCGCGGGCTCCAGACCAGCATCAAGGTCGTCGCCCCGGTCGCCAAGTAATCGACCAGGGAGGCCAGTTGGACACGCTTGCCTCTCGGGATGAGTTCCTGGCCCGTACCACCGTCCCGGTAACGGAGGCGGACGAGGTACGGGTTCGGGCGCTCCTCGAAGACGCGACCACCGTCATCCTGAGCTACCTCGGTCGGGATGTACTTCCGAATCCGCCGCGAGCGGTCCGACTGGTCTGCCTGTCGATGGCCCTGCGGGTCTACATGAACCCGCTCGGGATCACCTCGGAAACGGTCGGCGACACGTCGATGCGCCGCTCCGCCGCGAGCGTGGCCGGCATGACGCTGACCGACGCGGAGAAGACCATGCTCGACAAGGCCACCCGCCGATCCCCTCTGCGTTCGCACCGGATCGGGTCGGGCATCACGGACGAGGACCGCGCGTTCTGGGGCGGCCGGGTAGCCGCCGATCGGCGGTACTACCAGTGATCTCCCGGCACCAACTCACCGATTCTGTCGTGGTCTTGGAACCGTCGTGGTCCGCCGACCGGTACGGCAACAAGGTCCCGGTGTGGGACCGGCCGATCCGCCGGCCGTACGTCGGCCGGCTGTTCATGACGGCAAGCCGGGAAGAGGAGAAGTACCGGGACGCCGCCGTGGACGTGTTCACGCTGCTGCTCCCGCCTTCGGCGGTGATCACCCACCATGACCGGCTGCTCTGCGGCGGCCGGCGCTTCGAAGTCCTCTCGGTCCAGCCCCGGCGCCTGCTCGGCCGGCCGCATCACCTGACCGTCCGCCTCCGAGCCGTTGAAGGGTGGGACACCGATGGCCCGAGTTGAGGTCAACCGCTCCGAGTTTCAGCGTCTCGCCCAGGGCCCCGAGGCGTACGCCGTGCTGATGGTCAAGGCCCGCCAGGTCCTTGCCCGCGCTCAGGCCACCGCGCCACGCGACTCCGGCGACTACGCCAGCCGGTTCCACATCTCAGGCGGGAAGACCCGCGAGAACACCGCGATCGTGTACGTCGGCAACGACGATCCGGCCGCAGCCCACATCGAGTGGGGCACCCGCAAAGGCGGTTGGCGAAAGGGCCCGAGCAAGGCCCATCACACGATGTCCCGGGCCTTGGGATCGGTGGTCGAGGAGTGAAGCCGGTCATCTTCGGCGACGCCGAGGCCGCCACGATTCAGTTCCTCAAGGCCCACGTTCCGACGCCTTACACCTATTCCACCGACTTCCCCGAGTCGGAGTCGAAGACCCCTCACATCGTGGTGCGCCGGTACGGCGGGAACTACAAGCAACGGGCGATCGACTACGCCCGGTTCTCCATCGAGGCATGGTCAACCGATCGGGCTCTCGCTCAAGACGCCATCCAGGAGGTCATCGGATGGCTCCACGTCGCCAACCACAAGAACTATGTCTCGTTCGACGGCATCGTTCTGGCTCGGGTCTTCGTGGAGAGCGCCCCGCAGTACTTCCCCGACAAGGCCAGCGGCGAACACCGCTGGATCTCCACTGTCGCCGTGTACTGCCGCCCCAAGTCCGCCTGATCGTAAGCAATTCAGCCCCCGCGACCGCATGCCGGCCGGGGGCTTTCGCATCCCCAGAAAGACCACATGCCTGACTACACCTTCAATCCGGACGCCGTTCGCGTTGCGATCACCGGCAATGTCTTCTACAGCGAACTGTCTTTCGCCACGGTGAAGACAGCCGTCGAGGACGTGACGTTCGACCTGGGCGCCGACCCCCGGTTCAAGAGCCTCGGTGTGCTCTCCGAAGACGCACTGGAGTCGGACTTCTCCGACGAGACCGAGTCCACCGCTTCCTGGCAGTCCGGCAACGTTCGGACGCTGGTCAAGAGCCGCGAGGCAACCGTCAAGCTCGCCGCCCTCCAGACCAGCCGCGACGCCGTGTCCCTGTTCTACGGCCTGCGCCCGCAGGACATCCAGGGTGGCGTCTTCAACGTCCAGGCCGCCGTGGCCCGCCCGAGCATGGTCGTCGTCTTCGAGTTCAAGGACGGCAACCTCAAGGGCAGTTCGACCGAGCGCGTGTTCCGCATCGTGATGCCCCTCGCCCAGGTCTCCGAGGTCGAGAGCCCGAAGTTCACCTCCGGCGAGGCGATCACCTGGGGCATGACCTTCAGCGCCCTCGGTGGTGCGGCCGGCGCCTCCGGCGCACTGCTCAAGCTCGTCACCAACGACGAGGCGATGCAGTCCCGCAACGCGGTCTCCCTGTGGGCGGACGACCAGATCAGCACGGACGGCACGATCAGTGTCAGCGCCACCCCCGGCGCGACCATCACCGTGGGCGCGAAGTCCGTCACCGCCACGGCGGGCCCCGACAAGATCGCCTCCGGCCTGGTCAAGGGCCAGGTGGCGCGCGTCCTGGTCACCGCCACGAAGGCCGGCCTGGACGACGCCCGCCAGGCCGTCATCGTCGCCTTCCCGTAAGCCGCCCGGCATTCCCCTAACTCAGTAACTTAGTTACTGAGTTAGGCCCCCTCTCCCCCCGTTTTCGATCTCAGGAGATCACCATGGCCTACTCCCTCGATGAGCTGCGCGCCCGCCAGGCCGGCGCCGTCGCCGCCGACATCCCGTTCACGCTCGGCGCCGAGACCTTCCACATCCCGACCCCCGAGCGCTGGCCTGACGCCGTGCTCCTGGCGGGCAAGGACGCCGATGTCGTCGCCATGGGCAAGGCCCTGCTGGGCGGCCAGTACGAGCCGTTCATCGCGGCCGGCGGCCGATCCCTGGACCTCCCGCTGATCCTGGACGCCTACGCGGCCGAGCAGGGCGCGACCCTGGGGGAATAAGAGGGCTCGTTGAAGACCTCCGGGAGTACGAGGCCGACATCGACGCCGATTTCCTCGCCATCTACGGCCTGGACATCCGCAACCTCGGTACGGCCTCCCTCTCCTGGGGGCGCTTCCGCGAGCTGCTTAAGCGGCTCCCGCCGGAGTCGAACACACTCCGCGCGGTCGAGGGCCGACACGGACTCAACTGGTCGGCCGAAATGCAGCTCCTCGCCGGTATCGCCGACACGGTTCGGGTCGGCAACTACCTGACCGGCTTCCTCCTTCAGGCCCACGGGATGAAGAACAACCCCGTGGAGATGCCCGAGCCCATTCCCCGGCCTGGCGTGCAGGCCCGTACGAAGCAGTCCGGTCTACGGGCGATCATCAGCAAGCTAGGAGCCGAAGGGGCTTATTAGTGGGTTACAAGCTCGCCACGGGTTTCGTTGAGATCCGGATCGGCAACGAGCAGGTTTTCATGCAGGCGACGGACGCCGCCGTTCGCCGTGTCATGGCGCGGGCCGAGGCGATGATGCAGTCCGGCTTCCAGCGGGCCATGAACAAGGCCGCGGACTCTGCAACCGCCTTCGGCCTCAAGGCGACTGCGGCTCTCCTCCCCCTCGAAATGGCGTTCAAGAACGCCGTGAAGCAGGGCTGGGACTTCGCCGTGCTGGTCGGTCAGACCAGCATGATGTTCCAACAGTTCGGGCTCTCCGTGCAGGATGCCGACGCGTTTGTCGGCCGTCTCCAGAAGAACGCGATTGCGTGGGGGCAGGACAACCGAAGCACCATCATGACGGCTCGATCCCTCATGACGAGCTTCGGCGGTGATGTCAAGCAGGTCGAATACGCGATGTCCGGCCTTGCCAACATGACCGGCAAGTACAAGCTGAATACGGAACAGCTCAACGGCGTGACCCGGGCCTTCGTGCAGATGCAGCAGAAGGGCAAGGTCCAGGCCGAGGAGATGCTTCAGCTCGCCGAGAACGGCGTGAACGGCTGGGACCTCTTCGCAAAGGCGACGGGCAAGTCCGTGGCCGAGCTTCAGAAGCTCACGCAGACCGGCAAGTTGTTCGCCAAGGACACCCTTCCGGAGGTCTACAAGTACCTCAACGAGAACCCGGAGTTCGCGGGGAAGGCGACGGCCAACGCGAAGACCCTCAACGGCCAGATGAAGAATCTGGGCAACAACATGAGGGAGATATTCGCCGGGCCGTTCATCGCCAACAATGACAAGCTGGTCCACGCCTTCCAGGCGATCAACAAGGCGCTTGAGAACATCCGGGACTCAGGGGTTGTCGATCGGTTCCTTCAGCCGATGATCGACGGCTTCGTGAAGCTCGCCACCTGGTTCGGGAACCTCAGTCCCGTCACTCAGGCGTTCATTGCGAAGCTCGCCCTGGCCGCCGTCGTCATGGGCCCCCTGGCGCTGATCCTGGGCAAGGTCTTCCGCTCGCTGGGATCGTTCGGCGCCCGGGTCGGCGAGGCCGCCGGCCGGGTGTCCGCCTTCGGCTCCTCCATCCAGCCGACCGCTTCCCAACTGGAGCGCTGGAACGGGGTGATGGCCCGTGTAGCCACCGGGACCTACAGCCTTTCCAATGCCTTCGATCGGCTGCTTCATCCGATCCAGTCGGTACGCGATGCGGCCTCCGCACTGTCGGAGCGCTTCCCCTTCATCGGGCGGGCCATGGATGCCGTCCGCCATCCGATCACCTCCCTCCAGGAGGGCTTCAGCGCCCTTTCTACGCGCCTAAGGTTGACATACAACGCTATCGGGGACGGGGCGACCCGGGCTTTCGATCGGCTCCGCTCTGCGGCCCTCCAGCTCGACATCCGGTTCCGCAGCCTGCCGGCCACCCTCGGGGCGGTCGCGTCCTCGCTGGGCTCCGGCCTGGCGTCCGCAGCGACGCGTGCGGCCGATGTCCTGCGGCATCCGATCACCTCTGCGCGGCTGCTCGGCCTGAGCCTGCGGGAGCATGCCGTCAGCGGCCTGGACGCCCTCCGGGGCGCGCTCGGTCGCGGGCTCGACGCCGGCCTTCGCGGGCTCGTGCGCGGGATGGACCTCGCGGGCCGGGGCGCCATCACGATGGGCAACGGGCTGAAGAAGCTCGGCGGCGGCGCCCTCGGAATGCTGAAGACGGGCCTTCTCGGCGCGTCGGTCGGAATGTTCGCCTTCGTGGCGTCGGGCCAGGACGTAGGCCCCGCGATTGACGGAATGGTCAATCAGATTACATCTTTTCTGCGTAATCTCCCGGCGGTAATAAATACCGTAGCGGTAAAGCTGCCGGGAATGGTGACGGAACTCGTTCAGTCACTAACTTCCGCCATACCGGAAATCGCCACCGCTTTCACGATGGCGATACCGGCAATAGCCTCTGCGCTGACCGTCGCGCTACCGGCTATCGCAAATATCTTCGGTACCGTCGTACCGCAGATCATAACGCGTTTGCTCGAACTCCTACCCGGAGTCGTACAAACGGTACTCAGCGTCTTTCCGATGCTGATCTCCTCGATCACTTCGGCTTTGCCGGTCGTGATCAAGGCTTTTGCGGACATGATCCCTCAGATCGTCCGATCTTTGGGAATGGCGCTGCCGAGTTTGGTTCAGGCTTTCGCTGACGGCCTGGTCAAAATCGTAGATGCGGTGGCTCAATCGCTGCCGGTAATCATAGCCGCGGTGGTGGGAATTATCCCGCCTTTGGTCAATTCCTTGACTGCTGCGCTACCGGCTTTGGTGTCCGCTTTCGCGGAAGCTTTTCCGAAAATCGTAGAAGCGATCGTAAATGCGATACCCGGAATCGTGACGGCTTTCGCCGATGCGATCCCGAAAATCGTAGACGCTTTGCTTCGCGCCCTGCCTTCGGTGATCCAGACTTTTGCGGATGCAATTCCGAAAATCGTGACAGCCGTGCTTGTCGCCCTGCCGCAAATCGTAGCGGCTTTCGCAAAAGCGATTCCCCTGATCGTCACCGCGGTGACTCAGAACCTCCCGCAGATTGTTCGCGCTTTCGTTGATGCGATCCCTCAGATCGTGAATTCTGTGGTTCAGAATCTGCCCCAGATCGCATCGGCCTTCGCAAAATCGGTGCCGCAGATCGTCAAGGCTTTGGCGGACGCCGGCGGCCAGCTCTTCGAGGCCGGCGCGAATATGGTGAAGAAGCTGATCGAGGGACTTGGCTCGATGGCGGGAAGTCTGGCCAGCAAGGCGAAATCCTTGGCCAGCAGCGCTCTCGACGCCATCAATCCCTTCAGTTCCTTCTCGATGCCTTTCAGTGCGGAATTCGACACCAGCGGCCTGGACAGTCCGCCCGAGCTGGCGGGGCTTGCGGACTTCGCGGACTTCGCCGCCCCCGTGGCCGTCAGCTACCGCTCCGGGGGTCTTGCAGGGGCCGCCGAGGACCTTGGCGGGGCCATCACCGCCGGATTCTCCACCGGCATCAGCTCGCGTGACTTCCGTCTGCCCCGCGCTCGACAGGAGGGCTCCGCCAGCAGCTCGTACAACGTGACGGTCAATGCCCGCACGGACGCGAATGCGGTGGATATCGGCCGGGAGGTCGTTTGGCAGATGAAGACGAGTGGAGTGTGATCCGTGACGGCTCTTGAGCCATTCACGATGGAGTTCAATGGGGCCCTCTTCGGAGGGCCCTCCCCCATCTACCTGGAAGAAGTGGACGGCCTCCACGACGCCCCCGATATGCGGGTCTCCGATGTCGGGCTGATGCAGCGCGACGGGATGATTCCCGGTGATGACTACTACGGTGCGCGGACCATCACGGTCACGGCCAACGTCCTGGACGACGGCAGAACGCTGGACAGCCTGTTGCGGGCCCTCAAGCCCGGTCTTCAGAAGCCTTTGCGATTCTCCTTTCCCGGGGTGGCCGGCGGGCAGACCGTGAGGGTTTACGGGAAGGTCCGGAAGCGTTCGATCAAGGCGGACAACCTCTATCACAAGGGGCTGGCGAAGCTGATGGTCGAGTTCTACTGTGCGGACCCCTTCATCTACTCCGACGAGCAGGTGACGGGCCTGGTTACACCGCCCCGGGACCGGCCCGGCGTCCGCGCTTTCCCGCTGCGGTTCCCGTTCAACCTGCGGACGAAGGATGCGAGCTATTCCGACCGGATGGCGCTGATCAACGAGGGTACTGCGGACACCTGGCCCGTCTTTCGTATGGTCGGCCCGATGGGAAATCCGATTCTGCACAACACGCTGACGCAACAGCGGTTGATCCTGAATCTCTATCTCGGAGTCGGCGAAGTCCTCGAACTGGACAGTCGCCGCCGCACGGTCCTCTACAACGGCGCATCGCGGTACGGCGCGCTCGACTATACCTCGCAGTGGTTTCCCCTCAGTCCGGGAGCCAACCGAGTAGAGCTGTCCGGGTCGGGCGTGCAAAAGGATATGACTGCCGATGCGCTGTGGCGCTCGGCCTGGATCTAGGAAGACTTTCTTGGCAAGCGTGAATTTCCGCCCGCCTGCCCTGGTGACACAGGGCGAGTACGACGCCAGCGATTTCCGGCGCGCCTTCGCCGACCTTCGCGGCCGGCAGAAGGGCGTCATCTGGGAGGACAATCCCAAGGCCCTGAAGGTTGAAGCCGTCGCCGACGCCAACGCCCGAGTCCGGGTGTACGCGGGTGACGCCTGGGTGCCGGTATGGGTCGAGCACCGGGAGAACCCGAAGTCCATGGCCCGGGTCCGGCTGCTCAACGACATCTCGTTCAACCTCACCGGCTCCAGCAGTGGCGGCGACCGGATCGACATCATCGTTGCCCAGGTCCACCCCAACGCCGACGACTCCACGACCATCACCCTCGCCTCGGAGAGCCCGGCCGCCGACTACGACCCCGGGTCGTGGGTGGCCCTGTGGGGCATCAAGGTGGTCTCCGGCACGGTCGGCGAAAAGCTCGCCGACGTGCAGAAGCGGATACCCGAGTCCTGCATCGTCCTGGCCCACGTCACCGTGAAGGCCGGCACCGCTTCGACCCTCGGTGCCGCCTCCGTCCAGGACGCTCGCGGCCTCTACGGGCAGAGTGACACCACGTGCATGTACCCGGCCAAGACGGCTCCCGGGCAGGCCCCGAGCGCCCTGGCCGGCGGCCTCTTCCCGGGCCAGCTCGTCTACCACACCGATTCGGGCCTGTGGTACCGCAAGGAGACCTCCGGCGATGTCGCCGAGGCATTCCCGAGGGCCTTCCGCATGGATGCGACCTACCAGTCCCCGGAAGGCGCGTGGGGCAATGAAGGCTGGCACCACTACACGGCTCCCGCCGCCGCATACCCGCGAATCATCACCGTCACCTTCGAATGCACCTACAACGGTTACTTCGGCGAAGGCTGGTACACCCCCGTCGTCTGGGGCCACGGTGAGCGCCGCCGGGCCGGACGGCCGCAGTACTGCCGGGCGAACGAGGGCCGCGACGCCCGGGGGTGCGCCTCCATTCGCGTGCCCGCCGGCACTCCCCTGGCCGTCTACAGCGGCATCCAGTCGGACAACACGGCGGCCTACAACGCGAAGTTCACGGCCGCCTGGACGAGCTACGCCGAGGCCGTCGTCACACCGGGCAGCATGACGTGAGCGACCAGTACCGGGTACTGATGGCCGAGTTCCGCTCAGGCGTCATCTGGGCGGAACTCCCCGTCTCCGAGCTTCAGTTCACCACGATCCTCAACGCCCCGGGATCGGCCACCTTCACTCTTCCCCTGGCCGGCACTCCCCTGGTCGGCCTGCCCTTCTCGGCCCTGTCGCCGTGGCGGACGCTGATCTTCGTGCAGCGCGGCCGGCAGATCCTTTGGGGTGGTCCGCTCATCACCTACCGCGTGGACATGGAGAAGGAAGAACTCCAGCTCTCCTGTGAGGGATTGTGGTCCTACTACCGCCGCCGGGTCATCAACTGGCATTACCTGGCCACGAAACGTGATGAGCTGGTGATCGCCCGCGAGCTGCTGATGCGCTTCGCGGACGGCCAGGGCGCGCGGCTCGACGGCCAGCAGCCCGATCAGCGCTGGTGGGACCTCGGAGCCCCGTACGGCAACGGCGTTGGCGCACTGACCTTCGACATGAATGCCCGATCGGGCGTCCTGCGGGATCGAACCTACTGGCGCTATGAGTGGCGCTCGGTCGGCGAGGCCGTAGAGCAGCTAGCCGCCATCCGATCCAATCCGTTCTCCCCGACTCCGAACATTCCAGGGGGATTCGACTTCCGGATTGACCACCGATGGGAAGGCACGAAGATCCGCAATGACTTCAACTTCCTTGTCCCCGTCCTCGGTCAGGAATCCGGCATCGTGCTAGAGCACCGAGCCAATTGCGATGTCGTCAACATCTCGGTAGACGGCACTGCGATGACGACGGCCGCCACCGTGACGGGAGCTGGAGAGGGACACGATCAGCTCGTCAACTGGTGGTACAACCGCGACCTGGAAGAGGACCCGAACCGGAGGATTCCCCGGCTCTACCAGGTCGAGTCACATGCCAACGTGACGGAGATCGACACCATCAACGGTTATGCCCGGAAGCTCATTTCCCAGGGGCAGACTCCGATCACCATCCCCTCTGTCCGGCTGATCCCCGGCCTGTACCCCTCCGTCTCGGACATCCGTGTCGGCGAACTGGTCGAGGTCCGTGCCAAGACGCCCAACTGGCCGGGCCTGTCCGGCAAGTACAAGGTCATGCAGATGTCCGCCAAGGCCGGAGAGGGAGCCGAAGACGTAACCCTCGAACTCTGTCCAGCGGAGGTATTCACCTATGTCGGAACTGACGACCCCCAGCCTGGCTGGTGAACTGGCGGCCCTGAAGCGCCGCCTCTCTAACCTGGAACGCACCCCGCAGCGCGCGGCCCGTCAGCAGCAGCTCGTTGTTGCCAACGCCCCGCAGGCCGCCGGCCAGATGCCCAACCCGACCAGCCAGGGCTTCATCAACATGTGGGGCGTCTCCAGCCGGGCCCTGGTCGCCGAGTTCGACATCACCAAGCTCGGCGCCGGATGGATGGCCGGCTTTCAGCTCTACGACCCCGTGACGGGCCGCTCGGCCTCCCACTTCACCAACGAGGCACTGGGCGCCAGGCGCCTTCGCCTGTCGTGGATTCACGGCCGCCCCGTGGGCTGGCAGACCGACCTCACCAACTCCGCGACCCCGATCGAGATCCGCATGTGGGGCAACACCACCGGCGACGCCGCCAATCAGCGCATGTCCGCCCGCTGGGCCGTCGCCCTTGCCCCCGAGGAATGGAACGCCGCCACCGATGCGGGAGCGTTCCAGTACATCTAAGGAAAACCATTGCAGGGACAGACTTTTGACCTTTCCGTCGTCCTGACCGCCGACGACGTGAAGGCCGTGGCGAAGTACCTCGGCTACTCGACGGCCGAGTACTGGAACCCGGACAAGAGCGTCGATGTGGTCCGGGAACACGTTCACCGGCTCATCGAGTCGGAGGTGTCCGGACTCCTCGCGCGCTCGGCACCGTACCGGCCGCTGGCCGCCTCGGTCACCGTCACCGCCCCTTCCACTCCGGCGAGTTGATCCGTGACGGGATTCACCGACTTCGCCGAGATGACCACCGCGGCCTTCGGCGTCGGCGGCCTCTTCGCCGCCTGTTACGTCAGCTACAAGGCCCGCACGCAGACCGAGACCGTTCGCGTTCTCGCCGAGGAGCGAGACGCATTCAAGGAACAGTCAGACCGCCTGAAGGCCCAACTCCAGGAGATCAAAGACGAGTTGCGTGCCCTGCGGGCCGAGAACCAGATGCTCCGCCGCGAAATCCTGATGTTCACCATTAACCGAGGTGCCAATGCCGACTCCGAATGACGTAATCACCCAAGCCCTCAAGCACGTTGACTACCGCGAGGGCCCCAACAACGACACCGTGTTCAATCGGCGGTTCGGCCGGATTCCCGGCTATCCGGCGGACGGCTACGGCTACCCCTGGTGCCAGTCGTTCCAGTCGATCATCTTCAAGGACGCCGGCATGCGCCCGGATGCCGACTACCCGTGGACTGCCGCATGCGCCAGCGCAACACAGTGGTTCACGAGCCGGGGCCGCTTCGACCGGACGCCGAAGGTCGGCGACCAGGCCCTCTTCGGCACCGATGGCGGTTCACACGTCGAGCTGGTCATCGCCGTCTTCAACGATGGCCGGGACATCGAGACCATCGGCGGGAACACCAACTCCGGTCAGTCAGCCAACGGTGATGGCGTCTACCGCAAGCGGTACAACAACTGGGCCTCCACCACCCGCATCCACGGCTTCGGCCACCCCGCCTACTCGGCTACCGGCGGGGGCCAGACCACCCCACCCAACGGCGGGCAGGGCACGAAGTTCAAGGTCGCGGCCGGCATGACCCTGCTCGGCATCGCCGCCGCCCTGGGCGTGCCGCTCGCGGATCTGCTCGCCGCCAACCCCGAGATCCGCAACCCGGACCAGATCACCGAGGGCCAGGTGATCAACGTCCCGCAGAAGCCCGTGCAGCCGACTCCGCAGCCCACGGAGAAGCCAACCGAGAAGCCGACCCCCAAGCCGACGGAGAAGCCCGTCGAGCGGCCCTCTGGCGACTCCTACACGGTCAAGCGGGGTGACACCCTCGGTGTCATCGCCAAGGCCCACGGCGTGACCCTGGCGGCCCTCCTGAAGGCCAACCCCGGACGCTTCCCGAACCCCGACCTCATCGAGCCCGGCCAGAAGGTCACGATCCCCGCAGGGAACGCCCAGAAGCCGCAGGCGAAGCCGTCCACCCCGAAGCCGCCCACCCGGCCGGCCACGCCCCCCACCACGACCGAGAGCGGCATCTACACCGTGAAGAAGGGTGACACCCTCTCGGGCATCGCTCGGGCCCACCACATCGAGCTGCCCGCGCTCCTGGCGGCCAACGCCGGCCGCTTCCCCGACCCGGATCTGATCTTCCCGGGTCAGCGCGTCTTCCTGCCCGTCCGGAGCAAGACACCCAACCCTCCGGCCAAGCCGAAGCCCCCGGTGGATCAGCGACCGACACCCGCCACGCCGCCGAGCAAGCAGCCCGAGCCCAGTGGCGGGGCCACTGCGGATTCACTCCTGCCCCTGCCCCTGACGCACGCTCAGTCGAGCTGGGACTTCACGCCTGAGATGCGAGAGAACGCCGCCATCATCCGGCAGGAGGCGCACGCCGTCTTCGGTGCCGGCCTCGGTGACCGAGCCGCCGTGATCGGCGTCGCTACCGCCATCCAGGAGAGCGGCTTGAAGAACCTCCGATACGGGGACCAGGACAGCCTTGGACTGTTCCAGCAGCGGCCTTCGATGGGCTGGGGAACCGTGGCACAGGTCACCGATCCGCACTACGCGGCCCGGAAGTTCTTCACCACGATGAAGGAGCTGGCTCCGGGGAAGTTCGGCCCGGACTACCTGACGAAGGTCCCGCTCTACCAGGTGTCCCACATCGTCCAGCTCTCCGGCAGCCCGGAGGCGCCGGCCAAGTACGAGCGGGCCGCCGCACAGATCGTCGCCCAGCTCGCCAAGGGAGGTAGCCAGTGAAGTACCTGAAGGACAACCCGGCCTCGATCGTGAGCTTCGTCGGCGCACTCCTGACGCTGCTCGCGGTGTACGTCCCGGGCCTGCCGCAGGAAGCGATCCTGGGTGTCGTCTCGGCCCTGGTCCTGGGCGGTGTGAAGGCCCAGCGGATCGAGGACGCGAAGACCGAAGCCGCACTCCACCAGATGAGCCCGTTCGAGGCCGCCGCACTGCGCCAGCAGGCCCTTGCGGAGGCCGAGGCCGGCCGCCAGGCCGCGACCGAGGAGACCGCCGGCACGCGACCGATCGTGACCGGCGTGGACCTGGACACCGGCAGTGTCAGCATCCGCTTCCCCGAGTGATCCGGACATGAGAGAACCCCCACCAGCCTTCCGGCCGGTGGGGGCCGCTTCTCGTTACTCCGCCACGCGGGCGGCCGGCAGGCTGTAGATCCTGGTCGGCCTCCCACCCCGGGCCACCTTCGTCTCGGTAGCGCCGACACTGGCCATCAGCTCATCGAAGCGCTCGCCGCTGAAGTTGTAGTGGGTGAGCTTCATCAGGTCCATCCGCTTCAGCCCCTCCTCGCCAGCCTCTTCGAGGTGAAGCCTCACGTTCTCCTTCGCGTTCTCCCACTGCCGATTGACCGGGACTGCGCGGTTCTGTCGCAGGTAGGCGACCGTGGCATAGGAGTAGTCGAGGACCGCCTTCGCGGCCTTCAGGTCCTTCACTCCGATCTTGTCGCGCTGGTCGAGCAGCGCGTACACGGCCGCCAGGCGCATGAGGTATGGAATGTGCCGCTGGACGAACTCCTTGATCACCGGGTCCTTCTCATCCCGGTAGGAGAGATCGGCGTAGAGCTGATCCACGTAGAGCTTCTGTGCCGGGCCGGTCATCGTGACCTCGGTGACCTTCTTGGCGGACTCCACCGCCGCGCGCAGCCCTTCGGCCAGTGCGTCAGTCTCCTCTTCCCACCCGGGGATGTCCGGCGGAATCGGAACATCCTTGTCCTTGTGGGTGAACAGCGGAAGAAAGCGGTTGTACGAGCCACCGGCCAAGTCGGACGGCTTCATCTTGGCATCGAACTCGGTCGGCGTGACATGCCCAAGGACGACGATGTGAGCACCACTGGCCGTCTCGGACTCCTTGGTCTTGATGACCAGGTTCTTGCCGTCCCACGCGTCTCGTAGGACACCGCCGAGGATGCCGCCCCCGGACTTCGACATCACGTTCACATACTCGGTGGCGATCACCAGGAGGCGCTTGTCATCGACGCCGCCGGTCCACTCCTCGTCCCACTCGCCAGTCTCCGGGTCCTTCACCTTCTTGAGCCGGTGATCCCGAACCGAGTAGATCAGGCCCTCGCCAGTGTTCAGTGAGGTGGAGACGTTCTTGCCCTCGAAGAACTCGGGCTCCGCAGCCTTAAGGAACTCCTCCATCTCGTCGGTTGCGGTGCCCTTGCGCCCCTCACCGGTCGGACCCATCATGAGCGACCAGATGGCGAGGCTCTGCGCCCGCCGGCCGACTCGGACCTTCGGTCCCTTGCCGATCATGGCGGAGAAGCCCGCGAACAGGCTCGCCAGCATGCCGGCATTGTCGGCCTCGGTCATCGGCTCGACGTGCCGCACGATCCTGCCCGCCAGGCCGGCGTACGCCTCGTTCGCCAGCACAGGAGCATCTACGGGCCTCAGACTCACTACTTCTCCCCACAGTGGATAGGAAGGAGCCGGGGCAGTCATGACAGGACAAACCCCCGACCCCCTCAACAGGATCAACCTTAGCAGGCGGGCACCGAGCCCAGTAACTTAGTTACTTAGTTAGCCCCGGCGCGACGGGGCACCAGGGGTGCGGGTCCGCGCCGCCACGCGCCCCCAGCCCGAGCCCAACCCCATGCGGTAGCGTGACCAACGGATGACCAACAGCGGGCCGGAACGGGCCGGAACGGGGGGTACGCACGTGGACGCCAGAGCGTCAAGCCAGACGGCGTGTCGCCCACGTTTTCGCAGGTCAGGGCGGTGGCCCGCTGGCGCCCGAGAGGAGAGTTCAAGTCCCCCCTCGGACACCGCTGAGCGGGCCAGGAGAAATCCTGGCCCGCTTTTCGTGTTGCCCTTCCGCCCGTTTCCGTCCGCTTTTGCCCTGACTGTTTCCCGTCGGCGCACCATTTGTACGCCCTTGGTCACTGTTCGACCGCCGTGACCTGAGGTTTACTTTGTCGGCGCCGCCCCGCCGAGGGGCGGTGCCAACGGGGGTGTCCATGCCGGTCGAGGGAAGGGCGGGTGTTCCGTGGGGAACTTCCCGGGTGGGTCGTATGCCGTTGACGTGCGTGGAGCCGAGCGGGTCTGCGTCATCGGCGCGGGGCCGTCGGGCCTGGCCGCCGCGCACGCGCTCGCGGTGCGGGGCATCGACTTCGTCTGCCTGGAGAGGGCTCCGGAGGTCGGCGGGATCTGGCGCAAGCCCGCCGCCGGTGAGCGCGGACCGGGCTACCGCTCCCTGCACCTGAACACCGCCAAGGAGCTGACCGGCTACACCGCCTTCCCGATGCCGGACTCCTACCCGACCTATCCCCGGCACGACCAGATGGCCGGCTACCTGCGGGCCTTCGCCGAGTGGGCGGGCCTGTCGCCGCGCATCGAGTTCGGCACCGAGGTGCTGTCCGTCCGTCCGGACTTCGACGGTTCCTGGCTGGTCGGCAGCCGCGACGCGCACGGGGTCACCACCACCCGGCGGTTCGCGCGGGTGGTCGTCGCCTCGGGGGCCAACGCGCAACCGCTGCTGCCGGACCCCGCGCCGGAGGGCGCCGAGTCGTTCACCGGCCGCATGCTGCACGCCGTCGACTACCTGGACGGCGGCGAGTTCCGCGGACAGCGGGTCGTCGTGGTCGGCCTCGGCGCCTCCGCCGTGGACGTCGCCACGGACCTCTCCCGGATCGCCGAGCGCACCGTGCTGTCGGTCCGCCGGGGGCTGCACATCGTCCCGAAGCAGCTCTACGGCATACCGTGCGACGTGATAGCCGAGTCGCCGTGGTTCACGGGCATGTCGCTGGCCGAGCAGCGCGAGTACATCGAGCAGGCCCTGCTGGTCGCCCGGGGCCGGCTGTCGGACCACGGCCTGCCCGAGCCCGACCACCCGATCTTCTCCTCCGCCGTGACGATCTCGGACGAGATCCTCAGCCGGATCCGGCACGGCACGGTGACCCCGAAGCCGGAGATCGAGTCCTTCCGCGGGAGCCTGGTCCGGTTCACCGACGGGTCGGCGGTGGAGGCCGACGCGGTCGTCTGGTGCACCGGCTACCGGATGTCCTACCCGTACCTGCCCGCCGACTGCCCGATCGGCCCGAGCGGCCGGGTGGAGCTGTACCGGCGGATCGCCGCGCCCGAGCGGCCCGGGCTGTACTTCGTCGGCCTGATCCGCCCGGTGGGGGCCATCACCCGCGCCCTTGAGGCCCAGGCGGACTGGGTCGCGCGGCTCGTCGGCGGCGAGGAGGCGCTTCCCGCCGAGGACGTCATGCGCAAGGAGATCGACGACTACCTGGCCGGCATCACCGCGCGCTACGGGCAGGGGCTCGGCCCCTCGATCCAGATCGACGTGGTGCCCTACGTGCGGGACCTCCGCACGTAGGGCGCCCCGGCCCCTGCCCGCGCGGCGGTCAACCGGCCGGCGGCCGGACGGTGTAGGCCTCCGCGGAGAGGTACGCGGTGATCCTGGGCGGACGGCCCCGCTGGTGGGCGAGCGCCAGGTAGGCGATCAGCCCGACGCCGTCCTGCGGCCGCCGCCCGGTGATCGCGGACAGCGCGCGCACCAGCGGGTCCGGGTCCATGCCGTGCCGGGAGAGCAGGGCGACCGCCCGGTCCAGGGCCTCGCCGTCGTGCCGGACGTAGTCGCGCACCGGGACGTGCAGGGTGAAGCCGCTCGGCAGGTCGTCCGCGGGGTCGGTGAAGGCGTGGCAGGACAGCACGGGCAGGCCGGAGAACCGGGCGTCCGCGTTCCCGGTCCCGGCCGCCGCGGCGGCGAACTCCCGGAGCACGGCCGCCGGCGGGCCGTCGGGCATCCGGGACAGCTCGCCGACCGCGGCGGCCGGCAGGCCGGAGTGGCGGACGTAGACCTTGACCCGGGGCAGCTCCCAGCCGCCGAGGTCCAGGGCGAGGAAGGGGTAGCCGTCCCCCTCGGGCAGGCCCTCGAACGCCCAGTGGTGGCCGATCCGCTCCAGTGCCTCGCGCAGGGTCGCACCGGCCCGGGAGGCGCCCCGGGCGGCCGGGTTCAGGTACACCTTGACCCTGGGGACGCCGCCGGGGAGCAGTTCCAGCGCGCACCACAGGGCCAGCGGGCCCTCCGGAGAGGGCGGCAGGAGCAGTTCCTCCAGCTTGTCCAGGCAGGCGGTGGCGAACCCCCAGCGCCGGGACATGGCGTGCACGGCCTCCAGACCGGCGCGGCCGTTCTCCTCCAGGGTGCCGGCACCGCAACCGGGTTCCAGCAGCACCCGCAGGTCCGGCGGGCCGTCCGGCCGGAAGGCGAGCGAGTACTCCACCGGTGTGTGGTCGTCGGACAGGAAGGTCCGGCCGGACGGCGGCAGGTCGAGCCGCCGTCCGGCCTCCGGTCCCAGCGCCCCGGTGAGGACGTCCGCGTAGGTCCGCGCGTCCTCCGGTCCGAGGCCCGCGACCTCGCACAGTCGCCGCAGCTGACCCGCGGTGAACTCCCCGAGCGTCGCGACGCCCCGTCTTTCCGGGTCGCCGGTCACTTCGCCAGCCAGCTCAGGAAGGAGCTCCACAAGCCGCGCTCCTTGCGGGGCGCCCCGGCGTGCTCCTCCCGGGCGGTTGCGGCGGGCCGGGCCGCGGCGGCGGGCCGGGGTGCCTCCTGGACCGGGGTGAACCGGGTGGGCAGCGCGGAGAGCGCCCGGCTGAACGGTCCAGGACGCCAGGTCAGGCTGTCCGCCGGCACCGCGAGTTCGACGTCGGGAAGCCGGTTGAACAGGTTCTCGATGGCCGTCACGGTGATGTGCCGGGCGGGCTCCTTGGAGGGGCAGGCGTGCGGGCCCGCGCTCCAGGCCAGGTGGGCCCGGTTGCTGCCGGCCCCGCCCGTGTTGGCGGCCGCGATGCTGACCAGCACCAGCTCGCCGGCCTCCAGCTTCGTCCCGGCGAACTCCATGTCGGCCGCGGCGTAGTGCGGCGCGTAGTTGGTCAGCGGCGGGTTGCCCCACAGCGTGTCGTCCAGCGCCTCGGCGATCAGCCCGCCCTTGTGGGCGTACTGGTCCTGGGTGAGCAGCCGGTGCAGGGTGTTGCCGATGAGGTTGCGCAGCGGCTCGGCGCCCGCGCCCAGGAGGATGGCCAGCTGGTGGACCATCTCCTCGTTGTCCAGGGCCGCCTCGTGCTGCATCAGCCACGAGGTGACGTCGTCACCGGGCCTGCTCCGCTTGAGGATCACCAGGTCCGCTGCGGCCTGCAGCAGGACGTCGGCCGCCCGGGCGGCGTTGACGCCGTCGAACATGCCGGAGATCCCGAACATCACCCGGTCGCCGATGTCGGCCGGGCAGCCGAAGAGCTCGTTGAAGACGAACAGCGGCAGCTGCTTGGCGTACTCGCCGACCAGGTCGGCCGAGCCGCGGGAGCTGAACTGGGCGATGAGGTAGTCGGAGATCTGCCCGATCCGCTGGGTGAGCCGGCGGGTGTCGACCCGGGCGAGGCTGTCGGTGACGGCCTGGCGCAGCCGCAGGTGCTCGACCCCGTCGCTGAACATGCAGTTGGGCCGGTAGGCCAGCAGCGGCAGGACCGGGCTGTCGGCGGGGACCCGGCCCTCGTTGAGGTCCCGCCAGCGGCGGGAGTCCTTGCGGAACGAGGCCGGGTCCTGCAGCAGCTGCAGCGCGGCGGTGTAGTCGGTGACGAGGGTGGCCTCGACGCCCGGGGCGAGTTCGACCGGGGTGGTCGCGCCGAAGTGGCGCATGTAGGCGTAGTAGGCCTGCGGGTCGGCGGCGAACTGCGACCCGTAGAGGGGTATCCGCTCGCCGGTGCCGTGGGCGGGGCACCCCGGCGGGGGCACGAGGGTGGTGGACTCAGCGTCCATGTCTGCTCCTAGTGGACACGGTCCAGCAAGTGACGGACCAGTCTGATCAATGCTTCGGCGGAGGACTTCTCGTCGCGGGCGTCGCAGGTGACCACGGGGGTGTCGTCCAACAGGTCCAACGCCTCCCGCAGGGCGGCCTCCTGGTAGACCGGCGTGCCGTCGAAGCGGTTGACGGCGATCGCGTAGTCGAGCCCGTACTGCTCGATCAAGTCGATCACGGCGAAGGAGTCCGCCAGCCGGTCGGGGTCGACCAGCACCAGTGCGCCGAGCGCGCCGCGTGCCATGTCCTCCCACATCTGCACGAAGCGCAACTGCCCGGGGGTGCCGAACAGGTACAGCACGACGCGGTCGCTCAGGGTCAGGCGGCCGAAGTCCATGGCGACCGTCGTGGTGGTCTTGCTCCTGACCCCCTTGAGGTCGTCGACCGCCTCTCCGGCCCGCGTCATGGTCTCCTCGGTGGAGAGCGGGGTGATCTCGGAGATCGAGCCGATGAAGGTGGTCTTGCCCACCGCGAAATGCCCGACGACCAGGATCTTCACGGCGGTCTGATGGGCACCGTCGCGAACGTAGGCCCGCTCATCCAAACTTGGCCTCAAGTCCATTCAGCACCTCCTGGAGGATTCGCGTGTCCACCTGGGCCGCCCGCGCGACGGGCGGGCGGACGAGAAGGTAGCCGCCCTCGCTGAGGGCGGAGAGGAGGATCCTCACCACGCCCAGGGGCAGCCGGGTGTGTCCGGCGATCTCGGCCACCGTGAGGTAGCCCGCGGCACATAACTCGAGCAGGCCCTGCTCCTCCGGGGAGAGCCGGCGGGTCGGACGCTGCTGTTCGTCGCCCGCCGCCGTGACCAGGGTGACCAGGGAGAGCTGCTCGTCGTCGGGCAGCCCCCGCCCCTTGGTGATGACGTACGGTCTCACCAGGGGCGGGGCGGCGTCCTGCGCCTGCTCACCGGGGGTGGTCATGGGCGCGCGCCGAGGTTCTCGCGCGGGGGCGCCATGAGCGCCTTGCCGAGCTGGCCGACGAGCTGCTGCATCCGGAAGGTGATGTCCGCCATGTCGACGTCCGGGGAGGCCGAGACGCCGAGGTAGGCACCCTGGCCGGCCGAGATGAGGAAGACCCAGCCGCCGTCGAACTCCACCAGGGTCTGCCGCCACTGCTGCTGGGAGCCGTTGCAGAAGAAGGCCAGCGAACGGCTCAGCGACTGCACCCCGCTCATCCCGGCGGCGACCCGGTCCGCGTCGTCCTTGCCGATCTCCTTCGTCCGGGCCATCAGCAGGCCGTCGGCGGATATCAGGACCGCGTGCAGGGCGCCGGGGATCTCCAGGGCGCTGTCAAGCATCCATGACAGATCGTTGTTCACGGGTACTCATGTCCTTCACTGCTGGCAGCGGTTGTACCGCTCGTCGTTTCGGCGGCGTCCGGATTCGTCGCCCGGCCGGACTGGGTGCCTCGCTGGAAGGCGCCCATGATCGCCGCCGTCTCCGCGCCGGAGCGGACCGGTGTCGCCTGGGCCGGAGCGCCGGGGGCCGGCGTGCCGAAGCCCTGGGCACCGAGCCCCTGGGCGCCGAAGTCCGGGACGCCGGGAGCCTGGGCCCCGACCGGGACCGGCTCGGCCGGTACGACGGACATCGGCCGCTTGCGGCGCCGCTTCGGCAGGCCGTCGGCCCCGGTCTCGGCCGCCACCGGGGCGGCCTCGAACGGGTTGCGGAACGCCTCGGCGCCGACGGGGCCGGCCGGGGCCGGCTTCTGCTCCGGCATGGCGGTGAGGAGTTCGTGCGGCAGGAGGAGCACCGCGCGCACACCGCCGTAGGGCGAGGAGGAATCCACCGAGGCCTCGAAGCCGAAGCGCTCGCTGAGCACGCCGGCCACCGCGAAACCGAACTGCGGCGGATTTCCGAGCGCGGAGACGCCGGAGACCCGCTCGCTCGACAGCAGCTTTTCCGCCCGGGTGCGCTCCTCGTCGTTCATGCCGATACCGGCGTCGTCCACGACGATGCAAATACCCTTCGGCACGGCGCGGATATTGATTTCCACCATCGTGTCGGGGCTGGAATAGCTGGTAGCATTGTCGAGAAGTTCAGCGAGCGCCAGCGCCACCGGTTCGACGGCCCGGCTGGTGATTCCGTAATTGACCTGGGAGAGAATCTCCACCCGCCGGAAATGCCGGATGCGGCCCTGTGCGCTGCGGACCACGTCGTAGATCGACGCCACCTCGCGCTGCCGGCCGAGCCAGCCGTCGCACAGCACCGCGATCGACTGGGCACGCCGCCCGAACTGCGAGTTCGTGTGGTCGATCTCCAGGAGGTCCTCCAGGATGACCGAGTCGCCGTACTTGGTCTGCAGCCGGGAAACGACCAGCTGCTGTTCGGCGGCGAGACCCTGAAGGGTTCGCATGGCGGACTTGAGGACCGTTTTGGTCTCCTCGTCGGCACGCACGTGAGCCGCCTCGACGGATTGCGAGAAGTCGCTCTCCAAGGCGGCGTAGTGGGCTCTGAGCCCCTCGGCCTCCTCACGCGCCGAGGCTGATGCCCGGCGCTGGAGGACAATGACGGCGATTGCGCCGAGGAGGACAACGAGAAGAGCCCAGAGAATGGGATTCTGCAGGGAATGCGTCATAGGACTCTCTTCGGGAGAGTGGAGGCCAGCTGCTGAGTTACCGTCAAAGCGGGGTGGACCGGCGGACGTCCGCACCGGGGTCACCGCCCGGACTGTCCTGTGAACATTCCGTCTCACACCCGCCCGATCCCCCCGGCAAGCGCCGTGATCATATCATCGGATGAAACGTCCCTCCGCAGCCCGCCACCAGGGCCGTCTAGTTGACGTGCGCTCAGTTCGCTCCGCAACGAACACCGCCCCCCGGGCGCCGCGGCGCCCATTCGACCAGACCATGTCACCGCGGGCAAACGCCCTGCTCCCGCTGCTGGGGGAACGCGGAGCGGCCGCGGCCCGGTTCAACGGGGCGGGACGGTCGTCGGGCTCAGCGGGGCGGGGCCGCCGGGGCGGACCGGCGGGAGGCGCGCCGGTCGCCGAGACCGCGCACCAGCTCCCCGACGACGAACGCCGTCACCGCGGTGACCAGCAGCAACGGCAGCAGGTTGGACGCCTCGGTCCCGAGCAGGACCGTCGCCAGCACCGTGCTGGTGACCGGCAGCCGGGTGACCGCCGTGGCGGACGCGGCGAGGCCGACGGCCAGGCCCGAGGCGGTGCCGAGGCCCGGCAGCGGGGCGCAGGCCAGCCCGAGGGCGGCCCCGATCAGCACCGCCGGGAAGATCGGTCCACCACGCAGACTGCCCAACGCGACGCCCCAGGCCGCCGCCTTGCAGAGCGTCAGCATCAGCAGCGCGAACACCGACCAGGCCGCCGGGTCCGCGGCGAGCGTCCCCAGGGTCGCCTGGCCGGAGAGCGCCGCCTCCTGCGGCGAACGGCCGGTCAGCAGCGCGTACGCGGCGATGCAGGCGCCGACCGCGACGGCACACAGCACGGTGCGCACCGCCGTCCGCCGCGCGGTCGGGGGCGGCGCGGCGCGCCCGGGGGCGCCGGTGGTGAACGCCTTGACCCGACGGCCCAGCGTCTGCCCCGCCACGCAGACCGCGGTGACGGCCGCGGCGACCGGCAGGCCCCACAGGAAGTCGCCCGCGTCCGGGACCCCGCTGTGCGGCACCGAGGGCAGCGAGAGCGCGCCGATGGACAGCCCCGTCCAGTGGCCGAAGCCCGTGAAGACCAGCGCGCCGACGCCGCTGGCCAGCAGGCACGGCATGATCAGCAGCAGGAGCTGCGGCCCGCCGAGGCCGGCCGCCTCGATCATCAGCACGGCGGCCACCAGCGGGCTGCCGAAGATGGTGGAGATCGCCGCCGTCGAACCCGCCGCACCGAGCACCGGCACCAGCTGCGGCCGGGCCGTCCGGCGGGCCGGGCGGACGGCGAGCAGCGCCAGCCCGCCGCCCATCGCCATCAGCGGGGCCTCCGGGCCGAGCACCACGCCGAGCGGCAGGCCGGCGAGGGCGGCGAGGACGACCCCGGGCACGGCCTTCGGCGGGGTCGGCGGACCGCCCATGCCGTCCACCGGGACGTGGCCGCCGCGGCCGGGCAGCCGGGTGACGACCGGGGCCACCAGCAGGCCGGCCAGCAGCAGCGCGGGCAGCGGCCACCACCAGGGCGCGCGGTCGTGGCCGAGGGCGTCGGGCAGGCTCTCCCAGACCCAGTGCTGGAGTTCGTGCTCCAGGCCGACGAACCAGAAGGCGGCCAGCGAGACCGGGACGCCGACCAGGGCCGAGACGAGCAGCAGGCCCAGGTAGCCCTTGGTCAGCAGGACCTGGCGCAGGCCGGGGGCGGGCGCCTGCTCGGGGGCCGCTCCCCCCACGGGGCCGGCGCCGGTCGCCGGGGCGGGCCCGGCCGTCGGGGCGGGCCCGGTCGTCGGCGTCGGGTCGTCGCTGCCGCTCGGACCAGCGCTCGGCTCGGGCATCGTCCGCCTCCGTCGCGTTCCCGCGCCGGTCCCGCTCCGGCCGCGTCCTGCGACCGAGTCTCGCCCGCGCCCGGGGGGCCCGCACGTCACCGCCGGTGGGCCACGCCCCGATTGCGCCTTCGGGGTGAGTGCGGGCAGGGCGTGTGGCGGCGCGACGCCTGCGGGCCCGTGGCGGCGGGTCAGTCCTGGCGGATCTGCCGGGAGTCCCCGAGAGCGCTCTCGATGCCCTGCACCATCCGCCACAGCGGCGCCCGGCGGCTGGCGACCAGCACCACGACGTCGTCCTGCTCCCCCGGCCCGGCGTCCTCGGCCGCGCCGCCCCCGCCGCCGGGGCGCTCGCCCCAGGTGTCGGTGACGAAGGCCATCGCCCGGTCCACCTCGGCCATCCAGTCGCTCTCGCCGCCCGACCGCAGCCAGGTGCGCAGGGCGTGGTTGTGCGCCGCGACCACGGCGGCGGCGACCACGTCGGCCCGCAGCGGCCCGTCCGGGCGCCCGGCGAAGCGCCCGCGCAGGTAGTGCGCGAGGGTGTGCTCGTAGCGCCAGACCACGGACAGCTCGTACGCGCGCAGGCCGGGGACCTTGCGGGTGAGCCGGTAGCGCTGGACGGAGAAGGACGGCTGCTCGGCGTACATCCGCAGGACGAGCCGGGCGGCGTCGCCGGCGTGCCGGACCGGGTCCTCCTCGCCGGTGCCGGATTCGAGGAACTCCGTCATGTCGGCGAGGCCGCGCTCGTGGTCGGGGAAGACCACGTCCTCCTTGGCCGGGAAGTAGCGGAAGAAGGAGCGCCGGCCGACTCCGGCGAGCGAGACGATGTCGTCGATCGTGGTCTGCTCGAAGCCGCGTTCCAGGAAGAGCTCGAAGGCGGCGGCAACCAGGGCCTCGCGCATCGCGGGCTTCGGGTGCCCGTCGTTCATGGGCTGGTCCTGTTCTTCCTTCTCGCTCATTCCCGGAACATAGCATCGGCCTCGAACACCCGGACCGGGCCGCGGACGGCCGGACCGGGTGCCCGGGGCGGCGGCGGACTACGGCAGGTTGCGGGCCATCACGATGCGCTGGATCTGGTTGGTGCCCTCGTAGATCTGCGTGATCTTCGCGTCCCGCATCATCCGCTCCACCGGGTAGTCCCTCGTGTACCCGTACCCGCCCAGCAACTGCACCGCGTCCGTCGTGATCTCCATCGCCGCGTCCGACGCGAAACACTTCGCCGCCGCACCGAAGAACGTCAGATCCCCGTCCCCCCGCTGCGACCTCGCCGCCGCCGCGTACGTCAGCTGACGCGCCGCCTCCAGCTTCATCGCCATGTCCGCCAGCATGAACTGCACACCCTGGAAGTCACCGACCGGCTTCCCGAACTGCCGCCGCTCCCGCACATACCCCTTCGCATAGTCCAACGCCCCCTGCGCGATCCCCAGCGCCTGCGCCGCGATCGTCACCCGCGTGTGGTCCAACGTCCGCATCGCCGTCGCGAACCCCGTCCCCTCCGCACCGATCATCCGGTCCGCCGGAATCCGCACATCGTCGAAGTACACCTCACGCGTCGGCGATCCCTTGATCCCCAGCTTCCGCTCCGGCGCACCGAACGACACCCCCGCGTCGCCCTTCTCCACCACGAACGCCGAGATCCCCTTCGAGCGCTTCTCCGGATCCGTCACCGCCATCACCGTGTAGAACTCCGACACACCCGCGTTGGTGATCCACCGCTTCACCCCGTTCAGCACCCACGAGTCCCCGTCGCGCACCGCCCGGGTCTTCATCCCCGCCGCGTCCGACCCCGCCTCCGGCTCCGACAGGCAGTACGAGAACATCCCCTCGCCCCGCGCCAGCGCCCCCAGGTACCGAGCCTTCAACTCCTCCGAACCCGACAGCTGCACCGGCAGCGAACCCAGCTTGTTCACCGCCGGGATCAGCGACGACGAGGCGCACACCCGCGCCACCTCCTCGATCACGATCACCGTCGCCAGCGCGTCCGCCCCCGCACCCCCGAACTCCTCCGGCACGTGCACCGCGTGCAGATCATTCGCCTGCAACGCCTCCAGCGCCTCCCGCGGGAACCGGCCCTGCTCGTCCACCTCCGCCGCGAACGGAGCGATCTTCGCCTCCGCCAGCGAACGCACCGCCTCACGGAGCATCCCGTGCTCCTCGGAGACCCGGAAGAGATCGAAGTCCTGGCTCATGGTCGGCCACTCCTGTTTCACGACGTTCAAGACGGCACTCAGTACCCTTCATTATGCACGCGCGCGACAAAAAGGGAACTCAGTGCCTTCACAGGGTGGTACTGAGTTCCCTATCCTTTTTCCGGCGGAACCTACGAGCGCAGGGAGAAGACACCGTGGTCCACGCAGCCATCGACGTCCGCACCGAGAGCGCCCCGCTGTACTTCCAGCGCTGCGCCTGGTGCCACAACCCGACCTTCCAGCGGCTGCTCTGCCCCACCTGCGGCTCCACCGACCTGCGGCTGGAGCGCAGCGAGGGCACCGGTGTGGTGCGGCGCTGCGCCGTCGAGCAGGCCCGGACGCCGCTGGCCCGGCAGAAGTCGCTGATCCGGATGGCCGAGGGGTTCGACGTCTGGTGCATCGTCAACGGCCTGCGCTCCACGGTGCCGGTGGGCACCCGGGTGCGGCTCAGCGCGGCGGCCGGGTCCGAGCAGCCGGAGCTCACGGTGCTGTCGCCGGAGGAGCCGGAGCGGACGGCGCCCGCCGAGCCGCGGCCGCTGCCGCCGGCCCAGGGCGGGTTCACCCAGCACCTGGCGGCCTTCGCGGAGTAGCGGGAGAAGCAGCGGGAGAAGCGCGGAAAGGGCGTGGCACCGAGTACCCGGGGTACTCGGTGCCACGCCCTCCCGGCGTCCGGACGGATCAGGCCTTGCGGGCCTTCACCTCGGTGGTGAGCTGCGGCAGGACCTCGAAGAGGTCGCCGACGACGCCGTAGTCCGCGAGCTCGAAGATCGGGGCCTCGGGGTCCTTGTTGACGGCCACGATGGTCTTCGAGGTCTGCATGCCGGCCCGGTGCTGGATGGCGCCGGAGATGCCGTTGGCGATGTACAGCTGCGGGGAGACCTGCTTGCCGGTCTGGCCGACCTGGCTGCTGTGCGGGTACCAGCCGGCGTCGACGGCGGCGCGCGAGGCGCCGACGGCCGCGCCCAGCGCGTCGGCCAGCTCCTCCACCACGCCGAAGCCCTCGGCGGCACCGACGCCGCGGCCGCCGGAGACCACGATCGCGGCCTCGGTCAGCTCCGGACGGCCGGTGGAGACCCGCGGGGTGCGCGAGACGACCTTGGCCGCGTTGCCGGTGAACGCCACGGTGACGTCCTCCACCGCGCCGGCGGCCGGGGCGGCCTCCGGGGCGACGGCGTTCGGCTTGACGGTGATCACCGGCGCGCCGTTGCTGACCCGGGAGTCGACAGTGAAGGAGGCCGCGAAGACGGACTGGGTGGCCACCGGGCCCTGGTCGCCGGCGCGCAGGTCGACGGCGTCGGTGATGATGCCGGAGCCGATCCGCAGGGCGACGCGGGCGGCGACCTCCTTGCCCTCGCCGGAGGAGGTGACCAGCACCGCGGCCGGCTCCACCGCCTCGGCGATCTGGGCCAGGGCGTCCACCTTCGGGACGACCAGCTGGTCGGCGAACTCGGCGCCGTCCGCGACGTACACCTTCGCGGCGCCGTACTCGGCGGCCTTGGCCGCCAGCTCGGCGGCCTTGTCACCGGCGCCGAGGACGACGGCGGAGGGCTCGCCGATGCGGCGGGCCAGGGTCAGCAGCTCCAGGGCCGGCTTGCGGACCGCGCCGTCGGCGTGGTCGACCAGGACGAGGATCTCAGCCATTGCTCGATGTCTCCGTGATTCGTGGGGCTGGGGGCTGTGGGCTGTGGGCTGTGGGCTGTGCGCGGGGGGATGATCAGATGAACTTCTGGCCGGCGAGGAAGCCGGCGAGCGCCTTGCCGCCCTCGCCCTCGTCCTTGACGACCGTGCCCGCGGTCCGCGCCGGACGCGCCGCCACCGACTCCACCGCCGTCCACGCACCCGCCAGACCGACCTCGCCGGCCCCGATGCCCAGGTCGTCCAGGTCCAGGGACTCCACCGGCTTCTTCTTCGCCGCCATGATCCCCTTGAACGACGGGTAGCGCGCCTCACCCGACTGGTCCGTCACCGACACCACCGCCGGCAGCGCCGCCTCCACCAGCTCCGTCGCCGCGTCACCGTCCCGACGGCCCCGCACCACGCCGCCCTCGACCGACACCTCCGACAGCAGCGTCACCTGCGGCACCCCCAGCCGCTCCGCCAGCAGCGCCGGCAGCACGCCCGTCGAACCGTCCGTCGACGCCATCCCACCGATCACCAGGTCGAACCCGGTCCGCTCCAGCGCCTTCGCCAGCACCGCCGACGTCCCGATCACATCCGACCCGTGGATGTCCTCGTCGTTCACGTGCACGGCCTTGTCCGCACCCATCGACAGCGCCTTGCGCAACGCGTCCTTCGCGTCGTCCGGCCCCACCGTCAGCACCGTCACCTCGGAGCCCTCGTTGGCCTCCGCGATCCGCAGCGCCTGCTCCACGCCGTACTCGTCCAGCTCCGACAGAAGGCCGTCCACGCCCTCCCGGTCGGTGGTGTGATCGTCCGAGAAACGACGGTCACCCGTCGCGTCCGGCACGTACTTCACACAGACAACGATCCTCAAGCTCATGAGCGGTTCTCCTGGTACGGGTGCACTGGTCGGATGCACTGGTCCACGGCCTCGTCCACGCCGAGGGTACTGAGTGCCAGATCGGCCTTTGACCGCATCCGGCCCGTCGGCACTCTTCGACAGCCTCCGAGGCTCTCCGAAGAGAATACGGCACTCAGTACCCCTCGTAAAGGAACTCAGTACCCTTCCTGGCCTCCGGGGCCGCCGCGGCGGGCCGGGCGGGCGGGAGCGCTCCGCTGTCCGGTCGCGGTCAGGGGGCGGTGAGCGGGACGGCGGCTTCGGGGGTGAGGATGCGGGCGGTGAAGGTCTCGGTCAGGTAGAGGTTGACGGTGTCGGGGGTGTGGGAGAGGTAGCCGACGCTGACGTCCTGGCCGAGGTGGAGCTCGAAGTCGCCGCCGCGGGTGGAAAGGAGGAGGGCCCCTTCGAGGGCGGGGGCCCAGATGATTTCACCGTCCAGGAGGCGGGCGATGTGGCTGGCGACGGGGTAGCCGTGGTCGGAGGTCTCGTTGACGGCGGTGTAGGCGTCGGCGCCGAGCAGGAGGGCGTACGGGCCGCCGACGCCGGCCAGCCGGAGGGTGGTGAGGGCGCGGCTGACGGCCTCGGGGTACTCGCGGACGTCGGCGGGGAGGGGGACGGCGGGGTTGGTGGCGGCGGCGCGGATGCCCTCGATGGCGGCGGCGGGGTAGCCGTCGAAGACGGCGCGGTCCTCGATGAGGGCGAGGGTGCGGGCGGCGTCCTTGACGGGCTGCCAGTCGGAGTCCCGGGAGCCGCGTTCGACGTCGTCCACGGCGGAGCGGTCGACCGGGAAGGGCACCCGGAGCTCGACCAGCGGCCGCACCTCGCGGGCGTGGGCCTCGACGCCCGGGCCGGGCGGGTCGATGGCGGTGAGGTGGCCGGTGCCGACGGCCGCGAGGGCGGGGCCGTCGGGGCCGCCCAGGTCGACGACGCGGCGTCCGGCGAGGTGGAGCGTGAAGGTCTGCCGGGCCTCCTCCTCGATCTCCGCCCAGGCCGCGGCGGAGACGGGGGCGAGTTCGCGGTGCAGGTTGTTCATGGCGCGGGGGTGCCTTTCAGGCTGCCGATGGCGAGGGAGCCGTCGGCGGAGGCGGGGGCGGGGGCGGGGGCGGAGGAGGGAACGGCGGCGGGGACGCGGGCGGAGGCGGTGGCCGGCGCGGGCGGCGGGTCGTCCAGGAAGTCGGCGGTCGGGACGTGGAACAGGGTGCCGGTGACCGCGGTCGAGAAGTCGAGCAGGCGGTCGTGGGCGCCGGGCGGGCGGCCGACGAACATGTTCTCCAGCATCTCCTCGGTCACCGCCGGCGTGCGCGAGTAGCCGATGAAGTACGTCCCGAACTCCCCGCCCCCGGTGAAGGAGCCGAACGCCATGTTGAACCGCATGATCTGCCGCTCCTCGCCGTCCGGGCCGGTGACACCGGTCAGCGCGACGTGCGAGTCGGCGGGCTTGACGTCGTCGGCGAGCTCGATGTCGGTGAGCTTGGTGCGGCCGACGGCGCGTTCCTGCGCCTCGACGGGGAGGCGGTTCCAAGCCTCCAGGTCGTGCAGGTACTTCTGGACGATCACGTAGCTGCCGCCGGCGAACTCCGGGTCCTCGGCGCCGATCAGGACGGCCTCGGCCGCCGCCCGGCCCTCGGGGTTCTCGGTGCCGTCGACGAAGCCGAGCAGGTCGCGGTCGTCGAAGTAGCGGAAGCCGTGCACGGCGTCGACCACGGTGGCGGCGCCGCGGAGCCGGCCGGTGAGCTGGCCGGCGAGCTCGAAGCAGAGGTCCATCCGGGCGGCGCGCAGGTGGAACAGCAGGTCGCCGGGGGTGGCCGGAGCCCGGTGGCGGGCGCCGGCGACCTCCCGGAAGGGGTGCAGCTCGGCCGGACGGGGGCCCTCGAAGAGCCGGTCCCAGGCGTCCGAGCCGATTCCGGTGACACAGGCCAGTC
Organism: Kitasatospora sp. NPDC056184; assembly: GCF_042268405.1. Classification (NCBI taxonomy): domain Bacteria; kingdom Bacillati; phylum Actinomycetota; class Actinomycetes; order Kitasatosporales; family Streptomycetaceae; genus Kitasatospora; species Kitasatospora sp. NPDC056184. The sequence goes on along the minus strand of NZ_JBHJUI010000009.1, from coordinate 121,789 downwards.
CGGCGTCGGGGGCGCGGAAGCCGACCGCGCGGCGCAGGCCCGCCAGGTCGGGCAGCAGGGAACGGACGGCGGGCTCACCGCCGGGGTCGACGGTGAGGACGAGGAAGATCGCGGCGGTGGTGAGCGGGGTGAGGACGGGTTGCGGCATCGGCGGACTCCGGTCTCCGGGGTCTGATCATCCGTACGATTACACCCCAGAGTGGACATTTCGGCACGGCCGGGAGACCGGGGAGGGGACAGGGGACGGCCCCTCACCGGGAGGCGCCGGTGAGGGGCTTGACGGGTCGGCCGGGACAGGACTCCCAGGACCAGCCGGTCAGGACGAACCGGTCAGGACGAGGCGCGACGGCGGCGCAGGCCGGACGCGGTGACGAGCGCGCCGAGGGCGACCGCCGCGACCGGGACCGCCAGGGCGGCCCGGAAGCCGTCCGGCCCGGAGTCCCCGGGGCCGGTGGCGGCCAGGTGGACGGCGGTGACCGCGGAGAGGCCGAGCGCCGCGCCGAACTGGAAGGCGGTGTTGAGCAGCCCGCCGGCCAGCCCCTGCTCCTCCTCGGCGACGCCGTCGGTGGCGGCGATGGTCAGCGGCCCGTAGGCGAGGGCGAAGGCCAGGCCGGTGAGGAGCATGGTCGGGAACATCATCGGATAGCTCCAGTCCGGGCCCACCGGCAGGAACAGCGCGTAGGACACCACCGCCAGGCAGAAGCCCCCGAGAATCACCCGGACGGTGCCGAACCGCTCCACCAGCCGGGGCGTGAGGGTCGGCGCGAGCACCGCGTCCACGCCGACGGCGAGCAGCGCGAGGCCGGTCTGCAGCGGGGTCCAGCCGCGCAGGTCCTGCAGGTAGAGGGTGACGGTGAACTGGAAGCCGAAGAAGGAGCCGGCGAACAGCAGTGCGCCGAGGTTGGCGCGCAGCAGCGGGCCGGAGCGCAGCAGGCCGAGCCGGACCAGCGGGGCGGCGGAGCGCCGCTCGATCGCGGCGAAGGCCGCCAGCAGGGCGAGGCCGCCGGCCAGCTCGGCGAGGGTCCGACCGGCGGCGGCGTCCGGTTCGCCGATCCGCACCACCGTGTGGACCAGCAGCAGCATGGCGCCGGTGGCGGTGGCGGCGCCGGCCAGGTCGAAGCGCTCGCCGGGGCGGCGGGCGGGTGCCTGGTCGCGCGGCAGCAGCGGCAGGGCGGCGAGCAGCAGGCCGCCGGCGAGCAGCACCGGGGCGAAGAAGACCCAGCGCCAGCTGATCGCGGTGAGCAGGCCGCCGGCCACCAGGCCGAGCGAGAAGCCGGCGGCCGCGGTGCCCGCGTAGAGGAGCAGCGCGCGGTTGCGGCGCGGGCCCTCGGCGAAGGCGGTGGTGATGATCGCCAGGCCGGCGGGGGTCATGAAGGCGGCCGCGAGGCCGGTGGCGAAGCGGGCCAGGACGAGCACCCAGGGGGCTCCGGCGAGGCCGCCGAGTCCGGAGAAGAGGACGAAGACGGTGAGCCAGAGCAGGAACATCCGGCGGCGGCCGAGCAGGTCGGCGGTGCGGCCGCCGAGCAGCATGAATCCGCCGTAGCCGAGGACGTAGGCGCTGAGCACCCAGCTGAGCGCGCCGGTGTCCATGCCGAGGTCGGCGCGGATCGAGGGGAGCGCCACGTTGAGCATCGCGACGTCGACGCCCTCCAGGAAGATCGCGCCGCACAGCACCAGGAGGACAGCGGCCTCGCGCCCGGTGAGGCGGGCGGAGGGCGGCGGGGGCGGTGGCGGGACGACGGGGGCGAGGGCGGGCGTGCCGGTTTCGGGCACGGCGGAGGACGCGGACACGGAGGTCTCCTGGGAGTGCGCGGGGAGGCGGGGACACCGGACGGGGCGGTTCCCCTTCGTCCGGTCGGTTCCCTCTTGTAACCACTGCCCATCCTGAGGCAGCATCAGGAGCCATGGAAGAAGGCACTTCGAAGTCACCGACGCACTGCGCGGATACCGGGGACGACTACGACGTTTTCCAGTGGGACACCCGGGAGGACTGCGAGGTCCGGCAGATCCTCGACCGGATCGCCGACAAGTGGTCGCTGCTGGTGATCGCCCTGCTGGACCGCGGCTCGCTGCGCTTCACCGAGCTGCGCCGGGAGATCGACGGCGTCAGCCAGCGGATGCTGACCGTCACGCTGCGCCAGCTGGAGCGGGACGGCCTGGTCGAGCGGACGGTGCACCCGGTGGTGCCGCCGCGGGTGGACTACGCGCTGACGCCGCTCGGGCGGACGCTGCACGAGACCGTCCGCTCGCTGGTCGACTGGACGGAGACGCACCAGCGCGAGATCGCGGCGGCCCGCGCCTCGTACGACGCCCGGGTGGGCTGAGCGTACGGCAGGGGGCGGACCCGGTCGCCCGGGTCCGCCCCCTGCCGGGTGCGCGTGCGCCGCCGCCGTCAGACCCGCAGGGCCGCCAGCTGCTCGGCGAACGGGACCACCGTCTCCTCCTCCTCTTCGGACCCGCCGTCCGCCGCCGGCCCGCTGGGGGCGCGGCCGGCGAGCAGCCCGGCGAGTTCGCCGGCGGCCCGCTCGATCCGGCCCGGGAGCCCGTCGGTGAGCCGGTCGCCCGTGCTGCCCCAGTCGTCGGTGGCCGCGTAGACCGAGGTCGGGACGACCACCGAGCGCAGGTAGCTGAACAGCGGCCGGACGGCGTGCTCCAGCGCCAGCGAGTGGCGCGGCGTGCCGCCGGTGGCGGCGATCAGCACCGGCTTGCCGGTGAGCACGTCGGGGTCGAGCACGTCGAAGAACGACTTGAACAGCCCGCTGTAGGAGGCGGCGAAGATCGGCGTCACCGTGATCAGCCCGTCGGCCCGGGTGACCGCGTCGATCGCCTCGCGCAGCGCGCCGCCGGGGAAGCCGGTGACGAAGTTGTGCGCGATGTCGGTGGCGAGGTCACGCAGCTCGACCACCGTGACGTCCGCCTCGCGCCCGTCGCGGGCGAGCCGGCGGACGGTCGCGTCGGTCAGCCGGTCCGCGAGCAGGCGCGTCGAGGACGGCTTGCTCAGGCCGGCGCTGATCACGACGAGTCGGTACGCGGTCACTTGGTCGCCTCCGTGTTCTCCTCGGTGTTCCGCTGCTGCTCCCGCCGGGCGCGGTCGGCCGCGACCAGCGAGGCGTGGGTCGGCGCGTCCGGCACGTCGGCCGGCCGGCCCTTGGCGAACTCCTCGCGCAGCACCGGCACGACCTCCTCGCCGAGCAGGTCCAGCTGCTCCAGCACGGTCTTCAGCGGCAGGCCGGCGTGGTCCATCAGGAACAGCTGGCGCTGGTAGTCGCCGAAGGTCTCGCGGAAGGCCAGGGTCTTCTCGACGACCTCCTGCGGGCTGCCGACGGTGAGCGGGGTCTCCGCGGTGAACTCCTCCAGCGACGGCCCGTGTCCGTACACCGGCGCGTTGTCGAAGTAGGGGCGGAACTCGCGCACCGCGTCCTGGGAGTTCTTGCGCATGAACACCTGGCCGCCGAGGCCGACGATGGCCTGCTCGGGGGTGCCGTGCCCGTAGTGGGCGAAGCGCTCGCGGTAGAGGTTGATCAGCTTCTTGAAGTGCTCCTTGGGCCAGAAGATGTTGTTCGCGAAGAAGCCGTCACCGTAGTAGGCGGCCTGCTCGGCGATCTCCGGGCTGCGGATCGAGCCGTGCCAGACGAACGGCGGGACGTCGTCCAGCGGGCGCGGGGTGGCCGTGAAGGACTGCAGCGGGGTGCGGAAGCGGCCCGACCAGTCGACCACGTCCTCACGCCACAGCTGGTGCAGCAGCGCGTAGTTCTCGATCGCGAGCGGGATGCCCTGGCGGATGTCCTTGCCGAACCAGGGGTAGACCGGGCCGGTGTTGCCGCGGCCCATCATGAGGTCCACCCGGCCGTCGGCGAGGTGCTGGAGCACCGCGTAGTCCTCGGCGATCTTCACCGGGTCGTTGGTGGTGATCAGCGTGGTCGAGGTGGAGAGGATGATGCGCTCGGTCTGCGCGGCGATGTAGCCGAGCAGGGTGGTCGGCGAGGACGGCACGAACGGCGGGTTGTGGTGCTCGCCGGTCGCGAAGACGTCCAGGCCGACCTCCTCGGCCTTGCGCGCGATGGCGACGGTCGCCTTGATCCGCTCGTGCTCGGTCGGGGTGCGGCCGGTCGTCGGGTCGGGGGTGACATCGCCGACGGTGAAGATTCCGAACTGCATGTTGCTCACCACACTCCAGGTTGAATCCCGCAGGTGAAACCTGGCTCAGGATCCGATCGTCAAAGTTTCAACCACTTTAGCATCCGCCACCCGGGTGTTATTCCCCTCCGCGCCCGGGCGCTGTTCCGAGGCCGCACTGCCGCCCGGAACCGCGCGCCGGGCGCTCAGCGCGTCCGGGAGCAGGGTCAGCAGGCCCGCGGCGGCCAGCGCGACCCCCAGCCAGAGGGCGGCGCGCAGGCCCCAGGCGTCGATGGCGAGCCCGCCGAGCAGGGAGCTGAGGATGACGCCCAGCGTGATGAAGGAGTTGTGGACGGTGTTCACCAGCGGACGGGCGTTGCCGATCCGCTGGACCCGCGAGGCCATCGCCGGGTTCATGGTGACGCCGACCAGGCCGACCCCGAGCAGCAGCCCGACCGCCGGCACCCGGAGCTGGGCGAAGAGCGCGAGGCCGGCCAGGAAGAGGGTGTTCAGCGCCAGGCCGACCGCGAGCACCGGCAGCGCGTACCGGTCGGCGAGCCGGCCGACCACGGTGTTGCCGATCACGGTCGCCGCACCGTAGGCGACGAGCAGCAGCGGGACGGAGCCGGCCGAGAAGCCGGCGATCTCGGTCAGGACCGGGTTGACGTAGCTGAACAGCGAGAAGGTCGCGCCGATGATCAGGGTGCTGGTGACGAAGGCCAGCCAGAGCCGCCGGTTGCGCAGGACGCCCAGCTCGGCGCGGAGCGAGCCGCCGCCCTCGGCGTGGTCGGCGTCCGGCACGCCGGCGACGGTGCCCAGCGCGGCCAGCACGGTGAGGACGGCGATCGCCCAGAAGGCCGCCCGCCAGCCGAGGTGCTCGCCGATGACGGTGGCCAGCGGCAGGCCGAGCAGGGTGCCGAGCATCAGGCCGTTCATCAGCACGGCGATCGAGCGACCGCGCAGCTCGGCGGGCGCCAGCTGGGCGCAGAGCGAGATCGAGATGCCGAAGAACGCCTGCGCGGCGATCCCGCCGACCACCCGGGCGACCAGCATCACCGGATAGCCGGAGGCGGTCGCGGCGAGCAGGTTGCCCACCAGGAAGACCGCGAACAGCAGGAGCAGTGCGTGCTTCTGACGAATCCTCAGCAGTGAGACGGTGAGGAACGGACCGCCGAAGGACATCGCGACGGAGAAGGCGGTGATCAGGTAGCCGATCTGCGGGACGGTCGCGTCGAGGCCCTCCGCCAGCTGCGGCATCAGCCCGGCGACGGCGAACTCACTGGTCACCATCGCGAAGATGCCGAGGGCGAGGACGTACACGGCACGTGGCATGGGAGCATTCCCCCGATAGTTTTGGATTGATCGGTTCAAAATTGGGGCAGGCGAGAGCACCCGACCGATCGGCCGGGAAGGCGGGCGGGCGGAGCTCAGGGCGTGAGCGCGTCCACGGCGGTGGCGGCGACGGCCTCGACGGCGGCCCGGTCGGCCCCGCCCTTGGCGGCGACGCGCATCCCGGCGATCACCGCGTTCACGAAGCGGGCCAGCTCACCCGCCTCCCGGCGCCCGGCGATCCCGCCCTCCCGCTGCCCCGCCTCGATCGCGGCCCGCAGCGCGGCCAGCCGCACCTCCTGGTCCCGCTCCAGCACCGCGGCCGCCTCCGGGTCGCGCCCGGCCGGCTCGACCACGGTGTTCACGGTCAGACAGCCGAGGCTGCGCCCCTGCGGGCGGTTCTCGAACTCTCCGTCGACGACCCGCGCCAGCAGGAGCCGGATCCGCTCCAGCGGCGGCACGTCGAGGTCCTCCAGCAGGGCGACCTGCGGGACGGTCATCAGCGCGTTGTAGCGCTCCAGCGACCTCCGGAACAGGTCGCGCTTGCTGCTGAACGTGTTGTAGATGCTGCTCCGCCCGAGGCCGGTCGCCTCGCAGAGGTCCTGGGTGGAGGTGGCCTCGTAGCCGTTCGCCCAGAACGCCCGCATCGCCGCGTCCAGCGCCCGGTCCTCGTCGAAGGTGCGCGGTCTCGCCATGGCAGCACCGTAGCCGTTTTGGACCGACCGATGCAATACCCGCCGGGACCGCTCCCCCGCCCCGGCCGGCCGGCGGCGCGCGACAATGGGAGGAGCCGGAGAGCGGTCGGCCGGAGCACCCGAAGGGCGGCGAACCGATGGCGGCGTACATCGCGGTGAGCGCGCTGAGCCACGAGGGCCTGGTGCGCGAGCGGAACGAGGACAGCCTCGCCGTCGGACCGTGGACGCTCTGCGCGACCGTCACCACCAACCCGCAGACGCTGCTCTTCCCGCTCGGCCCGCCCTGCGTGGTCGCGGTCGCCGACGGGCTCGGCGGCCACCCCGGCGGTGAGGTCGCCAGCGCCCTGGTCGCCCGGCGGCTCGCGGAGGCCGGGCCCGCGCTCGACGGCGAGGAGAGCGTCCGGGACGCCCTCCAGACCTGCAACCGGGACGTGTACGCGGCCGCCGGCGAGGACCCGGGACTGGCCGCGATGGGCACCACGGTGGCGGGCCTGGTGATGCTGGCGGACCGGGCCGTGGTCTTCAACATCGGCGACAGCCGCGTCTACCGGATCGACGACGGCACGCTGCGGCGGGTCAGCGTGGACGACAGCCCGCCGCTGCCGCCCGGGCGGCGCACCACCGCGATGGTCACCCAGACCCTCGGCGGCTCGCTCGGGCTGACCTTCGTCGAACCGCACGTCCGCAGCGCGCCGCTGGCCGTCGGCGACCGGTACCTGGTGTGCAGCGACGGGCTGACCGACCCGGTGCCGGAGGAGGAGCTGTCGGTACTGCTCACCCGGCCGCCGGAGGAGGCCGAACGGGCCGACGGGCGGGCGGCGTTCGCGCTCTGGAAGGCCGCGATCGAGGCCGGCGGGCCGGACAACATCACGCTCGCCCTGGTACGGATCGGGGAATGACGGGAGGGCCCCGGCGGCTCGGCGCCGGGGCCCTCGGTCAGTGCGGTCGGTTCACCGCTCCTCGGTCAGTACTCGGCCTTGACGGTCGCGCCGGAGAAGCCCTCCTGGGCGTGGAGGCTCAGGAAGACGTAGCCGGCCGGCGGGTTGGTGATGGTCAGGGTCTCGCCGTTGCCGGCGTTGCCGGACTTGGCGGTGTAGGCGTCGGTGTACGCCCAGCCGCCGCCGTTGTAGTACAGGTCGGCGTTGCCCGTGCCGCCCGTGCTGGTGAGCTTCAGCTGGGTCACCCCGGCCGGGAGGTACAGGTAGAAGTGCGCGTAGTTGCCGGTGGTCGCCGCCACGTTGACGCGCCCGCAGTTCCTGTCCAGCTGGCGGGTGTCGGCCCCGGTGCACTCCGCCGAGGAGCCGACGACGACGTCCTGCCGGGTGCTCGCGGTGGCGCCCTTGTCGTCGGTCACCGTGAGCGTGACGGTGTAGGTGCCGGCCTTGGCGTACGTCTTGGCCGGGTTGGCCGCGGTGTCGGTGGTGCCGTCCCCGAAGTCCCAGCTGCGGGAGGCGACGGTGCCGTCCTGGTCGGTGGAACGGTCGGTGAAGGTGACCGCCAGGCCGGAGACCGCGCTGGTGAAGGCGGCGGTCGGCGCCTGGTTGTCGCCGGGGTTGGTGCCGACGCCGCAGGCGCCGGCCGCGCAGTCGGTCAGCCAGCGGTCGAAGTCCGCGTCGTAGCGGGTGCCGATGGTGGTCTTGAGGATGGTGCGGGCGCCGGCCCAGTCACCGGTGCGGTACTTGGCGAGCACGGCGTCCATGTCGGAGCGGTGCTGCTCCAGCATGTAGCGGACGGCCAGGTAGCCCCAGCGGTAGACGCGCTCCTGGTCGCCGTACGCGGTGTCGAAGAGGTCGGAGAGCCGGTAGGTGTGCTGGCCGGCCGCGGAGATGGCGGCGCTGTAGGTCTCCTTGCGGTACGAGTAGGAGACGTACTCGGCGAGGCCCTCGACCCACCAGACGGTCGGGGTGGTCATGCCGGCGTCGAAGTCGCCGTACATGTCGAACCGGCCGTCGAGGTAGTGGGTGTACTCGTGGTTGAGGTTCCAGATCTGGAAGTCGGGCGTCCAGTCGGCCCGGTAGGCGAGGAAGCGCGGCTGGTTGCCGGCCTCGTTCGGCTTGCCCTCCAGGTACATGCCGCCGTTGTTGGTGTCGATGCCGTAGATGCCGGCGGCGAACACGATGTAGTCGAAGCGCGTGTGGAAGACCACGACCTCGATGGTGGTGTTGCGGTCGTCGGCGACCGGGCCGCCGTCCTTGGCCACGGAGTGGAAGAAGGCGTCCTGGCCGTTGAGGCTGGAGCAGGTGGTGTCCAGCTGCGCGGCGTCCAGCTTCTGGGCGAGGACCCGGATGCTCGGGCTGCAGCTGTGGTCGACGGTCAGGACGGCCGACTTGAGCCGGGCGGGGGCGTCGCAGGTGCCGTAGGTGGAGCAGTTGCCGGCGTCGTAGGCCTCGGTCATCTCGGCGACGGCCGCCCACTGGTAGGCGGTGCGGTCGCTCGGCGAGGACTTGTCGGCCAGCCCCTTGAGCAGCGGGCGGACCTTGGGCTGGAGAGCGGGGTACTGCACGAAGCGGCCCAGCTCGCGGGTCGCGTTGTAGACCAGGAAGGTGTAGTCGCCGCCGAGCAGGGCGCCGTTGGCGAGGGCGAAGGAGGAGAGCGCGTCGAGCACGCTCTGGTCCGCCTGCACCGCTTCGACGAAGCCCTTCGTCTGGTGGCCGCGCCACAGCACGGTGAACACGCTGTTGAGCGCGTTGCCCATGTTCGCCGGGTTGTGGGTGGCGGCGTCGTAGGCGCCCAACAGGCGCTTGACCACCGGCAGGTAGCGGACGTTCTCCTGGGCGCTGTCGATCAGGGTGATCGCCTCGCCGAGCGTGCCCGCGTTGGCGGCGGAGACGTCACGGGAGTGCGCGCTGTTGAAGAAGGCGTCCAGCGCGCCGCGGATGGAGGTCTGCAGGGCGGTGCCGTAGGTGCCGACGTCGGACGCGTGGTACCACTGCACGTAGTAGCCGGCCCGCAGGAACAGCACCAGCTGGGCGGTGGAGGCGGAGTTGTCGCCCGGGTAGTTCGCGGCGTTGTCGCGCAGGGCGTCCGCCACCGTGACCATCTGGGACTCGCGGAAGGTTCCGCTCGCGTCACCGCCGGTCAGCAGGAACAGGTCGTTGATGCAACCCATGTCGGCCGACTTGACGGCCTGCACCAGGGCGCCGCCGGTTCGGCTGAAGTCGGGGATGTTGCAGGGCTGTTCGGCGAGGGCTGTGGGGGCACCCTCGCCGAACGCCTTGGCCAGCTCGGCCTTCTGCTCCGACTTCCGCTCCACCGGCGACAGGGTCTCGGTGCGCTCCGGGTTCGCAGTCGAGAACGGGGCGCGCTCACGGGCCGGCACCGACTTCTTCGTGCCGTGGGTGTCCGGCGCGCCGCCCACCGCGGGCTGCGGGGCCAGACCGGCGGGACCGGCGGCGGGCGAGCCCGCGCCGGACGGCGACGGGACCGGGGCGGGGGCGGCCTGGGCGCGCGGGGCGAACAGGCCGACCGCCACGAACATCGCGAGGACGAGCGTCAACAGCCTCGCGACATGGGGGTGTTGGTGCAATGGACGTGCGGTACTCACGTGGGGGCCTCCGGGCCTTCGTCGGCCGCGTGAGGGCGCGGCCGGTGGGGGTGGTGAGGACCGTTGCGACGGCACCGTTGGGGAGGTGCTCGCCGATCATCGGTGGGGGGTGTGACATGTACAATGGCATACATCACATGTTCGAGGAAGGCCCAGAACCGACAACTGCCGCCTCCCCACAGGAACTTCACGGAACGCCCGCAGAACGACAAAGGCCGCCGGTTTTGACCGGCGGCCTTCACGGGCGGCAGGCACGGCCGCCGCGGTGCGTCAGCTGCGGACGAGGAGCACCACGCCCGCGGTGACCAGACCGAGCGCGACGGCGGCCGCGCCGTACACCAGCCGGTGCTCGCGCACCACCGGCAGGTAGCGGTCCACCGCGTAGCGGCCGGGACCGGTCAGCGCCAGCGCCGCCGCGGCGGCGATCAGCAGCAGCTCGTACTCGCTGCCGCCCTTCATGGCGAAGAAGCTGCCGCTCCACGAGACGGCGAGGGCGTTGAGCATGGTGCCCAGGATCGCGGCGGCGGCCAGCGGGGCCAACAGGCCGACGGCGAGCGCCAGTCCGCCGCCGGTCTCGGTGAGGCCGGCCACGACGGCCATCGCCTTGGACGCCGGGTAGCCCTTCGAGTCGAAGAACGCACTCGTGCCGTCGATCCCGCCGCCGCCGAACCAGCCGAAGAGCTTCTGGCTTCCGTGGGCGGCCATGGTCAGGCCGAGGGCCACGCGCAGCAGCAGGAGGCCTGCGTCGTAGGCGTGCGGGGAGGTGGTCGCGAGTCCGGGGGTTCTTCCGGCCGCGACGGCGGGGGTGGTGGGGGCGGTCGTGCTCGGGCTGCCGCTCGGCATGCGCGTCTCCATCGAAAAAGGGGGGTTCGTCGATACTGGCCCGGGTTTGTTCAAATTCGAACCAGTGGGGTGATGCGACCGTACCTGGAAGTTTGAATTTGAACAACCAGCCGGACAGTAGATTTTGGCGTGATCGGGTCAGTAGTGGTGTAGACCGGCGTACGGAGGCGTGGGGCGGGGCAGGCTCAGGTCATGGCACATCGCAACGAACAGCGGCGGGCGGACAGCAAGGGCACCCCGCACGCCGAGGCCCTCGCCGCCTTCACCGAACGGGTGCGGCTGATCACCCCCGACCAGTGGGACGCGCCCACCCCCTGCACCGACTGGAACGTCCGCGAGCTGGTCAACCACCTCACCGGCGAGCAGCTCTGGGTGCCCGAACTGCTGATGGGCGCCACCATCGGCGAGGTCGGCGCCCGCTTCGACGGCGACGTCCTCGGCGACGACCCGGTCGGCGCCTGGACCGCCGCCGCGAACGCCGCGCGCGACGCCTTCGCCGTCCCCGGCGCGACCGAGCTCACCGTGCACCTCTCCTTCGGCGACGTCTCCGGCCAGTACTACCTGGACCAGCTCACCGCCGACGCCGTCGTGCACACCTGGGACCTCGCCGAGGGCACCGGCCGGCTCACCCGGCTGCCGGAGGACCTGGTGGACTTCGCGCTCGCCGAGTTCACCGGCTACGGGGACCTCTCGGGCAGCGGGTACTTCGACGCGCCGCTGCCGGTGCCGGACGACGCCTCCCCGCAGACCCGGATGCTCGCGCTCACCGGGCGCCGGGACCGCCCCTGACCTGCGGTTCTCACCGCCCGCCGGCTCCTCCGCCGACCGCTTCGCCCGCTCGCCCGCGGCTGCGCCGCCCGGGCGACGGGCGCGTCGCCGGATACTGGAGGTAGCGGGGGCGGAGCCGCAGCAGACGGGAGAGGCGGGCGCGCCATGAGCCGCAGGCCGGACATCCTCGGCGAGTTCACCGCGGAGCACCGCGCGGTGGAGGACCTGCTCGCCCGGATCGAGCCCGCTCCGGCGCCCTCCGGCGGGGCCGGGCAGGGCGGCGGAGCGGCCGGGCAGGGCGGCGGGACCGGGCAGGACGGCGGGACCGGGCAGGACGGCGGGACCGGGCAGGACGGCGGAGCGGCCTCGGAGCAGCTGATCGGGCAGCTCACCGACCTGCTGTTCAGCCACTGCGCGGCGGAGGAGGAGCACCTGTTCCCGGTCGTCCAGCACGATGTGCCGGACGGCGGCGCGATGGTGTTCCGGTGCATCCACGACCACCTCGCGATCGGCCAGTACCTCGCGGATCTGCAGGCCCTCCCGCCCGGCGACCCGGCGGCGGACACCCTGTTGGGCGGACTGGCCGAGCTGCTGCGCCGGCACCTGGCGACCGAGGAGGAGCAGTTGTTCCCCGCCGCCCGCAAGGCCCTGCCGGCCGCCGCCCGGAACGCGCTCGCCGAACGGCTGCGGGCCGACCGTGCGGAGATCGCCGAGGCCGGGCCGTGAGGCTGCGCGGTACCGGGGTCCGGTGGATCAGGGTTTGGCGCTGATCACCGCGAACCGGCCGCCCTCCGGGTCCTGGAGCCGGGCCACCCGCCCGTACGGCGAGTCGAACGCCGGGCCGAGCGCGCGGCCGCCGAGCTCCTCCGCCCTCGCCACCGCCGCGTCGGTGTCCGGCACCGAGAACGACGCCTCCCAGTGCGGCGGCATCCCCGCCGCGCCGCCCGCCTGCTCCCTGGCCAGCGCGGCGACACTGTGCCCCTCGGCCCGCAGCACCACCCGGTCGTGCTCCCAGCGGACCTCGAACCGCTCCGGGTCCCGGCCGTCCCAGCGGAACACCTCGCCGTAGAAGAGCGCGGCCGCGAACGGATCCGGGGTGCGCAGCTCGATCCAGACCGGCGCTCCCATGAGGTCGAGCCGCCGGGCCCGGCCCAGCGGCCCCTCCCAGATGCCGAACACCGCGCCCGCCGGGTCCGCGGCGAAGGCCACCCGGCCCGCGTCGAAGGAGAGCGGCCCCACCGCGAGCGTCGCACCGCGTTCGCGGACCGCGTCGGCGGCGGCGTCCGCGCTCTCCGTGCCGAAGTAGCTGGTCCAGGCGACGGGCATGTCCCAGCCGCCGCTCGCCACCCCCAGCCCGGCCACCGCCTCCCCGCCGGTCACCGCGTGCACGTACGGGCCGAAGCGGTCCGGCCCCGGCTCGAACTCCCAGCCCAGCAGCGGCCCGTAGAAGGCCTTGGCCGCGTCGAGGTCGCGCGCCATCAGGCTCACCCAGCACGGGACGGCCGCCACGCAGCGCACCTCGGTCGTTGTCCCACCGCTGACCATCGCGACCACCTCCGAGACCCCGGCCGCCGGGCCCCTCCCGACTCCCACGGCCGTCCGGCCGTCCGGGCGGGTTCAGCCTAGGACGTACCGGACGGTTCGGGGCGGATCAGCGCGCGGGCCGACGAAGGTGGGGGCGTGCGCGGGCGGCTCCGCGCTCCGGTGGTTCAGAGCACGGGCGCGCCTCCGAAGCCGTGGTGGCCGGCGCCCGGGGCGGTCGGGGCCGGCCGGCCGTGGCCGCGGACCGGGGTGCCGGCGGTGATCGCGGCGGGGTTCACGGGGAGGCCGGCGGCGGCCCGGACGGCGGGATCGGCGAACGGGTCCTGGAAGTACACCTGGGCGCGGCCGCAGGCGGCGCTGAGGCGCTCGGCCACCAGGCCCGGCGCGGCGAACGCCTCCTCGTACGTCGCGCCCGGGACGGCCGGCCACCAGTGGTCGGGCAGCGGCCCCGGGCGCTCGGCCTCGAACGCCCGGCGGACGGCCTGCGCATCGACGACGTCGAGGACGTCGAGGAGCGCGGTGATCGCCTCGGGGGTGGGAACGGCTGCGGACGCGGTGGTCATGGCGGAGACGCCGGCCGAGGGCTCCGCCGGCCCCTCACCCGGACGGGTGGGCCGGCCCGGCCGCCCGCAGCCGTCCGTCCGCGAGGGTGGCCACCGTGTCCGCGAGGGCCGCGACGGCCGCCGGGTCGTGGGAGACGAACAGCAGCGCGAGGCCGGTGCGGTCCCGGCGGTCGCCGAGGTCGGCGAGGATCGCCGCCCGGGTCGCCGCGTCCAGCCCCGAGGTGACCTCGTCACACACCAGCACCTTCGGGTGGACGATCAACGCCCGTGCCAGTGAAGCCCGTTGCAACTCTCCGCCGGAGAGCCCGGCGGGCGGGCGGGCCGCCTTCGCCCGGTCCAGGCCGAACCCCGCGAGCAGTTCGCCCGCCTCCTCCGCGGCCGCCGGTGCGGCGAGGCCGCGCAGCCGGACCGCCGCCCTGGCCACCTGGTCCAGGACGGGGCGGTGCTCGGCGAACGCCGCCCGGGCGTCCTGGAACACGTACTGCACGGCCGCCAACTCCCGCCGTCCGCGCCGCCGGACGCTGCGCGGCAGCGGCGCGCCGTCCAGCCGGACGGTGCCCTCGTGGCGGGGGTGCAGTCCGGCCAGGCAGCGGCCCAGGGTGGTCTTGCCGCTGCCCGAGCGGCCGGTCAGGGCGAGGCACTCCCCCGGCCGGAGCGTCAGCCCGACCTCGTGCAGCACGACGGCGCCGCCGGGGTGGCGGGCCGTGAGGCCGGAGACGTCGAGGCGGACCGGGCGCGGCGGTCCGGGCGCGGGGCGGGACGGTGTCGGCGGGGTGGGCTGTGCTCGCGGTCGCGGTCGCGGTCGTGGGAGGACGTCGGCCGGCGGGCCGGTGCGCACCACGCGGCCGTCCGCCAGCAGTATCACCTCGTCGGCCAGCTCCCGGACCAGGTCGAGGTCGTGGCTGAGCAGGAGGAGGCCGGTGCCGCGCGCGGCCAGCCGGCCGAGCAGGGCGGCCAACCGGCGGGTGGTGACCGGGTCCTGGCCGGTGGTGGGCTCGTCGGCCACGATCACCCGGGCGCCGGTCAGCAACGCCTGGGCGAGCACCACGCGCTGCTGCTGGCCACCGGAGAGCTGGTGCGGGAAGCGGCGCAGCACACCGTCCACGTCCGCGAGTTCGGCGTCCCGCAGCGCACGCGCGACGGCCTCCGGGCCGCCGCCGTGGACCCGGGCGAGGTCGCGAAGGAGCACCCCCACCCGGCGGGCCGGATTGAGCACGGCTCCCGGGTGCTGCGGCACGTAGCCGACCCGGGGGCCCGGCACGACCGTGCCCGACACCGCCGCGCCGTCGGGGTACGCGCCCAGCAGGGCGAGCGCGGTCGTGGTCTTGCCGCTGCCCGACGGTCCGACCAGCGCCGTCACCCGGCCCGGCCGCACGCGCAGCGACACCCCGTCCACCAGCACGCGCGCGCCGACCCGTACCCGCAGCCGGTCCACCGTCGCGAGGTCGTCGCCGGTCATGCCGCCGCCTTCCGGCCCGCCGGCGCGGAGCGGTACTGCGCGGCGTCGAACAGCAGGTTGGTGCCGGTGGACAGCGCCGCCACGAGCAGCGCGGGGACGACGACCGCCCAGGGTTGCAGGAACAGCCCCGGCCGGTTGCGGTCGACCATCACCGCCCAGTCGGCGGCGTCCGGCCGCACCCCGACCCCGAGGAACGCCGCCGTCGCGACCAGGTACAGCGCGCCGACCAGGCGGGTTCCGGCATCGGCGGCCAGGGTGCGCCGGATCGTCCGCGCGACCTGCCCGAACGCGATCCGCGCCCACGACTCGCCGTGCAGCCGCAGCGCCTCGACCACCGGCCGGGACGCCGCCGCCACCGCCGCCGCGTGCGCCACCCGGGCGGCGTCCGGCACCGCCGCCACCCCCACCAGGACCGCCAGCCCGGCGGGTCCGGGCTCCAGCGCGGTAGCGACCAGCAGGACGAGCAGCAGGGCGGGGACGGCGATCAGCACGTCCAGCGGCCGCAGCAGCAGCTCTTCGAGCCACGCCCGCCCGGTCAGCGCGGCGGCCAGCGCGAGGGGCAGGGCGATCAGGTGGGCGAGCACGGTCGCGGTGACCGCGACGAGCACCACCGACCGCCCGCCGAGCAGGATCTGCCGCCAGACGTCGCGCCCGGTGAAGTCCGTACCGAGCCAGTGGCCGTCACCGCCCGCCGTGAACGACACCCCGCGCGGCCCGGGCTCCCCCGCCACCAGCGGTCCGAACAGCGCGAGCAGCAACGGCAGGGCGATCAGCGCCAGCCCGAGCATGTACCGCCTCATCACGCCCCGGCCCCGCCGGATGCCGGCCGCCGCCCGGCCACCGCAACCGCCCGGCGCACCAGCCACCGACAGCGCCGCACCACCACCCGGCCGACGCCGCACCCGAACGCGCCCCCGGGCGGCGGGCCGACCGGGAGGGAACCTCGGCGCGGACCGGCTCCGCCCGAGTCCCGGCACGCCCGCACCCCGCCGGAAGCCCGGCCCGCGCCACCGGCCCGACGCCGTCGGCGGATGCCGCGCCACACACCCCGGCTCTCGCGGGCCGGAGCGCGAGACGGCTGCGGAGCCTCTCCGTGGCGACCCACGGCACTCCCCGGCGGGGTGACGGGCAGGACGTCGGTCAACCCACGTTCCCCGAACGGTATTTGACGAACCGCACCCCGCTGCGGCAAGGCGGGCCGGGCGGCCGGGCGGCGCTCGGGGACGGCGTGCGGCCGCTGCGCGGGCTCGCCGGTGGGAACGGGCGGTGGCCCCACGGCGCCGGAGGCGTGGCGAACGCGGTGGCCGATCGGCCGTCGGACGGGAGGCGGGGCGGCGGGGCGGCGGTGGGGGGTCATACGGCGAGCTCCGTTCGGGGGGCGAGGCGGCGGGCGGTGAGGTCGGCGGCGAGGTTGAGGAGGACGGTGACGGTGCCGAACAGGACGGCCAGGGCCTGGACGACGGGGACGTCGCGGGCCGCGACGGCGTCCAGCAGGACGGTGCCGAGGCCGGGCACGACGAACAGCGCCTCGACCACGATCACGCCGCAGAGCAGCCAGTCCGCCGTGCGGGCGAGGTGCTGGACGGCCGGGGCGAGCGCGTTGGGGAGGGCGTGGGTGAGGCGGACGCGGGTGGGCGGGACGCCGCAGCGCAGGGCGTGGACGGCGTAGGGGGCCGCCATCGCGTCGACCAGCCCGGCCCGGACCAGGCGGGCGGTGGAGCAGACCGGGCGGGCCAGCAGTACGGCGACGGGCAGCACCAGGGCGGCCGGTTCCCGGGCGAGGCCGCCGACGGCGGTCGGCGGGAGCCAGCCGAGGCGCAGCGCGAAGACCGCCGTGAGCAGCACGCCGAGCGCGAACTCCGGGACGGCGTACAGCCCGAGGGTCACGGTGCTGAGGGTGCGGTCGAGCGGGCCGCCCTCGCGGCGGGCGGCGAGCAGGCCGAGGCCGACCGCCGCCGGGACGAGCAGGGCGAGGGTGAGCGAGGCCAGCAGGAGGGTCGGCACCAGGCCGTCGGCCAGTTGCTCGGCGACCGGGCGGCCGCCGGCCAGTGAGCGGCCCAGCTCGCCGTGGACGAGGTCCCCCGCCCAGTCGGCGAACCGCTGCACGGCCGGGCGGTCGAGGTCCAGCGCGGCGCGGATCGCGGCGATCCGGGCCGGGTCGGGGTCGTCGCCCGCGAGGGTGACGGCGGCGTCGCCGGGGAGGGCCTCGGTGAGGGCGAAGACCAGCACCGGGACGGCCGCGATCTGCCCGGCGCCGAGCAGCAGCCGGCGCCGGGCCCAGCCGCGCGGCAGCGCCGTCATGCCAGCCAGACCTTGTCGAACCTGGCCCAGTCGAGGGTGTTGGCCGGGGCGTCGGCGGCGACGCCGCGCAGCCGCGGGGCGGTGCCGACGATCCAGTCGGCGAAGCCCCAGACCAGCAGCCCGCCCTCCTCGTGCAGCCGGCGCTGCATCCGCCCGTAGAGGGCGGCCCGGGCGGCCGGGTCGGCGGTGGACTGGGCCTGGGTGTAGAGGTCGTCGAAGTCGGGGTGGCGCCAGTGGGTGGCGTTGGTGGTGGAGCCGGACAGCAGCCGCTGGGAGAGGTGGGACTCGATGGGCATCGCGCCGGAGCGGAAGGAGGCGAGCACGCCGCCGTCCAGGATGTCCTTCCAGTAGGTGTCCTTGCTGCCGACCCGCACCTCGATGGTGATGCCGGCCTCGGCCGCCTGGTCCTTGAGGATGCCCGCCGCCTCGACCAGTCCGGCCGCGACCGGCGAGGTGTCGAGGGTGACCCGCAGCCCCTCGGCGCCGGCCGCGCGCAGCAGGGCGCGGGCCCGGTCGAGGTCGCGGGTGCGCTGCGGGAGGTCGGCCGGGTAGTACTGACCGCCCTTGCCGAACAGGTCGTTGCCGATCTCCCCGGCGCCGGAGAGCGCGCCGTCGACGAGTTCCCGCCGGTCGACGAGGTGGAAGAACGCCTGGCGGACGCGGGCGTCGTCGAAGGGCGGCCGGTCGGTCTTCATGACGAAGCCCTGCATGGCGCTGTTGCGCAGCCGGACGATGCGGATCCGCCCGCCGGACTCGTGGGTGCGGGCGGTGGCGGGGGTCAGCTCGTGGGCGTACTCGGCCTGTCCGGCGAGCAGGGCGTTGGCCCGGGCGGACTCCTCGGCGGCGGCGAGGATCTCCAGTTCGTCGAGGTGCGGCGCGCCGTCCCAGTGGTCGTCGAAGCGCCGCAGCAGCAGGGAGCTGCCGGGCTTGAACGCGACGAAGGCGAACGGGCCTGAGCCGACCGGCCGTTGGAAGTCCTCGGCGCCGTCCGGGACGATGTAGGCGCCGAACGCGGCCAGGACGTTGGGGAATTCGGCGCAGGGCCGGCTGAGCCGGAACTCGACGGTACGCGGGTCGACGGCGCGGCTGGCCACGAGGTCGACCGGGTCGAGGGAGGCCCGGGCCCGGAACGCGCGCCCGGGGTCGGCTATGCGGCGGTAGCTGTACAGGACGTCGGCGGCGGTGACGGGGCGGCCGTCGTGGAAGCGCGCCTCGCGCAGGCGGACGGTCCAGACGTCCAGGCCGGGGCCGGGCTCCCAGCCGGCGGCGAGGCGGGGGACGGCGGCGAGGTCGGGGCCCCAGTCGGCGAGCTTGTCGTAGAGCGCCTTGGCGCGGGCGGCGTCGGCGAACAGGTTGACCTGGTGCGGGTCGAGGGTCTCGTTGGCACCGCCGCCGGCGAACAGGGCGCGCAGCCGGCCGCCGCGCCGGGGCGTGGCGGCCGCGGGCGCGCCGTCGGCGGCGGTGCCGGCGCGGTCCGGTGCGCAGGAGAGCAGGGCGAGGGCCGGGGCGGCGGCGGACGCGGCGAGCAGGGTGCGGCGGGTGAGCGGCATCGGGGTCAGTGCCTCTTCCGGTCGGGGGAGTCGAGCCGGGCGACCAGGTGGAGGCGGTCGCCGTCGGCGGTGTCGGCGGGCCGGTCGCCGTCCGTCCAGGGCGGTTCGGTGCGCGGGCCGGGCCGGTCGTGCAGGGCGAGGACGCCGAAGCCGTGGTGGGCGAGCAGGTGGCGCAGTTCCTGGGGGAAGAGCAGCCGCCAGGCGGAGTGCTGCTCGACCGGCGGGGCACCGTCGTCGCTCGACCAGCTGCGGGTGCGGCGCAGCAGTTGGGCGGCGTGGTCGATCCGCAGCACGGTGCGCGAGGTGTGCGTGACGCCCTCGTGGGTGATGCTGTCGAGCCGTGGCGCGTCGAGGAGTTCGGTGCGGCCGAGGAAGAAGGCGCCGTTGCGCATCTCGGCGACGAGCAGGCCGCCGGGGCGCAGTCGGCGGCGGAGCCGGTCGAACAGGGCGTCGAGGTCGGCGTTGGTGTGGCAGTAGAGCAGCGCGCTGTCCAGGCAGAGCACGGCGTCGAACCGCCCGGGCAGCGCCAAGTCCCGCATGTCGCCGACGTGGTAGGCCGGTCCGGGGTGGCGGGCCCGGGCGTGGGCGATCATCGCCGGGGAGCTGTCCAGGCCGGTGACGTTGCGGCCGGCCACCCGGTGCAGCCAGCCGGCGTCGCGGCCGGTGCCGCAGCCGAGGTCGAGGACGTCGGGTCCGGCGCCGTGCTCGCGCAGCATCGACTCGGCCCACCGGGCGGCGGTGAACCCTGGGTCGGGGAAGCGGAGTTCGTAGAGTTCCGGATGGTCGGTGAGCAGGTTGCGGCGGGCGGCGTCGGGGGTGGCGGCCGGGACGGCGGCCGGGGTGCGGTGGTTCATCGGGCCTCGCTGGGGAGGGGGCGGGCGGGGGCGGGGAGTCGTCCGGTGCGGTGCAGCCGGGCGAGGGCGGTGGCGGAGCCGAGGCCGAGGGCGGCGCAGAGCAGCCAGGGCGCGGTGGCGGTGCTGTCCATGGCCCGGCCGACCAGGGTGTTGCCGAGCGCGGCGGCGAAGCCGGAGACGACGTAGTAGAGGCCGTAGTAGGTGCCGGTCAGGCCGTCGCGTGCGAAGGCGGGGATCAGCGCGAGGACGAACGGCTGCGCGGTCATCAGTCCGAGGTGGAGCAGCAGCACGCCGCCGAGCACGCCGGGCAGCCCGGGGGCGGCGAGCGGCAGCAGGAAGCCGGTGGCGGCGACGGCGAGGCCGAGCGGGATCCACCGGGAGGGCGGGCCGTGCCGTTGCAGCCGGGTGGTGATGCGCAGTTGCAGGGTCAGGTTGGCGAGGGTGCCGGTGAGGAAGACCAGGCTGACGGCGCCCTCCCAGCCGGTGGCGCGGCGGGCGGCGTCGGGCAACAGCAGGTAGAGCTGGCTCTCCATGCCGAACAGGCCGACCATGCCGAGCGAGAAGGCCAGGAACCGCCGGTCGGCGGCGGCCTCGCGCCAGTCGGCGAGCACGCCGCGCGGCGGTGCGGGCCGGGCGGCGGGTTCGGGCAGCGCGCAGGCCTGGGCGACGGTGAGCACGGCGAAGACGCCGGCGGCGGTGAGCGCGGCGGCCCGGAAGTCGACCAGCAGCAGGACGGTGCCGATCAGCGGTCCGGCCAGCGCGCCGGTGGCGGCGAACACCGAGAACAGCGCGAACGCCTCGGCCTTGCGGTCGGCGGCCGCGTGCGCGACGTAGCTGCGCACGGCCGGGTTGAACAGCGCGCCGGCCAGCCCGCTGAGCACGGAGGCGGCGAGCAGCGGGCCGAGGGTGTCGCCGAGCGCGAACAGTCCGAAGCCGACGCTGCGCAGCGCGCACCCGGCGATGATGACGCGGCGCGGGCCCAGCCGGTCGGCGGCCGAGCCGCCGAGGATGAACAGGCCCTGCTGGCTGAGGTTGCGCAGGCCGAGCACGGTGCCGACGGCGAGCGCGGACAGGCCGAGGTCGTGGCCGAGGTGGCCGGCCAGGTACGGGATGAGCAGGTAGAAGCCGGTGTTGACGCCGAACTGGTTGACCAGCAGGAGCCGTACGGGCAGCGGGAAGGACCGTACGGCGCGCAGTATCCTCACCGGCCGGCCACCGGCCGGGGGCCCGCGAGCGGCTCGGCGCCCTGCCCGGGGAGCGGTCCGGCGGCCGGCGCGGGCAGCACGCCGAGGCCGGCCCGGTCCGGGGTGCGGACGGTGCCGTCGGCGCCGCCGATGCCCTGCCAGGGGTCGTGGGCGAGCAGCAGGTGGCCGTCGAGGTCGAGCCAGCGGGCCCGGTCGGCGAGGTGGACGGCGGGCGCGATGCCGAGCGAGCTGGCCGCCAGGCAGCCGAGCATCAGCTCGGTGCCGCTGCCGCGCAGGGCCTCGGCGATGCGCAGCACCTGGTGGACGCCGCCGCACTTGGCGAGCTTGAGGTTGACGCCCTGCACCCGGCCGGCGAGCCGGCAGGCGTCCTCGTAGCCGACGGCGTCCTCGTCGGCGATCACCGGCACGGGCGAGCGTTCGGCGACGGCGGCGAGCGTGTCGGGGCGGCCCGGGGGGATCGGCTGCTCGACGGCCTCGACGCCGGTGGCGGCGAAGGCGGGCAGCAGTTGGAGGGCCTGGGCGGGGGTCCAGGCGCCGTTGGGGTCGAGCAGCAGCCGGGCGTCCGGGGCGGCCTCGCGGACGGCCTGGACGCGGGCCAGGTCGAGGCCGGGGTCGGCGGCACCGGCCTTGACCTTGAGCACGGTGAACCCGGCGTCGGCGAGCCGGGCGGCCTGGACGGCGGCGCGGGCGGGCGGGTCGATGCCGATGGTCCGGGCGGTGGCGGCGGCGACCGGTTCGGCGCGGCCGAGCAGCCGGTGGACGGGCTCGCCGGCGCGCTTGCCGACCAGGTCGAGCAGGGCGGCCTCGACGGCGGCCAGCACCCCGGCCGGCAGCGCCGCGTACGGGGCCGCGCCGCCCTGGAGGTCGGCGAGCGCCTGCTCCGGGTCCTGGCCGCGCTCCAGCGCGGGGCGCAGCGCGTCGAGCCCGCGCCGGATCCGTTCGGTGGGCAGGTCCAGGTAGACGCTGCTGACCGCCTCGCCGTGGCCGGTCAACCCGCCGTGGCCGAGCGAGAGTTGGACGGCGTCCCGCTCGGTGGTGACCGAGCGGGAGATGCGCAGCGGCGCGGCGAGCCGGAGCCGGACGGTGCGGACGTCGAGCTTCATCGCTCCTCCTCGGTGCGGGCGGGGGCGGCGGCGCCCACCGGGACGGCGGCCGGCTCCGCGGATGCGGTCCGGCCGGTGCGGCAGCGGGCCCAGCCGGTGACCTCGACGGCCTCCGGGTGCGGGATCTCGATCGGGCGCGGCGCGGCCCGTCCGGCGTCCAGGCCGTGCCGCCGGCAGAAGGCGTCGTCGTACACGGTGCCGAGGTAGCGGTGCGGGCCGTCGGGGAAGACGGTGGCGACGGCGGCGCCCGGGTCGACGCGGGCGGCCCAGGCGGCCACCAGGGCGACCGCGCCGGTGGACCAGCCGCCGCTGACGAAGGCGCCCCGGGCCAGCCGACGGCAGGCGTCGACCGCCTCGGCCGGGCCGACCCAGTGCACCTCGTCGAAGGCGTGGTGGGCGACGTTGCGCGGGTGGATGGAGCTGCCGAGGCCGCGCATCAGCCGGGGCCGGGCGGGCTGGCCGAAGATGGTGGAGCCGACCGAGTCGACGCCGATCACCCGCAGCCGGGGCCAGCGGCGGCGCAGCGCCTCGGCGAGTCCGGCGCTGTGGCCGCCGGTGCCGACGCTGCAGACCAGGACGTCCAGGTGGTCGAGGTCGGCGGTGATCTCCTGGGCCATCGCCCGGTAGCCGTGGGCGTTGTCGGGGTTGTTGTACTGGTCGGGCCAGTAGGCGTCGGGCAGCCGGTCGAGCACGGCGCGCAGCCGGGCGATCCGGGCCGCCTGCCAGCCGCCGTGCCGGGCGGGCTGCTCGACCAGCTCCAGCCGGGCGCCGTAGGCGCGCAGCAACTGCCGTACGGACGGTTCGAGTTCGCTGTCGCCGACCAGGACGACGGGGTGGCCGAGGGCCTGTCCGGCGAAGGCCAGGCCGATGCCCATGGTGCCCGAGGTGGACTCCACCACCGTGGCGCCGGGCCGCAGTTCGCCGCGCGCCCGGGCGCCGCGGAGCATGGCGACGGCCGAGCGGGCCTTCATGCCGCCGGCGCTCAGCCCCTCCAGCTTGGCCCAGAAGCCGGGGTGCGGCTGCGGCAGCGGGGTGGCGATCCGGACCAGCGGGGTGCCGCCGAGCAGTGGCAGCAGGGCCGGATTGCCCGGCATCGGACGGGCCGGGGCCGCGCCGGAGTCGAGCAGGGCGGTCACCGGCCCGCACCCCCGTACAGGTGGATGACGGTGGGGCCGCCGTCGAGCCAGAAGAAGGGGAAGGGCTCGGCGCTGACGGCGGTGACCCCGTCGCCGAGCAGTTGGGGGAGGACGGAGCTGCCGGTCTGGGCGAACAGCACCAGGGGCTTCCCGGTGGCGCGGGCGTGGTCGAGCAGCGGGTCCAGGGAGCCGTTGCCGAGGGTCATGCCGGAGGCGAGGATCGCGTCGCAGTCGTCGAGGTGGGCGAGGGCGTCGGTGTGCACCGGCTCGTCCCATTCGGTGGTGCCGCCCTTGAGGTCGCACGCCCGGTACTCGACCCCGTGCGAACGGAGCTGTTCCAGCAGCGAGTTGACGACGCCCACGACCAGGACCCGGCGGACGGCGGCGAGCGGCAGCAACCCCACCACGGCGGCCGCCCGGACCCGTGACTTCACCAGCGAGGATCCGGCGGGCAGACCGAACCGCCGGGCGCCGTACGCCGGCGCGTGCGGGCGGCAGTGGCCCAGGTAGGCGTCGAGCGCGGCGACCCGGACGGCGGTGACCGGGTGGTCGAGCAGCTCACCGACGGGCGCGCCGACGCAGTCGGTGACGGTGTCGGCGGGCAGCTCGCCCGGTTCGACGGCGCAGGAGCCGACGGCGGCGCCGAGCCGGAGGCTGAGCACCTCGTTGCGGTAGCCGCGGGTGCGGCCGGGGTGCCGGACGGCCTGGACGGTGCTGAAGGCGAGCGCGATCCGCAAGGTGGCCGGGTCGGGCCCGTACGCCCCCGTACGGGCCCGCCCGGTGATCAGGTCGAGCACGGGGAGGGCGGTGATCCCGGCGCTCGGGGCGGGGAGCACGAGCGGGCCGATCGCGGTGGTGGCGCTCATGCGGACACCGCCGCGGGTTCGGCCGGGCGGCCGGCGGGCGCGAGGCGCGGGGTGAGCCCGGCGAGCAGCCGCTCGGCCGTGCGGCGCGCCCCCGCCCCGCCGGTGTCGGCGGTCATGACGTGCCCGAGGTACTCGTTGTTGCTGGTCGCGGGCCGCACCTCGCGGCCGGGCCCGGCGAGGTCGAGTTCGACCACCGCCGGGTCGCGCCGTACCGCGTCCTCCCCGTCGAAGCCGTCCAGCGGGCCGGACTGCCCGCCATCGGGCACCAGGAAGGCGATGGCGGCGCTGGCGACCCCGGTCGGGTGGACGGCCAGGTCGGGCCGGCGGCCGAGCGCGACGTCGACCGCGGCGGCGGCCAGGTCGACCCCGGTGACGCGGCGGACCAGCTCGGTGATCCGGTTCCCGGCCGGGCGCGGGTTGACCTCGACCACCCGGGGCCCGGCGGGGGTGAGCTTGATCTCGGTGTGCGCGACGACCTGGTCGAGGCCGAGCGCGGCCAGCGCGTCGAGGGCGGTGCGGACGGCGGCGGCGGCCTCGGCCGGGTCGAGGGCGGCCGGGAACATGTGGCCGGTCTCGACGAAGGCGGGCGCGCCGCCGACGCTCTTGTCGGTGATGCCGACGACGTGCGCGACGCCGTCCGCGGAGACCGTCTCGACGCTGACCTCGGGGCCGGTGAGCAGCTCCTCCAGCAGGACCGCCGGCTCCCGCCGCTGGCCGCGCGCGTTGACCGGGAAGGCGTCCAGCGCCCGGATCGCCGCGAGGAGTTCGACCTCGTCGCGGACCTGGCGGACGAACATCCCGGCGCACAGGTCGACCGGCTTGACGACCAGCGGGTAGCCGATCGCCCGGGCCGCGGCACGGGCCTGCTCGCGGTCGGCGCAGAGCGCGTACGCGGGCCCGGGGACACCGGCCGCGGCGAGCCGGGCCCGGGTGAGGTCCTTGCGGCAGGCGGCGGCGACGGCGTCGGGCGCCGGTCCGGGCAGGCCGAGCCGGCGGGCCACCCGGGCGACCTGCGGGAGGTAGTAGTCGCAGGAGGAGAGCACGCCGTCGAAGCCGAGCAGCGCGTGCAGCCGCTCGGCGTACGGGAGCAGCGCGTCCGGGTCGTTGGTGTCGGCGGTGAGGACGTTCTCGGCGGCGAGCAGCGGGTGCGGGCCGTCGGCGGGGGCGGCGGACCGCAGGTAGTGGTGCAGGTCGCGGGTGAGGAAGGTGAAGCGGTGGCCGCCCTCCCCCAACGCCCGTGGCAGCAGTCTGCTCATGGAGCCGACCCAGCTCTCGATCACCAGCAGATGCGCCACGGCTCTCCCTTTCGACGGACTCGACAGCCAGGACCGTAACGGGATTCGTTTTCATTTTCAACACGCCGGACCGGGGTTTCCGTCGACGTGTCAGATGAAAGTGGTTTTCATGTACTCTTGCCCTCGACCACCGCGCCCAGTCCCGCCGGAGCTGTCTGATGGATCGTCACTTTCCTTACCTGGTACGCCATGCGCTCCCGCAGGACGTGCCCGGTGCGCGCCGACTGATCCTCGACACCTTCTACCGCGAGTTCGGCTACGGCTACGTGCCCGCATGGCACGCCGACGTGGTCGACCTCCAGGGGCACTACCTGGACCACCCCCGGCACGCCCTGCTGGTCGCCGTGCTCGGCGAGGAGGTGGTGGCCACCACCGCGCTGCACTCCACCGGCCCCGCCCATCCGCCGCACCCGCGCGAGATCGCCCGGCGCTACCCGTCCGGAACCACCGCGCAGCTGGTCCGGGTCTACGTCCGGGCCGAGCACCGGCGGCACGGACTGGCCCGCGAGCTCGTCCGCCGCGCCCGCGCGTTCGCCGCCGAGGAGGGCGGCTACCGGCGGCTCTACCTGCACACCAACACCGAGATCCCCGGGGCCGAGCCGTTCTGGCGCAGCCTCGCCGAGGAGGTCCACGACGCCCGCCCGACCGGCGAGCACGGACCGGGGGTGGCCACCGTCCACTTCGAGATCCCGCTGCACCGGCCGGCGGCCACGGCCGGTGCGGCGGGGCGCGGCGGAGGCCTCGAAACAATGTGACGCAGGTCACATCCGGGTGCGAAATTTCCGGGGAGTGATTCCCCGTTTAGCCTTCCGTAGGACTAAGCGGGGAGTGACTCCCCGGAACCCGTACCCGGGAGGAACGCACCCGTGACCACCGTCGCCCCCCGCCCGACCCGCACCGCGGGGCCGGCCCGCGCGCCCAGGCTGCGCGCGGACGCCAGCCGCAACCGCGAGCGGATCGTCCTGGCGGCCCGCGACGCCTTCGTCGAGCACGGCGCGGACGCGGCGCTGGACGATATTGCGAAGCGGGCGGGCGTCGGAAACGCTACGCTCTACCGGAACTTCCCCACCAGAACGGCACTGATCCGCGAGGTGGCGCTGCTCGTGAAGAACCGCATCGTGGCGATCGCCGAACGGGCGGCCGCTGAGGTCCCCGGCCCGTTCGAGGCCCTGGAGCGGTTCGCCCACGAGACGGTCGACGAGAAGGTCGGCGCGCTCTGCTCGATGCTGACCAACCACGTCGATCCGCACGACCCGGATATGACGGCGGCGCGCGAGCGCCTGACGACCGTCGCCGGCGGACTGCTGGAGCGGGCGAAGGCGGCGGGCGAGGCCCGTCCGGACGTCGACCACGGCGACCTGTTCATCGCCCTGAGCCAGCTCACCCGCCCGCTGCCGGGCACCTCGTGCCGCGTCCTGGACGGGTTCGTCCACCGGCACCTGCAACTGCTCCTGGACGGTATGCGGGCGCCCGCCCCTTCCGTCCTGCCCGGCCGGGCCGCGACCTTCGAGGACTTCCACGGCGACCACTGACCCACCGCGCCGGGTGACCGGCGCCACCTGACACCCGACACCCGGGACCTCCACCGCGGGGACGCGGCGCGCCCGCCCGTGCGCGCCCGCCGCTCCTGTCCGCGACCCTGCTCCGCACCTTCCGCACACCCCGCACCCCGAAGTGAGTACCTCCATGCCACAAACCGACGCCCCGCCCGCCGTCCAGCCCGATCCGAGGCGCTGGAAGGCCCTCATATTCATCGGCCTCGCGCAGCTGATGGTCGTCCTCGACGCCACCATCGTGAACATCGCGCTGCCGTCCGCCCAGAAGGACCTCGGCATCACCGACGGCAACCGCCAGTGGGTGATCACCGCGTACGCGCTGGCCTTCGGCGGTCTGCTGCTGTTCGGTGGCCGGGTGGCCGACCTGTGGGGGCGCAAGCGGGCCTTCGTGGTCGGCCTCACCGGCTTCGCGCTGGCCTCCGCGCTGGGCGGCGCCGCCGCCAACACCGCGATGCTGCTCGGCGCCCGCGCCCTCCAGGGCGTGTTCGGCGCCCTGCTGGCCCCGGCCGCGCTCTCGCTGCTGGCCGTGATGTTCACCGAGGCCAAGGAGCGCGCCAAGGCGTTCGGCATCTACGGCGCGATCGCCGGCGGTGGCGGCGCGATCGGTCTGATCCTCGGCGGTCTGCTGACCGAGTACATGAACTGGCGCTGGACCTTCTTCGTCAACATCCCGTTCGCCGTGGTCGCCGCCGTCGGCGCGGTCATGGTGATCCGCGAGCCGGCCGTGGGCCGCAACCGCAACCGTCTCGACGTGCCCGGCGTGCTGCTGGTCACCACCGGTCTGGTCGCGCTGGTCTACGGCTTCACCCGGGCCGAGTCGGACGGCTGGAGCTCGGGCGTGACGATCGGTCTGTTCATCGCCGCCGCCGTGCTGCTGGCCGCGTTCGTCGTGGTCGAGCAGAAGGTCAAGGCGCCGCTGCTGCCGCTGCGCGTCGTGCTGGACCGCAACCGCGGCGGGGTCTACCTGTCGCTGGGCCTGGCCGTGATCGGCATGTTCGGCCTGTTCCTGTTCCTGACCTACTACCTGCAGATCGTGCTCGACTACAGCCCGGTCCTGACCGGCGTGGCCTTCCTGCCCATGGTGGCGGGCATGATCACCGGTTCGACCCAGATCGGCGCCCGCCTGATGACCCGCGTCCCGGCGCGGTTCCTGATGGCGCCCGGCTTCCTGGTCGCCTCGCTCGGCATGCTCGTCCTGACCCAGATCGACCTGGACAGCTCCTACCCGGCGCTGATCCTGCCCGGTCTGGTCCTGATGGGCCTCGGCATGGGCACCGCGTTCATGCCGGCGATGAGCCTGGCCACGCACGGCGTCCAGCCGCGCGACGCGGGCGTGGCGTCCGCCATGGTCAACACCTCGCAGCAGGTCGGCGGCGCCATCGGCACCGCGCTGCTGAACACCATCGCGGCCAGCGCCACCGCCACCTGGCTGGCGGCCCACGCGGCCGAGGCGACCACCCCGGCCGCCGCCCGGGCGGTGCAGTTCGGCGGCATGGTGCACGGCTTCTCGACCGCGATCTGGTGGTCCTTCGGCATCCTGGTGCTGGCGGCCGTGCTGGCGTTCACCCTGATCAACGCCGGCCGCCCCGGCTCCGGCGGCAAGGGTGCGGACGCCGACGCGGCGGAGGCCAACGAGGTGCCGGTGCTGGTGCACTGACCCCGCGGGGTTCGCGACGGTGCGCTGCGGCCCGTCCGGTGTCATGACGACACCGGGCGGGCCGTTCGCCGTTTCCGGGCACCCCGATGGAAGTGGGGAATGATCCCCGCTTATTCTGGTCGGACTTCGAAACGGGGATAGCTCCCCGCTTCACTCCGACCGAGGTGCGTGGACATGACCCGCAATCAGGGAACCGGCGGCGGACGCGGACAGCGCGCCGCCGACTGGACGGACGGCCGACTGGGGATCTACACCCTGGCCAGGGCCAACCTGCGCAAGATCTTCCCGGACCACTGGTCCTTCATGCTGGGCGAGATCTGCCTGTACAGCTTCGCGATCATCATCCTGACCGGCGTCTGGCTGACGCTGTTCTTCAAGCCGAGCATGGGCGAGATCGTCTACGACGGCTCCTACGTCCCGCTCAAGGGCGTGCCGATGTCCGAGGCGTACGCCTCGACGGTCGACATCAGCTTCGAGGTCCGCGGCGGACTGCTGATCCGGCAGATCCACCACTGGGCCGCCCTGGTCTTCATCGCGGCGATGTTCGTCCACATGATGCGGGTCTTCTTCACCGGCGCCTTCCGCAAGCCGCGCGAGATCAACTGGATGTTCGGCTTCCTGCTGCTCTTCCTCGGCATGCTGGACGGCTTCTTCGGCTACTCGCTGCCGGACGACCTGCTGTCGGGCACCGGCATCCGCTTCGTCGAGGGCGCGATCCTCGCCGTCCCGCTGGTGGGCACCTACGTCCAGATGTTCCTGTTCGGGGGCGAGTTCCCGGGCACCGACATCGTGCCGCGGTTCTTCACGATCCACGTGCTGCTGATCCCCGGGATCATGCTGGGCCTGCTGGTGGCCCACCTGATCCTGGTCTTCCACCACAAGCACACCCAGTGGGCGGGGCCCGGCAGGACCGAGCGGAACGTCGTCGGCATGCCGCTGATGCCGGTCTACCTGGCCAAGGCCGGCGGCTTCTTCTTCCTGGTGTTCGGCGTGCTGGCACTGGTCTCGGCGGTCGCCACGATCAACCCGATCTGGGCGTACGGCCCGTACCGGCCCGACCAGGTGTCCACGGACGCCCAGCCGGACTGGTACATGGGCTTCGCGGAAGGGCTCGTCCGGGTGATGCCGGGCTGGGAGGTCGGCCTGTGGGGCCACACCCTCAACCTCGGTGTGCTGATCCCGTTCACGCTCTTCCCGCTCGTCCTCGGCGCGATCGCCGTCTACCCGTTCGTGGAGGGCTGGGCGACCGACGACCGGCGCGAGCACCACCTGCTCGACCGCCCGCGCAACGCCCCGGTCCGCACGGCGTTCGGCGCGGCCTGGATCTCGCTCTACCTGGTGACGCTGGCCGGCGGCGGCAACGACCTCATCGCCACCCATCTGCACCTGTCGCTCAACTCCATCACCTACGCCGTCCGGGTGGGATTCCTCGTCGTCCCGGTGGCCGTCTTCGTCGTCACCAAGCGCTGGTGCCTGGGCCTGCAGCACAGGGACCGGGAGAAGGTGCTGCACGGCCGCGAGACCGGCGTCGTCGAGCGCCTGCCGCACGGCGAGTTCATCGAGGTGCACGCCCCGCTCACGCCCGCCGAACTGCACCGGCTCACCGCGCACGAGCAGCCGCGAGCCCTCGAACTGCCCGCCCCCGTGGACGACAATGGAGTGGCCCGCCCGGTCGGGGTCCTCGACCGCGCCCGTGCGAGGCTGTCCCGTGGGCTCCACGGCGAGGGCGCCCGGATCCCCGGGCCCACCGCCGAGGAGTACCACCGGGCCGTCGCGCACCACCCGCCCGTCGGACCGCACGCCGCCGGACGGCACCACACAGGACCGCACACCGCCGGACCGCACCACGCCGGACCGCACACCGTCGCCGAGCACCACGGGAGCAGCGGCGGACACGGCCACTGAGGCCGCGCCGCCCGCGACCACCCGCCGCAACGGAGAGGGAGGACACCGTGCACGACCGTACCGACCAGCTGGCCGACAGCAGATACCTCCTGCTCACCACGTTCGGCGAGGACGGCCGCCGGATCCGCTCGCAGAGCTGGGTGATCGCCGACGGCACGGCGCTCGGCATCTGGACGCCGGCCCACTCCGGCGAGGCCGAGCGGATCCGCCGCCACCCCAAGGTCCTGGTCGGCCCGTGCGACGCGCACGGCCGCCCGACGGGACGTCAGCTCCCGGCCCGCGCCGCCGTCTGCGACGCGGACGACACCGCCCGCTACCGCGCGTCGCTGATCAACAAGTACGGGCTGACGGCGTTCCTGGCGCTGGCCCGCAGCCGGATGCGGCTCGGGCTGGCCGGGACCGTCGGCATCCGGATCACGCTCAACGAGCTGGAGCAGCGGTTGATCGGGCCGGAGTGGCAGGTGCCGACCACGTACTGCCCGAACTGAGGCGGGCTCGCCCGGGGCGCACCGGCGCCGGGGGCCGGGGGGCCGGGGGCAGGGGGGGCCAGGGGCGCGGCCTCAGGCCGCGCCGTCGTCCGGCGCGCGGGCCAGGTCCCCCGGCTCGCAGGCCTCCCGGCCGGTGCCGGCGTGCACCACCTTGACCGCGCGGCCCGGACCGCCCGGCACCACCCGCTGCTCCCGTCCGCAGCGCGGACAGATCAGCGGAATGCGCGGCCGGTGGGCGGCCTGGCCCGCGGCGCCCTCCGGCTGCGTCACGACAGCGGGTGGGTCGGGATCGGGCTGACCTGCTGGATCTCGCCGTGGGCCTTGGTGAGCAGCTGCGAAGCGAGGTCGTTGAGCGCCCGGGCGGCCGCGATCTCCTCGCCGACCCTCAGCTGCTCGGGATCGGAGGGGTGGCGGCTGGTGTAGCCGTGCGCGCGCAGCTCCGTCCCGTCCCCGAGCCTCAGCAGGGCGGCGGCGGCCGTCCGCGGCCCCTCCTCGCGGAATTCCATCTCGATGTGCCAACCGACAAGAGTCTGCATGGCGGATCACCTCCGGCGGTCGCTCCTCGTCCGGTTACCCCTCCAGAGTGCGCCGTGCCCCCGGTGAACACCAGGGCAGGCGACCGGGGCGGCGGTCCGGGAGGAACTTGAACGCGTTCAATCCCATGCGTAGAGTCGACGCGGAAGAGGCATTTGAACGCGTTCAAGGAAGCTGGGGTCGATCGCCGTGGGCCGGGGCACCGAAGAGCTGGTCGACCTGCTGGTCCTGCTCGGCATGGGTGCGGTGATCCCGCTCGGCCTCGCCCTGATCGACGAGCCCGGCCTCGCCCGGCTGCGCCGCCTCTGGCCGCTGGCCGCCGTCCCCGGCGCGCTCTCGCTGTGGCTGCCGCGCGGACCGCTCGCCACCGGCAGCGCCGCGTGCTACGCGCTCGGCACGCTCGCCCTCGCCGCGCACGCCCCGCTGCGACTCGCCCGCACCCGCTCCCTCGCGCCGCCCGAGGTCGCCGTGCTCACCGCGCTGGCGGCGCCGGCGGTGGCCGGACTCGCCCTGGTCGCGGAGCGCTCCGGGCACGAGCTGTTCGGATTCGACCTCGACATCCTGGCCCTGACCGTCCCCCACTTCCACTACGCCGGCTTCACCGCCGCCCTGGTCGCCGGGCTGGTGTGCCGCGCCGTCCCGGACCGCCCGGCCGGGCGGTGGGCCGCGCTCAGCGTGCCGACCGGGACCCTGCTGGTGCTGGGCGGCTACTTCGTCGGCGACTGGGCGGAACTCGCCGGGGCCGCCGTGCTCACCGCGGGCATGTGGCTGGTCGGCCTGCTCACCTGGCGCGACCTGCGGGTCCGCGGCGGGACCGGGGGCGACGGCGGGGGCGGCCGCCGGTGGCCGGACACGCGGGTGCTGCTCGGCGTCTCGGCGGCCGTCCTCGCCGTCACCATGCTGCTCGCCCTCTGGTGGGCGCTCGGCGAGGCCTCCGGACTCCCCCACCCCACCCTCGGCTGGATGGCCGCCACCCACGGCGTCGGCAACGCGCTCGGCTTCGCGCTGTGCTCGCTGCTCGCCTGGCGCCGACTCGCCCCGAGCCCGCAGGAGAACGCCCGGTGAACGACCTCAACTACCCCGAGATCGGCGCGAGTACCGACCTCACCGCCCCGCTCCCGGCCGGCTACGACCACCTCCGCCACCGCGTCCTCGTCGGCCGCGGCCGCGCCGCGCTGGACGCCGCCGGAGCCGCCGTCCTGGACTGGCGGATGCACCGGGCGGCCGGCGTCCGGATCACCGCCGGCGCGGACCGCGCCGCACCCGGCGTCCCCGTCCACTGCGCCGTCGGCCTCGGCCCGCTGCGGGCCGGCGCGCCGTGCCGGGTGGTCTGGAGCACCGCCGCCGAGGACGGGCAGGACCGCCACGGCTTCACCTACGGCACCCGGCGGGGCCACCTCGCCGTGGGCGAGGAGACCTTCGTGGTGGAACTGGCGGCGGACGGCGGGGTCTGGTTCACCGTCAACGCGTTCAGCCGCCCGCAGCGCTGGTACGCCCGCCTCGCCGGCCCCCTGCTCCCCCTCGCCCAACACCTCTTCGCCCGCCGCTGCGCCCGCGCCCTCACCCGGGTGGCCGCCCACGCGTCGCGGTAGCGGAGTGGGACGCCGCGGTAGCGGAGTGGGACGTCGGACGGGCCGACTTCCTGCTCCACCTCCCCGGCACGCGGCACCGGGGACGGGGCGGGAAGCCGTGCCGGTCGACCGCTCGTCCGGGCGGGGTCAGGTGGTGGGGACGGTGAGGAGGAGGGTGCCGGTGTCCAGGGTGCGGATCTCGAAGTGGTCGATGGTGGTGGGCGGGAAGGCGGTGCCGCCGGTGGTGCGGAGGGGGGTGGTGGGGGCGTAGCCGGTGGCGGGGACGTTCCAGGTGGTCACGGTCTGGTGGCCGCCGGCGGTGGAGACCGCGACCAGGTCGCAGGTCAGCGGGCCCTGGACGCCGGACAGTTCGAGGGTGACCCGGCTGCCCCAGGGCGCGGGGTCCACGCCGACCACGGCGTGGGTGCCGGTCGCCGGGTCGGTCGCGGCGAACCGGTGGGCCGCCGCGGTGGCGACCACGCCGGGCGTGGAGTCGGCGGTGATCACGGCAGCGGTCACCGCGGGGCCGGCGAGGGTCAGCGCGGCCGCCGCGGCGACCAGGACCAGCCGCCGGACGCGCCCGCGCCGGCGGCTCGCCCGGACCTGCCCGACCAGCCGGTCGAGCAGCGCCGGGTCCGGCCGGGGGGTGGGATCGGCCGGGTCGGCGGCGGCCGCGTACTCGCCGAGCAGCGTTCCGACCGGGCGGAGTTCGGCCAGCCGGTCGGCGCACCGCGGGCAGCCGGCGGCCAGGTGGGCGTCGAAGGCGGCGCGTTCGGCCGGGTCCAGGACGCCGAGGACGTAGGCGCCGACGTCGAGGTGCACGGCCCGCGCGGGATCGGGTTCGGACGGTGTCACGATGTCACTCCCCGTTCCTCCAGCGCGAGCCTGAGCGCGCGCAGCGCGTAGTAGGCCCGCGAGCGCACGGTGCCCGCGGGGATGCCGAGTTCGGCGGCCGCCTCGTTGGCGGTGCGGCCCTTGAAGTACGTCTCGACGATGACCTCGCGGTGCGCGGCCGAGAGCTCGCCGAGCGCGTCCGCGACCGTCATCATCCGCAGCGCGCGGTCGAGTTCGTCCTCGGCGGGCAGCAGCTCCAGGGGTCCGGCGTCCACTTCGCGCGGGCGGGCGAGTTCGGCGCGGTGCTCGTCGATGACGATCCGGCGGGCGACGGTGGCGAGCCAGGGCCGCAGCGATCCGGCCGCCGGGTCCAGTCGGTGCAGGTTGCGCCAGGCGCGCAGCAGCGTCTCCTGCACGACGTCCTCGGCGCGCTGGCGGTCGCCGGCGACGAGGTGGAGGACGAAGCCGAACAGCGGCCCGGCGTGCTCGCGGTAGAGCGCGCGCATCAGCTCCTCGTCCGGTGCCGGCGCGCCCCGGACGGCCGGGCGGCCGTCACCGGGAGGCTCCTCGGTCACCCTCACATCCTCGCGCACGCGTGCCTCCGGGTCGAGGGTCGCCGCCGGACGGCCGGCCCGTTCAGTAGCCGCTGCCGCCGGAGCCACCGGAACCGCCCGTGCCGGCCCGGTCACCGGTGGGGGTCACCGCGAACCAGATGCCCTGAACGCCCTGGCCCTTGGTGTCGCCGGGCTTCTGGTCGGGCGCGTAGCGGTAGAGCGGCCAGCCGGCGAGGGTGAGCTGCTTGCTGCCGTCGGCGCGGGTGACGGTGCCGACCAGCTTGGCGTCGAGGCCGCTGACGGAGACCGTCGTGCCGGTGGCCGGGACGGGCGGCCAGAGGGTCGCGCAGCTGCCGTCGCAGGTGGCGGTGGGCGGGGTGGCGCTGTCGTGGTCGAAGCGGTAGAGGGTGAAGCCGGCGCTGTCGGTGACGATGGTGCCGAGGTGCGGGTCGGTGGCGGTCCGCAGGGTGGCCGCGGTCATGCCCGGCGAGGCCGGGGCGCTGGACGCGGGCGGTTGGGCGGGCGCGGAGCCGCTGGACCCGGACGAGCCGCAGCCCGCCACCAGGGCGGCCGCGGCCAGCCCTGCCGCGGCGAGCACGGCGAGCCGTCCCGGACGGCGGCCGGTGCGCCGGCCCGGTCCGCTGGTGTGATCGTCGGTCGAGCCGTCGGTGCGGCGGGTGGTGGGCATGGTGACCGCTCCCCGGTCGGTGCGGGTGCACATCGGTGCCGGACACCCTCCGGTACGGACGGGGGCCGCCGTCCGCTCAACGGACGGCGCGGTGGGGTCCGCGGAATAGCGCGCGGGCAGCAGCCGTTGTCGGGGGCACATGGCCTTGACCGCCACCACCGGAAGGGCAGGACCCGCGACATGAGCAGCACGGTCGAGCTGACCAAGGAGAACTTCGACGACATCGTCCCCGGCGGGGACGGCAAGGATTTCGTCTTCATCGACTTCTGGGCGAGCTGGTGCGGCCCGTGCCGCCAGTTCGCGCCGGTCTTCGAGAAGGCCGCCGAGCGCCACCCCGACCTGGTCTTCGCCAAGGTGGACACCGAGGCGCAGCAGGAGCTGGCGGCGGCCTTCGGGATCCAGTCGATCCCCACGCTGGCAATCATCCGCGAGGGTGTGCTCGTCTTCTCGCAGGCGGGTGCGCTGCCCGAGCCGGTGTTCGAGGACCTGATCGGCCAGGCCCGCAAGCTGGACATGGACGAGGTGAAGCGGAAGGTGGCGGCCGAGCAGGACGGCGGTCCGAAGCAGGGCTGACGCCCGGCCGTCACACGGTCGGTTCGGCACGGCGAGCCCCTGGGCGGTGTATCCGCCCCCGGGGCTCGCCGCCGTGCGTCCGGGGCCGGCCCCCTCGGTGCCCGACCGGTCCGCTCAGTCCTCGCTCCAGGCGGTGAGCCGGGCGGCGAGCGCCCGCACCTCGTCCCGCAGGGCGGCGGGACCGCGCACCGTGAAGGGCCAGCCGAGGCCGGCCAGCATCACGGCCATGCCGTCGAGCCGTTCGGCCCGCGCGCGGAACAGGACGCGCCCGTCGTCGGTCGCGGTGAGCGTTCCCGCGGCGGGCGGGATGCGGTGGCGGGCCTCGGCGAGGGTGGTGGTGAGGACCACCTCGACCTCGTGCGTCCACGGCACCGAGGCGAGCGACTCCAGCACCCGCTGCACCGGGTCGACGTCGGCGGGCGGTTCGAACCCGGTGCCGACCGGCTCGGCCCCGCGGATCCGGTCCAGCCGGAAGGTCCGCTGCTCGCCGCTGCGGTGGTCCAGCCCCGTCGTGTACCAGCGGCCCGAGTGGAAGACCAGCCCGTACGGGTCGAAGTCGCGCTCGCTGGGCGCGCCCGCGCGGTCCCGGTAGTCGAGCCGGACGCGGTGCCGGCGGCGGGCCGCCTCGGCGAGCGTGAAGAGCGCGGCGGCGGCCGGGCTGGGGCCGGTGGCGGGCGCGGCGGTCAGTCCGAGGGTCTGTTCGACGGCCGCGACCTGGTCGCGCAGCTGCGGCGGCAGCACCCGCTGGATCTTGGCGAGCGCCGACTCGCCGGCCTGCTCCCCCACCGACAGCCCGGACCGCCGCCCGGCCAGCAGTCCGAGGACGACGGAGGCGGCCTCGTCCCCGGTGAGCATCAGCGGCGGCAGCCGGAAGCCCGGCATCAGCCGGTAGCCGCCGTAGCGGCCCCGCTCGGCCCGGACGGGGATGCCGAGTTCGGCGAGCCGGGCCGCGTACCGGCGCACGGTGCGGACGTCGACCTCCAGCCGCGCGGCGAGTTCGGCGCCGGTGAGGCCGGGGCGGGCCTGAAGCAGTTCGAGGAGGGCGAGGGCGCGGCTGACCGGGTGTTCCACGGGGCCTGCGCTCTCCTCGGGTCGACGGCGGTTCGGCCGATCGGGTCAAGGAGCCGATTAATCCGGTCGAGTTCTGTCCGCATTCGATTCTAGGGTCGGAGTCGACGAAGGGCGTCCGGGCGGCTTTCCCCGGTGCCCACGTCGGCGGCCGCGCGGCCCGTACCCCAGGACACAAGACTCCAGAAGAGGACCGTTCCCCATGAGCACCTTCGTACTCGTTCCCGGTTTCTGGCTCGGCGGCTGGGCCTGGGACGCGGTGGCCGAACCACTGCGCGCCGCGGGCCACACCGTGCACGCGGTGACCCTGCCCGGGCTCGCCGAACGGACCGGCGAGGCCTCGCCCGAGACCGGCGCGCAGACCCACATCGACGATCTGACCGACCTGCTGGTCCGCGAGGACCTCCGGGACGTGGTCCTGGTCGCGCACAGCGGCGGCACCATCGCCGTGAGCGGTGCGGCCGACCGGGTGCCCGAGCGGATCCGCCGGGTGGTCTGGGTCGACTCCGGTCCGATGCCCGGCGGCGCCGCGATCGCCGACCTCTGGGACCCCGCCTACCGCGCCGCGCTGGAGGCCTCGCTGGTCGACGGCTGGCGGCTGCCGCTGCCCTCCTGGGAGCTGCTGGCCTCGGGCGGCGCCGACGCGGCGGGGATCGACGAGGCCGGGCTGGAGCGGTTCCGCGCACGGGCGACCGACCAGCCGGGCCGGACCCTCACCGACCCGGTGCAGCTGACCGGCGGGGCGGCGAAGCTGCCCAAGGGCCTGCTCTCCTGCTCGATCCCGCTGGCGCAGGTCCGCGAGATGATCGCCGCCGGGCACCCGTACTTCGCGGCGCTCGGCGGGCCGGAGTGGGAGCTGCGCGAGGTGCTGACGGGACACTGGCCGATGTTCTCCCGGCCGGCCGAAACGGCGGCGGCGCTGGTCGAGTTGGCCGAGGCCGAGTAGCGGACCCGGGGCCGGGGCGGTCGCCCGGACGGCGGGCGGGGCGCCGGTACGGTCGCCCGGACCGGCGCTTCGCCCGCGTGTTCGGCTGCGCCGGGCGGGCGGGTCGGCGCAGGATGGGCACGGCACCACGACACACCCGCGCGAGCACGGAGGAACACGGATGACCTCTCCCCAGCCCACCGCCCCCGAGGAGTACGACGTCATCGTGGTCGGCGCCGGTCCGACCGGAGAGAACGTGGCCGACCGGACGGCCGCCGCCGGGCTGCGCACCGTGGTCGTGGAGAGCGAACTGGTCGGCGGCGAGTGCTCGTACTGGGCCTGCATGCCGAGCAAGGCGCTGCTGCGCCCGGTGGCCGCGCTGGCCGACGCCCGCGCGGTGGCCGGCTCCCGGGAGGCGGCCGGCGGCGCCCTGGACGCGGCCGCGGTGCTCGCCCGGCGCGACGCGTTCGCCTCGCACTGGCAGGACGACGGCCAGGTGAAGTGGCTCCGCGACACCGGCATCGACCTGGTCCGCGGCCACGGCCGGCTGGCCGGCGAGCGGCAGGTGACGGTCGAGGGGGAGGACGGCGGCGAGCGGCTGCTGGTGGCCCGGCACGCCGTGGTGATCTGCACCGGCAGCCGGCCGGTGCTGCCGGTGGGCGTCCCCGGGCTGGCCGAGGCGCGCCCGTGGACCAACCGGGAGGCGACCGGCTCGCCCGCCGTCCCCGGCCGGCTGGCGGTGGTCGGCGGCGGTGTGGTCGGCGTCGAGATGGCCACCGCCTGGCGGGCGCTCGGCTCGGAGGTGGTGCTGCTGGTCCGCGGCGGCGGACTGCTGCCCCGGATGGAGCCGTTCGCCGGCGAGCTGGTCGCGGACGGGCTGCGGGCGGCCGGGGTGGACGTGCGCTTCGGGACGGAGGTCGCCGCGCTGGAGCGGCGGGCGGCGGACGGCGGGCCCTCCGAGGTCACGCTGGTGCTGGGCGACGGCGAGCGGCTGACCGTGGACGAGGTGCTGTACGCCACCGGGCGTGCCCCGCGCACCGCGGACGTCGGCCTGGAGCAGGTCGGCCTGCACCCCGGCGGCTGGCTCGACGTGGACGACAGCTGCACCGTGCTCGGGGTCGACGGCGGCTGGCTGTACGCGGCCGGGGACGTCAACCACCGGGCGCTGCTCACCCATCAGGGCAAGTACCAGGCGCGGATCACCGGCGCGGCCATCGTCGCGCGCGCCCAGGGGCGCCCGCTGGACACCGCGCGCTGGGGCGCGCACGCCGCGTCCGCCGACAGTGCGGGCGCGCCGCAGGTGGTCTTCACGCACCCGGAGGTCGCGGCCGTCGGCCTGACCTTGGACGCCGCCGAGCGGGCCGGTCTGCGGGTCAAGGCCATCGACCACGACCTCGGCGCGGTCGCCGGCGCCTCGCTCTACGGCGACGACTACCGGGGCCGGGCCCGGGCGGTCTTCGACCTGGACCGGGAGGTGCTGGTCGGCGTGACGTTCGTCGGCCCGGGCGTCTCCGAGCTGGTGCACTCGGCGACCGTCGCGGTGGTCGGCGAGGTCCCGATCGACCGGCTCTGGCACGCGGTGCCCGCCTACCCGACGATCAGCGAGGTCTGGCTGCGGCTGCTGGAGGGCTGCCGGGGCTGACCGCCGCCCGCCACCGCCCGCAGCCCGGCCCGGCGCGGCGAGATGTGGCGGGCGGGCGACGGCGGGACACTGGCCCGAGGAGGGGTGTCCGGGCGGGGCCGTGTTCGCCGAGCGGGTGGTGTGTGGCAATGAGCGAAGTGCTGTTGGCCGTCGGAACCGAGAAGGGCCTCTTCCTCGGACGCAGCCGCGACCGGTTGGACTGGGAGTTCAGCGGGCCGCACTTCCGGATGAACGCGATCTACTCCGTCGCGATCGACCGCCGGGACCGCGGGAGCGGCGGGCCCCGGCAGGACGGCGGCGTCCGGCTGCTGGTGGGCGCCGACAGCAGCCACTGGGGCCCGTCGGTCTGGCGCTCGGACGACCTCGGCGCCAACTGGTTCGAGCCGTCCACCCCCGCGATCCGCTTCCCCGAGCACACCGGCGCCTCGCTCACCCGGGTCTGGCAGCTCCAGCCGGCCGGCCCCGAGGAGCCCGGCGTGGTCTACGCGGGTACCGAACCCGCCGCGCTGTTCCGCTCGGCGGACGGCGGCGAGAGCTTCACCCTGGTCGAGTCGCTCTGGAACCACCCGCAGCGCGGCGAGTGGGGCGCCGGCTACGGCGGCCAGGGCCTGCACACCGTCCTCACCGACCCGCGCGACCCGCAGCGGCTGCTGATCGCCGTCTCCAGCGGCGGCGTCTACCGCAGCAAGGACGGCGGCGGCAGCTGGGAGCCCTCCAACTCCGGCCTGCGGGCCGAGTTCCTGCCGGAGGAGAACCAGTACCCCGAGTTCGGCCAGTGCGTGCACAAGATCGCCCGGGACGCCGTCAACCCGGACCGGCTCTACCTGCAGAACCACGGCGGCGTCTACCGCAGCGACAACGGCGGCGCGAGCTGGCGCTCGATCGCCGACGGGCTGCCGGCCGACTTCGGCTTCGCGGTCGCCGCCCACCCGCACCGCGCCGACACCGCGTACGTGTTCCCGCTCGGCGGCGCCGACGACCGGATCCCGCCCGGCCGCCGCTGCCGGGTGTTCCGCACGAACGACGCCGGGGACAGCTGGCAGACGCTCGCCGACGGCCTGCCGGGCGAGGACCACTACGGCATCGTGCTGCGTGACGCGCTGCGCACCGACGACGCCGAACCGGCCGGCATCTACTTCGGCAACCGGACCGGTGACGTCTACGCGAGCCACGACGAGGGCGGGCACTGGGCGCTGCTGGTCTCCCACCTGCCGGACGTCCTCTGCGTACGGGCGGCCGTGATCGCGGACTGACCCGCGGACCGGCACGCGGCCGTGAGCGGGGCGGCGGGCTCAGGTGTCGTACGTGCCGTCCCACGGGGCGTGGAAGCCGAGGCGGTCGGGGTAGAGCTCGGCCCAGTCGTCCTCCGCCGCGCCCTCGTGGTGCCGTTCGAGGACCAGGCCGAAGAGCACGCCGTCGACGTGCACGGCGAAGGGCGCGATCGCGACGTCCCCGAACTCCCGCTCCGGCAGGGCGTCCAGCCACCGCTCCAGCAACCGGCCGGCGGCCTTGGCGACCTCACCGCCGAAGGCGCCGGGCACCGCCTCGACCCGGGAGTCGAGGTGGCGCCCGCCCTCGTCGAAGCGGTGCAGGACCGCGAAGCAGGACGGCACTCGCGGGTCCGCCGCGCCCTCCGGGACGGCGAAGGTGACGGAGGCCAGGAACTGGCCGCCGCGGAAGCGGCCGATGGTGTCGGTGCGGTAGTCGGGCTCGTAGGCGATCGGGACGACCTCGGGAACGCTCATGCCCGAACGGTAGGCCCCTGCACCGACAGCCGGGGCTCCCCTCCACCGGCGGCTCAGCGCAGGGTGCGGAAGAACGCCCGGACGTCCGCCACCAGTTGTTCCGGCGCCTGGAGCGAGGCGAAGTGGCCGCCGGTGTCGTACGCGGTCCAGCGGGTCACGGTGTTGGACAGCCCGGCCAGGGTGCGGATCGCCCGGTCGCCGTGGAACAGCGCCACCCCGGTCGGGACGCCCGAGGGCGCCGGGCGGCCCCAGCCGTCGGCCGCGATCTCCCGGTAGAGGCGGGCGGCGGAGCCGGCGGTGCCGGTGAGCCAGAAGGCGGTCACGTCGGTCAGCACGGCGTCCCGGGAGGGCAGGGTCTGGCCGGTCGCCACCGGATCGTGGTCGACGAAGAATTCGAGGTTCCAGGCGAGCTGGCCGACCGGCGAGTCGTTGAGCGCGTAGGCCACGGTCTGCGGGCGGGTGGCCATCTGCGTCGCGTAGCCGGAGTGCGCCTGCCACCACCGGGCGTTGGCCGCGGCCCGGGCCCGCTCGTCGGGGGACAGCAGCGCGGACTCCTCGGCGCCGAGCGGGGCCGAGGCGTTCGGCGGCGCGTTGAGGTGGACGCCGATCACCTCCTCGGGCGCCACCCGGCCGAGTTCGGGCGAGACGATGGCGCCGAAGTCGCCGCCCTGCGCGCCGTACCGCCGGTAGCCGAGCCGGCGCATCAGCCCGGCCCAGGCGGCGGCGATCCGGCGGGTGCCCCAGCCCGGTCCGGTGGTCGGCCCGGAATGGGCGAAGCCGGGCAGCGAGGGCGCGACGACGTGGAAGGCGTCGGCCGGGTCGCCGCCGTGCGCCCGGGGGTCGGTGAGCGGGCCGAGGATGCCCGTGAAGTCGTGGACGGTGCTCGGCCAGCCGTGGGTCAGGATCAGTGGGACGGCCTCCGGCTCGGGCGAACGGACGTGCAGGAAGTGCACGTTCTGCCCGTCGATCACGGTGGTGAACTGGGGGAAGGCGTTCAGTGCCGCCTCGTGGGCCCGCCAGTCGTAGCCGTCCGCCCAGTACCCGGCCAGCTCGCGCAGGTACGGCCCGGCGACCCCGTACGACCAGCCGGCGCCCGGCAGTTCGTCCGGCCAGCGGGTACGGGCGATCCGCAGGCGCAGCTCGTCCAGTTCGCCCTGCGGAACGGCGAGCCGGAACGGTCGGACGGCGTCCTCGTCGATGATGTCGGTGATCACGCGGTGGACGGTAGGCGTCGAGTAGGTCGGCGGACGTCCTACTCTGCGGGCCGGAAACGGTTGATCCGGACGGATCGTTCACCGAGCATGGCGGGGAACCGGGCGCGCCCGAGGGGCGCGCCGACGCGCGAGGATCGGACGGACGGCGTGGCGGAGAAGGAACCTGACTGGCAGTACGGCTACGGGGCCGACGGCGCGGCCCTCGTGCGGTACGAGCGCGGGGAGCGGGAGGGGCGCCCCTGGGCCGACCTGCTGGAGGTGGTCGACCCCCGTGCCGACCTGGCCGCCCAGGTCGCGTACGTGCGGGCGGAGATGGCGGGCTGGGTGGTCTCCGGACCGGTCGGACTCGGCCAGGAGCTGGTGCGGCAGGGGGCGTCGGTGCTGCGCCACGGCCACAGCATGCGGCGCGAGCTCACCGGCGCGCCGCCGGCCGGGGGTTGGGAGGCCTGGGCGGGGACCCCGCTGCGGGACGGGTTCCGC
Source organism: Kitasatospora sp. NPDC056184 (assembly GCF_042268405.1). NCBI lineage: Bacteria > Bacillati > Actinomycetota > Actinomycetes > Kitasatosporales > Streptomycetaceae > Kitasatospora > Kitasatospora sp. NPDC056184. The sequence goes on along the minus strand of NZ_JBHJUI010000009.1, from coordinate 79,186 downwards.
GCGGTTCCGTGCGACCGCCCGGCCGCGGCGCTGGTCCCGGCCTCGCTGGCCGCCTTCGGCCCCGGCCACCCCGACCACCGCCCGGAGGAGCACGAGGACGGCCGGCCCGCGGTGCGGCGGTTGGCCGAACTGCTCGCCGGGGAGGTCATAGGGCCGCTGCTGCCGTCCAGCGCCCTGGTGGTGGACGAGGCCGACCGGGTGGCGGCCGGAGCCGTCCTGACCGACTGGAACGGGCAGCCCTGGATCGCGAGCGTGTTCCGCGACCCGGCACTCGGCTACCCCGGTCTCGGCCGTGACCTGCTGCGCCGCGTCGTCGGTGCCGTCGCCCTCGCGGGCAGGACGGAGATCGGGCTGGCGGTGACCGAGGGCAACACGGCCCGGCGGCTGTACGAGGAGATGGGTTTCACCGTGGCCGGCACGTCGCTGACGGTCGTCGTCCCCTGAGCCACCACCGGCGGGCCACCGCCGGGCACCGCCGCCGCGCCCGTCCAGCCGGTGAAATGGCCGTGAGGGCGGTCGGTGGCGGTGTGTAGGCTCGCGGGCATGGCAAGGGTGACGCGGGACGACGTGGCGAGGGCGGCGGGGACGTCGACTGCGGTCGTGAGCTATGTGATCAACGACGGGCCGCGGCCGGTGGCCGCCGCGACGCGGGCCCGGGTGCTCGCCGCCGTCGAGGAGCTGGGGTACCGGCCGAACCGGGTCGCCCAGGCGATGGCCCGGCGGCGCACCGACCTCATCGGCATGGTCGTGCCGGACGCCCGCCAGCCCTTCTTCGCCGAGCTCGCGCACACCGTGGAGCGCGCTGCCGCCGAGCGCGGCCGGCTGCTGCTGATCGGCAACTCCGACTACGCGAACGAGCGCGAGGCCCACTACATCCGCGCCTTCCTCGGCATGCAGGTGGACGGCCTGGTCCTGGTGACCCAGGACCCGTCCGCCCCCGGTGTCACCGGCGTGGACGCCACCGAGGGGACGCCGGTCGTCCTGCTGCACCACCGCGCCGAGACCGAGCGCGGGATCGCGGTGGTCGCGGACGACGAGGGCGGCGCCCGCGAGGTCGTCCGCCACCTGCTCGGCCACGGGCACGCCGAGGTGCACTGCTTCGGCGGCACCTTCGCGCTCAGCCCGAGCGACCCGGTGACCGTCCGCACCGCCGGCTGGGCCGCCGCGCTCGCCGAGGCGGGCCTGTCCACCGAGGGCCGGCTGACCCGGGCACCGTTCGACCGCGTGCGGGCGCACCGGGAGGCGCTCGCGCTGCTGGCGCGCGCCGACCGGCCGTCCGCCGTCTTCTGCGCCACCGACGACCAGGCGATCGGCCTGCTGCGGGCCGCCGACGACCTGGGCATCCGGGTGCCGGAGGACCTCGCGGTGGCCGGGTTCGACGACATCGCCGAGGCGGTGATCGCCGGACCGCCGCTGACCAGTGTGGCCACCGCCCAGGCGGAGATGGCGCGCGCCGCCGTCGACCTGGTGCTGAGCGCCGGCGCGGACGGGGGCTCCGCACCGGCCGCCGGGGCCCGGACGTTCCCGGCCCGGATGGTGGTCCGCCGCTCCTGCGGCTGCACCGGGAACTGACGCACCGGGCGGAGGACGCCCCCTGGCCGCGCCCGCCGGATCCGCGCTCTTCGCCCTGCTGCCGACCGTCGCCGCGCTCGCCACCCGGCTGCACCGCCCCCGGCTGCACCGGGCGCTGGAGCGGGGCGCGGGCGGCGCCGCCGCTCGGGTCAGTTGCCGGCCCGGGTGAGCCGGCGGAAGACGACGGCCACGACGAGGGCGGTGAGCACCAGCAGCAGACCGGCCTCGACGAGCTGGACCGGGACGAGGTCCGACACCGGGTGGAACGTCCCCCAGGAGGTCCGCGCCACCCCGCAGGCCTCGGACGCGTTCACGCATTCGGCGTCCGTCAGCCTGGTGCCGTCCGCGAGCACCACCCCGCGATCCACCAGCCAGGCGTTGGTGGGCTGGACGAAGCCGCTCATGAGGTTGTTGTACGGCTGCTCCATGGAGACCCGCGGCCAGAAGTACGGCCGCAGCGCGGCCACCACCGCGTGGGCGCCGGCCACCACCGCACCGCTCACCAGTACGGCGGCGACGGTGCGCCGCAGCAGCTGGCCGACCAGCACCCCCAGCGCCAGGCCGAACAGCGACCAGACGACGGGGGCCACCCCGAGCACGGGGTAGGTGAACGCCTGGAACGGCGGGTCGAAGGCGACGGGATTGTGCACGACGTCCGTCCACCACACCCAGCTGGTCAGCCCGGACAGCACGGCGGACAGCAGCAGCACGACCGCGCCGGGGACGGCGAGCCGGGCCGCCAGCCAGCGGCGCGGGGTGACGGACTGCGCCAGGACCAGCCGCAGGGTGCCGCGCTCGTACTCCTGGGCGAGCAGCGGCCCGCCGAGGAACATGCCGAGCAGGACCGGAACGGCGGTGACGGCCGGCTGGACGACGTCCGTGAAGATCCTGCTCAGCATCTCGACCCGGCCGGCCTGGATCCGGCACCCGAGCTCGTCCCACGACTTCGGGTGGTAGCAGTCGGTCTGGTGCATGAGCTCGATCCGGTCCTGGAGGAGGACGTGCAGGGCGACCAGGAGAAGTGCGGCCACAACCATGAGGAGGGCCATCAACAGGACGGCCGTCCGGCTCTGCCGCCAGGTCAGCCAGAGCACCCGGCCCGTGCCGGGCGGGGAGCCGGCCGGGGCGGGCCGTTCGCCCGCGCGGTCCGCGGGCACCGGGGCGGGCGGGCCGGTCAGGATGCTGGTGCTCATGCGGCGGCCTCGCGATCGGGGGCGGCGAGGTGCGCCGGGGGGACCGGGGTGCGGAGGTAGGCCAGCAGCAGCTCCTCCAGGCTCGGCCGGACCGACTCCCACGGCCCGTCGACCGGCTCGCCGGTGTGCAGCAGCGCGGTGACCTGGCGGCCCCGGACCCGCCGCTCCACCGCGATGCCGGCGGGCAGTTCGGCCCCGCCCGCGACGCCGGTGAGCAGCTGGTGGCCGTCGAGGATCTCCTCCAGGTCCCCGGCCAGCCGGATCCGGCCCGCCTGGACCAGCAGCAAGTGGTCGATGACGCCGTCGAGTTCGGGCAGGATGTGCGAGGAGACCAGGATGGTGGTGCCGCGTTCGGCGGCCTCGGCCATCAGCAGGCCCATCAGCTCGTGGCGGGCCAGCGGGTCGAGGTCGGCCATCGGCTCGTCGAGCAGGAGCAGTTCGGCGCGCTTGCCGAGGGCGAGGGCGAGCGCGATCCGGGTCCGCTGGCCGCCGGAGAGCGCACCGATGCGCGAGCGGGGGTGCAGCTCCCCCAGGTCGACGACGCGCCGGGCGGCCTCCTCGTCCCATCCGGGGTTGAGCTCGCGCCCGATGCGCAGCGTCTCCGCCACCGTGAAGGACGGGTAGAGCGGCTTCTCCTGCGTGACGTAGGCGACCCGGGCGCGCGCTCGCGGGGTGCCCGACACCTCGCCGAACACCCGCAACTCGCCCTCGGTCGGCTCGATCAGCCGGGCGGCCAGGGTGAGCAGGGTGCTCTTGCCCGCCCCGTTGGCCCCGACCACGCCGCAGATCCGGCCGGCCGGGACGGTGAAGTGGCAGTCGCGCAGCGCCCACAGGCCGCCCCGGTACCGCTTGCCCAGTCCCACGGCCTCGACGGCCGGCCGCTCCTCGGCCGGCGCCCCCTGCACCGGTACGGATGCCACGTCCGTCATGGTCCCCCCGCCCTCCCTAGTTCGATGCGGCCGGATCCTCCGGCCCGGTTGACGTGCGCGGCGCCGCCGGGGTGCCGGTGGAGGTGACGCCGGTCTCGAAGCGCTGCTCCAGCACGGAGGCCACCAGCGCGGCGATGTCCTCCCGCTCCAGTCCGGCCGCCCGGGCCTCGTCGACCCACCCCACCAGCCCGGCCCGCAGCGGACCGTCCGCGGCGGCCTCCGGCCGGGCGAGGGACCGGCGGACGAAGGTGCCGAGCCCCGGGCGGGGCTCGACCAGCCCCTCGCGCTCCAGTTCGCGGTAGGCCTTCAGCACGGTGTTCGGGTTGATCGCGGTCTGCTCGACCACCTCTCGCGCGGTCGGCAGCTTGTCCCCCGGCTGGAGCACACCGAGCCGCAGCGCCTGCTTGGTCTGCTGCACGATCTGCTGGTAGGTGGAGACGCCGCTGCGCCGCTCGATGCGGTACTCGATCACACCCTGTTCACCTTTTCACTAGTTCATTAGTGGAATCGTGGCGGACCCCGCCACCGCGGTCAAGTCGGACCAGGGGGGTCAGGGACGGCGCAGCAGCCGCAGGTCCCCGTCGTCCACGACCCGCCGGTAGCCGAGCCGCTCGTAGCGGCCGAGCATCCGGACGGTGTCCTCGATCGCGCAGGGCGCGCGCACGCTCGGATCGGCCAGGTCGACGACCACCCACTGCGGCCCGTCCTGCAGCGCGTCGGCCAGGGGCGGGGCCGGCTCGCGGCAGACCAGGCCGACCGTGGTCCGCCCGGCCAGCTGCGCGGCGAGGCGGTTGGACGCGGCGACGGTGGCGCCGTCGGGTATCCGGGCGAGCATCCCCCTGGTCGCGGCGAGGCGGGGCGAGGTGCTCCAGGCCCCGGGGGCGGCGATCTCGCGCAGCGGGTAGAGCGGGATCGTCACGACGGCGACCAGGCCGGCGACCGCCAGCGCGCGCCGGGCCCGGCGGACGGCGGCGCGGTCGGGTCCGGCCGGGCCGGTCCCGGCTCCGCCCCCGCGGGCGAACGCGCCGGTCCGGTCCAGGGCGTCCACCAGGGCCGCCACCAGCAGCGGCATCAGCACCGCGCTGTAGTGGTAGCCCACCCCCCAGTAGTGCGGATTGTCGGCGAGCAGCCGCCAGCCCAGGGTCGGTACGCAGAGCAGCGCCAGCGGCGACCGCAGCCCCAGGAACCCGGCGGTCGCGGCCGACAGTCCGAGCAGCAGCCACTTCAGCGGCGGCCAGACCACCCGGACCGCCGTCGCCCAGGGCGCGCCGGCGGCCTCCCCGGCGCCCATCTGCCCCCAGTAGTCGAACGCGCCCCCGGGGTTGAACGACGGCAGGACCACCAGCACGGTCAGCGCCGTCGCGGCGACCCCGAACACCGCCGCCCCGAAGCCCAGCGCCCGGATCCCGCTCCCGCGCGGGGCCCGCACGAGGACCAGCACCCCGACGGCGGCCACCGTCAGCCCGAGATCCTCCTTCACCAGCACCAGCGGTAGCGCCCAGAGCACCGCCGCGACCGGCCGCCCGCGCCCCAGCGCGGTGGCCGCGAACGCCAGCAGCGGCACGGCGAACGCGATCTCGTGGAAGTCGTCGGACACTGCCTCGACGATCCCCCAGGACAGCCCGATCAGGCAGCCCGCGGTGCCCGCGAGTCGCGGGCCGCCGACCTCGTAGGCCCACCGGCTGAGCGGCACCACGGCCAGCGCCATCAGCACCGCCTGGGCGAGGAGCAGCGTCACGGCGCTCGGGAACGCCCGGTAGAACGGGGCGAGGGCGGCCAGCAGCGGGTGGAAGTGGTCCCCGAGCAGGTGGTAGCCGGGGCCCTTGAGCAGGGCGACCGGCGCCCGCCCGTGCGCGTACCCGCGCACCGCCTGCTCGAAGATGCCCAGGTCATAGGCCTGGGTCAGGACGCGCCGGTGCCGGTTGACGGCGACGCAGGAGTAGAGCACGGCGAACAGCCCGGCCGGCCCCCAGGACAGCACCCGGGGCCGCCGGAGGGAGCGGAGCACCCTGCTGAGCACCCACATGCGCAAACCACCCTTCCACTATTGAATTAGTGGAAGGGTGGTGGAACCCGCGAGCGACCGTCAACCCCCGCCCTTTCGGGCAGGGGGTACCCCATATCGGACAGGGGGGTTAACTCCCCCCTCGGGAAGGGGGTTTCTCGGGTACCGTGGCGGCGTCCGGACCGACAGACTTCCTCCCATGAGCCCAGAGCCCACCACCCTTCCGCCTCCGGTTCCGGCCGCACCGCCGCGCCGCGACCCGGACGGCAGCGACTTCGCCCAGCTCACCCGCCGAATAGCCGAGGAGGGGCTGCTCGACCGCCGCTACGGCTACTACGCGGCCCGCTTCGGCGTCACGCTGGCCGCGTTCGCGGGCGGCTGGTACGCCCTGTACGCCCTGGGCGACACCTGGTGGCAGCTCGCGCTGGCCGTCGCGATGTCCCTCGTCTTCGGCCAGCTCGGACTCCTCGCCCACGACCTGGCGCACCGCCAGGTGTTCGGCGGGCGGCGCAACAGCGAGGTCGGCGGGCGGATCGTCGCCAACCTGCTGATGGGCATGAGCTACGGCTGGTGGATGAACAAGCACACCCGCCACCACGCCAACCCCAACCACGAGGGCCGGGACCCGGACGTCTCCCCCGACATCGTGGTCTGGTCGCAGGACCAGGCCCGGCAGTCGCGCGGGGCGGCCCGGTTCATCGGCCGCCGGCTGGCGTACCTGTTCGTCCCGCTGCTCTTCCTCGAAGGCCTCAACCTCAGCTTCAACAGCTTCCGCGCGCTCCGCAGCCCCTACCTGAAGCGCCCCCGGCTGGAGGGGGCCCTGCTCGTCCTGCACTTCGCGGCCTACTTCGGGGCCGTGTTCACCGCACTGCCGGCCGGCAAGGCGCTCGCCTTCCTCGCCGTGCACCAGGCCCTGTTCGGCGTCTACCTGGGCGCTGTCTTCGCGCCGAACCACAAGGGCATGCTGATGGTGACGCCGGAGATGCGGCTGGACTTCCTCCGCCGCCAGGTGCTGACCTCGCGCAACGTCCGCGGCAACCCCGTCCTCGACACGCTGATGGGCGGCCTCAACTACCAGGTCGAGCACCACCTCTTCCCCAGCATGCCGACCCCGGCGCTCCCCCGGGCGGCCCGGATCACCCGGCGGTTCTGCGCGGAGAAGGGCATCCCGTACTACCAGACCGGGCTGCTCCGCTCCTACCGCGAGATCTTCGCCCACCTCCACCACACCGGTGAGCCGCTGCGCGCGGACCACTGAGCGGACGCACCGGCGCCCTCGGCGTCAGAGGAGTTCGGCGGCGAGCAGGTCCATCAGGAGATTGTCGTGCCAGCTGCCGTCGGAGCCGCGCTCGTACTGGCGCATCACGCCCACCGGACGGAAGCCGACCTTCTCGTAGCAGCGGATCGCCGGGGCGTTGTCGGCCGCCGGGTCGATGACCAGCCGGTGGAAGCGGTGGTGGTCGATCAGATGGCGGGCCAGGGTGCGGACGGCGTCGGTGCCGTAGCCGCGGCCGTGGCGGGCCGGGTCGAGGTAGATGTCCAGGCCGGCGTGGCGGTACTCGTCGTCGTCGTTGGCGTACCACTGGACGGCGCCGACGATCCGGCCCTCGGCCTCGATGACGAAGGTCTCGGTGCCGGATTCGGCGAGATCGGTGGTGACGGCCTCCGTGAGGTCGTCACCACCGCGCCAGCGGGCGAAGACCTCGGGGGTGCGGCGGATCGCCACCAGGGCCGGGACGTCCTCGGTGGCGGCCGGCCGGAGCGTGACGTGCGCGCCGTGCAGAATCGTCCCCATACCAGCGGATGCTTCCATGGAACGCCGCGTTCGGCGAGCCGTTTTCGGCTTTGCCCGCACCACCTCCCACCGGGGATGATTCCCCGTCGTGATACGTCTGCTGATCTTCCTCCTCTTCCTGGTGGGCTACCTCGTCTACCGGGTCGTCCGCCGCAAGCGCCACCTGAAGTGGGCCCGGGCCGACTTCGACCCGGCGGCGTACGGCATGCCCCCGCGCGAGCGGCTGGACCCGACCCGGGCCGGTCCGCCCTCCCCGCTGGAGCGGCGGAAGCGCTCGCAGGCGATCGCCGACGCGGCCTGGTCCGGGGACTGGCGCCCGGCGGCCGCGTACGTCGCCGAGGCCGGCGACCACTGGGACGAGCGGTGGGACCGCCTGGGGCTGCTGGCGGCGATCGCGGCCGACGGCGACGGCTGGCTGGGCGCCTGGCGCTCCGCCGAACCCGGCAACTGCGACGCCGCCACCCTGGAGGCGAAGCTGATGGTGCACCGCGCGTGGGAGGTGCGCGGCTCCGGCTACCGGGACGAGGTCGGCGACGACGCCATCGAGGCGTTCCGCGAGCTGCTGCCGGCCGCGGTCGAGGCTGCCCGCCGGGCGGCCCTGCTGGACCCGGCGAACCCGGGCCCGTGGGTGGTGATCGTGACGGCGGCGCGCGGGGCGCAGTTCACCCCCGAGCAGTTCCAGGAGGCCTGGGACGAGCTGGTGAAGCGCGCCTGGTTCCACTACGACGGCCACTGGCAGGCCATGCAGTACTGGTGCGAGAAGTGGTTCGGCTCGAACCAGCAGATGCTGGCCTTCGCGGAGCGCGCCATGGACGCGGCCCCGCCCGGCAGCCCGCTGGGCGGGATCTACCTGCACGCCCTCGCGGAGCTGGAGGGGCGCCGCGGCGCCGCCGGCACGCTGACCGAGAACAGGACCAAGTGGCGCCTCCGGAACCTCGCCGCCCAGCTGCGGCTGGTCCGGCCGGACGACGAGCGGCTGCCGCAGCTGCGGCACCTGCTGGCGCACTTCGCCGGTGAGGTGGATGCGTACGACATCGCCCTGGAGCAGTTCCGGGCGATCGGGCCGTGGTGCGGCGCGCGGCCGTGGAACGAGCAGGACGATCCGGCGGCGGCGTTCGACCTGGCCCGCGCGCTGGCGGTGAAGCGGGCCAAGGCGGAGCCGCTGGCGGCCGAGCTGCGGCCGGCGAAGAACACCGGCGCGGGGCAGGGGCTGTAGGCCCGGCCGGGAGGGGCGCTCCCCGCGCAGCGCCCCTCCCTCCCCCGCGGGGACTCAGGCGGTCTCGACCGGGAGGCCGGCCTCGGACCAGTCCTGGATGCCCTCGCGGTACTTGCGGACGTTGGTGTAGCCGAGGGCGGTCAGGCGGTCGGCGACCTGGCCGCTGTTGGGGCAGGCCTCGTTGGAGCAGTAGGTGACGATCGCGGCGTCGCGGTCCGGCAGCAGCTCGGGCGCGAGCCGGTCCACGTCGGCCCGGACCAGTTCGATCGCGCCGGGCAGGTGCTGCTGGGCGTAGTAGTCGCCGCCGAGGGTGTCGACGACGGTGACGGAACCGGCCTCCATGGCCGAGGCCAGGTCGTCCCGGGTGATGAGCACGGTCATGCTGCGGCCTCCTGGGGCTGCGCATCGATTCGGACTATAGTCCGCTTATGACTCAGGACAGTACCGGACCGCAGTCCGCTTATGCAATGCCCGAGGGGGCCGTCCCCCTGGAGCTGCTGCGCACCCCGCCGCCCGTCGAGCGCGCCGACGCCGCCCGCAACCGGGCCGCCGTGCTGGAGGCGGCGGCGCGGCTGTTCGCCGAGCACGGCGCCGAGGCGGTCTCGATGGACCAGGTGGCCGCCGCGGCCGGTGTCGGCAAGGGCACGCTGTTCCGCCGCTTCGGCGACAAGGCCGGGCTCGGCGCGGCCCTGCTGGACGCGCGGGAACGCGCGCTCCAGGACGCCGTCCTACGGGGGCCGGCGCCGCTCGGCCCCGGGGAGGCGGGCGCCGGGCCGACGAGCGGCGAGCGGCTGGCGGCGTTCGTCGGCGCCTACCTGGACTACCTGCTGGACCACCTCGACCTGGTCCGGATGTCCGAGACGGCCGGCCGGGGTTCGCGCTACCGGATCGGCGCCTACCGGTTCTGGCACCGGCACGTCGCGCTGCTGCTCGGCGCGGCCGGGCGGAGCGAGGACCCGGAGCACGACGCCCACGCGCTGCTGGCGGTCCTGGCGGCCGAGCACGTGGCCGCCCTGCTCCCGGAGTTGGGCGAGGAGCGGATCCGGGCGGGAGCCCTGCGGCTCGCCGCCCGGACGGTGTGAGGGTTCGGAGGGTGCGGGGGTGCGGGGGTGCGGGGCCCGGTGTCAGTTCTCCGGCCCGTACGCCCCGAAGCCGCGGCAGACCAGGCCGTCCCGGAAGGTCAGCGCCTCCGCGACGGCCACCCCGCGCTCGTTGCGGTAGTCGATCACGATCGTGTCGACCGAGACCCGCACCGAGACCAGCGTGAAGTGCAACTCGGGCAGCAGCGCCAGGGCCTTGCCCCAGTACGCGCGCAGCGCCTCCTTGCCGCGCACCTCCCCCGACGGCTCCCCCAGGAACGTGACGACCCGGGGCGAGACGAAGACGACGTCGTCCGTGTAGTGCGCGAGGACGCCCTCCAGGTCGCGGGCGTTCCACACCGCCACCCACTCCTCGGCGAACCGCTGCGCGAAAGCGTGATCGATGGTCATGCCCCCCATCCTCCCCGCTACTCGGCGGAGTCGGGGAGGGAACCGGCGGAGCGGAGCGGGGCGAGGACGAACGGCACGTGCTCGGGCTCGCAGGCGATCAGCACCGAGGCGTCGCCGTCGCGGCACTCGACGAAGTGCCAGGAGCGCGGCATGCCCCGGGGGTCGCCCGAACGGCGCGGACGGACGGCCACCGTCTCCAGGGCGCCCACCGGGAGCGGCCCGCCGGGCAGGTCCGGCGCGTCCTCCGCGTAGGTGCGGGTCAGCCGGAGGCCGGTGGGGGTGGCGTGCAGGAAGGCGCCGGCCGGGTCGCAGTAGGGCAGCTTGCCGATCACCCGGGCCTCGAACCGCACCGGCCGGCCGAAGTGGAACGCCGTGTGCATCTGCTCCAGCTCGGCGGCGGCGCGGCGGTCGCGCCGCCGGGAGGACAGCGAATCGCCCAGGGCGTCCGGCAGGATTGCGAGCAGCAGGTCACCGATCATGCCCGCCATTCGATCATGGAACGACCGGGCCCGGTGGCCGGTCCGGAGAAGGGCCGGAAGAATTTCCGGGCGGCTGTCGAAACGGCCGCCGCCCGTTCGACGCAGGGGTGAGAGGCGGGGAGAGGCCCCGCCCGCACACGTCCGAGGAGTGAGCCGCCATGCCGCGCTTCCTGTCACTGATCCGCATCGACGAGCAGCAGGCCTCCGAGTTCCGGCCCGACCCCGGCTTCGAGGAGCGGATGGGAGCCCTGTTCGAGGAGATCACCAAGGCCGGGGTGATGCTGGAGACCGCCGGACTGCTGCCCACCGAGGAGGGCACCCGGCTGCTCTGGGACGGCGGCAAGGTGACCTGCACCGACGGCCCGTTCACCGAGACCAAGGAGGTCGTGGGCGGCTACGCCCTCCTCCAGTGCAAGGACAAGGCCGAGGCCGTCGAGTGGACCCGGCGCTTCCTGGAGACGCACCCGGCTTCCTGGCACGTCGGCGCCGAGCTGCGCCAGATCGACGAGAACGCCGCGCCGCCGGAGGCGTGACCGGCGGGGCGGTGGTTTGCCCCGGCGGGCGGCGACTGCTCTGATGGGTGATCGTGACGGAGCGCAACGCGGGACCGGCGGAGCCGGCCCGGACGGCCCGGACGACGGGGACGGCCGGGGCCGCGGAGGTGGCCAGCACCGTCGAGACCGTCTTCCGGATCGAGTCCGCGCGGATCATCGCGGGGGTCACCCGGATCGTGCGGGACGTCGGCATCGCCGAGGAGCTGGCGCAGGACGCGCTGGTCGCCGCCCTGGAGCAGTGGCCCGAGTCGGGCGTCCCGGACCGTCCGGGCGCCTGGCTCACGGCCGCCGCCAAGCACCGCGCGATCGACCTGGTCCGCCGCCGGGAGACGTACGCGCGCAAGCTCGCCGAGGTCGGGCGGGCGCTGGAGGACGTGCCGCCGCCCGAGCCGTCCGGGCCGGACGACATCGACGACGACCTGCTGCGGCTGGTCTTCACCGTCTGCCACCCGGTGCTGCCGGCGCCGGCCCGGATCGCGCTCACCCTGCGGCTGCTCGGCGGGCTGACCACGGCGGAGATCGCCCGGGCCTTCCTCTCCACCGAGCCGACCGTGGCCCAGCGGATCGTGCGCGCCAAGCGGACGCTGGCGCAGGCCGGGATACCGTTCGAGGTCCCGTACGGGGAGGAGCGGGCGGGCCGGCTCTCCTCCGTGCTGGAGGTCATCTACCTGATCTTCAACGAGGGCTACGCGGCGACCGCCGGGGACGACCTGCTGCGGCCCGCGCTCTGCGAGGACGCGCTGCGGCTGGCCCGGGTGCTGGCCGCGCTGATGCCCGCGGAGCCGGAGACGCACGGGCTGGCGGCGCTGCTGGAGTTCCAGGCCTCCCGGACGGCCGCCCGCACCGGTCCGGACGGCGCGCCCGTGCTGCTGGCCGACCAGAACCGGGCCCGCTGGGACCGGCTGCTGATCCGGCGCGGGCTCGCCGCCCTGGGGCGGGCGGGCACCGGGCCGTACGCGGTGCAGGCCGCGATCGCCGCCTGCCACGCGCGGGCGGCGCGGTACGAGGACACCGACTGGGCGACCATCGCCGCGCTCTACGGCCGGCTGATGGCGCTCACGCCCTCCCCGGTGGTGGAGCTGAACCGGGCCGTGGCGCTGTCGATGGCCGAGGGGCCGGCGGTGGCGCTGGAGGTGGTGGACGCGCTGGCGGCCGAGCCGGCGCTGCGCGGCTACCACCTGCTGCCGAGCGTCCGGGGCGACCTGCTGGCCCGGCTGGGGCGGGGGGCCGAGGCGCGGGCGGAGTTCGATCGGGCGGCGGGGCTCACCCGCAATGTCCGGGAGCGGGAGCTGCTGCTCGCCAAGGCGGCGGAGGCGGCCGAGGCGGCAGCAGCCCGAGCGGACGGGGGTCGGGGGATCGAGGGTCGAGGGTTGCGCGCCGAGGGCTGAGCGGGCGGAGCGTTCGAGGGTCGAGGGGTCAGGGATTCAGAGGGCGTCGTCGAGGCGCAGCCGGGCGCTGACCTGGCCGAGGCCGTCGGCGAGCACGGTCAGCTGCTCCCGGGTGAGCACGTCGATCAGCAGTTCGCGGACCAGCGCGACATGGCCGGGGGCCGCCTCGCGCAGCATCTCGTCGCCCTGATCGGTGAGCTCGGCGAAGACGCCGCGCACATCGCTGGGGCAGGAGCGGCGGCTGACCAGGCCCATCTTCTCCAGCTGGGTGACCTGGTAGGTCAGCCCGCTCTTGGAGGTGACCAGCCGGTCGGCCAGCTCGGTCATGCGCAGCGAGCCGGCCGGGGCGGCGGAGAGGTGGACGAGGATCTCGTACTGGGTGTGGGAGAGGCCCGAGTCCTCCTTGAGCTGGCGTTCCAGGCGGCGGTTGAGGAGGTTGCTCGCGGTGACGAAGCTCCGCCAGGCGGCCATCTCCTCCTCGTCGAGCCACTGGGGCTCGCGCAAGGAGGCGGCGGAGGGGGGCGCCGAGGGTGCGGACGAGGTGGAGGGCATGGGGGGATGGTACTCCCATTGTTCAAATTCGAACGAAGGTGTACGGTCTACATAGAGTTAAGTTCAAATTTGAACTACCGGCCCGTACCGACCCGCCGGGGGCCAGAGGAGAAGAGCCGCCATGAGCACCACCGCACCCGGGCGCATGCCCGCCCTCTACCTGTCGCACGGCGCGCCCCCGCTCGCCGACGACCCGCTCTGGCCCGGCGAGCTGGCCGCCTGGTCCGCCGACCTGCCGCGCCCCAAGGCGATCCTGATGGTCTCCGCGCACTGGGAGGAGGCCCCGCTCGCGCTCGGCGCCGTCACCACCGTGCCGCTGGTCTACGACTTCTGGGGCTTCCCCGAGCACTACTACCACGTGCGGTACGCCGCCCCCGGCGCACCGGAGCTCGCCGAGCGCGTGCGCAAGCTGCTGCGCGCCCCCGGGACGCCCGTCCAGGACATCCCCGACCGCGGCCTGGACCACGGCGCGTACGTCCCGCTGGTGGAGATGTTCCCGGAGGCGGACATCCCCGTCCTCCAGGTCTCCATGCCGACCCTGGACCCGCAGCGGCTGCTGGAGATCGGCCGGCGGCTCGCCCCGCTGCGCGACGAGGGCGTGCTGATCGTCGGCAGCGGCTTCTTCACCCACAACCTGCGGGCGCTCAGCCACGACGGCCGCATCACCTCGGTGATGGCCGAGTTCGACGACTGGGGCCGGCGTGCCCTGGAGGCCCAGGACCTCGACGCGCTGCTCGACTTCGAGCGGAAGGCCCCGGCCGGACGGCTCGCCCACCCGCGCACCGAGCACTTCGCGCCGCTGTTCGTCACCCTCGGCGCGGCGGAGGGCGAGCTGGGCCGCCAGCGCACGGTGATCGACGGGTTCTGGATGGGCCTGGCGAAGCGCTCGATCCAGGTCGGCTGACGGCGCGCCGAGGGCGACGGACAGCCGGACCGGTCAGAGCGCGCAGCAGGTGAAGCGCTCGCCGATGTGCTCGGGCTGCTCGATCTCGTCGACCAGCGCCACCGCGTAGTCCGGCACCGAGATCCGGCTCTCCCCCTCGGCGTCGGTGAGCAGCTGCTCCAGCCCGGTCCGGTAGCGGCCGGTGCGCTCCCCCGGCCCGATGCGGGCGGCCGGGCTGAGCACCGTCCAGCGCACGTCCGCGACCGTCCGGTAGTACTCCAGGGCGTCGCCGTGGGCGTGCATGATCTGCAGCACCGCCTCCGGCAGCCCCGGGGCGTCCCAGACCCGGGTGCCGGGCGCGGTCTCCAGGCTGCCCGCGCCGCCGACCGCGACCAGCCGGGGCGCCCGGCCGCCGAGCCGGCGCAGCCCCTCGACCAGCGCCCGCGCCGCCGGTTCGATCAGCGCCAGGTGGCCGGGGCCGTCGCCACCGCCGACCGCGCTCACCAGCGCGTCCCGCCCGTCCGCGAGCCGGGCCACGTCCGCCGGGTCGAGCACGTCACCGGCCTCGACGGACACCTCGCCCCGGTAGCGCGCGGTGTCGAACCGGGACGGGGTGCGGACCACCGCCGTCACCCGGTGGCCGCGCGCGGCGGCCTCCGCGACGACGGCGCTGCCGATGGTGCCGTTGGCGCCGAACACGGCGATGCTCGCCATGGGGGTACCTGCCTGTTCTCCGGGAGCCGGGTGGGGAGGGGGCCGGACGGGAATCCGGAGCCAGCAGTAGCACCCGGGGCGGGTGAGGCCCTGGCGGACACGCGGGGGCGGGTGGGACGGTGGGCCGATGACTGATCGTCCGATGAACGGTGATGACGTCCGGGCCGCGCTCCGCGAGCTGACGGCCGTCCTGGGTCCGGCGGCCGGGGCCGGCGGCGCCCGCTGGGACGCGCCCGCCGGACCGCTGGAGTGGAGCTGCCGGGAGACCGCCGCCCACATCGCCCACGACCTGCTCGCCTACGCCGGCCAGCTCGCCGCCCGGCCCGAGGACCGCTACCTGCCGCTGGACCTGACGGTGCGCCCGGAGGCCGGACCGTCGGAGGTGCTCACCGTCGTCACGGCCTGCGCGCACCTGCTGGCCACCGCCCTGGACGCGGCCCCACCCGAGCTGCGGGCGTACCACCACGGGCCGTGCGACCCGGCCGGCTTCGCGGCGATGGGCGTCACCGAGACCCTGGTGCACACCCACGACATCACCCTGGGGCTCGGCCTGGAGTGGCGGCCCCCGGCGCCGCTCGCCGCGGCCGCGCTGGCCCGGCTCTTCCCCGACGCGCCCGCCGGCGATCCGGCGGACGTGCTGCTCTGGTGCACCGGGCGCGGGGAGCTCGACGGCCGCCCGCGCCGGAGCTCGTGGAGCTGGCGGGCGGCCGTCGGGTAGCGCGCGGGGTCAGGCGGTCGCGGCCTCGGTGGCGCGCCGCTCGGCGGCGCTGCGCTCGACGCAGAACTCGTTGCCCTCGATGTCGAGCAGGGTGGCCCAGCCCTTGCCGTCCGGGGTCCGGTGGTCCCCGGACAGCGTCGCGCCCAGGGCGAGGAGGCGCTCCACCTCCTCGTCCCGGGTGCGGTCCTGCGGCTGGACGTCCAGGTGGACGCGGTTCTTGACGGTCTTGCCCTCGGGCACCCGGATGAAGAGCAGCGAGGCCCCCGCCGATTCGACCACCGCCTCCGGATCGCCGGGGTTGTCGTCCTCGGCCAGGGTGCCGTCCAGCACCTGCGCCCAGAACCGGGCCAGGGTGTAGGGGTCGGAGCAGTCGATCGTCACATGTCGCACAAGAGAAGCCATGGGGGCCACTGTGACCCGGATCGTGCGGGCGGTCCAGTCGTTATCCGGCGGGCCGGCTGTGCCAGTGGCCGTCGAGCGGGTACTGCGGCGGGGCCGCCGGGACGAGGGCCTCGAAGGGGTAGCCGGCCTTCTCGGCGACCCGGCAGGACGCCAGGTTGTCCCCCTCGTGGAAGAGGTCCAGCCGGACCAGCCCGTCGGCGGCGAAAGTCTCCGACGCCCAGGCGGTGAGCGCCGCCAGCGCGCGGGGGGCCACGCCCCGGCCGCGGGCGGCGGCGGCCGTCCAGTAGCCCACCTCGGAGCCGGCGCTGCCCGGGGCGCCGCGCTTGAGCACGACCTGGCCGACCAGCACGCCCTCCTCCAGGACGGCGAAGGAGTAGCGGCTGCCCTCGCGCCGACCCCGGTCCTCGGTCTCCAGCCAGCGGGCGGCCTCGTCCGGGCCGGTCACCCGGTTGCGGACGTAGCGGCGCAGCACCGGGTCGCGGTGGACGTCGATCAGGGCGGGTGCGTCGTCCGCCCGGAAGGGGCGCAGCAGCAGTCCGCCGGCGCTCGGAGCACCGGCGGTGAGCGTGGTGGTCACCGCAGGCCCTCCCAGCCCCAGCGCGGGGTGGGCCCCGGGTCGCCGAGGTCGCTGCCGGCCGGGGAGGCGGAGACGTCCTCGGCGATCCTGGTGCCCCAGTCGAAGTACTCCAGGACGCGGGTCCGCAGCAGCTCGTCCTCGGGCAGTTCCTTGCGCACCGCCTCGGCCATCAGCTCCATCCAGCGCAGCCGCTGCTGCTCGGTGATGGCGAGGCCGAGGTGGGCGCGGAGCAGCGCCTGGTGGCCACCGAGGTCGGTGGTGAAGCGGTCCGGGCCGTCGAACACCTCGGCCAGCCAGACGGCGACGTGCTCGATGTGGGTGGGCGTGAACCGGGCGAAGACCGGCGCGAGCAGCGGATCGGCGAGCACGCCCTCGTAGAAGGTGTCGCTCAGCCGCCGCAGGGCGTCGAGGCCCCCGATCGCGTCGTACAGGCTGCCGGAGCGGTGGTCGGTCATCGGTGTCTCTCCCCCGTGGGCGGATCTCCTGCCGCCCTTCCTAGCAGCGGAGCGCGGACCGCGCCTCCTCCCGGCCCCCTGTTCGCCGCCGGCTCACCAACCGGAGCACGCCGCTCCGCTCCGGGCCGGGCTTGACCTTGCCGTTGGCGGCAGGGTTGGAGGGTTGCGGTCATGAACGAGACAGTGGCGCAGGAGCTCCGGGTGGTGGTGGTCACCGGGGCGGGGACCGGGATCGGGCGGGCGACGGCGTGGGCCTTCGCCGAGCAGGGGGCGGAGGTGCGGGTGGTGGCCGTCGGACGCCGGGCGGAGCCGCTGGCGGGGACGGCGGAGCGGGCGCCGGGACGGATCGTGCCGGTGGTCGCGGACATCACCGCGCCGGACGGGCCCGAGCTGGTCGTCCGGGCGGCGCTGGAGCGGTTCGGGCGGCTGGACGTGCTGGTCAACAACGCGGGCATCGCGCCGCACGCGACCCTCGGCGGCTACACCCCGGAGGGCGTCGGCGCGGTGCTGGCCACCAATCTGACGGCGCCCCTCCTGCTGGCCCAGGCCGCGTTGCCCGCGCTGACGGCGAGCCGGGGCGTGATCGTCAATGTGAGCACCGCCGTCGGGCAGCGCGGCTGGCCGGGCAACTCGGCCTACGCGGCGAGCAAGGCGGCGGTGGACTCGCTGACCCGCAGCTGGGCGGTGGAGCTGGCGCCGCACGGCGTCCGGGTGGTGGCGGTGGCGCCGGGCGCGATCAAGACGCCGATCGCCGACCACGCCGGGATCGGTCCCGAGCGGCGGGCGGCTGTGCGGGCGTGGCAGCTGGCGCACACCCCGCTCGGCCGGATCGGCGAGGCCGCCGAGGTGGCCTGGGCGATCACCCAACTCGCCTCGCCGCAGGCCTCCTTCGTGACCGGAGTAGTCTTGCCGGTGGACGGGGGCGCCGTGGTGGGCTGAGCGCCGCGGGAGGCGGGCAGGGGGGCGGCGCGGGTGCGGATCGGCGAGCTGGCGCGGGCGACGGGGACGACCGCCCGGGCCCTGCGGCACTACGAGCAGGCCGGTCTGATCGGCTCCGGGCGCGCGCCCAACGGGTACCGGGTGTACGACGAGGCGGCGGTGGTGCGGGTGCGCAACATCCGCGCGCTGCTGGAGGCCGGGTTCACCCTGGAGGACGTCCGGCCGTTCCTGGGGTGCCTGGACCACGACACGCTGGGGCCGCCGTCGCCCGGCGCGCTGCGGATCGCCCGGGAGCGGCTGGCGGTGCTGGAGCGCCGGATCGCCGCCCAGACCGAGGCGCGGGACCGGCTGGCCGCCGCGATCTCCGCCGCGCAGACGGTCGCCGCGCGGGCGTAGCACCGGCACGGGCCCGTCCGGGTGACACCCCCGATCGGGGGTGTGCAGCGGACGGCGGGCGGAGGACAGTGGGGCCCATGCAGATTCCACTCTCCGTGATGGACTTCCTCGACCGGGCCGAGCTGGTCTACGGCGACCGGGTCGGCATCGTCGACGAGCCGGTGCAACCGGCCGAACCCTGGACCGATCTGACGTACCGTCGGATCGCCCGGCTGGCGCGGGCGCAGGCGGCCGGGCTGGACCGGCTCGGGGTCGGTCCCGGTGAACGGGTCGCGATCGTGTCGCACAACTCGGCGCGGCTGCTGACCTCGCTGTTCGGCGTGAGCGGGCACGGCCGGGTGCTGGTGCCGGTGAACTTCCGGCTCAAGGCCGAGGAGGTGTCGTACATCGTCGAGCAGAGCGGCGCCTCGGTGCTGCTGGTCGACCCGGAGCTGGCCGAGCCGCTGGCCGGGGTGGTCGCCAAGCACAAGTTCGCGATCGGGGCGGACAGCGACGCGCTGCTGTACGACTTCGGGAACGCGCCGCGCCGGTACGCGATCGACGAGAACGACACCGCGACCATCAACTACACCAGCGGAACCACCGCCCGCCCCAAGGGCGTTCAGCTCACCCACCGCAACGTCTGGCTGAACGCGACGCTGATGGCCCTGCACTTCGGGGCGAGCGACCGGGACGTCTACCTGCACACCCTGCCGATGTTCCACGCCAACGGCTGGGGCCTGCCGTTCTCGCTCACCGGGCTGGGCGCGCAGCACGTGGTGCTGCGGAAGGTGGACGGCGCCGAGATCCTGCGCCGGGTCGAGCGGCACGGGGTGACCTTCCTGTGCGGCGCGCCCGCGGTGGTGCAGATGGTGCTGGACGCGGCGGCCGAGTGGGACGGCCCGGTTCCGGGCCGGGACCGGGTGCGGATGGTGGTGGCCGGCGCGCCGCCGCCGACCTCGGTGGTGCAGCGGATGGAGTCCGAGCTCGGCTGGGAGTTCCTGCAGATCTACGGCCTGACCGAGACCTCGCCGGTGGTGACGGTCAACCGCACCCGCGCCGAATGGGACGAACTGCCCGCCGAGCAGCGGGCGGAGAAGCTGGTGCAGGCGGGCGCCCCGGCGATCGGCAACCAGGTGCGGGTGGACGAGCAGGGCGAGGTGCTGGTCCGCTCCAACGTCGTGCTGGACGGCTACTGGCAGCAGCCGGACGCCACCGCGGAGGCGCTGCGGGACGGCTGGTTCCACACCGGCGACGGCGGCGTGCTGGAGGACGGCTACCTGACCATCTCGGACCGGAAGAAGGACGTCATCATCAGCGGCGGGGAGAACGTCTCCTCGATCGAGGTGGAGGACTGCCTGTACGACCACCCGGCGGTGGCCGAGGTCGCGGTGATCGGCGTCCCGGACGCCAAGTGGGGCGAGACGGTCAAGGCCCTGGTGGTGCCGAAGCCGGGCTCGGAGATCACCGAGGCGGACCTCATCGCGCACTGCAAGCAGCGGCTGGCCGGCTACAAGTCGCCGACCTCGGTGGAGTTCCGGGACGCGCTGCCGCGCACGACCACCGGGAAGCTGCAGAAGTTCCGGCTCCGCGAGCCGTACTGGTCGGGGCGGGAGCGGAAGGTCAACTGACCCGTCCGGTCCGGTGGTTCAGCCGAGCAGGCCGGACTCCCGGGCGGTCACGGCGAGTTCGGTGCGGTTGCGGACGCCGAGCTTGTGCATGGCGCTCTTCAGGTAGCCGGTCACCGTGTTGCAGGTGAGGCCCAGCTGGGCGGCGATCTCCGGGCTGGTCCGGCCGGTCGCCGCCCAGCGGAGCACCTCGTGCTCGCGCCGGGTGAGCGGGGCGGCGGGGGCGCGCGCGGGTCTTCGCACGGCGGTGGCGGCCGGAGCCGCGGCCGGCGGCGCGGCCCCGCGCCAGGCGGCGGCCCCGGCGAGGGCCCGGGTGGCGGCCTCGGCGAGCCGGGCCACGGCGGCGATCCGGACGTCCCCGAACGGGACCACCGCGCGCAGCGAGGCGTACACCACGCCGTGCACGGTGCCGCCGTGCAGCAGCGGCACGGTGAGCATCGCGTAGAGGTCCTCGGCGGTGACGGCGGCGTCGTAGTGGTGCGAGATGGTGGTGTCGGCACGGTAGTCGGGCACCCAGCTGGGCGCCCGTTCGGCCAGCGCCCGGCCGCCGAGGCCGGTGCCGGCCGGCACCGGGAGATCGTGCAGCAGGTCCGCCCGGGTGCCGGCCCAGTGCCGCAGCACCATGCCCTCGCCGCCGGACCCGGCCACCCCCGGCTCGGGCACCCCGACCAGGCCGACGTCGGCGCCGCAGTCGGCGACCACCCGGCGGGCGAGGTCGCCGAGCACGGCGTCCCGGACCAGCTCGGCGGCCCGGGCGGCGAGGTCGTCCGGGGCCTCGGCGCCGCTCTTCGGCGCGGTCGGGGCGGTCGTCATCGCGCGATTGTCACACGCGGTCGCGGCGCTGGGGAGGGGTCGCGAACGGGTTCCGCGGGCGTGTCGCGGGGAGTTGCGCGGAGTTCCGGGTGGCGGCGGGCGCGGCGGCGTAGGGTGCGGGCGCGAGGTTACCGACGGGTCACCACCACGGCCCATGGCGACCCGTCGTGGTTCCCGGTGTTTCCAAGGTTTCCGACCGTAACGAAGGGGATATCCATGGCCGATCCGAACGTTCCCGAGGGCTCGCCCGTGCTGGTGGCGCTGCTGGCCGACCTGCGGGCCGAGAGCGCGGTGCTGGACCGGCTCGTCGCCGGGCTGGAGCCGGGCGGCTGGGCGCTGGAGACACCCGCACCGGGGTGGACGGTGGCGCACCAGATCGCCCACCTGGCGTGGACGGACGACTGGTCGGAGCTGGCCGCCCGCGACCCCGAGGCCTTCGTCGCCGAGTCCGGCCGGGTGTTCGGCGCGCTGTCGGCGGCCGGCGCGGACCCGGTGGAGGACGGCGCGGCGCGCGGGGCGGCCGAGCCGCCGGCCGCGCTGCTGGCCCGCTGGCGGTCCGGCCGGGAGCGGCTCGCCGCCGCCCTGGCGGCGGTGCCGGCCGATGCCCGGCTGCCCTGGCTGGGGCCGCCGATGAAGGCCGCGTCGATGGCCACCGCGCGGCTGATGGAGACCTGGGCGCACGGGCAGGACGTGGCGGACGCGCTCGGCGTCCGCCGGGAGCCGACGGCGCGCCTGCGGCACGTCGCGCACCTGGGGGTGCGGACGATGGGCTTCGCGTTCACGGTGCACGGGCGGCCCGCCCCGCAGGCCCCGGTGCGGGTGGAACTGGCCGCGCCGGACGGCGGATCGTGGACGTGGGGGCCCGCGGACGCGGCGGACCGGGTGGCCGGCCCGGCCCTGGACTTCTGCCTGCTGGTCACGCGGCGCCGGCACCGGGACGACCTCGCGCTGACCGCGACCGGCGAGGTGGCGACGGCCTGGCTGCCGATCGCCCAGGCCTTCGCGGGCCCGCCCGGAGCGGGCCGGGAGGCCGGCTCCTCCCTTTAGCAGATGATTCGTCAAATACGCCCGGTAGCAGCGCAAACCACACGTTTCGGCGATATACAGAGTTCGTCGCCGAATGATGGACTTCGGGCATGACGCGAATGAACTCGATGCGCACCGCCCTCGCGGGGGCGGCCGCGCTGCTCGCCTTCGGCGGCCTCGTCGCCGCCCCCGCCCGGGCCGCGCTCGCGCCGCCGGTCGACCCGGCCGGGGTCTCCGCGCCGGCGCAGGTCCGGGCGGGGACGCCGGCCGCGCACCAGGTGGTCACGTTCTTCGAGGAGTACCGGCGGGCGGTGCTCGGCGAGAGCGGCGAGAGCCCGCGGGCCGTCCGCGAGCGCTACCTCGCCCCGCACCTGGACTTCCGCCTCGACGCCTGGGCCCAGGAGCACGACGCCGATCCGGTGTTCCGGGCCCAGAACGTCCCGGCGGACTGGTCGGCCCAGCAGGTGAAGGAGGAGTACGGCTTCGCCTCGGTCCGGCTCACCGAGCTCTGGGGCGGGGGCGGCAGCCAGGACGTCTGGTACACCGTCCGCCTGGGCGACCTGCGGATCGTCGAGCTGAACGACCAACCGGCCTTCTAGCCGCCGGCACATGCTCCGGCGCGGCGCAGGCACCCCCCACGACTGCGCCGCGCCGGTCGCGCCCCGCCACGCCCCGCCACCTCCCGCCGCCCCGCGCCGTCACAGCCCGATCCGCAGCGGGGTCAGCCGGGTGGCGACCAGGTTGGTGGCGCCCCGGTCCCGTTCGATGTGCCCGTGGACCAGCAGCCCGGCCCGGTCGAGGGCGGTGCGGCGCTGGGACTCCCAGACCGGCCGGCCGCAGATCACGTTGATCAGCCCGGTCTCGTCCTCCAGGCTGAGGAAGAGCACCCCGCCCGCCGTCGGCGGCCGCTGCCGGTGGGTGACCAGACCGCCGACCACCACCGCCGTCCCCGGCGGCACGTCCGGGAGCTCGGCGGCCGAGAGCGCCCCGCCGCGCTCCAGGTGGGCGCGCAGGTGCTGGAGCGGGTGACCGGTCGCGGACGCCCCGGTGGCCCAGAGGTCGGCGATGGTCTCCTCCACCGGGGTCATCGCGGGCAGGTCCGGCGCCTCGGTACCGGGCGTGGTGCCCGGGATGAGGTCCGCCGAGACGCCCGCGAACGCGCCCGCCGCCCAGAGCGCCTGCCGCCGGCCCAGTCCGAAGCAGCCGAACGCGCCCGCCGCGGCCAGCGCCTCCAGGGCCGGTGCGGGCAGGCCGGTGCGGCGGGCGAAGTCCTCCAGGTCCGCGTACGGCTGCCCGGCCGCGATCGCCTCGGCCTGGGCGGCGCCGATGCCGCGCACGGTGTCCAGGCCGAGCCGGATCGCGGGCTGCGGCTTCCCGGCGGTGAGCGGCGGCTCGGGCGTCGGCCCCCGGTACGGCTCCAGGGCGGGCCCGGGGCCGCTGGCGTTGACGTCCACCCCGCGCACCCGCACGCCGTGCCGCCGGGCGTCGGAGATCAGGCTGAGCGGCGCGTAGAAGCCCATCGGCTGGTTGGCCAGCAGGGCGCAGGTGAACGCCGCCGGGTAGTGGTACTTGAGCCAGGCGCTGGCGTACACCAGGTAGGCGAAGCTGATCGCGTGGCTCTCCGGGAAGCCGTAGTGGGAGAAGGCCTCGATCTTGGTGTAGACGTCCTGCGCCACCTCCTCGGGGATGCCGCGCTCGGCCATGCCGCCGAGCAGCCGCTCGCGCAGCCGGGCGACCCGCTCGTGCGAGCGCTTGGCGCCCATCGCCTGGCGCAGCCGGTCCGCCTCGGCCGGGGTGAACCCGGCGCAGTCGATGGCGAGTTGCATCATCTGCTCCTGGAACAGCGGCACCCCGAGGGTCTTGCCGAGCGCGTTCTCCATCAGCGGGTGCGGGCAGCCGGCCGGTTCCACCCCTGCACGGCGGCGCAGGTAGGGGTGGACGGAGCCGCCCTGGATCGGGCCGGGCCGGATCAGCGCGACCTCCACGACCAGGTCGTAGAAGTGGTCCGGCTTGAGCCGGGGCAGGGTGGCCATCTGGGCGCGCGACTCGACCTGGAAGACGCCGACGGTGTCGGCCCGCCGCAGCATCGCGTACACCCCCGGGTCGTCGTCCGGGATGGTCGCCAGGTCGTAGTGCTCGCCGTGGTGCCGGGCGACCAGGTCGCAGGTGTCGTGCAGCGCGGCGAGCATGCCGAGGCCGAGCAGGTCGATCTTGACCAGTCCGGCGCCGGCCACCGACTCCTTGTCCCACTGCAGCACGGAGCGCCCCGGCATCCGCGCCCACTCGGTCGGGCAGATCTCGGCGATCGGCTCCCGGGTGAGCACCATGCCGCCCGAGTGGATGCCCAGGTGGCGCGGCAGGCCGTGGAGCTGCCCGGCGAGCGCGAGCACGTCGGCGGGGATGACGGCGTCCGCGCCGGGCGGCGAGCGGAAGTCGGCCTGCCGGCTGAACGCGTCCACCTGGCCCTGCGGGTAGCCGAGCACCCGGGCGGCGTCGCGCAGGGCCAGCCGGGGCCGGTAGGTGATCACATTGGCGACCTGGGCGGCGTGCTCGCGCCCGTACCGGCGGTAGACGTACTGGATGACCTCCTCGCGGCGGCGGTTCTCGATGTCCAGGTCGATGTCCGGCGGGCCGTCGCGGGCGGTGGAGAGAAAGCGTTCGAAGAGCAGCTTGTAGTACACCGGGTCGACGGCGGTGATCCCGAGCGCGAAGCAGACCGCCGAGTTGGCCGCCGAACCGCGCCCCTGGCACCAGATGGACTCCCGGCGGCAGAAGTCGACGATGTCGTGGACGATCAGGAAGTAGCCGGCCAGGTCGAGTTCCTCGATGACGTCCAGCTCGCGGGCGAGCTGGCGGCGGGCCGGGCCGTTCCCGGGCCCGAACCGGGCCGGGCCGCCCTCGGCGACCAGGGCGCGCAGGTGGCCGATCTCGGTGCGGCCGGGCGGGACGGGGTAGCCGGGCAACTCCGGGTCCAGGGTGGCGAAGTCGAAGGCGCAGGCGCGGGCGAGGTCCGCGGTGGCCTCGCGGACGCCCGGGAAGCGGGCCAGCCGGGCCGCCATCTCGCGGCCGGAGCGCAGATGGGCGGTGCCGGCGGCCTGCGTCCAGCCCGCCGCCTCGGGGAGGGTGCGGCGCTCGTGCAGGGCGGCCAGGCTCTGGGCGAGCCGGCCCTCGGCGGGGCCCGCGTGGTGGGCGTTGGTGGAGGCGACGGTGGTCAGGCGCAGCCGGGCGGCGAGCGCGGCGAGGGCGTCGTTGCGCAGGTCGTCACCGGGGAGCCACTGGTGGACCAGCTCGACGTGGACGTTCTCGCGGCCGAACGCCTCGGCGAGGGTGCGGAGTTGCCGCTCGGCTCCGGTGTCAGGACCGCCCGCGGCGGCGGCCAGGGCGGCGGGCACGCGGCCCAGGCGGCAGCCGGTGAGCACCGCCCAGTGGCCGCCGTGCGCCTCGGCGAGGGCCGCGAAGTCGTAGACCGGGTTCCCCTTGGCCCCGCCCGCGAGCTGGGCCGCGCCGATGACGGCGGAGAGGCGGCGGTAGCCCTCCGGGTCGCGGGCCAGCACGAGCAGGTGCTCGGCCCCGCCCCTCTCCTGACGGAGGGTCAGTTCGGCGCCGAAGACGGTGGCCACACCCGTGCCGCGGGCCGCCTCGGCGAACCGGACCGCGCCGTAGAGGCCGTCGTGGTCGGTGAGCGCGAGGGCCTCGACGTCCAGCCGGGCGGCCTCGGCGACCAGCGCCTCGGGGTCGCTGGCGCCGTCGAGGAAGCTGAAGGCGGAGTGGACGTGCAGTTCGGCCCAGGCCGGTCCGGCGAGCCGCGTCCCGGCGGGCCGCCCGGCGGGCCCGTCCGGCCGGTCGCCGGCGCGCGGGTGCAGCGGGACGACGACGTCGCCGCCCCCGCCGTCGCCGGACAGCCGCCGGTGCAGCTCGCTCCAGGGGAGGGAGGGATGACTGGTGAATCCCATCGGGGGTGGTGCCTTCGGTCTCGCGCTGGTTTCCTACCCCCCTCGAACGGCCCGGCCGTCAGTCGTACCCGGCCTCCACGAACCAGGCACCCCCCTCCACCGTGAGCAGCAGCGCCCGCCCGTCCGCCACCGTCACCTGGAACCGGGCCCGGCGGCGCGCGCGCTCCTGGTCCCACCAGTACTCGACCGCCGGCCAGGGGCCGGTCCAGCCGTCCACCGCCAGGTCCCGCCCGCGCACCGCCACGGTGGCCGGCCGGGCCGACACCCCCGCCCGGCCGTCCACCGTCACCGGCCGCCCGTCCTCGTCCAGCACCGCCGCCGGCACCGGGACCCGGTGCACCACGGCCGGCCAGACGTCCCGCAGCCCGCCGACCCGACCCGGCCAGGGCGCGTCGGCGGGGGCCGCCGGGTCGTAGGGCTCGCCCCACGGCACCCGGACCGCCTGGTCCTCGGGCCCCCGGCCGCCGGCCGGCTCGATCCGGCGCAGCCCGGCGTGGCCGAGCACCGCCTGCACCCGGGCCACCGCGCGCTCCACCCGGTCGTCCGCCACCGCCTGTCCCCAGAGGGCGAGTTGGCGGCCCTGGTCGGGGGTGAGGTCGTCGGGGACGAGGCGCAGCGCGGTGAACCCGCCCGGCTCGGGGGTGTGGGAGCCCCCGGGGTCGCCGCTCCGGTCGAACGTGCCGGTGCTCTGCCAGGCCTGGAGCTGCCAGCGGACGCGCTCGGCGAGCGCCGTCGCCGAGAGCCGGCCCTCGTGCCGCCAGAGCCGCGCGACCGTCCGGCCGTCGGCGCACTCCACCTCGACGGCGACCCGCTGGCAGGTCAGTCCCGCCCCGGCGAGCCGCCGGTGCAGCCGCTCGGCCAGGGTGCGGGCGACGAACACCAGCGGTTCGGCGAGCGGCTCGGGCGGGTCGAAGCGCTGCTCGACGGAGAGGTCAGGACCCTCGGCGCGCGGCACCAGCGGGCGCGGCTGCAGACCGCGGGCCAGCCGGTGCGCCACCGTGCCGGTCGGGCCGAAGCGGTCGGCCACCGACTCGGCGGGCAGCGCGGCGAACGCCCCGACCGTGGGCAGGCCGAGCCGGTCGAGCAGTTCGGCCAGCTCCGCGTCGCCGAGCGCGGCCACCGGGTAGGGCGCGAGGAACTCCGCCGTCCGCCCGGCGGGGACCAGCACCCCCGCGCGGGCGGCGAGCACGGCGGCGAACAGGCCGTCGGCCACGCCGACCTGGCCGAGCGGCGGCGGCGCGGCGGCGGGCGGCGCGGCCCCGGGGGCGGGGGCCGGCGGGTAGGCGGGCGGGCGGGCGAAGCCGCCCCGGGCGCCGTCCCGGGCGGCGGGCGCGGCGGCGAGCAGCTCGTCCACCCCGGCGGTCCGCCGCCGGGGGGCGGGGTGCTCGGCGTCGGCGGGATGCCCGGCGGCGGGATGCCCGGCAGCGGCGGGGTGCAGCGGGACGACCTCGGCCAGGCGGCCGTCACCGTCCCCGGCACCGCCGCCGTTCCCGTCGCCGCCCCCGGCGGTGGCGCGACTCCGGACCGGCTCCGCGTCCGCCGGGTGCGCCTGGGCAGCCGCGACCGCGGCCGACGCCGCCAGGGCGGCCGTGACCGCCCCCTGGACCTTCGCCGCCAGGGCCTCCTCCCCGCCGAAGTAGCGGGCCGGCCCCTTCACCGGGATCGCGCACAGTCCCGGGCGCAGCACCTCCACCCGGGGGGTGAACGCCTCCACGGCCGCGGCCACCGGTTCGAACCGCCGGGCCTCCGCCTCCGGGTCGCGGTCGCGCAGCTCCAGCGCCGGGCAGAGCCTCTGGGCCAGCTTGAGCCGCTGCCCCTGCCGCACCCCGGCCGCCCGGGCCGCCGCCGAGCAGGCCAGCACCCGGCCGCCCTCGACCACCGCCACCGGCGCGTCGGCCTCCCCCGGACGCTCGACGGCCGCCACCGGCCAGTCCGGGCACCACACCACCAGCACCCGGGGGGTGACCGCGCCACCCGCCCCGGCGGACCCGGCAACCTCGCCGCCGGTCATCTCACACCACCGCCATGCGGTCGAGGCCCGCCCCGGCCCCCGACACCGCGTCCTCCCCCACCACGTCCACGTCCGCCGTCCCGGCGCCGACCGCCTCCTCCACGGTCCGCACCGCGCCGTACGCGTCCGGCAGCCAGAGCCGGGCGGTCCGCCCGAGCCCCGCCGAACCGCGCCCCTCGGCCACCACCTCCACCTGCCGTCCGGTGAGCTGCCCGTGCCCGTCGCCCAGCCCGAACCAGCGCCCGGAGCGCACGCCCAGCCGCAGTCCGGCCCCCGGCCACGGCCCGGCCACCAGCAGCACGCAGCCGCTGCGCCGCAGCACGGCGGCCAGCCGGGCGGCCAGGTTCGGCGGGACCGGGCCGTCCGGCCGCAGCATGATCAGTTCGACGGCGCCGGCCAGTACGGACACCACCTCGGCCCAGTGCGGTCCGGGGTCGTCGGCCACCAGCAGCCGCCGCAGGTCGAGCCCGTACCCGGCGGCCGCGGCCAGCCCGAGGTCCGGCAGCCCGACCGCCGCGGCCCAGCCGCCGCCGGTCTCCCGCACCCCGGCGGCCAGCGCCAGCAGCAGCCCGGCGTCCCCGCCCGCCACCGACACCGCCGCGCCCCGCCGCAGCCCGCCCTCCGGCAGCAGCCCGCGCAGCGCGGGCACCACCGGCAGCAGCCCCCGTCCGGGGGCGGCGGTCGACGCCACCGGTCGGAGCGCGGGCTTCCGCTCGACGGTGGATTCGAAAACAGATTCGATAACGGGCACACCCCCAGGATCGAACATCTGTTCGCAAAGATTCAAGTCCGAATCGTCCGTCCCCGGCCCGTCACTCTCCGTGCCCGCCCCTCGGCGGGGGTGCGCCCGGGTGGACCGGGCGGCGCCGAGGGGCGTCGTCCGGCACCCGGGCGGGCTGTGGCGGGGCGGCCGCCGCGCCCTACTTGGGCATCTCGTTCCAGAGCTGGTCGGCGGTCTTGCCGGTCACCTGGACCCAGATCTGGCCGGTGCCGTAGTCCCTCGTGTTCAGCAGGTACGGCAGGTCGGGCCGCCGGTAGGCGTTCGTGACGTAGTCGATCAGCCGGGCGGTGGCGCTGTAGCCGCTGTCGTACCGGTCGTTCGGGGCGAGCGGGTGGACGGTGCCGGGCTGGAAGTTGTAGTAGCGCACCCAGTCCGCCAGCCCCTCCTCCAGCCACCACGGGCGGCCCGGGTGGCCGAAGAACGCCACGTGCGCGGCCTCGTGCAGCAGGAAACCGGTGTCGCCCCGGTTGTTCCGGGCGTAGTTGATGTTGACGTGGATCTCGGGCACGGCACCGGACCGCGCCTCGGCGGGGTAGTTGACGATCTGCGGGTCGAGGACGATCCGGAACCGGGGGGCGGGGGTCCACGCGCCCTTGACGACCAGGCTGGAGATCGTCGGGTAGTAGTTCGCGACGGTCTGCTTCTGCTGCTCCAGCCACGGGCCGAGGTCCGGGGCCTGCGCGTAGTCCAGGTCGATGACCGGGCGGCCGGGGTTCGGCGGAGTGGTGCCGGTGTTCCGGTCGAGGTTCCAGTTCTGCGCCGGGTCGCCCGCGTTGCAGGCGGCCACCTTCGCGTTCAGGTCCGCACCGCGGGTGAGACAGAGGGCCGGGTCCGAGACGTTGCGCAGCAGCCAGCCCCTGCCGTCGCCCAGCGAGGTGTTGTGCAGGCTCCACCGCTGGTTGTCCGCGGCCACGTAGTTCCAGGCGCCGACGGTGTTCCGGCCCGTGTCGCGGTCGATCGCGTTGTTGGTGCCGGGCACCTTGACCGACCAGGTGCCGGCGCCCTCGTCCTTGATCGTCCACAGCTGCTGGGCGGACGCCTCGTTCCAGTCGCGGACCACCACGTCGGACCCGTTGTTCCGGCTGTCCCACTGGAGGGCGCCGCCCGCCTTGCTGGAGACGCGGTACTCGGCGCCGCTGACCGGGAGCGGCAGGTCGGTCGCGCTCGCGGTCCCGGCCCCCAGGACTGTCCCGGACACCGCGGTCGCGGCGACCAGGACCGCGGCGGCGGCCGTACGACGGTCGATCATCTCGGGTTCCCCCCTTCGTGGCCGGCTCCCCGGTGGACCCGGCCCGATGCCATGTCACCGGCCCGCCGCACACAGGGTGTCGACGGTCCGTTCACGGACGCGTTGACGGAACGCCGGAGGTCCGGGGCCGGGGGGTTTCAGTGCCCACGACAAGTCGGCGTTTATGTCCACCCGGCAGGATCTCCCGGTGCGACCGAGGGCCGACCGGGCCCCGGCGGCGGTCGCGACGACGGAACGAGGTCGAGGAGAATCATGCGTGGCACCACGCTCGGTGACCGCTACCGGCTGGAGGAGTGGATCGGCGGCGGCTCGATGGGCGATGTCTGGCTCGCCCGGGACCAGGTGCTCGACCGCCGCGTGGCCGTCAAGGTCCTGAAACCCGCGCTGCTGGACGAACCCGGCTTCGCCGAGCGGTTCCACGACGAGGCCCGGGTGATGGCCCGGGTGCAGCACCCCGGCATCGTCGGCGTGTACGACTTCGGCCCCGGGCGCGCCGCCGACGTCCCCTCCTGGGGCGCGCCGTCCGGCCCCGCCGCCCACCCGGTCGCCTACCTGGTCATGGAGCTGATCGAGGGCGAGCCGCTGAGCACCGTGATGGAACGGCGGGGCCCGCTGACCGCCCCGGAGACCCTCGGCCTGGCGCTGGAGGTCCTGGCGGCGCTCCAGGCCGCGCACGAGGCCGGCATCGTCCACCGGGACATCAAGCCCGCCAACCTGATGATGCGTGACGGCCACGTGGTGGTCACCGACTTCGGCATCGCCCGGCCCGGCTGCGACCCCCGGCTCACCGTGCCCGGGATGGTGCTCGGCACCGCCGCCTACCAGGCGCCCGAGCAGGCCTCCACCGGCACGGTCACCGCCTCGGCGGACCTGTACGCGCTCGGGGTCGTGCTCTACGAGTGCCTGACCGGGCGGCTGCCGTTCGAGGGCGAGACCGCCCTGGAGCTGATCCTCAAGCACCTGACCGACCCCGTGCCGCCGCTGCCGGCCGACGTCCCGGCCCCGGTCCGGGCCCTGGTCGAGCGGGCCCTCGCGAAGGACCCGGCCCTGCGCTGGCCGGACGCCGCCACCATGGCCGGGGCCGTCCTGGCGGCCCTCGCCGGTGAGCCGGCCGGCGGCCCGGCGGGCGGCCCGTCCTGGGCGGCGGTGGTCCGGTCGACCGGTGCGCTCGCCGCGCTCCGGGCCACCGGGTCGGCGGCGCGCCCGGCCGTCGCGGCCCCGGTGGCCGCGGCCGAGCCGGCCGCCCCGCCGAGCCGCGCGGCCAGATGGCGGGCCGCGCTGTTCGGCACCCGGCGGCGGACCCTGCTCGTGGCGGGCGCGGCCGCGCTCTGCTGCGCCGTCACCGCCACCGCGGCCGCCGTCCTGCACCGGGGCGGGGGTCCGGCCGACATCCGGGCGGCCGACGCGGCGAACGCCTCCGACCGCTCGGGCCTTCCGCTGACGGCGCCCGCCGGGCTCCTCCCCGACCCGGGCGCGCCGTCCCCCTCCCCCGGCGCGCCGTCCCCGTCCGGGGCCCCCTCGCCGACCGGGCCGGCCCTCCCGGACGGGCCGCTGCCCGACGCGGGCGGCGTGGGCGGGCCGGGCGGTCCCGCGAACGGGAACGGCGCCGCGCCGAACACCCCCGCGAACGCCCCGGGCGCGCCCGCCCCCGGGTCTCCGGACGCACCCGTCGGCTCCGCCGCCCCGGGCGGCGCGGCGGGCGCCCCCTCGCCGGCGCCCGGGCAGCCGTCGGCACCGGGCGCCCCCGCCTACACGGCCGGACCGCCGCCGGGCACCCCCGCCGCCACCTCCACCCCGCGACGGACCGTGTCCCCGGACCCGAACTACACCTATACGCCCCCGCCGTACACCGCCTCACCGCCGCCGCCCCCGCCGACCTACACCGTCCCGACGAAGCCGCCCGTCACGCCGCCGGCCCAGCCGGGCGGCCCGCTGCCCCCGCTCGCCCGGCTGTCCAACGGCGGGTCCGTGCTGTACGACCAGGCCTCGCTCGACCTCGACGGCAACCCGGTGGTCGTGACCTCCGACGACGGCGGCCCGGGCGGTGTCTGGCAGTTGACCCCGCGCACCGACGGCGGGTACTCCCTCACCAGCTCCGCCAGCCGGTCCGGCCGGGTCCTCGACCTGGAGGGGACCCGCTCGCAGACGCGGCTGTGGTACCCGCCGGTGCCCAGTCCTCCGCATCAGATCTGGTCGTTCACCCCGACGCCCGGGGGCTATCTGGTGACCGTCGCCCGGGACGCGCGGCGCTGCCTGTCCGCCGCCGGGCCCGACGTGCCCGCCACGGTCCGCGCCTGCACGGGCTCCGCCGACCAGGTGTGGACGGTCTCCGCCGCCTGACACCCGGGTCCGGGGGGGGGGGGGCGGGGCGGCGGGGCCGCCGGGCGGGGGGGGCGCGGGGCCGCGGGGGGCCCGGGGGCGGGGGGCGCCCGGGGGGGGCGGGCGGGGGGGGGGGGCA
>NZ_JBHJUI010000009.1:40526-47021 GCF_042268405.1 Kitasatospora sp. NPDC056184 | reverse complement strand
CGCGCCTGCCCGTGGTCCCCGCGCGTCGCGCCCCCTCCCCGGGCCCCCCCGACCTGGTGAGGCCGGTCCCCCCCCCGTCCCCCCGGGGGCGGGGGGGCGGGCGGGGGCGGGCCGCCCCCGCGGGACGGGCGCGCCGCGTCAGGCCGGGAGCCAGGAGGGCCAGTGCCGCCGGGACGGCCCGGCCGGGTGGTCGTCACCGAGCAGCGGCACCAGCCGCTCGGCCTCCGGCGAGCCGATCGGGGCCAGGATGCCGTGCGCCTCGGCCCAGCAGGCCCGGGCCCGGGCCAGCCGGCCGGACCGCTCCGGGTCGCCGGGCCGGTCCGGCTCGCCCGGGCGGTGCTCCGCCAGGGCGTCGCCGAGCGCGGCCAGGGCCAGGCCGCGGCCCCGGTGGTCGCCGTCCAGGGTCAGCGCGTCGACCGCGCGCTCCGCCGCCTCGACCGCCTCCGGACCGCGGCCGCCCGCGCGCAGCGACTCGCCGAGCCGCAGCAGGACCCGGCCGGTGCGCCGGTGGTCGGCCGGGTCGGTCAGGGCGAGCGCGGCCCGCCGGTGGGCGACCGCCTGGTCGTACCGGCCGAGCTCGTGGTCGATCGAGCCGAGCGAGTCCCGGGCGCGGGCCTCCAGCGCGCGGTCGGCCAGGTCGTGGCCGATCACCAGGGACTGGTCCACCACCCGGCCCGCCGCACCGAACCGGCCCTGCCGGGCGAACGCCCCCGCCAGGTCCAGCAGTTCGGCGGCCAGCGCGCGCCGGTCGCCGATCCGCTGCCGGACCGCGACCGCGGCCGAGAACCCGGCCACCGCCTCGTCCGGGCGGTCGAGGTGGACGAAACAGGCGGCCAGCGAGCCGTGCGCGAGCGCGAGCAGCGGCTCCGGCAGCCCGTGCGCGGTGCACAGGTCCCGGGCCCGGAGCAGCTCGGCGAGCGCCGAGGACGCGGAGCCGACCTCGGCCAGCAGCCGGCCGAGCACCAGGCGCGCCCGGGCCTCCGCGGTCCGGTCGCCCTCGTCCAGGGCGGCCCGCAGCAGGGCGTTGGCGGCGTGGCCGAGCGGCCGGGTGGCGTGCCCGGAGTCCGCCGACAGGCAGACGCCCAGCAGGAGTTCGGCGAGCCGGCCGAGGCCGGGCGCCGCCCCCCGGGAGCGGCCCGGGAGCTGCGCGCACTGGCGCACCAGCGCCCCGACGGTCACGTAGTCCCCGGCGGCCGGGGCGGCGGTCCCCGCCGCCGTCGAGCGGAGCGCGGCCGTCACCCTGGCGTGGTGGTGGTCCACCAGCCGGGTCAGCGCGCGCACCCGCTCACCGTCGACCTCCGCCTGGTCCTGCGGGCCGCCCGGGCAGACCCGGTCGATCCGCTGGGCGAAGGCCCGCAGCAGGTCGTGGTAGCGGTAGCGGTCGGGACCGGCCGAGACCTCCAGCATCGAGCAGTCCACCAGGGACTCGGCCAGCGCCTCGGCGGCCGGCTCCGGCCGGTCCAGGACCGCGGCCGCCTCCGCCGCCGACAGGTCCGGCACCTCGGGGACGGCCAGCATCCGGAAGGCCCGCGCCTGTTCGGCGTCCAACAGGTCGAAGCCGAAGCGGAACGAGGAGTCGACGGCGAGGTCCCCGCTGCGCAGCGCGTCCAACCGGTAGCGTTCACCGCCCAGTTGCTCCACCAGCCGGGCGACGCTCCAGCCGGGTCGGCAGGCCAGCCGCGCCGCGAGGATCCGCACGGCCAGCGGCAGTTGTCCGCAGAGCCGGACGAGTTCGCGGGCCGCCTCCCCCTCGGCCGCCACCCGCTCGGCGCCGACCACCCGGGTCAGCAGGGTGACCGCCTCCTCGGCGGGCAGCACCGGCAGTTCGGTGAAGCGGGCGTTGGGCAGCGCCCCGATCCGGGTCCGGCTGGTGACCAGGACGGCGCAGCCCGCCCCGCCCGGGAGCAGCGGCCGGACCTGCTCGGCGTCGCGCGCGTTGTCCAGCAGCACGAGGACCCGCCGCCCGGCGAGCAACGACCGGTAGCGGGCCGCCCGTTCGGCCGGGCCCGCCGGGATCGCCTCACCCGGCACGCCGAAGGAGCGCAGGAAGGCCGCCAGCGCCTCCTCGGGGCGGGTCGGACGGCCGTCCGCGCCGTGCAGGTCGAGGTAGAGCCGGCCGTCCGGGAACTCCTCGGCGAGGCCGTGCGCGACGTGCAGGGCGAGCGCGGTCTTGCCGACCCCGCCCATGCCCGCGACCGCCGCCACCGGCACCCGGTCCGGCTCCAGCAGGGCGGCCCTGACCGCCTCGACCTCCGCCGCCCGGCCGGTGAAGTCCGCCACGGCGGCCGGGAGTTGGTCCGGCCTGAGGACGGTGGCGGAGGCCGCCCCGGCCGGCGGTCGGGCCTCCGCCGGGGACGCCCGGACGGGCGCCGGCCCGGCGGGCGCCGCCAGGCTCGCGTCCGCGGCGAGGATCCTCCCGTGCAGGTCCCGCAGCCCGGGGCCGGGCGCCACGCCCAGTTCGGTGCGCAGCCGGCGGTCCGCCGCCCGGTACACCTCCAGCGCGTCCGCCTGCCGTCCGGAGCGGTACAGCGCGAGCATCAGCAGCTCCGAGATGCGCTCGCGCAGCGGGTGTTCCTCGGCCAGGGCCGCCAGCTCGGCGACCGACTCGGCCCGGCGGCCGCCCTCGACCTCCGCCTCCAGGCACGACTCCAGGACGGCGAGCCGGCGTTCCGACCACTCCCGGCGCTGGCGCTGCGGGTAGGGGCCGGGCACCCCGGACATCGGCTCGCCGCGCCAGAGCGCCAGCGCCGACCGCAGGACGGTGCCCGCCTCGGCGTGCCGCCCCTCGGCGCGCAGCGTCCGCGCCCGGGCCAGCAGCGCCTCGCAGCGCGCGGTGTCCAGACCCTCGGGGTCGGCCGTCAGCAGGTACCCGCCGCCGAGCGAGGTCAGCACGTCGGGCCCGAGGACCCGGCGCAGCCGGTGCACATAGGTGCGGATGACGCCGTGGGCGCTGGCCGGGGGCTCCTCGCCCCACAGGTCGTCGATCAACTGGGCGCCCGACACCTGCCGGCCCGCCCGGAACAGCAGGGCGAGCAGCAGCCCCTGCTGCTGCGGCGAGCCGAGTGCCAGCTCCACCCCGTCCCGCAGGCCGCGCACCGGCCCGAGCACCTCGAACCGCAGCCCTTCGGGCCGCGCCTCCCGATCCACCGATCGACTCCCCCCGTGTCCGTACGACTTCCCCCGTCCGCATGATAACCACCGGCATTCCCGCTGCTCAGCTCCGGCGAGCCCGGTCCGCCGCCGGTGGACGGGCGGCGGCGCAGGCCGTCGGCGGGCACCGGCGCCGGCCGTCCCCCGGGCCGGGAAAAGGGGGTGAAGGGCGGGAGGGGCGACGGCAGACTGGCCGGCATGACCGATGAGACGTCCGAAACCTTCAAGAAGGACCTGATCACCTATCTGCAGGACGCCCGGGACGCCCTGCTGTGGAAACTCGAAGGGCTGTCCGAGTACGACATCCGCCGGCCGCTGACGCCGACCGGGACCAATCTGCTGGGGCTGGTCAAGCACGCGACGGCGGCGGAGGCCCTGTACTTCGGGGAGACCTTCGGGCGGCCGTTCGACGCGCCCCGGCCGTGGATCACCGGGGACGCCGAGCCGAACTCCGACTTCTGGGCGACCCCGGAGGAGAGCCGGGAGGAGATCGTCGACCGGTACCGCGCGGCCTGCGCACACGCCGACGGGACGATCGCGGCGCTGCCGCTGGACGCGGTCGGCCGGGTGCCGTGGGGCCGGCGCGGCGAGGTGACGCTGCATCACGGCCTCGTCCACATGACCGCCGAGACCCAGCGGCACGCCGGGCACGCCGACATCGTCCGCGAGCTCGTCGACGGCGCGACCGGCCAGCGGCGCAACGGGGAGAACACGGCCCCCGGCGACGAGGCCTGGTGGGCCGGGCACCGGGACCGGGTCGAACGCGCCGCCCTGGAGGCCGCCCGGACCGCGGAGGCGCGGGCTCAGGCATAGTGCCGGGCGACGGCGGTGGCGGTGGCCGCGACGGCCTCGCGCAGGCCGGGCGGGCCGAGCACCACGGCCTCCGGGCCCAGCCGCAGGAGGTCCCCGGCAGCCACCGCCGTGCTCTCGACGGCGAGGTCGACCTCCACCCAGCCCTCGGCGTCGGGCGGCCCCGCGGTGGCCAGCGCCCGGGCTCCGGCGGCGCCGAACTGCATCGGCAGCAGCCGGCGGGCCCGCGGGGAGACCCGCAACCGGGCGGTCTGCTGGTGCAGGGCGGCGGTCAGCCGGCGGGCGGTCTCGGTCCAGTGGGCGGCCAGGTCGAAGCCGGCGGGGCGCTCGAAGGTCTCCTCGGCGACCTCGACGGCGAGCAGCCGGGACACCCGGTAGGTGCGGGCCGTCTCCTCGGGGGGACCGGCGCCGTCCGCCGCACCCGCGACCAGGTACCAGATGCCGCCCTTGAGCACGAGGCCCAGCGGGTGCAGCTCCCGGTGCACCTCGCCGCGCCAGCGGCGGTAGTGGACGCGCAGCACCCGCTGCTCCCAGACCGCCCGGGCGACCGCGGCCAGGTGGGCGACCCGGTCGGCGTCGCGGAACCAGGCCGGGGCGTCGAGGTGGAAGCGGTCCTGGATCCGGCGGGTGCGGTCGGCGAGTTCGGCGGGCAGCGCGGCCTGGAGCTTGAGCTGGGCGGTGGTCAGCACGGCGCCGAGGCCGAGGTCGCGGGCCGGGCCCGGCGCGCCGGTGAGGAACAGCGCGTCGGCCTCGGCGTCGGTGAGCCCGGTGAGCCGGGTGCGGTAGCCGTCCATCAGCCGGTAGCCGCCCTCGGGCCCCCGGTCGGCGGTCACCGGGACGCCGGAGGCGGCCAGCGCCTCGACGTCCCGGTAGACGGTGCGGACCGAGACCTCCAGTTCGGCGGCGAGTTCGCCGGCGGTCATCCGGCCGCGGTTCTGGAGCAGGAGCAGCAGGGCGAGGAGCCGGTCGGCGCGCATCCCCCCATTCTGGCGCCCGTACCTGACAGAAGGTGTCAGGTACGGGCGCCAGAGTGATCGCCGAGCGCGCGGCACACCGCCGAGCGCCGCCCCGAGCACCGTCCGGAGAACCACCATGAGCGCTTCCACGACCGTCACCGGCGCCTTCGGCTACGCAGACTGGACGGAGACCCCGATCGGCCCGGCGGAGACCCTGCCCCGGCTGGCCCGGGCCTCCGTCGTCAACGCCTTCACCGGCGGGATCGAGGCGGCGGCGACCGTCTGCCAGTACGTCTTCGTCTACGCCACCGAGAAGAGCGGCTCCTTCACCGGCCTGCAGCAGTTCGCCGGCCGGGTGGACGGCCGCACCGGCGGCTTCACGGTGGAGGAGCGCGGCACCTTCGAGGAGGACGGCACCGTCCGCTGCACCTTCGAGGTGGTCCCCGGCACCGGCACCGGCGAGCTCGCCGGCCTGCGCGGCACCGGCGGCTACCTCTACCACCCCGGCGAGTCCCCCGTCCCGTACACCTTCTCCTACGCGTACGACCTCGGCTGAGCCCGTCCGCGCTACCCCGGGATCCGGCCGGTGAGGAGGGAGATCCGGACGTGTTCCGGGTAGCCGGCGGGGGTCGGCGGGGCGGGGAGGGCGGCGTTCAGGCGGGCGGCGAAGGCCGGGCGTTCGGCGCGGGACGGGAGGGAGGACGCGGGGATGGCGGAGTAGAGGGTGCCCAGGAGCTGATCGGGGGTCAGGGCGTCCTCGTACGTGATCACCGCCTCCCGCACGTCCGTGAACCCGGTGGCCTTCAACGCGGCGGCGTAGCCCTCGCGTTCGGCGTCGTCGGTGCCGCAGGAGGCGGTGATCGGGCGGCCGAAGTGCTCCTCCAGGGCGGCGCGCAGGGCACGCGACCAGTCGGAGTCCTGGGCCCAGATCGGCGCGCCGTTGGCGATCACCGCGACCCCGCCGCCGGGGCGGGTGCGCGGGTGGAGGGCGGCGAACAGCTCGTCGGGGCGCATCCAGTGCAGGGCGTTGCCGATCACGGTGACGCCGAGCGGGCGGTCGCCGGGCAGCAGGTCCGCGAGGGCGGGGACGTCCGCGTCGGTGCCGAGCATCCACAGGGCGTTGCGCACGCCCGCCCGGTCGGCGGCGGCCCGGGCCTCGCGGAGCATGTCCGGCTCCGGGTCCATGCCGATGACGGTCCGCACGTGCGCGGCGAGCGGCAGGGCGAGTTGGCCGGTGCCGCAGCCGAGGTCGAGGGCGAGGTCGCCGATGCCGGGGTGGGCGTCCAGGCCGAAGGTGCGGCCCAGGGACTCGAAGGCGGCGGGCGGATAGCCGCGGCGGTACTCGGCGTAGTGGGCGGCGACGTCGCCGGAGAAGTCCGGGATCGCGGGAAGGGAAGAGGTGGTCATGGGCGGTACCCTGCCCGCCCGGGCCGGTCGCAGTCGGATGATCGCTGTGGGCGGACGGCCGACAGCGGACGGGCCGCGGGGGGGGGGGGGCCGAGCCCGGGCCCGGGGCGGCCGCCGGGAAAACCCCCGGGGCGAAATACAACCCGAACACGCGGAGGCGGGAAGGGGGGTG
>NZ_JBHJUI010000009.1:0-40516 GCF_042268405.1 Kitasatospora sp. NPDC056184 | reverse complement strand
CGGCGACGCCGCCGTTTATGACGGGGATGCGGGTATGGGACGTGGTGGCCTGGGGCGGTCCCCGGCCCGCCGGGGCGGGCCCCTGTCGGATGATCGCTGTGGGGGGCCGGCCGCCCGCGGCCGGCCCGCGGCGGAGGGTCCGCCGCGGGCCGTCCCGAGGAGCACCGCGCCGGTCGCGCTCAGACCTCGGCCGGCGGCTCGGACATGATCCGGCGCACCTCGACCGGCATGTCGAGCGGCTTGCCCGCCGGTCCGGGGGCGGCCGAGACCTTGGCCGCGATCTCGACCGCGCGCGGCTCGCCGTCGCAGTCGACGATCCACCAGCCGGCCACCCACTCCTTGGTCTCCGCGAACGGGCCGTCGGAGACCGCCGGCGCGCCGCCGTTCGCGCGGACGATCCGGGCGGTCGCCGGCGCGTCCAGGCCCTGGGCGTCGACGAGTTCACCGGTGCCGGCGAGTTCGACGTTCAGGTCCCGCATGTACTGCACGTGGACCCGGATGTCCTCGGCCGGCCACTCCTCGACCTTCGGGAAATCGACGTCCTTCTCGCTGAACTGCATCAGCAGCATGTACTTCATCGTTGCACCCCTTCGTCGTCCGCAGGCTCTCACAGGAGGGTCGGAGCACGCCGGGCGTTCTCGACATCCCCCCGGGAATTCCGGGAACGGAGGCCGGCGGTTCCCCCGCCGGGCCCCGGCGCGACGCCGTTGACCGGGCCCTGAACGGCCCCTAGGGTCGGGATCCGTGCAGCGATACGACTGGCTGAAGAAGATTCAGCGCATGGACCCGGAGACCGAGTTCACCGAGATCTACCGGATCAGCAGCTGGTACGAGTTCCCCTGGGACTACACCCAGTCGCTCGGCTTCGCGCTCTACCGCACCTACGCCGTCCCCAGCATCGGCCGACTGCTGGCGCGGACCGGTGAGTTCACCGGGCGCACCCAGAAGCGCTACGACGACACCCTGCTGATCCTGGAGGCGGTGGTCGAGCACGGCTTCGACTCCTCGCAGGGGCGCGAGGCGATCCGCCGGATGAACCAGATGCACCGCCGGTACGACATCACGAACGACGACTTCCGGTACGTGCTCGCCACCTTCGTGGTGACGCCCAAGCGCTGGCTGGACGACTACGGCTGGCGCCGGCTGTCCCCACACGAGATCCGGGCGGCGGTCAACTACTACCGCGAGCTGGGCCGGCACATGGGCCTGAGCGGCATCCCGGAGACGTACGAGGAGTTCGAGCGGCTGCTCGACGACTACGAGCGCGAGCACTTCGCCTTCGACCCGGGCAGCCGGGCGGTCTCCGACGCCACGCTCGGCCTGATGGCCTCCTGGTACCCGGCGCCGATCCGGCCGTCGATGCGGACCTCCTCGGTCTGCCTGCTCGACGACCCGCTGCGCGAGGCCTTCGGCTACCCGGCCCCGCCGGCCGCGCTGCGCCGCGCCGTCCGGGCGGGGATGCGGCTGCGCGGGCGCTTCGTGCGCCTGCTGCCGCCGCGCCGCCGGCCGCACCTGGGGCGGGACGGCCGGCAGGTGAGGAGCTACCCCGGCTACCCGTACGGCTATCGGATCGGCGACCTGGGGACCTTCGAGGAGAAGGGCGCCCCCGGATCCTCCTCCGGCGGCTGCCCGTTCCCGCACGCCCCGGCGGCCGGGGACTGAGGACGGCGGACGGGACCGGAGTCCCGTCCGCCGTCCGCCTCCCGGCGTCGCCTACAGCGTGCCGGTGAGGACCGTACCGGTGTGGCTGCCCGGCAGGGACTCGGTGGCGAGGGCCTGCGGGGCGCTCCAGTTGCCGTCGGCGAGCCGCGCGACGGTCAGCACCTTGTTGTCGGCCGTGTCGACGGCGAAGCGGACGTCGGCGTCGACGCCGGCCGCGCTGATCCCGGTGGCGGTGACCTGGCCGAGGATCCCGTTCAGCGAGCGGAAGGGCTGCCAGGTGCCGTCCGCGAAGCGGATCGTGTGCTGGACGCCGGCGCCGTTGTCGGTGACGACGGCGAGGTTGACGCTGTCGCCCTGGCGGGCCAGGGCCACCTCGCCGACCGGGCCGGTGACACCGGCCGCGGCCTCGACCGAGCCCCAGGCGCCCCAGTTGCCGTCGGCGAGGCGCTGGGTGTGGTAGACCTTCCCGCCCGAGACGGCGGCGACCTGGAGCCCGCTCCCGACGCTCGCGACGGCGAGCGAGGTGATGCCGTTCAGCGGGCCGGTGGCGTCGAAGACCCGGCCGAAGCCCGTCCAACTGCCGGCCGCGTCGCGGACGGTGTGGAACAGCTGCCCGTCGGCGAGGACGACGACGTGCAGGTCGGCGCCGATCGAGGCGGCCGCCACCCGGGTGATCCCGCCCAGGTCGCCGACGTTGGTGTTGAGGTCGCCGAAGCCGGCCCAGGTGCCGTTCGCGTTGCGGACGGTGTGGTACAGGTGGCCGTTGGCGCCCTGCGCGAGGACGTGCGTGTCGCCGTTGATGCCGGCCACCGCCGAGGTGCGCACACCGCCGATGCCGCCGGCCTTGGCCTGGACGTCCTCGTAGGAGGTCCAGGCGCCGTCCTGGAAGCGGGTCGCCTGGTACAGGTCGGCGCCGCCGCGGACCAGCGCGCGGGTCTTCCAGCCGGGCGTGGACAGCCGGACCTGCTCGATCCAGCCGGCCAGGTCGTCGACCCGGGAGTCGACGGCGCCGGTGCGGGTCTCGGTGCTGCCGAAGCAGCCGCCCTGCCAGGAGCGGGAGGCGACGGCCACCAGCTCGGCCGCGCCGCCGGCCGTCTCGCGGAGCACCGGCGCGCCGGTGTCGCCCTTGCAGACCGCGGCGCCGTCGAGACCGGTGGCGTCCAGGGCGGTGGGGCGCACCGCGTCGACCTTGAACGCGCCGCTGTGCAGCCGGAGCGGGGACCACTCGGTCTTGGTGCGGCCGTAGCCGGGCACCCGGAGCTGCTGCCCGGCGGTGGGCGCGGTCGAGGCGACCCTGACCGGGGCGACGCCGTCCACCGGGGTGGCCAGCCGCGCCAGGACCACGTCACGCGTCCTGCCGGGATCCGGCAGCAGCTCGCTGACCTCGACGGTCGCGCCCTGGCCGGTGGCGGTCAGGTCCGCGCGGCCGACGGTGACGGTGGTGCGCCACTTCGGCGCGCCGGCCACCACGGTCCCCGGCTGGGCGGGGTCGTCGGTGAAGCAGGAGGCCGCCGTGACGACCCAGCTCCGGTCGACGAGGGCTCCGGTGCAGGAGCGGAGGTTGTCGCCGATGGCGATCCGCGCGGTGTAGGCGTACGAGCCGTCGGCGGACGGGGTTCCGGTCACGGCGGACGCCGGGGTGACCGGGAGGTTGACGAGCACGCCGGCGGCCGCGACCGCGGTCAGCGACCCGAGCAGGCGGGCGGAGCGGGTACGGATCGGGGACATCTCGGCCTCTCTTCCCTCTGGACGGAATCTCACCGGGTGAAGGACAGCTCGACGAGGGTGTGGTCCCGGTGCTGCGGGTCGCTGGGCTCGCCGACCGAGGTGCTGCCGCCCTTCCGGATCTTCACCGACGACTCCGTGCCGTCCACGGTCAGCCGCGCGGTGGCGTCCGTCTGGTTCCCGGTGATCGAGTACACCCTGTCCAGTTCCATGGTGAGGAAGCCGCTCGGGCCGGTGGTCTGGAAGCAGAAGCGCTTCAGGTAGCGCGCCTCGACCACGATCAGGTCGGCGGTGTTCGCGGGGCAGTCGATGAGCGCGATGTGCCCGTCACCGCGCTTGAGGAGGATCCCCTTGCTCGCGAGGATCTGGTCGGCGCCCGGGTAGTTGAAGTCCTCGACGGCCGGCGGCGGCGTGTCGGTGCCGGGGTCGGCGGCCACGGTGCCGGTGGTG
Organism: Kitasatospora sp. NPDC056184; assembly: GCF_042268405.1. Taxonomy (NCBI): domain Bacteria; kingdom Bacillati; phylum Actinomycetota; class Actinomycetes; order Kitasatosporales; family Streptomycetaceae; genus Kitasatospora; species Kitasatospora sp. NPDC056184. The sequence goes on along the minus strand of NZ_JBHJUI010000009.1, from coordinate 36,679 downwards.
CCGGCGGCGGAGACCGCGGTGGTCCCCGCCAGGAGGGCCGCGGTGGCGACGGCCGCGGCGGAGAGCATGCGGAAAGTGGGCTTCATCGGGATTTCGATCCTTCGTCCGAAGATGAGCGGAAGGCCGTCCGGCGAGGGGGGAAAGACAGGGAAAACCCCCGAAGGCGTCCACCCGAATACGGGCAGGGACCGACCGCAGACCTCCCCCCGAGTGCCGCTGTGGACCCGGCCGGTCACATTGATATCACCAGACAGGGGCCGTTTCCGAGGGCCTCCGGGTAAAACTTCGTCCTCCCCGACGATCCGTCAGGTTGTGTACGATTTGACCGGGTTGCGGATGCCATCGCCCCAAAGACCTGGCTTATTCGTGGACGAATTCAAGCCAGAAGGAAATTTCTCGTCACGTCTGCCGCGGCTCCGTATATTCGTCTGTCGTGCGGATACGCACTGGATGGTTCCCGCACTCAGGGAACCACGGCGCCGGTCGGGCGCCGGTCGATCGACATCGAGGTGACAGTGGGACAGGAAAAGAGCAGGTGGGGGTGGGCGCCGGGCCGCAGAGCGGCCGCGCGCTCGGCTGTGGTGGGGCTGACCGTCCTCGCACTGGGCGCGGGCACGCTGGGCGCCTCCGCGTTCGCCGTGCCGGCCGCGGACGGGGGCACGACGGACCCGGCGCCGGTCAGTGAGCGGGGCCAGGTCCTCGCCGCCTGGCTGGACGGCGGCCGGTCGACCAGGACCGCGGCCGAGAAGGCGCTGCTCGGCACGGACGCCGAGGTGCACGCCTTCCTCGCCGACGAGCTGAAGCTCACCCGGAACGAGGACGACCGGGTCACCGGCCTGACGCTCCTCAGCGAGGGCGGCCCGACGATGCGCCACCTCGTGGACGAGGCGCTGAAGGGCACCCCCGAGCAGTTGCACACCCTCCTCACCACCGGGCTCAAGCCCGCCTGGGACGAGGACCTGAAGGTCACCGTGCTGTCCGTGATGGCCAACTCCGGTCGGACCGTGCAGTACTTCGGCGACCAGGCGCTGAAGGCCGGCACGCACGACGCCCTGCTCAAGTTCCTGTCGGACGGCCAGGCCGAGGCCCAGGCCGAGGACGACCGGGTCATCGTGCTGGGGCTGCTGTCCACCGGCGGACCGCAGGTCCAGCAGGCGGCCCAGGACGCGCTGAACGGCACCCCTGCCGACGTCGCGGAGTTCCTCCGCAACGGCCAGCACCTGGCCAGGGCGCGGGACCGGGAACGGATGACGGTCGCCCAGCTCGCCGCCGACGCCAAGTCCGCGACGGCCAAGGCCAAGGAGGAGCTGGAGGCGGCGAAGACAGCCGCGGCCCGGGCGACGGAGGCGACCGCCAAGGCCAAGGAGGCCGCGGAGCGGGCCGAGCGCGAGACCGCCGCCGCGAAGGACTCGGCGACGGTGGCGGCCAGCGCCGCCGGTCGCGCGGCGGACGCGGCCGAGAAGGCCGCGGACGCGGCCAAGACCGCCGTCACCGCCGCCAGCGCCGCCCGGTCGGCGGCGCGCGCGGCGGCCGGCGCGGCGGCAGCGGCCGCCACCGCCGCCTCGGCGGCCGGACAGGCCGCCGCGAAGGCGTACCGGAAGGCGAGTGCCGCGGCGTCCGACGCCGGCCAGGCCTCCGCGGCCCGGCAGGCCGCCCAGGAGGCGCGCGACGCGGTCGTGGCCGCCAACCAGGCGGTCGACGCCATCGCGCCGCTGGCGGACACCGTGTCCGCCGCGGCCGGGGCCGCCAGGTCCGCCGCCAGCGCGGGCGCGAACGCCGCCGCGGCCGCCAACGCGGCCTCCCAGGCCGGCGGGTACTCGCAGGCCGCCGGGGCCCAGGGCCAGCGGGCCAAGCAGGCCGCGGCCAAGGCCAACGCCGCCGCGAGCGCCGCCACCGCGGCGGCCAACGCGGCGGAGTCGCTCGCCACCACCGTGGCCTCGGCCGCCGCCGAGGCCAGGACCGCGGCCGCCAACGCGGCGACGCACGCCGCGGCCGCGGCGCAGGCGGCGGACGAGGCCGCGAACCACGCGGGCGAGGCCGGGAACCAGGCCGCCCAGGCCGTGGCGCACGCCAACGCGGCCGCGCAGGCCGCCGACAACGCGACCTCCGCCGTCGCCGCCGCGGTCAAGGTCGAGCAGGCCGCCCGGGCGATCGAGGCCAGCCAGTTGGAGACCGACAAGGCGGACTCCCTCAAGGCCGCCCAGGAGGCCCGCGAGAAGTTCGAGAAGAACGAGGCCGCCGCGAGCACCGCGCGCACCGAGGCGGCCCGTGCGGACGCCGAGACCAAGCGCCTGCTGGAGGAGGCGGCGAAGCCCGCCACCAGCCCCGCCGACGCGGCGGCACTGGGCCGCAAGGCGGCTCTGCGGCTGGCCGAGAACGGCGACACCTGGACCCAGGAGTCGGCCCGGTCGGCACTCTCCGGCACCAACGAGGACGTCCGCGCCTGGCTCGGGTCGGGTCGCAAGCGGGCCACCGAGCAGGACGACCGGTCCAAGGTCGCGTACACGGCCCGGGAGGCCGAGCACCCGGAGGTGCGGGCCGCCGCGACCACCGCGCTCAACGGCTCCACGGACGCCGTCGAGGCGTTCCTGAACACCGGTCAGGACAAGGCGCAGGAGGACGACTTCCGGGTCAGCATCCTGAGCGTCATGGCCACCTCGGGCCGCTCGGTCAACGCCGTGGGCCAGCTCGCCCTCGACGCCCGTACGCCCCAGGCGTACCGCCAGTTCCTGGAAGTCGACCAGCACAAGGCGCGGGCGGAGGACGACAAGATCGTCGCGCTGGGCCTGCTGAACACCGGCACGCCCCGGGTCAAGGCCGCGGCCGAGGTGGCCCTGGCCGGTCCGCCGACCGTGCTGCGGGCCTTCGTCACCACCACCCAGTACCGCGCCGCCAAGTCGGACTACGACACCCTGATCCACGTCGCCGACGTCCAGCGGCTCATCGCCGACGCCTCCACCGACGCCGCCCTGGCCCGTCAGTACTCCGCCGAGGCCGGCCAGGTCGCGGCCTACGCCCAGGGACAGGCGTCCCAGGCCCAGCAGTACGCGGACAAGGCCCGCGCCGCCGCCGGGGAGGCCCAGGGGTACGCGGCCCAGGCCGGCCAGTCGTCGGCTTCGGCCAACGACTCGGCCCAGCGCGCGGCGGCCTCGGCCGCCCAGGCCAAGGAGGCCGCGAAGGGCGCCCAGAACGACGCCCGGGCGGCCACGAAGTCCGCGTCGGCGGCCGCCTCCTCGGCGAGCCGGGCGGCCGCGTCGGCGCGCGCCGCCTACGCGTCCGCGGCCTCTGCCGCGGCCTCGGCCGTCTCGGCGGGCAAGGACGCGGCGGCCGCCGCCCAGGCCCGGATCGAGGCCGAGGTGGTCCAGACGGCCCGGGTGATCGAGGAGCAGCGCCGCGCCGCCGAGGCCGCCGCGGCGGCCGCGCAGCCGAACTCGGGCGTCATCTCCGTCACCGGAAAGGGCGCCGACGCCCCGGCCTCCGACCAGGGCGACACGGACCTGCACCCGCCGTACAACAGCCACAGCGTCTGGGAGAAGATGGGCAACGGCCCCCGGCTCGTGGCGACCCTCGCCGAGATCAAGGGCGCCGAGGCCCTCTTCTGCGGCGTCGGCCTCGACCTGTCCTGCCCGCTGTTCCGGCACTGGAAGGACGAGTCCGGCAAGGCGTACGTGCTCAACGAGAAGCAGATGCAGGACGTGCTCGGCGACACCGGGCTGCAGGCGAAGCTGGTCGAGCGGGCGAGGACCTACGCCCAGGACGCGGCGGCCAAGTGCACCGGGCCGGCCGGCACCACCTGCCGGGTCAACCTGGACACCAAGTGGCTGGGTTACAGCTTCGGCGACAAGTTCTCGGACAAGTTCTACGCGTTCCGCGGCATCAGCTACCGGATCACCGCGGACAACCTGACCGCGACGCGGTACGCCGACGGCACGGTCGGCCTGGCCGGGTCCTATGATTTCGAGGTCAGCAAGGCCTACAACTTCGACCGCGGCGAGGGCGTCGGCCCCTTCAGCTTCGACCTCCTCGCGGAGGCGCCCAGTTGGGGACTGGCCCGGGACTACACCGTGACGGGCAAGACGCGTGGCAACGTGATGGTCGGCGACAGGTGAGGATGAGGACGATCGAACGGACCCGGCACCCCGGACCGCCGGAAGCCGTCCGCCGCACGACGCGGCGCGCGCTCTCGGGCGCGGCCGTGACCGCACTCGCCGTGGCGCTGCTCGGCGGCTGCGCGGCGGCCGACGGCGACGTGCAGGCGTCCCCGGGAAGCCCCGGCGGCAAGAAGCTGGAACGCGTCCTGGACACCTTCGGGCTCGCGCTTCCGAACTGCCAGGTCGAGGACCTCCGGTTCTCGGGCACGGCGAAGCGGGGCGAGGAGAAGCTCGCCCTGAGGTTCCGGGCCCCGCAGGACTGCGTCCAGGACTTCCTCAAGGCGCAGCAGGCGGACGTCTCCCGCCCGCTGCACTGGACACCGGGGCGGGAGAAGGAGACCAACGCCGCCGGACTCCCCCCGATCCCCAAGTCGCGGACCGACAAGCTGGGTTGGACGTTCAACCCGGCGGTGGAGTACGAGCAGTACGTCGACGCCGAGACGCCGAACGGGAGCCTGTTCGACATCCTGGTCGAACCGGGCGGCCCGACCGCGCAGGTGTTCATGGACTCCTCGCGAGCCGGCCGTACGGTGGACTGACACCGCAGCCCTTCGGCCCGCCACCGGTACCACCGGTGGCGGGCCTTCGGCGTTCCCGGGCGGGGTGGAGCTACGCCCCGGTGAGGTGGCGCAGCAGCGGGCCGGGGTCGTGGCTGCCGCAGGCGGTGCGGACGGCGGCGTCGTGGGCGGCGGCGAGGGCGTCGAGCCGGAGGAGGCGGGTGTGGCCGACGCGGGAGAGGTGCGCCGTGATGCGGCGGCGGTCCTGCTCGTCCTGGCGCCGGTAGGCCCAGCCGGCCTCGGCGAGGGCGTCCACGATGCGGCTGAGGCTGGCCTGCGGGATCAGCAGGGCCTGGGCCAGCTCGCCCATCGAGCGGCCGGCGCCCTCGGTGAGGGCGCGCATGACGCGCCACTGGTCGAGGGTGCAGCCCTCGGCCTCCAGCCGGGCGGCCAGGTCGCGGGCGAGGCGACGCTGGGCGACGGTGAGGAGTTCGATCAGCAGCGGCTGGTCGGTCGCGACGGTGGCGGCGGGGGTGGTGGTGGCTGGTGGTGTCATGGCCGTGTCTCTTCTCCCCGTCGCTGGTCCCAATCGCCGGTCCCGGTCGCCGGCCCCGGTCGTTCCGCCCTCGTTTGGCCGGATCGGCTGCCATGACGATACTCGCAAGCGATGAGCGCCGAGGTGAAGCTGCTGGAGCCGCTCGACGCGCGGTACCTCCCCCGGGAGGCGCCGGCGCTGCGGGTGGGCCTGGTCGTGCCGCAGTCCGGGCCGCTCGGCCTGACCGGGCCGTCGGCGCTGGACGGCGCGCTGCTGGCCGCGCACGAGGTGAACGCGGGCGGCGGGGTGCGCGGGCTGCCGCTGGAGCTGGTGCTGGTGGACGGCGGCGGCGCGCCGGCGGCGGTGGCCCGGGAGGTGGCGCTGCTGCTGGACGCCGGGGCGGTGGACGCGGTGGCCGGCTGCCACTCCAGCGACGTGCACCGGGCCCTGGAGGCGGTCACCACCGGGCGGACGGCGTACGTCTACACGCCGCCGCACGAGGGCGGCGACCGGCTGCCGGGCGTGTTCTGCACCGGGGCGGACCCGGCGCGGCAGCTGGACGGGGTGGTGGAGCGGCTCACCGCGCGGCACCGGCTGCGCCGGTGGGCGCTGGTCGGCAACGACTACATCTGGCCGCACGCGGTGCACCGGGCGGCCGGGGAGGCGGTGGCCCGGGCCGGGGCGCGGGTGGTGCTGCGGCGGCACCTGCCGTTCGGGGCGGCGGAGCGCACGCTGGAACCGCTGCTGGACGCGCTGCGCGCGGAGCGGGCGGACGCGCTGCTGCTGAGCCTGATCGGCGCCGACCTGGTGCGGTTCAACCGGGCGCTGCGCCGCAGCGGCCTGGACCGCCGGCTGGTGCGGCTGTCCGGCGCGCTGGAGGAGAACAGCCTGCTGGCGTACGGCGGCGACGACACCGGCACGCTGTACGCCGCGATGCCGTCGTTCGCCTCCCTCGCCGAGGAGCGGCGGATGCGGCTGGCGGAGCGGCACCGGGCGTTGTTCGGGCCGTACGCGCCGGTGCTGGACGCCTACGCGGTCGGGTTGTACGACGGGCTGCACCTGGTGGCGGCGCTGGCGGCGCGCGGGGAGCTGGTCGCGGACGGCGGGCTGGCGCGGTCGGCGGCGCGGCTGCTGCGCGGGGACGGCGCGGCGGTGCGGCGGGCCTGGGCGCGGGCGCCGCTGGGGCCGGCCCGTGACGGGGTGCACCTGGCGCGGGCGGAGGGGCTCGGGTTCACCGTCCTGCCGTAGGCCCCGGCCCGGGAGCGTCCGTTATCCGGACGACACCCCGATAACCCTTCCATTTGGAAATAGCTGGCTCTAGTGTCTCCCCACCACCTCGGGTCCCCTCCCCTCGGGTCCCGCCTCGGGTCGCCCCGCCACGGGTCGTCACGGAAGAGAGCCCCCACATGTCCGAAGCACCCGCCTCCCCCACCGGCATCGAGAGCTACGGCTACCAACAGGAGCTGCGCCGCTCACTGCGGTTCACCGACCTGCTGGTCTACGGACTGGTCTTCATGGTGCCGATCGCCCCCTTCGGCATCTTCGGCAGCGTCTTCCAGGGCTCGGGCGGCATGGTCGCCCTCGCCTACGCGCTCGGGATGGTGGCGATGATGTTCACCGCCCTCTCCTACGCGCAGATGTCCCGGGCCTTCCCGATGGCCGGCTCGGTGTACACCTACGCCGGGCGCGGCATCGCGGCGCCGGTCGGCTTCCTGTCCGGCTGGATGATCCTGCTGGACTACGTGCTCGTCCCCGGCCTGCTCTACCTGATCGCCGGCGTGGCGATGAACTCCCTGGTGCCGGCGGTGCCGGTCTGGCTGTGGCTGGTCGGCTTCGTGCTGCTGAACACCGCCGTCAACTACCTGGGCGTCGAGATGACGTCCAAGGTCAACAAGGCCATGCTGATCGGCGAACTCGTCGTGCTGGTGGTGTTCATCGGCTTCGGCGTGGCGGCGCTGGCCTCCGGCAAGGGCCGCGGCTTCGACTTCACCCCGGTCTACAACGCGCAGACCTTCTCCTGGAGCCTGGTGTTCGGCGCGGTGTCGGTGGCGGTGCTGAGCTTCCTCGGCTTCGACGGCATCTCCACCCTCTCCGAGGAGAACCGGGACTCCGCCAGGGCGATCGGCCGGTCGATGATCGCCGCGCTGCTGCTGGCCGGCTCGCTGTTCATCGTGCAGACCTGGATCGCCTCGCTGCTCGTCCCGGACCCCGGCGCGCTGATCGCCGACGGCGACCCGGACGGCACCGCCTTCTACGACGCGGCGCGGGTCGCCGCCGGCGGCTGGCTCGCCACCGTCACCGCCGCCGCGACCGCCGTGGCCTGGGGCTTCGCCAACTCCCTGGTCGCCCAGGCGGCCACCTCCCGCCTGCTGTTCGCGATGGCCCGCGACCGCCAGCTGCCCGCCTTCCTCGCCAAGGTCCACCCGCGCCACCGCGTCCCGGTCAACGCGACCCTGCTGACGGCCGGCGTCTCGCTCGTCCTCGGCCTCTACACCGCCTCGCGCGAGGACGGCATCACGCTGCTGTCCACGCTGGTCAACTTCGGCGCGCTGACCACCTTCCTCGTCCTGCACGTGTCCGTGGTCGTCCACTACGTGTTCCGCCGCCGCAGCCGCGACTGGTGGCGCCACCTGATCGCCCCGGTCGCCGGCTTCGCGATCCTCGCGTACGTGGTGGTCAACGCGGACATCGCCGCCCAGCGGCTCGGCTTCGTCTGGCTGGCGATCGGCGGGCTCGTCCTGACCGGGCTGCTGCTGTCCGGCCGCCGCCCGAACCTGGCGGCGGTGGCCGCCGACGCGACCCCCGATCCCTCCCCCCGCAAGGAGCACCCGTGAACCTGCCCGACGTCGTCACCCTCTCCCCCACGCCCGAGGACTACGCCTACACCTTCGGCGGACGCGCCCCGCTGGTGACCGTCCAGCCCGGCACGATCGTCGAGCTGACCACCGAGGACTGCTTCGGCGGCCGGGTCCGCGGCTTCGCCGACCTGCCGAGCGCGGTCTGCGAGTTCCCCTACCTCAACCCGGTCACCGGGCCGATCGCGGTGGCCGGCGCCGAGCCCGGCGACACCCTGGCCGTGCACTTCGTGGAGATCACCCCGGCCCGCGACTGGGGCGTCTCCAGCACCTTCCCGCACTTCGGCGCGCTCACCGCCACCCACACCACGGCGATGCTGCACGCCCCGTTGGAGGAGCGGGTCTGGGTGTACGAGCTGGACGTCGCGGCCGGCGTCTGCCGCTTCCGGGCCCGCAACAGCGACTTCACCGCCGAGCTCCCGCTCGACCCGATGCACGGCACGGTCGGCGTCGCCCCGGCCGGCGGCGAGACCCTGATGTCGATCACCCCGGGCGCGCACGGCGGCAACCTCGACACCCCCGAGATGCGGGCCGGCACCACCGCCTACTTCGACGTCAACGTGCCCGGCGGGCTGCTCGCCATCGGCGACGGCCACGCCCGCCAGGGCGAGGGCGAGGTGTGCGGGACGGCGGTCGAGACCGCGATGCGCACCACGGTGGTGATCGACCTGATCAAGGGCGGCGGCCCCGCCTGGCCCCGGCTGGAGAACGACCGCTACCTGATCTCCACCGGCTCGGCCCGGCCGCTGGAGGACGCCTTCCGGATCAGCCAGCACGATCTCGTCGGCTGGAGCGGCGAGTTGCTCGGCCTGGACGTACTGGACGCCTACCAGTTGGTCAGCCAGGCCGGCCTGGCCCCGGCGGCCAACGTGTGCGACACCAACTACACGATGGCCGCCAAACTGCCCAAGTCCCTGCTGGGCCGCACCCGGGCGTACGACGGCCTGCACGACCGGCTCCGGGAGGCCGGTGCCGCCTACCTCCGGGAGCGTTGAAGAGCGGTCAGGATCCCCGGGCAGCGGATTCCCGGCTGATTCCCGGCTGATTCCCGGCTCTTTCCCGGCTCGTTCCCGCCTCGTTCCCGCCTCGTTCCCCGCTGACCGCCGGTTCCTTCGACGCCGCCGTCGGGGCAACGCCCCCGCCCCGACGGCCGGGCCGCACGGGCAGTCCCCTCACTGGTCCGGCCACTGACGTCGCCGCCGGACTTGAGGTTGCCGCAACGGCAGCCGCTACCGTCCTGACCAGGGCCGGACGGACCGGCCCGGTGGGAATCGTGAGGGAGAGCGGAATGGCTGCCTGGCCGATCGCCGAGGTCGCCCGGATGTCCGGAGTGACCGCCCGGACACTGCGGCACTACGACGAGATCGAGCTGCTGCCGCCCGCCCGGATCGGCGCCAACGGCCACCGCTACTACGAGGAGCCGGAGCTGCTGCGGCTCCAGCAGATCCTCGTGCTGCGGGCGCTCGGCCTGGGGCTGTCCGAGATCGGCCGCGTCCTGGCCACCCGGGTGGACGAGCTGGAGGCGCTGCGCGGCCACCACCGCCGGCTGCTCGCCGAGCGCGACCGCCTCGACGCGCTGGCCGCGACGGTCGCCCGCACGATCACCGATCTGGAGCGATCCAGGAAGGACGGTACGGCCATGACCGGGATCAACCGGCCCGAGAACCTCTTCGAGGGGATCCGGGCGGCCGACTACGACGAGGGCGTGCGCGCGTTCCCCGAGCTGGCCGACGCCACCCGGCGGGCCACCGCGGGGCTGACCGCGGAGGAGGTCGAGGCGGGCCAGCGCGAGCGCACCGCGCTGATGATCCGGCTCGCCGAGCTGATGGCCGCCGGCGTGCCGGTCGACGCCGAGCCGGTGCGGACCGAGATCGCCGCGCAGTACCGGGCGCTCACCGCCGTCCAGCCGGTCCCGCCGGCCGAGTTCCGGGCGATGGGGCGGGCCTGCGTGGAGAACGAGCCGTGGCGGGCGGCGTACGAGTCGATCGCCCCGGGGCTGGCCGCGTACCAGCGGGACGCGATCGAGGCGTACGCGGCGACGCTGCCGGCCTGAGCGGCCCCGCCGGGGGCCGGGCGGGCGCGGGCGGGTGGACGGGACCCGCTCGCGCCCGCCTCCGCGGCTCCCACCGCCCGCACCCGAACGGGTGATCTAGTCTGGTGGGGTGACTCTTCTCGTTCGCCGCCGTCACGTGGACCTGCTCCGCGTGACCAGCATGTCCTGTCGACGCTCCGGCTGAACCTCGTACCCCCTTCACCCTCAGCGCGGCCCGCAGCGGCCGCGTCCCCCCTCCCGGCCCAGGGACCACCCGCCGCACCCGGCGCGTCCCGGCGTCCCCGGTCACCACCGGAGCCGGCCGGGACGAGACCCAGCGGATGTCACCCATGACGCAGCAGTACGACCCCACCAGCCCCGTCGGAGCCCCCGCCGAGGCCCCCCTCGACGCCCTTCCGGTGATCGACCTCTCGCTCGCCGGCGGCAGCCCGGAGGACCGCACCCGTCTGCACGACGAGCTCCGCACCGCGGCCACCGGCGTCGGCTTCTTCCAGCTGGTCGGCCACGGGATCACCCCGGCCGAGACGACCGCCCTGACCCGGGCCATGCGGGCCTTCTTCGCCCTCCCCGAGGCCGACCGCCTCGCCGTCGCCAACCTGCACTCCCCGCACTACCGCGGCTACACCCGCACCGGCGACGAGCGCACCGGCGGCAGCCGGGACTGGCGCGACCAGCTCGACATCGGCGCCGAGCTGCCCCCGCACGTGCCCGCCCCCGGCGAGCCGCCGTACTGGTGGCTGGAGGGCCCCAACCAGTGGCCGGCCGCGCTCCCGGAGCTGCGGACCGCCGCCCTGGCCTGGATCGACCGGCTCGGCGCGGTCGCCCGCACACTGCTGCACGAGCTCCTCGCCGCGATCGGCGCCCGCCCCGACTTCTACGACCCCGCCTTCGCCGGCCACCCGCACCTGCGGCTCAAGCTGGTCCGCTACCCGGGCACCGCGCCCGACGGCGCCGCCCAGGGCGTCGGCGCGCACAAGGACTACGGCTTCATCACCCTGCTCCTCCAGGACACCGTCGGCGGCCTCCAGGTGGAGCGCCAGGACGGCACCTTCCTGGACGTCCCGCCGCTGGAGGGCGCCTTCGTCGTCAACCTCGGCGAACTGCTGGAGGTCGCCACCGACGGCTACCTCAAAGCCACCAGCCACCGCGTGGTCAGCCCGCCCGGCGCCCGCGAGCGCTACTCCGTCCCGTTCTTCTACAACCCGCGCCTCGACGCCCACATCGAGCCGCTGGACTTCCCGCTCGCCCACCACGCCCCCGGCGTCACCCAGGACCCGGCCAACCCGCTCTTCGCCGATTTCGGTGTCAACGAGTGGAAGGGCTACACCCGTGCCCACCCCGAGGTCACCCGCCGCCACCACCCCGGCCTCGCGGCCTGACCCCCGCACGACCCGCACCGGGCCCGCGCTCCCCGCCGGAGCGCGGGCCCGGGCGCGTCCGGGGCGTGGACCGGGGCGTGGACCGGGGCCCGTCCGGGCGTGGACCGGGTGGGACAGCGGTGTCACACTGCTGGTGTCACAGTGACGGTGCTACGGACGGGAGGCGGGGGTGGAGGTGCGGCTGACGGTGGACGAGTTGGCGGCGCGGGCGGGGGTGACGGTGCGGACGGTGCGGTTCTACGGGACGAAGGGGCTGCTGCCGCCGCCGGTGCTGGGGGCCCGGCGGGTGGGGTGGTACGGGGCGGAGCACCTGGACCGGCTGGGGCTGATCGAGGAGTTGCAGCGGCAGGGGCTGACGCTGGCCGCGATCGAGCGGTACCTGGCGCGGCTTCCGCAGGACTCCACCCCGCTGGACCTCGCGATCCACCGGGCGCTGGTGGCGTCGTGGACGCCGGAGGTGCCGGAGCAGGCGGGCCGGGAGGAGGTCGAGCGGCGGGCCGGGCGACGGCTGTCGGAGGAGCAGCTGGACCGGCTGGCCGCGATGGGGGCGCTGGAGCGGACGGCGGACCCGGAGGTGTTCCGGGTGGACCCGGGGCTGCTGCCGCTGGGGGTGCGGATCCTGGACGTGCCGATCCCGCTGGAGACGCTGCTGGCGGCGCGCGCCGTGGTGGTGGAGCACAGCCGGGCGACGGCGCGGGAGCTGCACCGGCTGTTCCGCGAGACGGTGTGGAGGCCCTACCGGGAGAGCGAGCCGGCGCCGGACGACGTGGAGCGGATGAAGGCGCTCACCGACCACATCCAGCCGATGGTGGCGCAGGCGCTGGTGACCGCGTTCCAGCGCTCGCTGCGGGAGGAGTTGGGCGAGGCGGCCGCCGAGGAGCGGCGGACCGCCCCGCCCGGGTGAGGACCGACCTGATCAGTCGGTGAAGGTGCGGCCCTCGGCGGCGATCCGCTCCAGCAGGGCGGGCGGCGCGAACCGCTCGCCGTACGCGGCGGCGAGCTCGCGGGCGCGCGCCGCGAAGCCGGCCGGGCCGCCCGGGTAGCCGTTGATGTACTGCAGGACGCCGCCGGTCCAGGCCGGGAAGCCGATGCCGAGGATGGAGCCGACGTTGGCGTCCGCGACCGAGGTGAGCACGCCCTCCTCCAGGCAGCGCACCGAGTCCAGGGCCTCGCTGAACAGCATCCGCTCCTTGAGGTCCTCGAACGGGACGGAGACGTCCGCGCGCGTGAAGTGCTCGCGCAGGCCCGGCCAGAGGCGGCCGCGCACGCCGTTCTCGTCGTACTCGTAGAAGCCGGCGCCGCCGCTGCGGCCGGGGCGGCCGAACTCGTCGACCATCCGGTCCACCACCGCGTCCGCCGGGTGGGCGGTCCACTCGCCGCCGGCCTCCTCGACGGAGCGCCGGTACTCGTCGCGGATCCTGCGCGGCAGGGTGAGGGTCAGCTCGTCGAGCAGCGCGAGCACCTTGGCCGGGTAGCCGGCCTGGGCGGCGGCCTGCTCGACGCTGGCCGGCTCCACGCCCTCGCCGATCATGGCGACGCCCTCGTTGATGAACTGGCCGATCACCCGGGAGGTGAAGAAGCCGCGCGAGTCGTTGACCACGACCGGGGTCCTGGCGATCTGCCGGACCAGGTCGAAGGCGCGGGCCAGCGCCTCGTCGCCGGTCCCCGGGCCGCGGATGATCTCCACCAGCCGCATCTTGTCGACCGGCGAGAAGAAGTGCAGGCCGATGAAGTCGGCGGTGCGCCGCACGCCCTCGGCGAGCAGGCCGATCGGCAGGGTGGAGGTGTTGGAGCAGAGCAGGGCGTCGGGCGCGACGACGCCCTCGATCTCCTGGAACACCTTGTGCTTCAGCTCGGGGTTCTCGAAGACCGCCTCGATCACCGCGTCGCAGCCGGCCAGGTCGGCGGCCTCGGCGGTGGGGGTGATCCGGGCGAGCAGGGCGTCGCGCTGCGCCTCGGTGCTGCGCCCGCGCGCCACCGCCTTCGCCAGCAGGCCCTCGGAGTAGGCCTTTCCGCGCTCGGCGGCCTCCAGGGTGACGTCCTTGAGCAGCACCTCGATCCCGGCCTTGGCGCAGGCGTACGCGATGCCGGCGCCCATCATGCCGGCGCCGAGCACGGCGACCTTGCGGACCGTCCGCTTCTCCACCGAAGCGGGCCGTCCCGCACCGGAGTTGACCGCCTGGAGGTCGAAGAAGAGCGCCTGGATCATGTTCTTGCTGGTCTGCCCGCAGGCCAGCTCGGTGAAGTAGCGGGCCTCGATCACCATCGCGGTGTCGACGTCCACCTGCGCGCTCTCGACGGCCGCCGCGAGCACGTTGCGCGGCGCCGGGTAGGGGGCGCCGGCCAGCTGCTTGCGCAGGTTGGCGGGGAAGGCGGGCAGGTTGGCGGCGAAGGCCGGGGTGCTGGGGGTGCCGCCGGGGATCTTGTGGCCCTTGACGTCCCAGGGCTGGACGGGCGCCGGGTTGGCCTCGATCCAGGCCCGCGCCCGGTCGGACACCTCCTCGGGGGTGTCGACGAGTTCATGGACCAGGCCGTGTTCGAGGGCCTGCGCGGGGCGGTACTGGCGGCCTTGCAGCAGGAACTTCAGCAAGGCGTCGGTGATGCCGAACAGCCGGACGGTGCGGACGATCCCGCCGCCGCCGGGGAGCAGGCCGAGGGTGACCTCGGGCAGACCGATCCGGCTCGCGGGGGTGTTCAGGGCGATCCGGTGGTGGCAGGCGAGGGCCAGCTCCAGGCCGCCGCCGAGCGCGCTGCCGTTGACCGCGGCGACGACCGGCCTGCCGAGCGTCTCCAGGGTGCGCAGGGCGCGCTTGATCCGCATCGACTTCTCGAAGACGGCGGCGGCGTCCTCGGGGCCTGCGGCGGAGAGCATCCGCAGGTCGCCGCCGGCGAAGAAGGTCTTCTTGGCGGAGGTGACGACCACGCCGCGCAGTTCACCGGCGGCGGCGAGGCCGGCCAGCCGCGCGACGACGGCCTCGAAGTCGGCGGTGAACGCCTCGTTCATGGTGTTGACGGACTGGGTGGGGTCGTCGAGGACGAGGGTGACCACGCCGTCCCGGTCCTGCTCCCAGCGGATGGTGGTGGTGTCGCTCATGGGTTCGGGTCTCCGGAGGAGGTGGGGAGGAGGACGGGGGTCAGACGCGCTCGACGACGGTGGCGATGCCCATGCCGCCGCCCACGCAGAGGGTGGCCAGGCCGTAGCGCAGGTCGCGCCGCTCCAACTCGTCGACGAGGGTGCCGATCAGCATCGCGCCGGTGGCGCCCAGCGGGTGGCCGAGGGCGATGGCGCCGCCGTTGACGTTCACCTGCTCCGGGGAGAAGCCCATCTCGCGGATGAAGCGCAGGGCGACGGCGGCGAAGGCCTCGTTGATCTCCACCAGGTCGATGTCGGCGGCGGTCAGCCCGGCCTTGGCGAGCGCCTTGCGGGTGGCGGGCGCGGGGCCGGTGAGCATGATGGTCGGCTCGGAGCCGGAGACGGCGGCGGAGACGATCCGGGCGCGCGGCCGCAGCCCGTAGCGCTCGCCGATCTCCCGGTTGCCGATGGCGACCAGGGCGGCGCCGTCGACGATGCCGGAGGAGTTCCCGGCGTGGTGGACGTGGTCGATGGCCTCCACCCAGTGGTACTTCTGCAGGGCGACGGCGTCGAAGCCGCCCGCCTCGCCGATGGCGGCGAAGGACGGCTTCAGCGCGGCCAGCGTCCCGACGGTGGTGCCGGGGCGGATGAACTCGTCGCGGTCCAGCACCACCAGGCCGCTGCGGTCGCGGACCGGCACGACCGAGCGGTCGAACAGGCCGTCGGCCTGGGCCTTGGCCGCGCGGGCCTGGGACTCCGCGGCGAAGGCGTCGACGTCGGTGCGGGAGAAGCCCTCGATGGTGGCGATGAGGTCGGCGCCGATGCCCTGCGGCACGAAGTCGGTCTCGTAGGCCGTCATCGGGTCGGCGAACCAGGCGCCGCCGTCGGAGGCCATCTTCACCCGGGACATCGACTCGACGCCGCCGGCCAGGATGAGGTCCTCCCAGCCGGAGCGGACCTTGGCGGCGGCCAGGTTGACGGCCTCCAGGCCGGAGGCGCAGAAGCGGTTCTCCTGGACGCCGGCGACGGTGTCGGGCAGTCCGGCGGCGATGGCGGCGATCCGGGCGATGTCGGAGCCCTGGTCGCCGACCGGGCTGACCACGCCGAGCACGATGTCGTCGATCGCCGCCGGGTCCAGCCCGGGGAAGCGGCGGCGGAGTTCGTGGATCAGGCCGACGACCAGGTCGATCGGCTTGGTGCCGTGCAGGGAGCCGGTGGCCTTGCCCCGGCCGCGCGGGGTGCGGATCGCGTCGTAGACGTACGCTTCGGTGGTCACGGTGGGGAGCCTTTCGGGGCGGGAGGGTCGGACGCCGGGGAGCGGGCGCCGGCGGACCGCTGCCGCGGCGCCGGACGCCGGAGGTCAGTCGAGGAGGGAGCGGCCCACGATCTCCTTCATGATCTCGGTGGTGCCGCCGTAGATGGTCTGGATGCGGCCGTCGGTGAACGCCCTGGCCACCGGGTACTCGGCCATGTAGCCGTAGCCGCCGTGGAGTTGGAGGCAGCGGTCGGCGGTGCGCTTCTGCAGTTCGGTGGCCCACCACTTGGCCATCGAGGCGTCCGCCGGGGTGAGCGCGCAGCGGTTGTGCTCGGTGATGCAGCGGTCCACGAAGGCCCGGGTGACGGCGCACTCGGTGGCCAGTTCGGCGATCTCGAAGCGGACGTGCTGGAGCTTGGCCAGCGGCCGGCCGAACGCCTCGCGCTGCTTGACGTAGGCGGTGGTGATCTCGACCAGGTGCTCGGCGCCGGCGATCGCGGCGGCGGCGATGGTGAGCCGCTCCTGGGCGAGGTTGCGCATCAGGTACAGGAAGCCCTGGTTCGGCTCGCCGAGCAGGTTCTCCTTGGGGACGCGGACGTCCTGGAAGAACAACTCGGCGGTGTCCTGGGCCTTCTGGCCGATCTTGTCGAGGTTGCGGCCGCGCTCGAAGCCGGGCATGCCGCGCTCGACGACCAGCAGGCTCAGGCCGTGCGCGCCGCCCTCGGGGGTGGTGCGGGCGACCACGACCACCAGGTCGGCGAGGATGCCGTTGGAGATGAAGGTCTTGGCGCCGTTGAGCAGGAAGTGGTCGCCGCGGTCCACCGCCCCGGTGCGGATGCCCTGGAGGTCGGAGCCGGTGCCGGGCTCGGTCATCGCGATGGCGGTGATCAGCTCGCCGGCGCAGAAGCCGGGCAGCCAGCGGCGCTTCTGCTCCTCGGTGGCGAGCGAGGTGAGGTAAGGGCCGATGATGTCGTTGTGCAGGCCGAGCGCCAGGCCGGAGGCGCCGGCCCGGGCGAACTCCTCGGCCAGTACGGCGGCGTAGCGGAAGTCCGCGGTGCCCCCGCCGCCGTACTCCTCGGGGACGGCGAGGCCGAGCAGGCCCTGCCGGCCGGCGGCCGTCCAGGCCTCGCGGTCGACGATGCCGGCCTTCTCCCAGCGGTCGTAGTGCGGCAGCACCTCCTTGGCGAGGTAGGCCCGGACGGTGGTCCGGAAGTCCTCGTGCTCGTCGGCGAAGAGGTCGCGTTGCACGGCAATCTCCTTGGCGGGGTGGGCGGTTCAGGCGGTCGGGGGCGCGGTGAGCCCGGGCACGCCCCAGTCGGCGGCGACCGCGGCGGTGTCGGCGCCCGGCCGGGCCGGCGGGCGGCGCAGCGCGCCGGGGGTGGCGGAGAACCGCGGGGCGGGGGCGGGCTGGGTGACGCCGTCCACCTCGACGTACGTCGCCCGGCTCGCCAGGTGCGGGTGGGTGTGTGCCTGACGCATCGTCAGCACCGGCTCCACGCAGGCGTCGGAGCCCGCGAAGACGGCCTCCCAGTCGGCGCGGGGGCGGCCGGCGAAGCGTTCGGCGATCCGGGCGCGCAGTTCGGGCCAGCGGGCGGTCTCCCACTGGCCGGGCGCGTCCGGGCCGAGTTCCAGCAGCCGGGCGAACTCGGCGTAGAACCGCGGCTCCAGGGCGCCCACCGCGAGGTGGCCGCCGTCGGCGGCCGGGTAGACGGCGTAGAACGGCGCGCCGCCGTCCAGCAGGTTGACCCCGCGCCGGTCCTGCCACTGCCCGCCGGCCAGCAGGCCCTGGAGGACGGCGGTGAGGTGGGCGGCGCCGTCGACGATGGCCGCGTCGACGACCTGCCCGGCGCCGGTGGCGCGGGCGTGGTGGAGGGCCGCGAGCAGGCCGACGACCAGGTAGAGCGAGCCGCCGGCGTAGTCGCCGAGCAGGTTGGCGGGCAGCGCGGGCGGCCCGTCGGCGACGTCCGCGGCCGGCCCCTCGGTGGCGGCCGCGGCCGGCGGCGCGACCAGGCCGAGCGCGCCCGAGACCGCCGTGTACCCGATGTCGTGCCCGGCCCGGGCGGCCAGCGGTCCGTGCTGGCCCCAGCCGGTCATCCGCCCGTACACCAGCGCGGGGTTGCGGGCCAGGCAGGCCTCGGGGCCGACGCCGAGGCGCTCGGCGACGCCCGGCCGGTAGCCCTCGATCAGCAGGTCGGCGCGGGCGGCCAGGTCGAGCACCAGGCCCGGCCCGTCGGGGGACTTCAGGTCGACGACCACCGAGCGCTTGTTGCGGCCCGCGACGTCGTACGGCGGGTCGATGCCGAGGGGCGAGGGCTCGGGCCGGTCGACCCGGACGACATCGGCGCCGAGGTCGCCCAGCAGCATCGCGGCGAACGGCCCGGGGCCGATTCCGGCGAGTTCGACCACGCGGACGCCGGACAGCGGTCCGCCGCGCCCGCCCCCGCCGTTGTCACGTTCGGGCGCCACTGCCCCTCCGGGGATCGACGAAGTCTGACAGTAAAGCTGTCACACTCGCGATGATAGGGAAGCGACCGTTCAGTAACAAGACCTTCCGGCCTCCGCGCGGGCGCCGCCGACGCGCACCGCGCGACCGCGGCCGCGGAGGGTGGGTCGGTACACGTCCGACCCTCCCGGTACCGTCGTCCCCGGCGGGGGGCTGCTGACCTCCCGTCGGATCCGCAGGAAGGAAGAGCAGCCGCACATGGTCTACCCAGGGTTCACCACCGGGCCGGTCGCGCCCAGCACGTCCCCGTTCGCCAGTCCCACGCCCCGGCCGACCCCGGCCCCCGGCGCGGGCACACCCGCCGCCGCACCGGGACCGGTGCCGTCCCCCTCCCCCGGCGTGAACCCGTCCGGCACCACCACCCGGCTCGATCGCCCCTACGAGCTCAACGCCTCGGCCGGCATCGCCCGCCAGATCGCCGCGGACCTCGACAAGGCCAACGGCAAGGGCGGCAACAACCTCGCCGAGCACGCCTCCACCGCCGCCGGGAGGATCCGCGGCTTCGCCTTCGGCGGCGCGCTCACCGGCTCCACCGAGCGCTGGCTCCAGCAGTGCAAGACCCTGCACGACAAGCTGACCGGCACCGCCGACAACCTGGACGCCACCCAGCGCGCCTACCAGTCCAACGAGACGTCCACCGCCGGCCGGTTCGCCCGGCCCGGCCGCTGAGCGGAGAGGAGCAACCCCCATGGTGTCCTTCAAGGAACTCCACGAAGCCGACTTCGCCGGCGTCACCGAGACCGCCGAGGCCTGGACCGCGATGGCCACGGCCCTCGACGGGCTCGACTCGCGCGTCGCCCGCGACCTCACCGGCACCCCGCAGCGGGCCGGCTGGGAGGGGCCCGCCGCCATCCAGGCGGGCGCCACCCTCAAGGGCGTCGACACCGACGTCACCCAGGCCGCCGCGGTCGCCAAGGCGCTCGCCGCGATCATCCGCGACGCGGCCGCCGACTTCACCGCCGCCCGCAAGGACCTCGACACCGCGATCCACGACGCCGAGACCCAGACCCTGACCGTCGGCGGGGACGGCGAGGTCCGCTGGCCGCCGATGCCCGGCTCGCGCAACGACCCGGACGCCGGCCCGGCCGTCAAGAAGTACGACGAGGAGATGAAGGCCAAGGCCGAGGCGATATCCGCCCGGCTCACCAAGGCCGTCCAGCAGGCCACCGCCGCCGACCAGCGCGCCGCCGTCGCCCTGCAGACCGACATCGGCACCAGCACCACCGCCTTCAACGCCAAGCCCTACGGCGGCGGCGACACGGCCGACGCCCGGCGCGCCGCCGACCTGCTCGCCAAGGGCGGCAGCCTCTCCGACACCGAGCTCCAGCGGCTGCAGAACCTGATGGCCTCCGGCTCCGGCTCCAAGGAGTTCTCCACCGGCCTGCTCAACAGCCTCAACGCCGGGGGCCACGGCGGCCCCGAGGCCCTGCTCGACTACGCCAAGGTCTACGGCGACCTCGCCCGGGGCGACCGCAACGCCCAGCAGTACCAGGACCTGTACGGCAACCTCGGGCAGGTGCTCGCCACCGCCACCAAGGACGGCGGGATGGGCGGGGCCTGGGAGGACGACCTGCTCAGGGCCGCCCGCAAGCCTGGCGGCTCGGCCGCCGGGTACAACGAGAACTACCGGACGCTCACCGAGCTGATGGGCGCCAAGGGCGACTTCGACAAGCCGTTCCTGACGAAGGTCGGCAACGACCTGGTCGACTACGAGCGCGGCAGCAAGCTCAAGGGCGAGGAGCTCTGGGGCCCCGACTACTCCGCCGTCACCGGCCGCCAGGGCGACCCGATGCGCGGCCTGATGAAGGCGATGAGCCACCACCCGGAGGCGTCCAAGGAGTTCCTCGACCCCGGCGCCAACAAGAACCTCGACTACCTGCTCAAGGACCGCAAGTGGCCCAACCAGGGCTACGAGCACCAGCAGACCGACACCCTCGCCCGGGACACCTCGCGCGGCGCCTTCGGCGACGCCCTCCAGGCCGCCACCACCGGCCGCGACCCGCACGGCGACCAGCCGCCGGCCCGCCCGCACGACCCGGCGATGGCCCGGATCATGTCCGAGACCGTCACCCACTTCGGCGGTGACAAGGCCGGCCACGAGAACGAACTGCCCGCCGCGCTGCGCCGTCCGCTCGGCGAGATGATCGCCGACTACGCCCCGGACACCTACGAGATCCTCGGCAAGGAGACCGGCGGCACCTCGGAGACCAGCGGGCTCACCGTCGGCCGGGAGCAGATGCTGCGCACCATCCGCGGTGTCGCCGAGGATCCCGAGGCGTTCAAGCTCGTCCACTACGCGGAGAGCCAGGAGGTCGCCCGGCGGCTGAACGAGTACCCGGCCGAGGCCTTCCAGCCGGACCAGACCGGGCGGCCGAACCACCGGATCGAGGGGTTCACCCGGGAGGCCGGCGAGGTGATGGGCACGCTCAGCGGCGTCCGCACCGACGTCATCGCCGACCACCGGGACGACGCGATCTTCCGCAACAACTGGAACGCCAAGATGGACTACCACGTGCTCGGCGGTCCGGTCACCCCGGTTCCGGTGGTCGGCGACGCGATCCAGCGGCTGGTCGACGTCGGCACCTCCGCCTACGCCAACAACCTCAACAACGACGAGAGCCTGAAGGCCACCGAGCAGATCTCGGACACCTTCCGGGCCGGCGACGAGCAGCTCAAGGCGATGATCCGGGAGCGCGCCCTGGCCGCCGGCATCCCGAAGGGGGAGGTCAACGCCACCGGCGGAGTCACCGCCACGCTGCTGGCCGACGTCAACGCGAGCTACCAGACCGGCGTCGACGACGCGTACCGCCGGGCCCTCGGGCGGAGCTGATGAACGGACCGACGGAGGAACACCGGCCCGTGGGCGAGCGGGTCGACGCGGCGCTGAGCAAGCGCGGGTACACCACCCGGGCGCTGCGGCTGCGCGCGGCCGGGGTGCTGCTGGCCCTCACGGCCGGGGTGTCCGGGGTGCTGCTGTTCAGGCTCACCAACGTCCTCGGGCCGGACAGCGTCTGCGGGGGCGCGGCGAGCGCCGACGCCGTGCACGCCGCGCTGGGGCCGGGGCGGATCAGCGAGGAGAAGTCCCCCGGCTACGTCCCGACCGCTGTCGACCCGCGGCAGCACTGCCGTGCCAAGGTGAGCTTCGGCCTGTTCGGGGACACCGGGCAGAGCGTCTCGTTCGGGCTCTCCGTGAGCCGGAGCGTCGGCGCCGAATCCCGCCCGGGGGCAAGGCTCTTCACCGAGGACGGCGCGGTGGGTTCGGTGACCCCGGGTGGCGCGTGGGCACTGCTCCCGGAGGGCTGTCCCACCGGTCTGATGGCCTCGGTCGGCACCGGCCACGACGGGGAGGACGGCGACCACGCGGAAGGAATCGCCCGGCTCGTCGTCGAGTTCGCCGGCCTCGCCGCGAAGGACCGCAACTGCGGCGGCACACCGCCCGCGCCGAAGACGCTCTCCCCGGCGGGCGCCGAGCAGCCGGTCGACTGGAACAACCTCTGCGGCCTGCCCGGCATGGCCGTCACCAGGGCACCCGACGCGGACCACGACGACCGGTACCGCCAGCAGGCCACCACGGCCTTCTCCCCGGTCTGGTCCTGCGAGGTGACCGACAGGCCCACCGGGAGACCGGTGGAGTCGTTCGTCGTCATCACCGAGCCTCGGGTCGTCGACCTCGCGGCGGAAGCGGCGCGCTCCACGGCGTTCGGCCGGAGCAGGTGGTCGGGGGACTCGAACGAGGACGTGGTGACCACCTGCCGGGGCCGGACGACCTACTTCCACTACGAACAGCACCCGGCACCGGCCCTCAGGAGCCGGGACCTGCTGCCCGACACCGAGGCCGTCTGGACGCAGTTCCTCACCGCCGCCGGCAAGGCGATCGGCTGCGAGCCGATCGTCCCCTAGCCGCCCCCTCCTCCCCGGGGACCGCCGCCTCCCCCTCGGATCCCCCCGGCGGGGGAGGCGGATCGGTTTGCCGCAGGACGTCCGGGCGGGCGGGTGCGCGGGAGCGTGGGGGCATGACCTCGACGCTCCCGCTCTCCGCGACAGCCCCGGCCGCCGCTCCGCCCGCCGCCCCACCCGTCGGCCGGGTGCGGACCGCCGCCGCCTGGACGGCCGTCGCCGCGACCGTGCCCTACCTCACCCTCAAGCTGCTCTGGCTCACCGGCCACCCGGTCGGGGCCGGTGACGCCGACGCCATGGACGACCTGTGGCTGCTCAACCTGCTCACCTTCGGCATGGACGCCGTCGCCGTCGCCCTGGCCCTGGCGTTCGTCCGGCCGTGGGGGCGGCGCGCGCCCGCCGGGCTGCTGGCCTTCCCGATGTGGGTCGCGACCGGCCTGCTCGGCACCATCCTGGTCGCCCTGCCGCTCTTCCTGCTGTCCGCCCTGGTGCTCGGTCCGGAGGCCGCGAAGGCGGGCGCCGACGACGGGCCCAGCGGCTGGGTGTTCACCCTGGTGTACGGCGGATTCGCCGTCCAAGGGGTGGCCCTGATCGCCGGCTTCCTGCTGTACGCGCGGGAGCGCTGGGCCGGGTTGCTGCGCCGCGACCGGATCGGCGACCTGCCGCACTCCCCCACGCTGACCACCCAGCGGGCCTTCGCCTGCGTCGCCGCGCTGCTCGCCGCCGGGGTCGCGGCGGCCCGGCTGTACTGGGCGTTCGGCGGCTCGGCCGGGCTGCCGGTGGTGTGGCAGGAGCAGCGCGGCCGGAGCGTGGCCATCATGGACGCGGTGACGGCCGTGATGGCGGTGGCCGCGGTGGCGGCGCTGCTGGTGCTGGTCTTCCGGCGCCGCCCGGAGTGGCGGCTGCGCGGGCCGCTGGCGGTGGTGTGGACGGCGGCCGGGTCGGTGTTCGCCTGGGGCGCCTGGCAGTTGGTGGCCCTCGGGACGTCCGTCACGGCCTCCGCCGACCCGCGCGAGGCCGTGCCGGGGCTGCTCCCGCTGGTCGAGTCGGTGCAGGTGGTGACCGGGCTGCTGGTGCTGGCGGTGGGCGCGGTCGCGCTGGTCGAGCGGGCGGCGGCGGGCGCCGTCCCGGACACCGCGTGGTCCGCGGCAACGGTCTCCCGCACCGCGAGGGCTGACGTAGAGTCGGCGAAGTGATCACGGGGGCGGGTCGGGGGCGGGACGGGCGCGGCGTCGCGCTGCGGCGGGCGGCGGGTGCGCTGCTCGGCCGGCGGGCCCGGCTGCGCTGGGTGCACCTGGTGCTCGGCGGCGCGCTGCTGATGCCGTACTGGATGCTGTCGACGGTCGCCCTGGGCGCGCTGGACCCGCGCAAGGGCTCGCTGATGCAGGTCCTGCTCTACTTCGCCGCGCTCGCCGCCTCGCTCCCGATGGCCGCCGTCACCGCCCTGGTCCCGACCGTCCGGGCCCTGGAGGGCGCGGCGGCCCTGGCGCTGTGCACGCCCCGGCGGGCAGCGGAGGTGGTCACCGGGCCGGCCCGGTCCTGGGCGGCCCGGCGGCGGACGGCGGCGTGGTTCGTGCTGCACCTGCTGTTCGGCGGCGTCGTCAGCGGGATGACGCTGGCCGGGGCACCGTTCGCCGTGGTGCTGATCCTCCGGCCGACCGGCTTCGAGGAGGCGGTGCGGTTCTGGGAGGCCCGGGGCGTGCCCGGCTGGCTGCCCGGGCCGCTGCTGGGCGGCGCGCTGCTCGCGCTGATCGTCGGCACCAGCGCCGGACTCGGCGCGCTGCTGGCGCGGTGGGCGCCCGTGCTGCTCGGCCCGACCCCGGACGAGCGGCTGGCCACCGCCGAGCGGCGGGCCGCCGTGCTCGCCCAGCGCAACCGGCTGGCCCGGGAGCTGCACGACTCGGTCGGCCACGCGCTGAGCGCCGTCGGCATCCAGGCCTCGGCCGCCGCCCGGGTGCTGCGCGCCGACCCGGAGTTCGCGGCGGAGGCGCTGGCCGCCATCGAGGAGACCGCGCGGGGCGCCGTCGCCGAGCTGGACGCGGTGCTGGGGCTGCTCCGCGAGGAGGACGGCGACGCGGCCGGGCCGGCCGGACCGACCCTCGCCGGGCTGGACGACCTGCTGCGGCAGCTGGCCCGTACCGGGCTGGCGGTGGACGCCGAGCTGGCTCCCGGGCTGGACCGGCTGCCGGCCGCGTTCTCCCGCGAGGCCTACCGGATCGTCCAGGAGGGCCTGACCAATGTGCTGCGGCACGCCGGACCGGCCGGACCCGCGCCCGCCCGGCTGCGGGTCGCCCCGGCCGGCGGGCGGCTGGAGATCGAACTGACCAATCCGCTCGGCCGGTGGCGGCCCAGCCGGCCCGGCGGCGGGCGCGGGCTGCGCGGGATCGGCGAGCGCGCGGCGGCGCTGCGCGGCGGCTGCGAGGCCGGGCCGGTGGACGACGGAACGACGTGGCGGCTGGCCGTCTGGCTGCCGGTGGGAGGAGAGCGGTGAACGACGACGGGTACGTCGCGGGGGGTTCGGGGGCCACGGCCGGCGGGCCGGTCCGGGTGGTGATCGCCGACGACGAGCGACTGGTGCGCACCGGCCTGCGGGTGGTGATCGACGCCGAGCCGGACCTCACCGTGGTCGGCGAGGCGGCCGACGGCGCCGAGGTGGTGCCGCTGGTGCGGGCGCTGCGACCGGACGTGGTGCTGATGGACGTCCGGATGCCGGGGATCGACGGCATCCGGGCCACCGAGCAGCTGGTCGCCGGGATGGCCGAGCCGCCCCGGATCCTGGTGGTCACCACCTTCGAGCACGACGACCACGTCTACGACGCGCTGCGGGCGGGGGCGGCCGGGTTCCTGCTGAAGCGGGCGCGGGCCGAGGAGATGGTGCAGGCCGTGCGGCTGATCGCGCGCGGCGACTCGCTGCTGTTCCCGGCGGCCGTCCGCGACCTGGCCCTGCGGTACGCGGCTCCGGCCGCGCGGGTCTCCCGTCCGGCGCCCGACCGCGGCCCGATCGGGCGGCTCACCGGGCGGGAGGGGGAGGTGCTGCGGCTGATGGCGGCCGGGCTCAGCAACGGGGAGATCGCCGCGAAGCTCGTCCTCAGCCAGGAGACGGTCAAGACGCACGTGGGCGGCGTGCTGGCCAAGCTGGGGGCGCGGGACCGCACCCAGGCGGTGATCGCGGCGTACGAGTCGGGGTTCGTGCTGCCGGGCTGAGCGGGGTGCGCGGGGCACGGGTCCGCGGGGATCCCGCGGTCGGCGCCACCCTGTGCGTCCCGGGCCCGACGGTCCTCAGATCCGCCAGGAGCGGATCCGGTCGGCCGCCGCGAACACGTCCGCCCGCCCCGCGGCGATGTCCCGGGCCAGCTCCACCAGCGCCCCGTACGGCGGGTCGACGCCCTCCCCGGCCGCGTGCATGTACGCCGCCGTCGTCATGCAGGCGTACAGGTTGTTGCGCGCCGGGAGCGGCCGCAGCAGCACGATGGTGTGCATCAGGGCGGCCGCGCACCAGGCCGGGTCGGCGTCGTGGCCGAGCTGCGCGGTGTTCACCCGGTGCCGGGCGACGGCCGCCTGCAGCGCCGAGTAGTCCCGCACGCCGAGGTCCTCCGGCGAGGCCGACTCCTGGACGTCGAGCAGCCAGCGCAGATCGACCCGCAGCAGCATCATCGCGGCACCCTCGTCGCTCACGCCCGCTCAGGCGGCGGGCGCGTCCTCCGGGAACTCCCGGTCGAACTCCTCGCGGTGCGCGTTCCAGAACGCCACCGCGTGGGAGACGAACACCCGGCGCTGCTGCTCCCGCACACTCAGGTCGTGCACATAGGCCTTGACGCTCTTGCCGTCGGCGGCGGCCGCCTCGCGGATGGCGGCGAGTTCGTGCTCCGTGTACTCGATGTTGAGAGCTGGCATGGCGCCGATGGTACTGGAGCGTACGGGAGTTGGACACCGAGCCGACGTCCCCGAGATCGCTCCGGGCGGGTGTACGCCGCCGGTCGGAGCCGGACCCCGCCGACGTACCTCCCCGGTCGGGGTGCGGACCGCTCCGCAGGCTGACGTCCGGCGGCCCGACCGGTCCGTACCGTCGACCCGTGGGCGGCGGAGGGGTTCCGCGGGGGAGGCCCGGACCGGAAACGGCAGGGAACGGCATGGGTATCGGACACCGGAGGTCGGTGGCCAGGGCGGCGGGGATCGCGGCGGTCGCGCTCGCGGTCACGGCCGGGACGATCGGCGCGGCGGGCGCCGCACCGGGCGGGGACGGCGCCGCGCGGCCGGGGGCCAACCGGCTGGAGGGCGTCTGGCAGGCGGACGGGTACGGCACGATCGTCGAGGTCCACGGGACCGCCTTCACCACCTACGACGTGACCCGGATCAGCTGCACTCCGGGCTTCCTGAGCGGCACGCAGGTCGGCGCGCCCGGCGGCGGCGGCGCCGTCCGGTACGGCCGGCCCGGCAAGGGCTTCGGAGAGCTGACCGTCACGCCCCGGGGGCGTGACCGGGCCGTGTACAAGGAGGACAGCTCCGTCGGGACCAAGAACCTCTCCCGGCTGCCCGGCGGACTGCCCGCGCGGTGCACGCGGCCGGCGCCGCAGGACGCGCTCGCGGTCTTCGACCGGTTCTGGGCGACCTTCGAGGAGAACTACCCGTTCTTCGCCGCCAAGGGCATCGACTGGCGGGCCCGGGGTGCGCAGGCCCGGGCGACCATCACCCCGCAGACCGGCACCACCGCACTCGCGGAGATCATCAAGGGCCTGCTGGAGCCGCTCGGCGACGCGCACACCTTCCTGGGGCGCAAGGCGGCCGACGGCGGCTACGACCTCGTCTTCGGCGGTCTGCGCCCGGGCACCGAGGAGCCCACCGACCAGGTGCGGGAGCAGGCCGGGCGAGCGGTCGCCGCCCAGCTCATCGCCCCCGAGCAGCCCTTCGGCCGCGGCCGGCTGGGCGTCGGCGAACTGCCCGGCGGTATCGGCTACCTGCGGGTCAGCGGCTTCGACGAGTACGTCGACGACGGCTCGTACCAGCAGCAGGCGGCCGAGCTGGACAAGGCGCTGGACCTCGTCCTGGCGCACCCCGGGCGGCTGAACGGGCTGGTGATCGACCTGCGGCTGAACGGCGGCGGCTCGGACGAGCTGGGGCTGCGGATCGCCTCCCGGCTCACCGACCGGCCGTACCAGGCCTACCGCAAGGTGGCCCGCAACGACCCGGCCGACCCCACCGCCTTCACCCGGCCCCAGCCGGTCACCGTCCGCCCCGCCGCCGGGGCGACCCGCTACACCGGGCCGGTCGCCCTGCTCACCGCGGGCTCGACGGTGAGCGCGGGCGAGACCTTCACCCAGGCGATGGCGGGCCGCGGCCCGCAGGTCACCCGGATCGGCGAGAACACCCAGGGCGTGTTCTCCGACGTCATGCTCAAGCCGCTCTCCGACGACCTGCTCGTCGGCCTGCCGAACGAGAAGTTCCTCACCCGCGACGGCAGCACCTTCGACGGACCGGGCATCCCGCCGGACGTCCGCACCCCGGTCTTCACCGCGGAGGAGCTGGCCGGCCTGAAGGACTCCGCGCTGACCGAGGCCCGGCGCCTGCTCGCCGCCGGGTCCGGCCACCGCTGACCGCCGGGTCGGACCGCCCCGCCGGATCCACCGCTACATCGGGTCCACCGCCCTCAGCCCGCCGTCCAGCTCCAGCCAGCGGGTCACGCCCAGGCCGCGCAGGAACGGCAGGTCGTGGCTGGCGACGATCAGCGCGCCCCGGTAGGCGGCGAGCGCCTGGGTGAGCTGGCGGACGCTGGCCAGGTCGAGGTTGTTGGTCGGCTCGTCGAGCAGCAGCAGCTGCGGCGGCGGGTCGGCCAGCAGCAGCGCGGCCAGCGTGGCGCGGAACCGCTCGCCGCCGGAGAGCGTGCCGGCGGGCTGGTCGGCCCGCCCGCCGCGGAACAGGAACCGGGCCAGCCGGGCCCGGACCGCGTTGTCCCCCGCGCCCGGCGCGAACAGCTTGACGTTGCCCACGACGGTCAGCCCGTCGTCGAGCAGGTCGAGCCGCTGCGGGAGGTGGCGCAGCGGCACCGGGGTGACCACCTCGCCCGCCACCGGGGCGAGTTCGCCGGCGATGGTGCGCAGCAGGGTGGACTTGCCCGCGCCGTTGCGGCCGACCAGGGCGATCCGCTCCGGCCCGCGCAGGTCGAGGTCGGCGGTGATGCCGCACGCCAGCCGGACCTTGTCCAGGGTGAGCACGGTGCGCCCGGCCGGCACGGCGGTGCGGGGCAGGTCGATCCGGATCTCGGCGTCGTCCCGGACGGCCTCCTCGGCGGCGGTCAGCTTGCGCCGGGCCTCCTCCAGGCGCTCGGTGTGCATGCCCTGGAGCCGGCCGGCGGTCTCCTGGCCCTGGCGTTTGAGCTTCCCGGCGAAGATGTGCGGGTCGTTGCGGGTGACCGAGCGCTTCCTGCCGTAGCTGGCGCTGCGCTCCAGCCGCATCCGGGCCTCGGCGAGGTCCCGCTTCTGGCGGTGGACGTCGGCCTCGGCGTTGCGCAGCAGCCGTTCGGCGGTCTCCTGCTGGGCGGCGACGGTGCGCTCGTACTCGGCGAAGTTTCCGCCGTACCAGGTGACCTGGCCGTCCCTCAGTTCGGCGATCTGGTCGACGTGCTGGAGCAGCTCGCGGTCGTGGCTGACGATCACCATCACGCCGCCCCAGCCGGCCACCGTCTCGTAGAGCCGCTGCCGGGCGGAGCGGTCGAGGTTGTTGGTCGGCTCGTCGAGCAGCAGGACGTCGGGGCGGCGCAGCAGCAGGGTGGCCAGCCGCAGCAGGACGGCCTCGCCGCCGGAGAGTTCGCCGGTGGTGCGGTCGAGGTCGAGCCGGTGCAGGCCGAGCCGGTCGAGCAGGGCGCGGGCGCGCTCCTCGACGTCCCAGTCCTCGCCGACCGCGTCGAAGTGGCGCTGGTCGGTGGAGCCGGTCTCGATGGCGTGCAGGGCCTCGCGGGCGGCCCGGACGCCGAGCGCCTCGTCGACCCGCAGGCCGGTGTCCAGGGTGAGGCCCTGCGGCAGGTAGCCGATCTCGCCGGCCGCCCTGACGGCGCCGGAGGCGGGGGTGAGCTCGCCCGCCAGCAGGCGCAGCAGGGTGGACTTGCCCGCGCCGTTGAGGCCGATCAGCCCGGTGCGGCCGGGGCCGACCGCGAGGTGGAAGCCGTCGAGGACGGGCCTGCCGTCCGGCCACTCGAAGGAGAGGTCGGTGCAGAGGAGCGAAGTGGTGGGTTGTGCCATGGAAAGCCTCCCGAAGGTCGCCGACGTGGTCGTGGAGCAACACGGGGAGACACCGCGGTGCGGGCGGGGGACCGGGAGGGGAGGGCCGGGGTCGTCGAAGCGACGGGGGACGCCGGGCCGGCTCACCACTGAGGTCGGGCACGCGCACACTCACGGACCGCGGGCAGCGAACTGGTCGGCAACAAGGCTGGCGACATGGCTGCGGCGCGGCGGGGGCGGTGTCTCGGGACCTCAGTAGATCAAGGGCCTACTCCTGTTCTGGCGGGTGGCAGGCATCACGCTACGGAGGCCCCCCGGAGGCGTGCAACCGGTTTTTCCGGCGCCGATCGCGTGCCGATCCGGCGACGTCCGGGGCCGGCCCGGCCCGCCCGTCGCGGGCGGCGGCACCCTCGTGTGCCGCCGCCCCCGGCGGCGTCCGTGTCCGCCCGCCTAGAATCGGGGCATCATGAGCGCCACACTCGTCGTCAAGGACCTCGCCGCCGGCCACGGCGAGCGCACCCTCTTCTCCGGCCTGGACCTGGTCGTCGCCCCCGGCGACGTGATCGGCCTGGTCGGCGTCAACGGAGCCGGGAAGTCCACCCTGCTGCGCCTGCTGGCCGGCCTGGACGCCCCGGAGGGCGGTTCGGTCCGGCTCAGCCCGGCCACCGCCAACGTCGGCCACCTCCCGCAGGAGCCGGAGCGCCGCCCGGAGGAGTCGGTCCGCGACTTCCTGGCCCGCCGCACCGGGGTGGCCGCCGCGCAGGCCGCGCTGGACGAGGCCACCCAGGGCCTGGTGGACGGCGTGCCCGGCGCCGACGACGCCTACGCCGTCAACCTGGACCGCTGGCTGGACCTCGGCGGCGCCGACCTGGAGGAACGGGCCGAGGAGGTCGCCGACTCGCTCGGCCTCAAGGTCTCCCTGGACCTGCCGATGACGGCGCTGTCCGGCGGCCAGGCGGCCCGGGCCGGCCTGGCCTCGCTGCTGCTCTCCCGCTACGACGTCTTCCTGCTGGACGAACCCACCAACGACCTCGACCTGGACGGCCTGGAGCGACTGGAGGCCTTCGTCAAGGGCCTGCGCGCGGGCACCGTGGTGATCAGCCACGACCGCGAGTTCCTGGCCCGCACCGTCACCAAGGTGCTGGAGCTGGACCTGCACCAGGGGCAGGTCAACGTCTACGGCGGCGGCTACGAGGCGTACCTGGAGGAGCGCGCCACCGCCCGCCGGCACGCCCGCGAGGACTACGAGGAGTACGCCGACACCAAGGCCGGCCTGGAGGCCCGGGCCCGGATGCAGCGCGGCTGGATGGAGAACGGCGTGCGCAACGCGCGCCGCAAGTCCAGTGACAACGACAAGATCGGGCGCGCGATGCGCACCGAGTCCACCGAGAAGCAGGCCGCCAAGGCCCGCCAGACGCAGCGGATGATCGAGCGCCTCGACGTGGTCGAGGAGCCGCGCAAGGAGTGGGAGCTGCGGATGGAGATCGCCACCGCGCCGCGCTCCGGCGCCGTGGTCGCCACCCTGCGCGGGGCCACCGCCCGGCGCGGCGGCTTCACGCTCGGCCCGGTGGACCTGCAGATCGACTGGGCGGACCGGGTGGCGATCACCGGCGCCAACGGCGCGGGCAAGTCCACCCTGCTGGCCGCCCTGCTGGGCCGGCTCGACCTCGACGAGGGCAGCGCCGTCCTGGGCTCCGGCGTGGTGGTCGGCGAGGTGGACCAGGCCCGCGGGCTGTTCCTCGGCGGGGAGCCCCTGCTGGAGGCGTTCGCGGCCGCCGTCCCGGAGTTCGCGCCGGAGGAGGTGCGCACCCTGCTGGCCAAGTTCGGCCTGAAGGCGGCGCACGTGCTGCGCCCGGCGGGCACCCTCTCCCCCGGCGAGCGGACCAGGGCGGCGCTGGCGCTGCTCCAGGCCCGCGGGGTGAACCTGCTGGTGCTGGACGAGCCCACCAACCACCTGGACCTGCCCGCGATCGAGCAGTTGGAGTCGGCGCTGGCCTCGTACACCGGCACGCTGCTGCTGGTCACCCACGACCGGCGGATGCTGGACACGGTCGCGGTGAACCGCCGGATCGAGGTCGGCGGCGGCACGGTCCGCGAGCTGTAGCCGGGGACGGGGCCGCGGGCCGGGAGAGGAGGTCCAGACCTCTTCCCCGGCCCGCCGTCATGTGCTGTGCTGTCGCCCATGGTTGACAGCACAGCGCTCGACAGCGCGGTGGCGGACGCGTCCTACCCGACCGTCCCGCTCACCCCCATGACCGTGCCCGCCCACGAGGCCGAGGCCCGCGGCAAGGCCTTCCACGACCTGATGGACCGGCGCCGGACCGTCCGCGACTACGCGACCCGCCCGATCCCGGACGGCGTCGTCGAATGGGCGGTCCGCACCGCCAACACCGCGCCGAGCGGCGCGCACGTCCAGCCCTGGCGGTTCGTGGTGATCACCGACCCGGAGCGCAAGCGCCGGCTGCGGGAGGCCGCCGAGGCCGAGGAACGCGAGTTCTACGCGCACCGGGCCTCCGAGGAGTGGCTGGCCGCACTGGCGCCGATCGGCACCGACTGGCACAAGCCGTTCCTGGAGGACGCGCCGGCCGTGATCGTCGTCTTCGAGGTGCACAAGGGCCCCAGCTCGCCCCGCCCGTACTACACCAAGGAGTCGGTGGGCATCGCGGTCGGCCTGCTGCTGGCCTCGCTGCACCAGGCGGGACTGGCCACGCTCACCCACACGCCGAGTCCGATGAAGTTCCTCAACGAGGTGTGCGAACGGCCGCAGGAGGAACGGGCCGCCTACGTCATCCCGGTGGGCTACCCCGCCGAGGGGGCGCGCGTGCCGGACCTGCGGCGCAAGGAGCTCGACGAGGTGCTCGTCCGGCTCTGACGCGCCCCCGGACGGTCCCGGCGCGCGGCGGCGGCCGGTGGTGACAGGTACAGGACGCCGACATAATCGCTGTCATGAATCACGTCATGCCGCCGCCGCGCGGGGACGCGCCCGCACCCGGCGCACCCGCGCCGGTGTCCGGTCCGGGTCCGGCCGCGCCGGGCCCGGGCGCCTCCGCCCCCGGCCGGCCGCCCGAACTGCTGCGGCCGGCCGGGGGGATCACCCTGCGGCGGCGCTCCCCGGCCCAGGCGCCCGCGCTCAACGCCGCCGTCCGGGCCAACCTGGACCACCTGCGCCCCTGGCTGGAGTGGGCCGCCGAGGCGCCCACCCGCGCCCGGACCGCCGAGCTCACCGCGGCCGGCGTCGCCGCCTGGGACGCCGGCACCGACTTCATCTACCTGGCCGGCCTGGACGCCGAACCGGGCCGGGTGATCGGCTCGTTCGGCCTGCACGCCCGGATCGGCCCGGGCGCGCTGGAGATCGGCTACTGGGTGAGCGCCGAGCACGCGCGCCGCGGCATCGCCACCGCCGCCGCCCGGTCCGTCGCCGCGGCGGCGCTCGCCCTGCCCGGGATCCGCCGGGTCGAGATCCACTGCGACCCGGCCAACACCGCCAGCGGCGCGGTGGCCCGCCGGCTCGGCTTCCGGCTCGACCGGGTGGTCGACGCGCCGGTGCGGGCACCGGGCGAGACCGGGCGCAAGCAGATCTGGATCCAGGAAGGCCCGGCGCCCCTTCCGTAGGGCGTGTCCGCTCAGTACCGCTCGCCCGCCGCCGCCGGCAGCGCGTCCAGCTCGGCGAGGTCCGCCGGCGAGAGCACCAGGTCGGCCGCCGCCGCGTTCTCCTCCAGGTACTTCGGCGTCCTGGTCCCCGGGATCGGCAGCACGTACCGCCCCTGCGCCAGCACCCAGGCGAGCGCCACCTGCGCGGGCGTCGCGCCGTGCCGCGCCGCGACCACCCGCACCCGCTCCACCAGGGCCAGGTTGGCCTTCAGCGCCTCCTGCTGGAAGCGCGGCAGCGCGCGGCGGAAGTCGTCCGCCGGCAGCTCGTCGAAGGACGCGATGCCGCCGGTCAGGAAGCCGCGGCCGAGCGGGGAGAACGGCAGGAACGCGATCCCCTGCTCCTCGGTGTACGGCAGCACCTCGGCGAGCGAGTCCCGGGTCCAGAGCGACAGCTCGTTCTGCACCGAGGCCACCGGGTGGACGGCCTGCGCGCGCTCGATCTCCGCCACGTCCACCTCGGAGAGCCCGATCCGCCGCGCCTTGCCGGCCGCGACCGCCTCGGCGAGCGCGCCCCAGGACTCCTCGACCGGCACCTCGGGGTCGATCCGGTGCAGCTGGTACAGGTCGACGTGGTCGGTGCCGAGCCGGCGCAGGCTGTCGTCGATCGACTTCCGGATGTGCTCGGGGCGGCCGTTGCGCAGCACCCGCTCCTCGGCGTTGCCCGGCACCAGGCCCACCTTGGTGGCCAGCACCGCGCGCTCCCGGTACGGCCCGGCCAGCGCGGCGCCGACCACCTCCTCGTTGCTGTACGGCCCGTAGATGTCGGAGGTGTCGATCAGCGTGACGCCGAGGTCCAGCGCCTGCCGGATCACCCGCACCGAGTTGTCGTCGTCGCGGTTGTGGACGTCGTAGGCCCAGGTCATCCCCATGCAGCCGAGTCCGACGACCCCGACCTCCGGACCCTCGCTGCCGAGCGTGGCGTTGCGCATGACGGTACTCCTCACTGGTGGCGGCCCCGTGGTGCCGACCGCGGTCGGTTCAACGGGACCAGCCTCCCCCTTGGAGTGCGCTCTAGGTCAAGCCGGTTCCCACCGCCGAGTGATCCTCCGTCAGCCACGCCCGCAGTCCGCCCCGCAGCACCAGGTCCGCGAGCCGCCGGTACCCGGCCGCGCCCGGGTGCGCGCCGTCCCCGGCCAGGGCCTCCGCCGCCCACTCCCGGTCCGCCGCCAGCTCCCGGGTCACGCCCACGAACGGCACCCCGCGCCCGGCGCAGATCCCGGCGATCCCGTCGGCCAGCGCCAGCAGCCGCTCCAGGTGCTCCGCCCCCGCGCCGACCACCGGCGGCGGGCCCACCACCAGCGGCGCGAGGCCCCGCTCGCGCGCCCCGTCCAGCAGCGCGGCCACGTTGGCCAGGCACGCCTCCGGCGCGACCCGCGGGCGGCCGCCCTCCTCCACCGCGTCGTTGCTGCCCACCGACAGCACCAGCCGGTTGTCCGCGCCCGGCAGCGCCCGCACCGCCGTCTCGCCCCAGCAGCGGGCCAGCACGTCCGCCGAGGTGTTCCTCCGCACGCCCAGGTTGAACACCGTCACCCGGTCCGGCCCCGCCGCGAGCTCGGCCCAGCAGTCCGCCGCCACCCGGCCCACCCAGCCGCGGAACTCCGGGTCCCCGATCCCCTGGGTGAACGAGTCGCCGACGAAGGTGATCCGCAGGTCCCTGCCGCCGCTGTCCTTGGTCATGGCGGAACCCTAGCCACTGCCCGGAACCCGCCGCCCGCCCGGCACACCTGCCCCGCGGCCGACCGGGCCGTCGTCACGGGTTCCCGCGGAACCTTAAGGTCCGCGTAAGCCTTGCCACGACGCGCCTTTGATGCACCGGAGGTTCTTGACGTGCCCAGGTGGTCTAGTCCAGGTTGATGCTCAGCACGGCGCACCTCCCCCACCGGACCACCCCTCCACCGCCGCCCGCCCCGCGCCTCCTCCCCCCGCGCGAGGCGGGCGGCGGCCCCCTGTTCCCGAGAGGCACCCCCATGCCACGCGCGCCCCACGACGACACCGCCGCCCGGCACCGGCGCCCCGCCCTCCGCACCAAGCTGCTCGGCCTCACCACCGCCGTCGTCCTGGCCGGCGGCGGCCTCGCCACGATCGCCGGGAACGCCGGCGCCGCGGACGGCAACCTGCTGGGCGACCCCGGGTTCGAGAGCGGATCGCTGAGCGCCTGGAGCTGCTCCGGGGCGACCGGCAGCGTGGTCGGCTCCGGTGCGCGCAGCGGCTCGTACGCACTGCGCGGCGAGGTCTCCGGCGCCGACACGGCGCAGTGCGGCCAGAGCGTCGCGGTGAAGCCCAACACCACCTACACGCTCAGCGCCTGGGTCCAGGGCCCGTACGTGTACCTCGGCGCGACCGGCAGCGGTGTCACCGACCCGGCCGTCTGGACGCCCGGCGGCTCCGGCTGGCAGCAGCTCACCGCGACCTTCACCACCGGCGCGGCCACCACCAGCGTCAACGTCTACCTGCACGGCTGGTACGGCCAGGGCGCCTACCTCGCCGACGACGTCGCGCTCACCGGCCCCGGCGGGGGCCCGGGCACGCCGCCGCCCACCACCCCGCCCACCACGCCCCCGCCGACCACCACCGCGCCGCCGACCGGCGGGCCGACCACCCCGGCGCCGAACGTCGCCCTCCCGGTGGCCCCGTACATCGACATGGGCGCCTGGCCCACCCCCTCGATGCCAGCGATGGCGAAGTCCGGCAACCTCAAGTCCTTCACCATGGGCTTCGTCACCGCCGTCGGCTGCAAGGCGAGCTGGTTCAACGCCCACGACCCGCGCACCGGTTGGGCCAAGGACCAGATCGACGCGCTGCGCGCGGCCGGCGGCGACGTCAAGCTCTCCTTCGGCGGCGCCAGCGGCACCGAGCTCGCCGCCGCCTGCACCGGCGTCGACTCCCTGTTCGCCGAGTACGACGCCGTGGTGAACGCCTACAACCTGCGCTACGTCGACTTCGACATCGAGGGCGCCGCGATCGCCGACACCGTCGCCAACGAGCGCCGCTCCGCCGCCCTCGCCAAGCTGCAGAAGGCCCACCCCGGCCTGAAGGTCTCCTTCACCCTGCCGGTCCTGCCCGAGGGCCTGACCGGCGAGGGCGTCGCCATCGTCCGCTCCGCCCGGGACGCGGGCGTGGACGTCGACGTCGTCAACGTCATGGCGATGGACTACTACCGCGCCGGCACCGACTACGGCGACGCCGCCGTCCAGGCCGCGCAGTCGCTGTACGGCCAGCTCAAGGCGCTGTACCCGGCCAAGGACGACGCCCGGCTGTGGGCCATGGTCGGGGTCACCCCGATGCTCGGCGAGAACGACGATCACCAGATCTACAACCAGGCCGACGCCCAGCAGCTGGTCGCCTTCGCCCGGCAGCACCACCTCGGCACGCTGGCCTTCTGGGACGCCACCCGGGACGCCAACGCCTGCACCGGCGGCGGCCTCTTCAAGTGCACCAACATCCCGCAGCAGCCGTACGAGTTCGCGAAGATCTTCGCCCAGTACACCGGCTGAGCCCGCTCCGCGCCCGGCGCCGGGGGCCCCCCCCCCCGGGCCCCCCGCGCCCCCCCGAATAGGGGCCCCGGTGGCCCGGGGTAGACTAAAAAGCAGGCCCCGCCCCCCCGGGGGGGGCTGTTAAA
>NZ_JBHJUI010000008.1:73404-339068 GCF_042268405.1 Kitasatospora sp. NPDC056184 | reverse complement strand
AAACCCCCTGGGAGTGCTGGCACCTGGGGGGTGGCCCCGGGGGGCCCACGGCCGCCGCGGCACCACGAACGTACGGTCGTGCCGCTGGAAGATCCACTCCAATCGGGCAAGTACGCCCACGGCAGACAGGCTTGTGGATCGGGCTCTCACCACGTCAAGCTGCATCAGCCGCCGAACCTTCGCCGAGCGCCCCATCGATGCCGAGCAGGCGCAGAAGGTCCGCTGTGATCACGCGGTACTTCTTGCCCAGCCGCAGGACCCGGCAGGGGTAGGCGCCGAGGCGGGCCAGCTCGTAGCCCTTGCTCCGCCCGAGGCCGATGGCCCGGTTGGCGGTGTCGAGGTCGATGGCCGCCGGCAGCCTGAGAAGTTCGGCCCGACCCATCCCCTGCGCCGTCGCCGATATGTCACCAGTTCGCACATGAACTCCAAATCCGAGCTTCCCCCGGACGGGGGGCTGCGGCGGAGTGCCGCAACGGAGAAGAGCTTTCCAGTGGCTACTGTGTCGATATGACACAACGCCGCGAGGAACACTGGTCCACCGACGACGAAGACGCGCCCGACTGGCCCGAACGGATCACCAAGGACGTCATCCGAGCAATCACCCGAAGGAGGCAAGACCTTGGACTGTCCGCGCAGGATGTGGCCGACGAAACAGGGGACTTGGGCTACGAAGTCCCCCGGAACGTCATCGCCAACTGGGAGTCCGGCAGGCGCAAGACGATCACGATTCCCGAGCTGATCGTCGTGGCCGAGGCCCTGGACATCGCACCGGTCGAGCTCCTCTTCTCTCCAGCTCTCGGCGGCTGGGTCGACTACCTGCCAGAGATGCCCAGCGACCGCTGGTCGGCGCTCACCCACTTCACAGGAGAGGCCCGCCACTCGCTCGGGATGTACCGGCTCCGCCTCTACCGGAAGCACGAACGGATCTGGCAAGAGCTCCAGGAGGAACATCACGACGCGTTCCAGCTGGAATTCAAATTGTTCCGGGAGGAATGGCCTCCCGGCTCGCAGGACAAACTCGATGCTTTTGTTGCAGCCGTCCGCGAGCGGCTTCAACCCGTCAGGGCACACCTGCGCGAGATCGGCCTGGAAGTCCCGCACCTCGCACCGAGTCTCGACTTTCTCGACGCCGAGCTTCCCCCACTGAACACCGATACCGATCTGGAGGACGAATGAAGGGTTCCACCTACCACCGCTGCTACTGCCGCGACGCCGAGACCGGAAAGCCGCTCGGCAAGGCGTGCCCGAAGGCCGGCAGCCGTAAGCACGGCTCCTACTCCATACGCCAGGAGCTGCCCAACTCCGAGGACGGCACCCGCCGTTCGTTCAACCGTGCCGGCTACGAGACTCTCAAGGAGGCGCAGGCTGACCTCGACCACGTCCGTGGCCTGCTCGCCCTCGGCAAGGAGGATCCCGACGACCTGGCCCTGGTCGCCGAGCTCCTGGTGAAGGTCGCCGACGAGAAGGCCCAGCTGCCCGATATCGAGGAGACCCGCAACCGCCTAAAGGCCGGTCAGGATCTGTCCAGCCGCGTCACCGTGGGCGAGTGGCTCGACACCTGGCTGGCCGGCAAGAAGATCCGCAAGTCCGGGATCACTCGCTACGAGTGTGACGTGCGGGTCCACCTCAAGCCCCGCATCGGGCACATCCGCGTCGACCGGCTGCGGGTGAGCACGCTCGCCGAGATGTTCACGGCCATCGCCGACGCCAACGAGGAGATCCTGGAAAACAACGCCCTGCGGCACGCGCTGAAGGCCGAGCTTGCCACGGTGCCGTTCAAGGGCGTGGAGAACCGCGCCCGCCGCAAGGCTCTGCGGGCCGAGCTCGCCGAGATGCCGCCCTTCCGGCGAACGACCGGCGCGGCCACCCGCCAGCGCATCCGGGCCACGCTCCGGACCGCCCTGAACGACGCGATCCCCGAGGGCCTGATCACCCTCAACCCGGCCGCCCACGTCAAGCTCGACCCGGCTGCCAAGCCGAAGGCTCTGGTCTGGACGCCGGAGCGGGTCGCCCAGTGGCAGGCGACCGGCGTGAAGCCCTCCGCCGTGATGGTCTGGACGCCGCAGCAGACCGGCGCGTTCCTCGACTATGTGGCTGCCGACCGTCTGTACGCGATGTGGCACGTGA
The DNA here is from genome assembly GCF_042268405.1 of Kitasatospora sp. NPDC056184. NCBI lineage: Bacteria > Bacillati > Actinomycetota > Actinomycetes > Kitasatosporales > Streptomycetaceae > Kitasatospora > Kitasatospora sp. NPDC056184. The sequence goes on along the minus strand of NZ_JBHJUI010000008.1, from coordinate 336,941 downwards.
TCGCCTTCCGCGGGCTTCGCCGGGGCGAGGCGTGCGGCCAGCCGTGGTCCGAGACCAACCTCGACAACAGCTCGCTGACCGTGACGGCCCAGCTCGTGCAGGACGGCTGGGAGGTCGAGGAGTCCGACCCCAAGACCGACGGGAGCTTCCGGACCGTGGCGCTGGACGACGACACGGTGGCCGTCCTGCGGCGCCACCGCGAGCGCCAGCAGAAGGAGCGGGACGACTGGGGGCCGGCCTGGAAGGACACCGGCCGGGTCTTCACCAACGAGGACGGTTCCTGGCTCCACCCCGGCAAGGTCACCGAGATGTTCGAGCGGCTCGTGACCGCGTCCGGCCTGCCGCCGATCCGCCTGCACGACCTCCGCCACGGCGCGGCCACCCTCGCGCTCGCGGGCGGGGTCGACATGAAGGTGGTGTCCGAGATGCTCGGCCACTCCTCCATCAAGATCACCTCGGACATCTACACCAGCGTCCTGCCCGAAATCGCCAAGGGCGCGGCCGAGGCCGCCGCGAAGCTCGTCCCCCTCCAGCGGAAGACCGAAGCCGAGGCTCACGCCAAGGCCGCAGCCGAAGCGGAGAAGGCCAAGCGGAAGGCCGCGAAGAAGGCGAAGTCCAAGGCCAAGAAGGCCAAGGGCTAACCCAAGATCAACACCGGCGCTCACGCATCGCTCACGCAAGCGATCTTGTAGCGCGTCGCTGACGCCTGCCCGCACGTCAAGGAATGGCAAAAGGCCCAGGTCATGGGCTATATGACCTGGGCCTTCTCTGAGCCGCCTGCGGGATTCGAACCCGCGACCTACGCATTACGAGTGCGTTGCTCTGGCCAACTGAGCTAAGGCGGCACCGTTGCCGGAAGTGCTGGCAACGCGGGCCAGTCTACACAGGTTGGCCGGTGATCCGTAACGCGATGCCAGGTGGGGGTCAGGCGGAGGAGACGGCGAGCTTGGCGGCGAAGCCCGCGAAGAGGGCGGCGACGCCGCTGGTGAGGCCGGCGGAGAGGCGCTTGCGGCGGCGGAAGGCGGAGGCCAGGGAGGTTCCGGCGAAGATCAGCAGGGAGAGGTAGAGGAAGCTGAAGGTCTGCAGGATGCCGCCGAGGAGGGCGAAGGAGAGGACCGGGCTCCCGTAGGAGGGGTCGACGAACTGGGTGAAGAAGGAGAGCAGGAAGAGGATGGCCTTGGGGTTCAGCAGGCTGATCACCAGGGCGCGGCGGAACGGGCGCTCGGTGGACTCGGCGGGGTCGTCGGCCGCCGCGGCGGCGGGGTCGGGGGCGGCCCGGTGCTCGCGCCAGAGCCGGCGGGCGGCGCGCAGCATGCCGATGCCTATCCAGAGCAGGTAGGCGGCGCCGCCGAACTTCACCATGGCGAAGACGGCCGGGTTGGCCTCCAGGAGGGAGGCGGCACCGAGCGCGGTCAGGCTGATGAGGGTGAAGTCGCCGACGAAGACGCCGGCGGCGGCGCGGTAGCCGGTGCGCACGCCCTTGCGGGCGGCGACGGACAGCACGTAGAGGGAGTTGGGGCCGGGGAGGAGGACGATGACGAGGGCGCCGAGGACGTACGTCGCCAGGTCGTTGACTCCGAGCACGGTGGGCTCCGGTGGGGGTGGGAGAGCGATGAGGGGGCGCTCATCCTAACGTCGTACCGGACGCTTCCTCAGTGCCCGCAGCTCTTCCCGTTCTCCGGTGCCTCGCCGGCCAGCAGGTAGCGGTTGACCGCGCCGTCGAGGCAGGCGTCGTGGCGGCCGTACGCGGTGTGGCCGTCCCCGTCGTACGTGAGCAGCCGCCCGGATTCCAGCTGCCCGGCCAGCGACTGCGCCCACGCGTACGGGGTGGCCGGGTCCCGGGTGGTGCCGACGACCACGATCGGCGCGGCGCCCGCGGCCCGGACGGTGTGCGGCGTTCCGGTGGCGCGGACCGGCCAGTAGGTGCAGGTCAGCGCCATCCAGGCCATGTCCCGGCCGAACCGCGGCGAGGTCCGCTCGAACTCCGGTACCGCCCGCGCGGCGTCCTCGGGGCCGGCGAACGGCGCGGGCAGGTCGAGGCAGTTCACCGCCATGTTGGCGAACATCAGGTTGGGGTAGGCGCCGTCCGGCTCCCGCCCGTAGTACCCGTCGGAGAGCTTGAGCAGGCCGGTGCCGTCGCCGCCCTTCGCGTCGGCGAGCGCGGTGCGCAGCCGGGGCCAGAGGAAGTCCGCGTACATGGCCTGGATGACGCCGGTGGTCGCCTGCGCCTCGCTGAGCCGGCGGGCGCCGTCGGCGGTCGTCAGCGGGTGGGCGTCGATCGTCGCGAACAGGGCGGTGAGCTGCTCGCCGGCCTGCTGCTCGGTGCGGCCGAGCGGGCAGTCCTCGCGGGCGACGCAGTCCCGGGCGAAGGCGGTCCAGGCGGTCTCGAAGCCGCCCGCCTGGGTGCGGTTGCCGGCCAGTGAGTCGAGCGAGGGGTCCATCGCGCCGTCGAGCACCATCCGGCCGGCGCGGCCCGGGAACAGGCCCGCGTAGGTCGCGCCGAGGAAGGTGCCGTAGGACTTGCCGACGTAGTTGAGCCGCTCGTCGCCGAGCAGGGCGCGCAGCACGTCCAGGTCGCGCGCCGCCTCGACGGTGCTCAGGTGGCCGAGCCGGGCGCCGGACCGCTGGCGGCAGCCCTCGGCGAACTCCTTGGCGGCGGCCACCAGGGCGTCGACCTCGGCCGGGTCGTCGGGGGTGATGTCGACGGCGGTGTACGCGTCCATCCGCTCGCCGCTCAGACAGGTGACCGGGGCGCTGCGGCCGACCCCGCGCGGGTCCAGGCCGACCAGGTCGTACCGGGCGCGCACCGCGGGGTCGTACGTGCGGGCCGCGGCCTCGACGTACTCGACCGCCGAGCCGCCGGGGCCGCCGGGGTTGAGCAGCAGCGAGCCGAGACGGCCGTCGGACCCGGAGGACCCGGAGGACCCGGACGAGCCGGAGGAGTCGCCGGGGACGGCCGGGGCGCGGACGGCGGCCAGGGTGAGGTCGCCGTCCGCCGGGCGGTCGTAGTCCAGCGGCACCCGGAAGGTGGTGCACTCGTAGCCGTCGTCGCAGGACTGCCAGGCGAGCCGCTGCCCGTAGTAGGGGGCGAGCGCGGACGGCACGGCGGCGGGCAGCGACTCCAGAGGGGTGGCCGGCGGCGCGGAAGCGGCCCCGGACGGAGCGGCGAAGCCCGGCGTCCCGCCTCCGGACGGGACGGCGACGGTCTCCGGGGCGGCGGCCCCGCCGGCCGAACAGCCGCTCGCGACCAGCCCGGCGGCCGCCAGCAGCGCGGCCGCCACGGCCCCTCCCCCGCGCACCCGCGCCGGGGCGTCCTGCCGCCTGTCGGCCCGCATCTGGGATCCCCTCAGCCGTTCACGCCCGGTGGCCCCACTGCCACCCGGGGTACCGGAAGCGTAGTGCCGCGCGTCGGCGCGCTCAGGACGCCTTGCCGAGCGCGTCGCCGAGGTACTGCGCCGCCTGCCGGACCAGCCGCAGCCGGATCCGGTCCGCCGAGTAGTCCGTCGCGTTGTCGGAGATCCGCACCTCGGCGCGGGCGGCCGCGCCGGTGCCGCCGCGCAGCGCCGACTGGAGCTTGCGGGCGGCGTCCAGCCCGGCGGTGTCGGCCTTCCCGGCGGCGAGCAGCAGCCTCGGGGTCCCGGTGGCGGGGGCCTCGGCGCCGGTGCGGACGAGCGCGGCCGCGTCGTACCGGCCGGAGACGGCCGCCGCCGCGCCGTAGAGGTCCGGGCGGGCCAGGCCGGCGGCCGCGGCGCAGGGCGCGCCGTCCTCGACCCCGAGCGTGCCCCAGGCCGCCGGGCCGGGCGGCAGGGTGCGGAAGGTGGCCGCGATGGTGGTGCGCAGCGCGGCGTCGTCGGCGACGGCCATCGGGGCGGCGGCGACCAGCTCGCAGGGGTGCGCGGTGCCGTTCGGCGCCTCGGGGGCGACCAGGATGAACGGCTTGGACCTGGCGCTCTGCACGGCGGAGGCGAGGCCCTCGAAGACGTCGGGGACCTCGGCGTCGGCGGTCTTCCGGGGGGTGGCGGCGTGCATCACGACGACCGGGAAGCGGGCGTTCGGGTCCTTGGCGTACTGGGCGGGCAGCCAGACCCGGACGTTGCGCGGGTGGCCGTCCGGGCCGGGCACGGCGGACTGCAGCAGCTCGCCGCCGCCCGGGTGTCCGACGCTGTCGAACCGGCTGACGACCGGCGCCGGGGACGGCGTCGGCACGGCCGCGGCGGCCGCACCCGCGCCCGCGGCCGCGGCCGGGGCGGACGCCGCGACGGCGTCCGCGGGCCCGACCGGCGGTGCGGCCTGCCGGCCCCCGCCGGGACCGGCGGCCCCGTCCTCCGCGCCATCGAACCGGTCGGCGAACGAACCGAACGAACCGAGCGAACCGGCGGAACCGAACGAACCGTCCGGACCGGCCGTCCCGTCGGCCCCGCCACCGCCCAGCGCGCCGAACGTGCCCAGCGCCGTCAACAGCGTCAGCACGGTGACGCAGACCCCGCAGACCATCGCCCCGGCCGCCCGCACCAGCATCGGCCGCTGCTCCCCGGCCAGCTCGTACGTCGCGGCGGCCCGCAGGTCGCGCCAGCGCAGCAGCGCGCCGCGGGCCAGCCAGACGCCGCCCCCGGCGGCGGCCAGCAGCGGAACGAGCAGAAGCGAACGGACCATGGGACGCACCACCTCGGAGAAGGGCCGGCCGACCGGTCGGGCCCGGCACCGTAACGGGGACGCGACGGCCCCCGCGGTGGGGCGCGGTCGGCCCCCCAGCGTGCAAGACGATCCGGGGTTCGCACACGCGTGTGCCCGGCGCGTAACGCACGTTCACTCGAAGGTGGGATGCCGCAAGAGCGCGACGGGCCGAACGGGCGTACCGCCCGCACCGCACCGGCGGCTCAGCCCGCGCGCAGCGCCACGGTCATCGCCTCGACGGCGAGCAGCGGGTCGACGTTGCGGTCCAGCGCCCGCCGGCAGGCGAGCACCGCCTCGATCCGGCGCAGCGTGGACTCCGGCGGACCGCCCTGGGCGACCCGGTCCAGCGCCTGCCGCTGGTCCTCGTTGGCCAGCGCTCCGGTCGAGCCGAGCTGGAGCGCGAGGACGTCCCGGTAGAAGCCGAGCAGGTCGAGCAGCGCGACGCCGAGGGTCTCGCGGCGGGTCCGGGTGGCCCGGCTCTTCTGCCGCTTCTCCAGTTCCTTGACCGCTCCGGCCATGCCGCGCGGCGCCTTGCCGCCCTCGGCCGCGCCGTACGCGGCCTTGAGGTCGTCGGTCTCCTTGGCGTCCTGGGTCTCGGCGAGCGCCTCGGCGTCGGCCTTGGCGGTGTCGACCAGGCGCTGGGCGGCGGCCAGGCAGCCGCCGATGTCGCCGACCTCCAGCGGGATCCGCAGCACGTCGGTGCGGCGGGTGCGGGCCTGCTCGTCGACGGCCAGCCGGCGCGCGCGGTCGACGTCGCCCTGGCCGGCCAGCGCGGCGAGCCGGGCGGTGTGCGGCTCGACGCCGTCGCGCCGCACCAGCATGTCGGCGACCGCCTCGGCGGCCGGGGTGCGCAGCACCAGCAGGCGGCAGCGGGAGCGGATGGTCGGCAGCACGTCCTGCACCGAGGGGGCGCAGAGCAGCCAGACGGTGCGCGGGGACGGCTCCTCCACGCCCTTGAGCAGCGCGTTGGCGGCGGCCTCGGTGAGCCGGTGGGCGGCGTCGACCAGGATCACCGACCAGCGGCCGCCGGTCGGGTAGCTGGAGGCGCGCAGCACGAGGTCGCGCATGTCGCCGACGCCGATCGACAGGCCGTCGGTGCGGACGTACTTCACGTCGGCGTGGCTGCCCGCGAGGACGGTGTGGCAGCCGTCGCAGAAGCCGCAGCCGGGCGTGCCGCCGAGCGCGAGGTCGGGGCTGGTGCACTGGAGCGCGGCGGCGAAGGCACGGGCCGCGGTGGTCTGGCCCGCCCCGGGCGGGCCGGTGAACAGCCAGGCGTGCGTCATCAGCGAGGCGTTGCCGCCCGACTGCGGCTCGGCGCCGCGCCCGGCACCGATGATCGCCCCGGCCGCCCGGGCGGCGGCGGTCAGCTGCTCGACCACCCGCTCCTGGCCCACCAGGTCGTCCCAGACGGCCACTGCTGCTCCCAAGCTCGCTACGGACCTGCCGCCCCGCCCGTACCGGCGGCGGCGGGAACCGGAACCGTGACCGGCCGGGCACGCCGCCCCGGCCACCTCTCCCGCTCCCGCCGTCGAGCATACGTGGCCGCTACGACGGGCCCGGGCCCCGCGGGAGCCCGGTCGGGCACCGGCCGGGTCCGGACCACGGCCCGGCCGTGGTGCCCGTCAGCCCCGACGGCCCCAGCGACGGCCCTTGCCGCCCTTGCCGCCGTCCTTGCCGCCGTCCGGTGCGCCCTGGCCGGACCGGCCCTCCGGAGCACCCTGGCCGGACCGGCCGTCCTGGCGGCCCTGGCCGCCTGCGCCACCCGGACGGGGACGGTCGTCCTGATCCCAGCGGGCCCACTCCTCGCGGGACCCGAGCAGGGTGTCGGTCAGGCTCGGCAGGTCGTCGAGCGGGGTCTCCTCCGCCCAGTCCGGGCGCGGCCGCGCGTCCTCGGCGGGCGGGTCCTGCCGCGGGTCGACCACCGGGAGCTCGCGGGTGCGCTCCACCGGGCGCTCCTCGGCGACCGGCCGCCCGACCGGTCGCCGGGCCGGCGGCGCCTGGTCGACCGGGGCGGCACCCGACCCGATCCGGGGCAGCACCGCCGTCCGGTCGGCGTCCTCGGCCGGGATCCGCGGCAGCACGGCCGTCTCGTCGGCCGACGGCACGTCCGGCACCACCGGCAGCTTCGCCGTCGCCGTGAGGTCCGCCGCACCGGCGCCCCGGCCGCGCAGCGCGAGCTCCTGCGTCGCGTCGTTGCCGAGCCCGGTCCGCGGATCCGCCGGGCCGCCGTCCTTCACGGCCCGCAGCTCGGTGGTCGCCGCGTCGTCCGGCGCCCCCGCTCCCCCGGCATCCGCGCGCTCCGCCGCCTCGGCGGCCGCCGCCGAGGCCGCCGCCAGCGCGGCGGCCTGCGCCAGCCGGGCCTCCTCGGCCCGCTGCAGCGCCTCCTCCGCCCGGCGCCGCTGCTCCTCACGCGCCAGCTCGCGCTGCCGCTGGAGCTCCGCCCGGGCGGCCGCCTCCTCGGCGAGCCGCTTGCGCTCGGCCTCCTCGGCGGCCCGGCGCGCCTCCTCCTCCGCGCGCCGCTCCGCTTCCTCCTCCGTCCGGCGGCGGGCCTCCTCCTCGGCCTTCTTCCGGGCCTCCTCGGCGGCCTTGCGCGCGGCCTCGGCGGCGACCCGCTCGGCCTCCTCCTCGGCCAGCCGCTCCTTCTCGGCCTGCTCGGCCCGCAGCTGCGCCAGCACCTCCTGGCGCTTGCGCTCGGCGGCCTCCTCCTCGGCCTTCCTGCGGGCCTCCTCCTCGGCCCGGCGCCGCGCCTCCTCGGCCGCCTTCCGCTCCCGCTCGACGCGGGCGGCCTTCTCCTGCTCGGAGAGCGGCAGCTCGCGGTCGAGCCGGTGGCGGATCGCGGTGGTGACGGCGCCGGGGGCCTGGCTGCCGTCGACGACGAGGTAGCGTGCCGCGTCGGCGGCGGCGAGCGCCAGGAAGCCGGAGCGGACCCGCTGGTGGAATTCGGTCGGCTCGGACTCCAGCCGGTCCAGCGCCTCGGTGAACCGCTCCCGGGCCCGGGTCGGGTCGACGTCCAGGACGACGGTCAGGTCGGGCATCAGCCCGCCGGTCGCCCAGCGCGAGATCCGGGCGACCTCGGTGGCGGCCAGGTCGCGGCCGGCGCCCTGGTAGGCGATGGAGGAGTCCATGTAGCGGTCGGTGATGACCACCGCGCCGCGGGCCAGCGCCGGGCGGATCACGTTCTCGACGTGCTCGGCCCGGTCGGCCGCGTAGATGAGGGCCTCGGCGCGGTGCGAGAGGCCGGTGTTGCCGACGTCCAGGACGAGCCCGCGCAGCCGCTGGCCGACCGGGCTGCCGCCGGGCTCGCGGGTGAGCACGACCTCGTGGCCCTTGCCGCGGATCCACTCGGCGAGCGCCTGGGCCTGGGTGGACTTGCCGGCGCCGTCGCCGCCCTCCAGGGCGATGAAGAAGCCGGTGCCCGCCCGGTGCGGGGCCGGGCCGGTGGCGCCGCGCACCGCGTCGACGAGGTCCCGGCCGAACGGCACGGTGCCGCGCCGGTCGTCGGCGCGCAGCAGCACGACGGCGGCCAGCACCAGGGTGAGCAGTCCGGCGGTGGCGACCGCGAGGGCCGCGCCGCCGTGGATGAAGGTGAACGAGCCGGGCTCGACCGTGCCGTACTCGACCGCCCCGTAGGCGGCGGCGATCAGCGGGACGCCGACCAGCGCGGCGCCGACCACGGCCCGCAGCACCGCGTGGAGGTGCTCGGTGACCTGGGGCAGCCGGACCTCCTCGACCTCCTGGGCGAGCAGGGTGCGACCGGTGGAGATCACCACTCCGGCGGCCAGCGCGGCCAGCACGGTGAGCAGCAGGACGAGCACGAAGTCCACGACCAGGCCGGCCAGGATCAGCGCGACGCCCTCGGTCAGCAGGGCGAGCGCGAGCAGACGGCGGCGGGAGAGCGCGGGCAGCACGGCCCGGGTGAGCCGGACGCCGAGCGCGGGGACGCCGGTGGCGGCCAGCACCAGCAGGGCGTAGCCGATCGGCCCGGCGCCGTGCTCGGCGGCGGTCAGCAGGGCCAGCGCGGCGACGCCGGCCATCGTGGCGTACCCGGCGGCGACGGCGAAGGTGAAGTAGGGGGCGGAGCCGGTGCGGCCCTTGGCCAGGGCCGGGCCGGGGGTCGCGTCGGTCGGGGCGCGCAGGCCCCGCAGCGGCGGGACCGGCGGTACCCGGACGGGGCCGCCGGGCAGCTCCTGGAGGTGCACCCGGGCGGCCGAGACGGCGAACAGGGCGGCCGCCCCGAGCGCGGCGAAGGTGGTCTGGTGGGCGCGCAGCCAGTCCGAGCCGAGCGCGGCGGCGACGTTGTTGAGCAGCGTGAGCGCGACCAGCGCGGCGGCGCCGAGCGGCACCGTGGCCCAGCCGGTGCGGTGGTCCAGGGTCCGGACGGTGGCCAGGTCGGCGGCGGACGGGCGCTGCTCGGCCGCCGGGGCGTACACGTCGGCGGGCGGCAGCAGCCCGGGGACGGCAGCGGCCTTGGCGATCGCCCAGACCCGTTCGGCGGCGCCGGTCAGGAAGACGGTGGCGAGCAACACCCAGGTCGCGGCGCCGGAGGGCTCCGACCCGGAGCCCAGCCAGACGATCCACCAGGGGGCGAGGCCGATCAGCACGGCGCGCAGCGCGTCGGCGCCGAACAGCGTCCAGCGCCGGTCGAGCTTCCCGCTGAGCAGTCCGTGCACCGGGCCGAGCAGGGCGGCGCCGACCAGTCCGGTGGCGGCCAGCCGGGTGGCGAGGACGGCGGCGACGGCGAAGGCGAGGCTGCGCGGCGGGTCGCCGAACGGCCCGCCGAACACGGCGGCGATCACGGTGAGCATCAGCAGCACCAGCAGGCCGAGCCGGTCGGCGGTGCCGCCGATCAGCTGGGTGGTCCACAGCCGCCGGTAGGGGCGCAGCCGCAGCAGCGCCCGGATCCGCTCGCCGGCGGTGCCGGCGGGCGCGGTCTCCGGCCGGTCGGGCGTGCCGGTGCCGGCGGCCGCCGCGGCGCTGGGGGTGGGCTGCTCCTCGCTCGTCATACGGTCAGCGTAGCGGTCGGGGCAGGGCGCAAAAGAGGGGAGCGCGGCTCCGGAACGGCACCGCCGCCGGGTTGTGACGATCCGCGCACGTCCCTGTCACGCCCGGTCCCCGGGCCCGCCGGGGCGGAGCGGCGAACGGTTCGGGCCCGCGCCGCCGGAGGCGGACACGGGCCCGGGTGCGACCGACCGGGGGTCAGCCCTCGTCGGTGGCGGTGGTCTTGCTCGTGGCGGTCTTGCTCGCCGCGGTCTTCTTGGCCGCCGCCGTCTTGGTGGCGGCCTTCTTCGTGGTGGTGGTCTTCTTCGCCGCCGTCTTGGCCGCCGTGGTGGTCTTCTTGGCAGCGGTCTTGGTCGCGGTCTTCTTGGCCGCCGCCTTCTTCGCCGGGGCCTTCTTCGCCGTCTTCTTCACCGGTCCGCGCGCCCGCTTCTCGGCGAGCAGCTCGTAGCCGCGCTCGGGGGTGATGGTCTCGACCGCGTCGTCCTTGCGGAGCGTGGCGTTGGTCTCGCCGTCGGTCACGTACGGCCCGAACCGGCCGTCCTTGACCACCACCGGACGCTCGCTGACCGGGTCGGTGCCCAGCTCCTTGAGCGGCGGCGCGGCGGCGGCCCGGCCGCGCTGCTTGGGCTGGGCGTAGATCGCCAGCGCCTCCTCCAGCGTGACCGTGAACAGCTGGTCCTCGCCGGCGAGCGAGCGGGAGTCGGTGCCGCGCTTCAGGTACGGGCCGTAGCGGCCGTTCTGCGCGGTGATCTCCACGCCCTCCTGGTCGACGCCGACCACGCGCGGCAGCGAGAGCAGCTTCAGCGCGTCCTCCAGCGTGACGGTGTCCAGCGACATCGTCTGGAACAGCGAGGCGGTCCGCGGCTTGACGGCGTTCTTGCCGGTCTTGGGCGTGCCCTCGGGCAGGATCTCGGTGACGTACGGGCCGAACCGGCCCTTCTTGGCGACCAGCTGGTTGCCGCTGACCGGGTCCGTGCCGAGCTCGTAGTCGCCGCTGGGGCTGGCCAGCAGCTCCTCGGCCAGCTCGACGGTCAGCTCGTCCGGCGGCAGCTCGTCCGGGATGTCGGCGCGCTGGCCGGGCTCGCCCTCGACCTCGGAGGCGCGCTCCACGTACGGGCCGTAGCGGCCGACCCGCAGGGTGATGTCGTCGCTGACCCGGAACGAGCTGATCTCCCGGGCGTCGATCGCGCCGAGGTCGGTGACCAGTTCCTTCAGGCCGCCCAGGTGGTCGCCGTCGCCGTTGCCGGCCTCGGCGGCGCCGCCGGCGGCGGCACCCTCGCCCGCGCCCTCGCCGAAGTAGAAGCGCTTGAGCCACGGCACGGACTGCGCCTCGCCGGCCGCGATCCGGTCGAGGTCGTCCTCCATCTTCGCGGTGAAGTCGTAGTCGACCAGCCGGCCGAAGTGCTTCTCCAGCAGGTTGACCACGGCGAAGGAGAGGAACGACGGCACCAGCGCCGTCCCCTTCTTGAAGACGTACCGGCGGCCGATGATGGTGTCGATGATCGAGGCGTAGGTGGAGGGGCGGCCGATCTCCCGGTCCTCCAGCTCCTTGACCAGCGAGGCCTCGGTGTAGCGGGCCGGCGGCTTGGTGGCGTGGCCCTCGGGGGTGAGCTGCTCGGCGGACAGCGGGTCGCCCTCGGCGACCTGCGGCAGCCGGCGCTCGCGGTCGTCCAGCTCGGCGTTCGGGTCGTCGGCGCCCTCGACGTAGGCCTTGAGGAAGCCGTGGAAGGTGATGATCTTGCCGGAGGCGGAGAACTCGACGTCCCGGCCGTCGGCCGAGCGACCGCCGACCTTGACGGTGACCGACTGGCCGACCGCGTCCTTCATCTGGGAGGCGACGGTGCGCATCCAGATCAGCTCGTAGAGCCGGAAGTCGTCGCCGCTCAGGCCGGTCTCGGCGGGGGTGCGGAAGCGGTCGCCGGACGGGCGGACCGCCTCGTGCGCCTCCTGCGCGTTCTTCACCTTGGAGGCGTAGGTGCGCGGCGCGTCCGGCAGGTAGTCGGCCCCGTACAGCTGGGTGACCTGCGCGCGGGCGGCGGTGACGGCGGTGTCCGACAGCGTGGTGGAGTCGGTGCGCATATAGGTGATGAAGCCGTTCTCGTACAGCTTCTGGGCCACCTGCATGGTCCGCTTGGCGCCGAAGCCCAGCTTGCGGCTGGCCTCCTGCTGGAGCGTGGTGGTGCGGAACGGCGCGTACGGCGAGCGGCGGTAGGGCTTGGACTCGACGCCGCGCACCGCGAAGGCGGTCTGCTCCAGGGCGGCGGCCAGCGCGCGGGCGGCCTGCTCGTCCAGGTGGAGGGTGTTGGCGCTGCCGGCCTTGAGGCGGCCGTCCTGGCCGAAGTCGCGGCCGCTGGCGATCCGCTTGCCGTCGACCGCGATCAGCCGGGCGCCGAAGCTCTCCGGGCTGGCCGCGTCCGCCGCGGTGCGGCCGGTGCCGAAGGTGCCGACCAGGTCCCAGTACGAGGCCGAGCGGAACGCCATCCGCTCGCGCTCGCGCTCGACGACCAGCCGGGTCGCGACCGACTGCACGCGGCCGGCCGACAGCTTCGGCATGACCTTCTTCCAGAGCACCGGCGAGACCTCGAAGCCGTACAGGCGGTCGAGGATGCGACGGGTCTCCTGGGCGTCGACCAGGCGCTGGTTCAGCTGGCGCGGGTTGGCCACCGCCTCCTGGATGGCGGACTTGGTGATCTCGTGGAACACCATCCGGTGCACCGGCACCTTGGGCTTGAGCACCTGCTGGAGGTGCCACGCGATGGCCTCGCCCTCGCGGTCCTCATCGGTGGCGAGGAAGAGCTCGTCGGACTCCGCGAGCAGCGACTTCAACTTGCTGACCTGGGACTTCTTGTCCGCGTTGACCACGTAGATCGGAGCGAAGTCGTGGTCCACGTCCACCCCGAGACGGCGCACCTCACCGGTGTACTTGTCCGGAACCTCGGCGGCCGTGCTGGGGAGGTCGCGAATGTGCCCGACGCTCGCCTCGACGATGTAGCCGGGGCCCAGGTAGCCCTTGATCGTCTTCGCCTTGGCCGGCGACTCGACAATGACGAGTCGCTGTCCGTGCGCGGTCTCGCTGCTCGGGGACACCTTCGCTCTTCTCTCCCGGTCGTTACGTGAGCTGGTCGGCGCCGGCAGCACGGGCTGCGCTCCGCCCGACCCCTCCACCGTCCCGGGGCTGCCGCTGTACGACGACCCCACCAGCGGAGTGTGACCGTACCCCGGCCACCCTTGTCAAACGGACGGATCCCGCGATTTCACCGGCAAGGCCGACCGACGCCACTCGAACGGTAACCCGAGGGCGACGCATCGCGCCCTGCGGAGGGGGGCTTCGGCGGGTTTCGAAGGATGGAATGACGGATTTCAAAATCTGTCAACGGAATATCCGCCCCCGGTTCCCGCCGGTGCGGGGGCCGTCCCGCGCGGGCCCGGCGGGGGGCCCGGCAGGGCCCGGCAGGGCCCGGCAGGCAGACGGCTACCCGGCGGTGACCAGCAGGATCGCCCCGGCGGCCAGGCAGCCGAGGCCGAGCGCCGTCCACAGCAGGTCCGCGACGAGGGCCCGCGGACCGGTCTCCTCCGGCGCGAGCACGGCGAGGCCGGGGCGGCGGGGATCGTAGGCGATCCGGACGGAGGTGCCCGGGACGAACCGGGGCGGGCGCCGCAGCGGGGTGTGACCGCGCGGACGGGTCAGCACCAGCTCGCAGGCGTCGACGGCCAGGACCCCGTGCGCTCCGGCGCCGTACGTTCCCGCGGAGCCGACGGCCGCGGGCCCGGTGGCGAAGGAGAGCAGCGGCGCGCTGTCGAGTTCGCCGTGCGCGTCGGACTCGGCGACCACGGTCGCGACGGCCGGCCGCCCTCGGCGGCGCACCCGGCGGCGCACGCGCGCTTCGGCGGCGCACCAGAGCAGGAGTGCGCCGCCGAAGAGGACGAGTACCGCGCCCCCCGCCGTCGCCGTCGTCGTGTCCACCCCAGCCGCCCCCAGCCCTGTCCACAGCCTGTGGACAGAGCCTCACAGCCCACGGCCAACGAGGGGCAGATGTTCGGCGAACAATCGACGAACCAGGGGGAGCCGGGCGGTGAACCAACGGCGCTCGGGCACCACGAGGCCACCGGCGTTCAGCCCGCCGACGCCGCTCGGCCCGCCGGTGCTCGGTCCACGAGTGCTCAGCCCACCGGCCGGATGAACCCCTGCTCGGTCAGCAGCCGCAGCGACTCCGGCACCCGGTCCCGCAGCACCACCCGGTCCTCGCCGAGCAGCTGGGCGATCGCGTCGACGATCTCGCCCGCCGCCAGCGTCCCGTCGCAGACCCCGACGAAGCCGGCGCCCACCGTGTCCACCTTGGTGGCCCGGCGCATCCCCCGGTTGTGACGCAGGATCACGTGCTCCGGGTCCTCCGCCCCCGGCGCGCCCACCTGCTCCTGGACGACCTCGTCGGCCAGCACGTACCGCGTCGCCAGCAGGCCCGCGTCGTCGTGGGTGCGCAGGAAGTCCTGCCGGTCGAACCACTCCTCGATGTGCGGGCCGAGCGGCTGCTCCACCGGGTGCGGCCACTCCTCCACCCGGACGGTCGGCTGCGCGGCGCCGCTCGCCCGCAGGGTGATCCAGCCGAAGCCGATGCCCTCGACCCGGCCGGCCTCGAAGGCGTCCAGCCACTCCCCGTACCGGGCCTGGTAGTCGCCGCCCGGGCCGCGGTGGTCGCCGCCGTCGCGCAGCCAGAGCTCCGCGTACTGGGCGACGTCCTGCACCTCGCGCTGGACGATCCAGGCGTCCAGCCCGGTGCCGGCCACCCAGCCGGCCAGCCGGTCGTGCCAGTCCTCGCCCCTGACGTGCTGCCAGTTCGCCAGCAGCTGGCAGTAGCCGCCCGGTTCCAGATGGTCGGCGGCCGAGCGGACCAGGCTGCGGCAGAGGTCGTCGCCCGCCATCCCGCCGTCCCGGTAGGTGAACCGGCCGCCTGGCGAGATCACGAACGGCGGGTTGGAGACGATCAGGTCGAAGCGCCGCTCTCCCACCGGCTCGAAGAGGCTTCCGGCGGCCGTCTCCGTGTTGTCGAAGCCGGACAGCGCCAAGGTCAGCTCGGTGAAGCGCAGCGCCCGCGCGTTGAGGTCGGTGGCGGTCACCCGCTGGGCGTGCCGGGCGGCGTGCAGCGCCTGCACGCCCGAGCCGGAGCCGAGGTCCAGCACCGAGCGGACCGGCCGGCGCACCGTGATGTTGGCCAGCGTGGTGGACGCGCCGCCCACCCCGAGCACCAGGTCCTTGCGGGCCACGCCGTGCGCGGTCTCGCCGGAGCCGATCCCGCCCGCGCCGCCGACGGCACAGCCCAGGTCGGAGACCACCCAGGCGTCCGAACCCGGCAGCCCGGCGACCTCGTTGGCGTACGGGCGGACGTCCACGGTGGCGCGCACCAGCTCGCCGTCCGGGCGCAGCCAGCCGTCGATCAGGCAGTCCTCCACCGGCAGCGCGGCGGCGGCCGCCTTGTACGGCACGGGCTGCTGCAGCAGGAAGAGCCGCACCAGCGTCTCCAGCGGGCTGCCGCCGCGGGTCGCGCGCAGCGCGGGGACCGCCTCGCTGCGGGCCAGCGCCGCGTACCCGGTGGGCCCGAGCAGGTCCAGGCAGCCGTCGGCGGTGTACGAGGCGGCGAGCAGCGCCTCGCGCAGCTTGGCGAGGCGGGTCGGGTCGAGAACGGGGCTACTGATCACCCCGCCATTGTCCCCCGCGCGGTCGCCCTCGCCCGACCTCCTCGCCCGCTCTTCCCGGGCCTCCCGGACCTCCCGGCTCCGCCCGACGCCGCCGCCCCCTCGGCCGGGGGGCCGAGGGGGTGCGGGTTCGAACGCGGGTGCCGGCGCGGTGACGGCGCCGACGCGAGTGCGGCGCCGACGCGGGCCCGGTCGGTCAGCTCGCCGAGGGGGCGGCGGCCGGGGTGGTCGGTGCCGGGGTGGCGGCGGGGTCGCTCGCCGCCGGGCTCGCGCCGTCCGTGGCTCCCGCCGCGGGCGTGCCCGTCGGTGTGGCCGCCGGGCTGCCGGTCGAGCCGCCGGTCGGAGCGGCGGCCGCCGAACCCGGCTTGCAGCCCTCCTGCTTGGCCATCGCCGCGCCCAGATCGCCGCGCTGCAGCTTGCCCTGCGCCTGCGTGGAGAGCGCCGACAGCTGCCGGATCTGGTCGCCCACGCTGCGCAGCCCGTCGGCGAACTTCGACTGGTCGTCCACGGTGAGCTCGGACAGCTTCTTCTGGACGTCGAGGTAGCCGTCGGCCGCCTTGTTGAGCTCGGCGACGGTGTCCTTCTGGAGGGTCCCGCCGTCGTCCACCTTGGGGGCGCCGGCCCCGTCGATGGCCGCCGCGATGTCCTGGTTGGTCTTGGCCAGCTGGCCGATGTCCGCCGAGAGCCTCTTCTGGAGGTCGGCCGGGACCTCGCCGGTCTTCACCTGCCCGGTGTCCGCCAGCGCGGTCTGCGCCTGGGCGATCGGGTCCTTGGCCGCGCCGCACACCTTCGCCGCCCAGGACTCCAGCTGCTTGCTGTTGTCGTCGCCGCAGCCGACGGCACCGAACGCGAGCAGCGCCCCGAGCGCGGGTACGGCCAGCAGTCGCTTGTTCACCGGGAGAAGCCCTTTCGGTTACGGTCGTCGAACTGCGAACCTACACGTCCGCCGTTCGACTCCCGGTTCCCGCCCGGGCCCCCTCCCGCGCTCCCGCCGCACCGCGCGACGCCGAGGGACGCGACGCCGCAGGTCGCGGTGCCGTCGTGACGCCGCCGCGGGTCGCTCAGCGCGCGAGGGCGTCCACCGAGGCCGGCCAGCTCATCCGGATCAGCCCGCCGCCAGCACCGGCGGTGACCTCCAGGTCCTCGACCAGGCCGGTGAGCACCGCGAGACCGAGGGCGTCCTCGTCCGGCTCGCCGCCGTCCGCCGTGCCGGAGGTCGGGACGGTGTCCAGTCCGGCCTCGTCCTCGACCTCGATGAGGAAACGCTTCTGCTGGTCGATGAGCGCGACGCGCACCGCGCCCTTGACGTCTCCACGCCGGTGCAGACCCACCGCCCGCGAGCACGCCTCGCCGACGGCCAGCCGCACCTCGTCGAGCACCGACTCGTCGACCCCGGCCCGTCTGGCGACTGCCGCGGCTACCAGCCGGGCGGTCCGCACGTGTTCGGGAAGCGCGCTGAATCGAAGTTCGACGGTTGCCATCTCTTCCCCCTCGGGGTGCTCCGACCGGGGCCGGGCTCACGGCCCCTGCGGGCCGGCGTCGGCCGGCCCTGGGGCGACTGGGCCGGCCGGGGCGTGACGCCCCGGCTCCCGGACGCATAGGGATCGGGCGGGTCGGCCGCCAGGGGCCGACCCGGCCGGGTCAGTCGGTCCTGCTGATCAGTCGGTCGCCTGGACCGCGTCGTCCACCGAGGTGTGGATCGGGAAGACCTTGGTCAGACCGGTGATCCGGAAGATCTTCAGAATGCGCTCCTGGTTGCACACCAGGCGCAGCGAGCCCTCGTGGGCACGCACCCGCTTCAGACCGCCCACCAGCACGCCGAGGCCGGTGGAGTCCAGGAAGTCCACGCCCTCCATGTCGACGACGAGGTGGTAGCTACCGTCGTTGACGAGCTCGACCAGCTGCTCGCGCAGCTTCGGGGCGGTGTACACATCGATCTCGCCGCCAACCTCGACGACCGTGCGATCGCCGACTGTACGGGTCGACAGGGACAGGTCCACGGAACCTCCAGCACCTTGCCTTGCTACGTCATTGCGATCCTCGGCCGGACGGCCGTCACCGCATGGTCGCCGCTCCGGGCACACCCAGCCAGTGCGTGGCAAGCCTCAGCGCTGCGACCCCCGGCCGTACGGCCGTCACGGCCACATTCAACCACCTGCGACCATGCCCGCACGATGGCTTAGGACGATTCTCCGTCACGCCGGTGACACACTGGGTCCTCATGCCGCCGCGTCACAGCCTGCCCGAGGCACTGCTCACGACCCTGTCCACCACCCGAGGGCGGTCGGACCGGCTCACCCATACGGAGCACCTTCCCGCCCGGCCCGCCCGTTATGCGCCGTGGCCCGACTGGATCCGGCCCGAGATCACGGAGTCCGCGCGGGCCACGGGTGTCCGGCAGCCCTGGGCCCACCAGGCGGAGGCGATGAACCTGGCCAAATCCGGTCAATCTGTGGTGATCGCCACAGGGACCGCCTCGGGCAAGTCCCTCGGCTACCTGGCCCCGGTGCTCTCCGACCTGCTGGAGGGCACCGAGGCCCGCAACGGCCGCGGCGCCACCGCGCTCTACCTCGCGCCGACCAAGGCGCTCGCCGCCGACCAGCGCCGCCGGGCCGCGGAACTCGCCCCGCCCCGGGTCCGGGCCGCCCTCTACGACGGCGACACCCCGCCCGAGGAGCGCGAGTGGGTCCGCCAGTACGCCTCCTACGTCCTCACCAATCCGGACATGCTGCACCGCGGCATCCTGCCCGCGCACGCCCGCTGGTCCTCCTTCCTCAAGACCCTGCGCTACGTCGTGGTCGACGAGTGCCACGGCTACCGCGGCGTCTTCGGCTCGCACGTGGCCCAGGTGCTGCGCCGGCTGCGGCGGATCTGCGCCCGCTACGGCTCCTCGCCGGTCTTCCTGCTCGCCTCCGCCACCACCGCCGACCCGGCCGTGACCGCCCGCCGCCTCACCGGCCTGCCCGCCGAGGCGGTCACCGAGGACGGTTCCCCGCGCGGCCCGATGGTCTTCGGGCTCTGGGAGCCACCGCTCACCGAGAACGTCGGCGAGCACGGCGCGCCGGTCCGCCGGACCGCCACCGCCGAGGCCGCCCACCTGCTGACCGACCTGGTCGAACGGGAGACCCGGACCGTCGTCTTCGTACGCTCCCGGCGCGCCGCCGAACTCGTCGCCCTGCAGACCCAGGACCAGCTCGGCCGACCGCTCGCCGACCGGGTCGCCGCCTACCGCGGCGGCTACCTCGCCGACGAGCGCCGGGCCCTGGAACGCGAACTGCACTCCGGCCGGCTGCTCGGTCTCGCCTCCACCTCCGCCCTCGAACTCGGCGTCGACATCTCCGGCCTGGACGCCGTCCTGATGGCCGGCTACCCGGGCACCCGGGCCTCGCTCTGGCAGCAGGCCGGCCGGGCCGGCCGCGAGGCCCAGGGCGCGCTCGCCGTCCTGATCGCCCGCGACGACCCGCTGGACACCTACCTGGTGCACCACCCGGAGGCACTGTTCGCCACCCCGGTCGAAGCCACCGTGCTCGACCCGGACAACCCGCACGTCCTCGCCCCGCACCTGTGCGCGGCGGCCGCCGAGCTGCCGCTCACCGACTCCGACCTGGAGCTGTTCGGCCCCTCGGCCGCGCCGCTGCTGCCGGTGCTGGAGCGGCGCGGGCTGCTCCGCCGGCGCGGCGACGCCTGGTACTGGACCCGCCGCGAGCGGGCCGCCGACGCCGTCGACCTGCGGGGCAGCGGCGGCAGCCCGGTGCAGATCGTCGAGGCGCCGACCGGCCGGCTGCTCGGCACCGTGGACGCCTCCGCCGCCCACACCACCGTGCACACCGGCGCCGTCCACCTCCACCAGGGCCGCACCTACCTGGTCAAGGACTTCGACCTGGACAGCTCGGTCGCCCTGGTCGAGCCCGCCGACCCGCCCTACACGACGTCCGCGCGGGACATCACCTCCGTTTCCGTGCTCTCGACCGACACCACCGTCGACTGGGGCGAGGGCCGGCTCAGTTTCGGTTCGGTGGAGGTGGTCAACCAGGTGGTCGGCTACCTCCGCAAGCGGATCTCCACCGGCGAGATCATGGGCGAGAGCAAGCTCGACCTGCCGCCCCGGACCCTGCGCACCCGGGCCGTGTGGTGGTCGGTCACCGAGGACCAGCTGCTCGACGCGGACATTCCGCCCGACCAGCTGCCCGGCGCCGCCCACGCCGCCGAGCACGCCTCGATCGGCCTGCTGCCGCTCTTCGCCACCTGCGACCGCTGGGACATCGGCGGCGTCTCGGTGCCGCTGCACCCCGACACCGGGCTGCCCACCGTGTTCGTCTACGACGGCCACCCCGGCGGGGCGGGCTTCGCCGAACGCGGCTTCCGGCGGGCCGAGCAGTGGCTGACCGCCACCCGGGAGGCGATCGCCGCCTGCGAGTGCGAGCGCGGCTGCCCGTCCTGCGTGCAGTCGCCCAAGTGCGGCAACGGCAACGACCCGCTGGACAAGGCGGCCGCCGTCCGGCTGCTGGACGTGCTGCTCGTCGGCGCTCCCGCCGCCGCTGGACCGACCGGCCCGGACGGAGCAGCCGGACCGACCGGACCGCGCGAACCGGCTGGAGAGACCGGCAAGGCCGCAGATGCCGGAGAAGCCGCGCCGACGCACACGGCGGACCCGGCGGAGGCGGCCCGGGCGATCGAACGGGAGGAGGGGCCGGACGAGGGCGGGCGCACCGGCGAGGGCTCGCCGGGAGCTTCATGAGCCGCCTCCGATCTGCCCGGCGCCACCCAGCGCGGCCCGGGCGTCCTCGTCCGTCGGCGCCACCGGTGCCCTGATCGGTCCGGCCCGGGCCCGCGCCCGCGCCGGGCCCACCGGCAGCCGCGAGCTCAGCCCGGCGACGGGCACCTGCGCCACCACCTCGACGGCGTCCGCCGCCAGGTCCACCGCGCAGGAGACCACGGTGGCCTCCTGCGCGGCCGCCACGGCGTCGGCTCGACCGCAGCCGCCGTCCGCGTCCAGCAGCAGCCGGTCCGCCGCCGCGAGCGCCGCCAGGTCGGCGGCGGACTCCGCCCGGTGGCGGGCGCCGACCACCGCGCCCACCGAGAGGGCGGCGGTGCACGCCAGGCAGCCGAGCAGCGCGCAGAGCAGCAACCAGACCGTCGCCGACCCCGTGTCCTCCCGACGCGCCCTCAGCCCGGCCACGGACCCGCACCCCCCTCCGCTCCCGGCAGGGTGTCCTCCCGGGCCGCGACGGCGGTGGCGCTCAGCCGTACCGCGAGCACCTCCGCGAACCGCCCGGGCGCCCCGTAGGGCGCGTCCACGGTGACCCGGACGGTGTCCGGCGCCAGGTCGACCAGGACCGCCGCCCCGGCCGGCGCGGCCGCCCGTGCCACCCCGGCGGCGTCCGCCTCCCCGCGCGCGGCCGCCCTGGCTCCCACCCGGGCGGCGTCGACGCACCGGAGCTGGGCCGCCGCCGCGAGCACGGCCCAGACCAGCAGCACTCCCAGCAGCACCAGGGCCGGCAGCGCGACGGCGGTCTCGGCGGTGACGAACCCGGCGTCGCCCCGCCGGCTCCGCCGCTGCCGCCACCGCAGCGGTCGGTCAGGCCACATGGAGCGCCCGGTCCAGGGCCCCGGCGAGCGCTTCGAGCACCGCCGTGCTGGTCGCCACCTTGTACAGCCCGGCCGCCAGCGCGCACGCCCCGAGCGTGCCGACCGCGTACTCCGCCGTCGTCATCCCCGCGTCCGGGCCGCCCCGGCCCGTGATCCGGCGCCGGATCACGGGCCGGACCACAGGCCGGACCACAGGCCGGATCCGGTGCGCCCTCCGGGGAGCGGTGACGACCACGGGCTTGATCACCACGTTCATGGTTTTCCTCCTTGCATCGAGCCATCGAGCCATCGAGTCGGTTCGGTGTTGTGGTGTTGCGGTGTTGCGTCACATCGCCTGCGAGAAGCGGCTGGTGAGCCCCACGACCACCGGGGCGACACCGACCAGGACGAACGCCGGGAGAAAGCACAGCCCGAGCGGCGCCGTCGCGAGCACCCCGGCTCGGCGGACGCGGGCGTGCGCCGTCCGGACGGCCTCGGCCCGCCGGCCGCTCGCGAGCCCGGAGAGCGCTGCCGCCGCCGGGGCGCCGCTCAGGCTCGTCCGCACCAGGCACCGGGCCAGTGGTGCCAATGGCGGGTGTTCCTCGCCGAGCCGGCGCCAGCAGACCTCCGGCGGTGCCCCGAGGGCCAGCTCCGCCGCGGTCGACAGCAACCGCGGCCCCATGGGGGCGTCCACGCTCGCGCCGACCGCCGCCACGGCCTCCGCCGGTGAGGCCGCCGAGCCGAGGCAGGCCGCCAGCAGCTCGGCGGTGAGCGGCAGCTGCCGCACCAGCCGCTCCTCCTCCAGCACCGCCCCCCGCTCCGCCGGGGACCTCGCCCGAGGCATCCACCGGTGCAGCCCGACCGCCAGCAGTCCGCCCGCCAGCAGGCCTCCCGGTCCGCCGAGGAAGGCCGCCGCCCCGAGCCCGGCCGCCACCGCCGTCGCCGCCCGCCGCAGCCACCCCGGAAGGACGGGGCTCCCCCGCGCCGCCGACCACCGGTCGGCCTTCCACCGCCGAGGCGGGTCCCCGGCGTCCAGCAGGGCGCCGGCCCTCCGCCGTGCCCGCCACTCGGCGCGGACCTGACCGGCGGCCACCGCGACCATCAACACCCCCGCACCGGCCGCCGCCACGACGGCCCGCTCCGTCGGCCAGGTCATCCGCACCCCACCTCCCGGCGGAACGCCCCACTCGGCCGCCCGGTCCGGGCACGGGTCCGACTGATCCCGCACCGCCACTGCTCCGGAGGCGGCTCGGTCTCCCGCACCGGCGCCGAGCCCAGGGCTCCCTCGGCGGCCGCCCTGACGATCCGGGCGGTCCAGGCCAGGCCCAGCGCCTCCAGGGCCGTGCCGGCCACCAGGGAGGCCAGCCCGGCGGGCGTGTGGAGCAGCACCTCCAGCGGCCTGGCTCCGAGGGCCGCGCCCAGCAGCAGCCCGGCGAGCGGCAGGGCCGCCAGGACCGCGATCGTGGTGCGCGGTGCCGCCAGCTCGGCGGCGATCTCCTCCGTGAGGGCCCGCTCGACCCGCAGGGCCTCGGCCACCCCGTCCAACCCGGCCGCCAGACCCGACCCACCGGAGGAGGCGACCTCCCAGCAGGCGGCGACCGCCGCCGCCCCGCTTCCGCCCGGCCGTTCGGCGAGCAGCCGGAACGCGGCCGGCACGTCCGCGCCGTAACGGCCGGCCGCGAGCCGCGCGACCGGCTCGGCCCCCAGTCGGCGCAGTGCCACGGGATCGGCGGCGATCCGCGCGGCCACCAGGTGCAGCGCCTGCTCGGGCGTCGCCCCGCCGCGCAACTCGCCCGCCAGTCCGGCGCAGAGCTCCACCACCGCGGCCGCCCGGTGCCGTGCCTCGGCCGCAGTCGCGCGCCGCAGCCGCCACCGCCGGACCGGCAGGACCGCCGGGACGGCCGCCAGCACCGGGACGGGCGATCCCGTCGCCCACCCGGCCGCCAGCCCGCCGGGCAGGAGCAGCAGTTCGGGAGCACCCCGGACGGGCCGCCAGAGCCCGGCCGACCACCACGCGACCGCGGCCGCCGCACCGCCGATACCGCCACCAACGTCACCGACGTCACCGACGTCACCACCACCGCCGGCGCGGGCGCCGGTGGCACCCGCCAGCACCGCACCGGCCCGACGAGCGCCCGCCGCCTGCCGCTGCAGCCCGCACCACGCCGCCACCGCGGCCCCGCTCAGCACCGTCACCCACCACACCGCCACCCCGTCCACCGCCACGGACACCACCTCCCTCGGCGCCGCCACCGACGCCACTCCGCCCGCCGACCACCCGGCCGGGCCACCGCCAGCCGTCACCCGCTCGGCCACCCCGGCCGCCACCGTCCCGATCCCCTCGCCTCCCCGGTCCGCCGCCCGGCCCGAGGAGCAGCAGGGCGCCGGCCGCACAGCCGCCCATCAGCAGGGCGAACGCCGCCTCCGCCCACCCGGCCGTCACGGCGGGTCCTGCTCGACGCCGGCTCCGCGGGCGGCGAGCAGGCCGGTCAGCCGCCCCCAGCCGGGGCCCGGGACGGTGGCGCCGTCCGCCGTGAAGGTCACCGCCGGGGTGGTGACGGCGAGTCCGCGCCGGTCGCCGCCCACGGTGTGGATCTCGGCGACGCGCCGCCGCCCGGTGCCCGGTTCGCGCACCAGGTGCACCACCAGGTCGAGGGCGGCGCGGAGTTGGCTGTGCAGGGCCGGGCGGTCCAGCCCGGCCAGCGAGCCGAGCGCCTCCAGCCGGACCGGCACGTCCGCCGCCGTGTTGGCGTGGACCGTCCCGGTACCGCCCTCGTGGCCCGTGTTGAGGGCGGCGAGCAGATCGGCCACCTCCGGGCCGCGCACCTCCCCGATCACCAGCCGGTCGGGCCGCATCCGCAACGCCTGGCGGACCAGGTCCCGAAGGGTGAGTTCGCCCAGCCCCTCCTGGTTGGGCGGGCGTCCCTGGAGCCGCACCACGTGCGGGTGGTCGGGCCGCAGTTCGGCGGAGTCCTCGGCGACGACGATCCGCTCCTCCGGACCGACCAGGCCGAGCAGCGCCGCGAGCAGCGTGGTCTTCCCCGTGCCGGTGCCCCCGCTGACCAGCAGCGAGAGCCGGGCCCGCACCACGGCGGCCAGCAGCGCGCCGCCGCGCGACGGGAGCGCCCCGGCGGCCACCAGCTCGTCGAGGCTGAACGGCCTGGGGCGGCACACCCGCAGCGAGATGTGGGTGCAGCCGGCCGCGATCGGCGGCAGGACGGCGTGCAGCCGGGTGCCGTCCGGCAGCCGGGCGTCCACCCACGGCCGCGCGTCGTCGAGCCGCCGGCCGGCCGCCGTGGCGAGGCGGTGGGCCAGTCGGCGCACCGCCTCCGGGTCGGCGAAGCGGACGCCGGTGGCCCGGTGCAGACCGCCGCCGCGGTCGAACCAGATCTCCTCCGGTCCGTTGACCAGGACGTCCGTGACGTCGGGCGCCGCCAGCAGCCGGTCCAGCGGGCCCGCACCCACCAGCTCGGCGCAGAGCGAGCGCACGGTGTCGAGGGCGTCGCCACCGCCGAGCGGCGGTCTTGCGGCGCGCAGCGCGGTCGCCACCGAGCCCGCGGTCGGCGGTGCCCCGGACTCGGCCAGCCGCAGCCGGACGGCGTCGACCAGCGCGGCGGCGCGCTCCTCCCGCGCCGTCCTGCCGTAGGGATTCGGTCCGGGCCGGGCACCGGCCGCCGGGGCGGTCCCGGGGCCCGGGACGCTCCGCAGCACCCGCCGCTCGCGCGGCCCGTCACGGCCCCGGCCGGTGCCCGGCCCGTCACAGATCCTGCGCAGACGCACCATCAGAAGACCCCTCCCTCGACCGCCGGGACCGGCGGCAGCACCTCGTCCAGGAACGCCCCGCAGAAGCGGGCGAGCGGCCCGCCCTCCCGGATGCCGGGCGGGACGCCCTGTTCGAGGTCGACGGCCAGGCCGGGCTCCGGCTCCAGCACCCCGGCGAGCTGCATCCGCAGCCCCCGGGCGACCCGGTGCGCGGGGAGCCCGAGGGGCCCCGGCGACCGCACCACCGCCCGCACGTCGTCGAGCCGCATCCGGACGGACGCGGCCACCCGGTCCGCGGCCGCCACGGCGCGCAGTTCGGCCGGCACCACCAACAGCGCCGTGTCGGACTGCTCCAGCGCCTGCCCGGCCGCCGGATCCAGCCGCCGGGGCACGTCGACCACCACGAGGCCACCCCGACGGCGGGCCGCGGCCAGGACGCTGCGCATGGCCTCGGGCGGCACCGCGAGGGTGTCGCCGCGGTCCCAGGACAGGCAGGACAGGGTGCCGAGCCGCTTGAGCGCGGGCAGCGCCCGGGCCAGCTCGGCGCCGTTCACCCGTCCCCGGGATCCGGCGAGGTCCGGCCAGCGCAGACCGGCGGCCGTCTCACCGCCGAGCAGGATGTCGAGCCCGCCGCCGAGCGGGTCCCCGTCGACGAGCACGGTGCGCAGGCCCCGGCGCGCGGCGGTGACCGCGAGCGCGCAGGCCAGGGTGGAGGAGCCCGCGCCGCCCCGCCCGCCGAGCACGGCGACGGTGCGCGCCGGGGTGCCACCCCCCTCGGCGGCGTCGGCGACGCGGTCGAGCAGCCAGGCCTCGGCCTCGGGCAGGAACAGCACGTGCTCCGCGCCGAGTTGGACGGCCCTGACCCAGACGCCCGCGTCGTCGAGGTCCGTCCCGAGCAGCAGCACCCCGGGTCTGCGGGGCATCCCGGCGCACTGCTCGGACCGGTCGTCGCCGACCAGGACCAGCGACGCGCCCTCCCAGAGCTCGCGCGGCGGCGGGGCGCCCCGGATCAGCCGCGGCTCGGTCCCGGCCGCCGCGCAGATCCGCAGCAGCTGCTCGGCCAGGCCGTCGTCCCCGGTGAGCACGAGCGGCCCCGCGGGCTCCGGCCCGCCAGTGGTGGCGTGGTCGGTGATGGGCTTCGTCATGGCGGCTCCCCTGTCGTCCTGGTGTCCGGTCGGTCCGGGCGGCCGGCCGCCCGGACCGACCTACGGGCCCGGCGACCGCCGCCGGACCTCACGGTGGACGGTGATCCGGATTCCGGCCGACTGCTTCCGAATGCCTGTGGACAACTCGGGGGCTGTGGACGAAAACGTTCACCCACACGGGGGGCTATTGGACAAAGAATTGACGAAACGGGCTCACGGAGATGAACCGGCATACCGGCGCGGCCGGATAGCGCGGCGCGGACCGCGCACTCCGCGGGGCAGGTCCGGGCCCATTCCCGAAGCCGCGGGGACAGGGGTCGGCCGACAGCAATGCCCTACGGACCCTCTACGGAGAGTGACGAAAACGGGGAAACGCCCCCACCCGTCGACACCCCCTGTAGACGCCCCCCGGGGCCGACCCGCGGATCCCCGCGACGGGCCGTTCAAGCCCTGAAAATGGCCCCGGACGTGCGACGACCCCCGCCGGGGGGGAGAGCGGGGGTCGTCTATCCACGGCCCGACTCGGGGGGGAGGAGCCGGACCGGGTTAGCACGGTCGCGAACGATCCGTGACTTCCATGGTGTACCCGAGCGGCCAGAAACACAAACCCGCACGCCCACGAGTACGCCGAATGGCGGGCTGTTTTGCGGCGCCCTCTATCCTCGGTTCCCGTGGACACCACCGAGAACGCCGACGAGCACGCCGACGAGTCCCCGGACTCCACCGCCGCAGCCGCCGGGACCGACGGGACACCCGGGCCCGAGGGGACGACCGTGACCGGCGCGCACCCCGGAACCGCCGGCTCCGCCCCGGCCGGAGCCCGCCCGCCCGCCGTCCGGCCGCACCCGGCCGGACCGCGCACCGCCGCCTTCTTCGACCTCGACAAGACGATCATCGCCAAGTCGAGCGCCCTCGCGTTCAGCCGACCGTTCTACCAGGGCGGCCTGATCAACCGTCGGGCCGTCCTGCGAAGTGCGTACGCCCAGTTCGTCTTCCTGGTGGGCGGCGCGGACCACGACCAGATGGAGAAGATGCGGGAGTACCTCTCCTCGCTGACCCGGGGCTGGAACGTGCAGCAGGTCCGCGAGATCGTCGCCGAGACCCTGCACAACCTGATCGACCCGATCATCTACGACGAGGCCGCCTCGCTCATCGAGCAGCACCACGCGGCCGGCCGCGACGTGGTCATCGTCAGCAGCTCCGGCTCCGAGGTGGTCGAGCCGATCGGCGCGCTGCTCGGCGCGGACCACGTGATCGCGACCAGGCTGAAGATCGAGGACGGCTGCTACACCGGCGAGATCGAGTACTACGCCTACGCCGAGAACAAGGCCGCGGCGATCCGGGAGTTGGCCGAGGTCGAGGGCTACGACCTGACCGAGTGCTACGCCTACAGCGACTCGTCGACGGACCTGCCGCTGCTGGAGGCGGTCGGCCACCCCTCGGCGGTCAACCCGGACCGCGCGCTGCGCAAGGAGGCGGTGGCCCGCGAGTGGCCGGTGCTGGTCTTCGACAAGCCGGTGGAACTCCGGCGCCGGCTCCCGGAATTCTCGGCGCCGAGCCGCTCGGTGCTGACGGCGGTGGCGGTCGGCACGGCCGCGCTGACGGCGGGGGTCATCTGGTACGCGGCCCGGCGCCGCCGCCCGGCGGCCTGACCGGGGAGCGTTGGACAAAACGGTCAAAAGCCGAGGACGGGACTTTTCGGGTTCCCCTTTCGCCCGAAACGCGATACAAATGAAGCACGGCCCGCGAGACCCGGTCAGGACCGAAGAGGTCAAACCGACAACGCAGTTCAGGCCCCACGGACCGCCGTACAGATGACCGAGCACCCACATGCAGCCGACCCGCTGTCGGGCCGCCGGACCAGACGAACGGGCAGGATCCCCGTCTGATCGGCACTTCCGGTGCATGCATGGTCACCCGGCATCTGTGCCAGCGGCGGCACCTGGCAGGATCAGGTGCCGCCGCATCTCGCTGTCGGGGCCCGGCAGTCGGCGCCGGAGCCGGGCGGCCGGCCCGGGCGCTCAGACCATGCCGCGCTGCATCGCCTCGCAGACCGCCGTGCTCTCCCGCACCCCGAGCCGCAGCGCCCGGCCGCAGTGGCCGATCCAGGCCGCCAGCCCCTCCGGCGTCCCCGCCAGGTAGCCGGCCAGCGCCCGCCGGTAGGCGTCCGTCCCCAGCTCCACGAGGCCGACCTCGGCCGGGCAGATCGACTTCGGGTCGAGCCCCTCGGCGATCAGCACGATCCGCTGGGCGGCCCGGGCGATCAGGCCGTTGTACGCGCCGAAGGGCCGCAGCGCCAGCAGCTCGCCGTGCACCACCGAGGCGACCACCAGGGCGGGCGTCCCGACGCCCTGGCCCTCCGCGCGGGCCACCAGCAGCCGGGAGAGCTGGTCGAGCCGGGCGGCGACCTCCTCCGGACCGGGCGCCGCCGGCAGTGCCGGCACCGGCCCGTCCGCCGGCGTGCCGGCCACCTCGGCCGCCGGGCCGTGGTCCGCCGCGACCCCCTCCGCCGGCCTCAGCGCCAGCGGGAACGGTTCGTCGGCGCCCTCGCCGCCCTGCCGCGGGCGGCCCGCCGCGGGGTCGGCGTCACCGACCGCCAGCAGGTGCAGCCTGGCCAGCACCTGGAGCGGCGAGTGCCGCCAGATGCTCAGCAGCTGGCCCGCCTCGGCCGCGACCCGCAGTGCGGCGCCCACCGTGCGGGCCTCGGGGTCCGCGCCGAAGTCGCTGCGCCGCCGGACCTCCTCCAGCGGCCAGTCGGCCCCGGCCAGCGCCGCCGAGGCGCGGGCGCCGCGCAGGGCGGACTCGGAGGTGACCTCGGCCGCGCGGCGGCGCATCACCCGGTGGCCGTAGAGGCGGTCGACGGCCTTGCGCACCTCGGCCACCGCGTCCGGCACTCCGGGGAGCTGGGCCAGCGGGGCGAGGGGATCTGTTCCAGTGCTCACCTACCCGAGAGTAATGACCCGGGCGCCCCGGCCGGAACAGCAACCTCACATCACCCGTTAGAGGCAATCCTCACTTCCCGTCGGCCCGCGAGCCCGAACCCCGATAGCATGACCACTGTCGAAGACGATAACGATTTCCAACTCTAGGGAAATCGTCGACCCCGCCGCGGGGCGCAGCCGCGACCGCGGCGGGCCCCAGGAGCGAGAGCCGGAGTCCCACAGATGAAGATCGCCTTCGTCGGCAAGGGCGGCAGCGGCAAGACGACGCTGTCCGCGCTGTTCATCCGCCACCTGGCCGCCGCGGGCCGACCGGTCCTCGCCGTCGACGCCGACATCAACCAGCACCTCGGCCCCGCGCTCGGCCTGACGGACGACCAGGCCGCCGCGCTGCCCGCGCTCGGAGCCCACCTGCCCGAGATCAAGGAGTACCTGCGCGGCGGCAACCCGCTGATCCGCTCCGCCGAGGAGATGATCAAGACCACCCCGCCGGGCCGGGGCTCGCGGCTGCTGCGGATCGTCGAGGAGAACCCGGTCTACACGGCCTGCGCCCGCCCGGTCGCGCTCGACGAGGGCTCGGTGCGACTGCTGGCGACCGGCGCGTTCACCGAGGAGGACCTCGGTGTCGCCTGCTACCACTCCAAGGTCGGCGCGGTCGAACTGCTGCTCAACCACCTGGTCGACGGCCGGGAGGAGTACGTGGTGACCGACATGACCGCCGGTTCCGACTCCTTCGCCTCGGGCCTGTTCACCCGTTTCGACCTCACCTTCCTGATCGCCGAGCCCACCCGCAAGGGCGTCTCGGTGTACCGCCAGTACCGGGACTACGCGCGCGATTTCGGCGTGCGGCTGCGGGTCGTCGGCAACAAGGTGCAGGGCCCGGACGACCTGGACTTCCTCCGTCGGGAGGTCGGCGAGGACCTGCTGACGGCCTTCGGCCAGTCCGACTGGGTGCGCCGGCTGGAGCAGGGCGCGCAGCCACCCTTGCGCGCCCTCGAACCCGCCAACCGCGCCGTGCTGGACGAGCTGCGCGCCGCGGCCGACGCCGCGTACGAGCTGCGCGACCCGCACCGGTACACCGAGCAGGCCGTCCTCTTCCACCTGCGCAACGCCGAGAGCTGGGCCAACGCCAAGGTCGGCACGGACCTCGCCGCCCAGGTCGACCCGGACTTCGTGCTCGGCGGCGAGTCCGCGCCGGCCGGCGCACCCACCGCCGCCGGCGCGGCCGTCTGAGCCGGAGCCCCGCCGCGCCACCCACGGGCCGCGGTCCCCGCACGGGGACCGCGGCCCGCGCGCGTCCCCGGCCGGAGCCGCTCCCGACAGGCCCGCCACCAGCAGATTCCCGTCCGTTCGACCACCACCCAATGGGGTGAATCCGGCCGTTATTCACTGTCGCTTCGAATGACGCTGTGCAAAGCTCTCATTACCCTCGGTTTACCGAGTCTTGATGTTCCGCTTCCGTCCCGGTGTCCCTCGCCGTGGCCTGGCTCCTCCCAGCGCCCCGCCGAGCGACCGCCGGGCGCCCGATGGACCGAAGCCCGGCCGGTGACACCCCGCACTCCCGGCCCGACCGCGCCATCCCGCCACACCGTCGCGACCCACGACAGCCGATCCGCTTCACCGAGCCCACGCCCGGACTCACCGCCGGACCTGACTGCGTTCGTTTCCCCGGACAGACGGGAAGACCCATGACCCTCGACATCTCCAGCGCCCCCATCGCCTCCGACACCACCGACCACGCACCACCGGGCCGACGTCCCCGCGCCGACTGGACACGGGACCTCTCGGCCTCCCTGGTGGTGTTCCTGATCGCCGTGCCGTTCTCCCTCGGCATCGCCCTGGCCACCGGCGCCCCGCTCACCGCCGGGCTGGCCGCGGCGGCCGTCGGCGGCATCGTGGTCGGCCTGCTCGGAGGAACCCCGCTGCAGGTCAGCGGCCCCTCCGCCGCACTCACCGTGATCACCGCCGGGCTCATCGCCCAGTACGGATGGCAGGCCACGTGCGCCATCACCCTCGCCGCCGGCCTGCTCCAACTCCTGCTCGGGGTGCGCCGGGTGGCCCGCACCGCGCTGGCCGTCTCGCCCGCCATCGTGCACGGCATGCTGGCCGGGGTCGGCCTCGCCATCGCCATCGCCCAGCTGCACGTCGTCCTCGGCGGTTCGCCGCAGAGCTCGGCACTGGCCAACCTGCTCGCCCTGCCCGGACAGTTGGCGACCCCTCACCCCGCGGCCCTGGCCGTCGGCGCGGTCACCGTCGGCGTGCTGCTCGGCTGGCCCCGGCTGGAGCGGCTCCCCGGCCGGTACGGGGAGTTCGGTGCCCGGCTGGCCAAGGTCCCCGGCCCGCTCGCAGCCGTCGCCGCCGCCACCGTGCTCGCCGTCGCGCTGGACCTGCGGATCGCCCGGGTCGAACTGCCCGCCTGGCAGCCGCACGGCCTCGCCCCCGACCTGCCGCACGGCGCGCCGCTCGCCGTCCTGGGCGCCGTCCTGACCGTCACCGCCGTGGCGAGCGTCGAGTCGCTGCTCTCCGCCGTCGCGGTCGACCGGATGTCGCGCCGCACCGGGGACCTCGACCGCGAGCTGCGCGGCCAGGGCCTCGCCAACCTGGTCAGCGGACTGGTCGGCGGGCTGCCGATCGCCGGCGGCGCGGTGCGCAGCACGGCCAACGTCCGGGCCGGGGCGCAGAGCCGCCGGTCCTCGGTGCTGCACGGCGTGTGGGTGCTGGCGGCCGCGCTGGCCCTGGCCGGCGGCCTGCGCAGGATCCCGCTCGCCGCGCTCGCCGCCCTGGTGCTGGTGGTCGGCCTGCAGATGGTGAGCTTCGCGCACATCCGCAAGGTGCACCGGCACCGCGAGTTCCCCGTCTACCTGACCACCGTGGTCGCCGTGGTGCTGCTCGGCGTCCTGCCGGGGGTGGCTCTGGGCGCGGGGACGGCCGTCCTGCTCGCGCTCTACCGGCTGACCCGCGCCCATGTGGACGTCCTGGCCGGCTCCGACGGCTCGTTCACCGTGGAGACGCACGGCCCGCTCACCTTCACCGCGGTGCCCCGGCTGAGCCGGGCGCTGGCGGGCATCCCGGCCGGAGCCGAGGTCACCCTCGTCCACGACGGCTCCTTCCTGGACCACGCCGCCTTCGAGACCGTGCACAGCTGGCGCACCGGCCATCAGGCGGACGGCGGGCGGGTGTCGATGGTGACGCGCCGCCAGGACGACGAGGTGCTCGACCCGGACGGCACCGTCCGCGCCGGCAGTTCCCCCGGCCCGCACCGCTGCCGCGCCTGGACGCCCTGGGTCGGCCACCACTGCATCGAGCAGCAGGAGGACCCGCACGGCCGGCTGCTGGACGGGGTACGGGTGTTCCAGCTGCACACCGCCCCGCTGGTGCGGCCCGAACTCGCCCGGCTCGCCCGGGAGGGGCAGACGCCGTCGCAGCTCTTCCTGACCTGCGCCGACTCCCGGATGGTCACCAGCATGATCACCAACAGCGGTCCGGGCGATCTCTTCACCGTGCGCAACGTCGGCAACCTGGTGCCGGCGCCGCACGAACCGGGCGCGGCCGACGACTCGGTGGCGGCCGCGGTGCAGTACGCGGTCGAGGTACTGGAGGTGCGGTCGATCACCATCTGCGGGCACTCGGGCTGCGGGGCGATGAAGGCCCTGCTGGACGGCGTGCACGAGCAGCCCGGCCGGCCCACGCCGCTGGCCCGCTGGCTGCGCAACGGCCGCGGCTCGCTGGACCGGCTGCGCAGGATCCCGGCGGAGTTCGCCGACCGTCCGGCGGTCGACCTGACCGAGCAGCTCTGCATCACCAACGTGGTCCAGCAACTGGACCAGCTGATGGCCAACCCGGCGGTGGAGCGGCGGGTGACCGAGGGGACCCTGCGGCTGGTCGGCATGTACTTCGACTTCGCCACCGCGCAGGCCTACGTGCTCGACCGGGAGAACGGCCGGTTCGGTCCGGTCGAGGCCGCGACGCCGACCACCGCACCGGCGCCGGTGGCGGCAGGAACACGGGCAGGCGCACCGGCGGGCGCACCGGCACGGGCGCAGCGGGCCTCCGCCCTGCGGCAGGAACCCGACACGCCCGGGCGTGTGAATGAATTCGAACAGGTCCCGGCCACCGGTACCGCCGCCGATTCAGCCCGGGGCGGAGGAGGTCCCGGCCTGGCCGCCTGAGAGCCGGGCCCGCGTCCCGCCGGGCGGGCCAAGGACGCGGGCCCACCTTTCCGCACCGCCCCGGGGCGCCGCCGACCTCGGGCGGTCGTTCGACGCCCGGTCAAAGGTCTACACCAATTACCCGGAGCCTCTTGTCAACTGACCTCTTCGCCTGGTGAGCTGTGCGCTGGGACACACGGGACAATCCCCACGCACGGGAAACGACCCCGATCATGACTCATGAGGAGTGCGCGTTGAGCAACGAGAGCCTGGCCAACCTGCTCAAGGAGGAGCGGCGCTTCGCCCCGCCGGCAGAGCTCGCCGCAGCCGCCAACGTCACCGCGGCCGCGTACGCTCAGGCCTCCGAGGACCGCCTCGGATTCTGGGCCGAGCAGGCCCGCCGCCTCAGCTGGGCCGTCGAGCCCACCCAGACCCTCGACTGGTCCAACCCGCCGTTCGCCAAGTGGTTCGCCGACGGCACGCTCAACGTGGCCTACAACTGCGTCGACCGGCACGTCGAGGCCGGCAACGGCGACCGCGTCGCCATCCACTTCGAGGGCGAGCCCGGCGACAGCCGCTCGATCACCTACGCTCAGCTCAAGGACGAGGTCTCGCAGGCCGCCAACGCGCTGCTGGAGCTCGGTGTCGTCAAGGGCGACCGGGTCGCGATCTACCTGCCGATGATCGCCGAGGCGGTCGTCGCGATGCTCGCCTGCGCCCGGATCGGCGCCACCCACTCGGTGGTCTTCGGCGGCTTCTCCGCCGACGCCGTGGCCTCCCGCATCCAGGACGCCCAGGCCAAGCTGGTCATCACCGCCGACGGCGGCTACCGGCGCGGCAAGCCGTCCGCGCTCAAGCCGGCCATCGACGAGGCGCTGACCAAGGCCGACGGCGTCGAGCACGTCCTGGTCGTACGCCGCACCGGCCAGGAGATCGCCTGGACCGAGGGCCGCGACGTCTGGTGGCACGAGGCCACCGGGCGCCAGTCCACCGAGCACACCCCCGAGGCGCACGACGCCGAGCACCCGCTCTTCATCCTCTACACCTCGGGCACCACCGGGAAGCCCAAGGGCATCCTGCACACCTCGGGCGGCTACCTCACCCAGGCCAGCTACACCCACCACGCCGTCTTCGACCTCAAGCCGGAGAGCGACGTCTACTGGTGCACCGCCGACATCGGCTGGGTCACCGGCCACTCGTACATCGTCTACGGCCCGCTCTCCAACGGCGCCACCCAGGTCATCTACGAGGGCACCCCGGACACCCCGCACCAGGGCCGCTTCTGGGAGGTCGTCCAGAAGTACGGCGTGACCATCCTCTACACCGCGCCCACCGCGATCCGCACCTTCATGAAGTGGGGCGACGACATCCCCGCGAAGTTCGACCTGTCCTCGCTGCGGGTGCTGGGCAGCGTCGGCGAGCCGATCAACCCCGAGGCGTGGATCTGGTACCGCGAGCACATCGGCGCCGGCAAGGCCCCGATCGTGGACACCTGGTGGCAGACCGAGACCGGCGCGATCATGATCAGCCCGCTGCCGGGCGTCACCGAGACCAAGCCGGGCTCGGCCCAGCGCGCGCTGCCGGGCATCGCGGCCACCGTGGTCGACGACAACGCCGCCGAGGTCCCGAACGGCTCCGGCGGCTACCTGGTGCTCACCGAGCCGTGGCCGTCCATGCTGCGCACCATCTGGGGCGACGACCAGCGCTACATCGACACCTACTGGTCGCGCTTCGAGGGCCGCTACTTCGCCGGCGACGGCGCCAAGAAGGACGAGGACGGCGACATCTGGCTGCTCGGCCGAGTCGACGACGTCATGCTGGTCTCCGGCCACAACATCTCGACCACCGAGGTCGAGTCGGCGCTGGTCGGGCACCCGTCGGTGGCCGAGTCCGCCGTGGTCGGCGCCACCGACGCCACCACCGGCCAGGCGATCGTCGCCTTCGTGATCCTGCGCGGCAACGCCACCGACAGCCCCGAGCTGGTCGAGGAGCTGCGGGCGCACGTCGGCCGCACGCTCGGCCCGATCGCCAAGCCGAAGCAGATCAAGGTGGTCGGCGAGCTGCCGAAGACCCGCTCCGGCAAGATCATGCGCCGTCTGCTGCGCGACATCGCCGAGGGCCGCGAGGTCGGCGACACCACCACGCTGGCCGACTCGACGGTGATGAACCTCATCCAGGCCCAGCTGCCGGCGGCGGGCAGCGAGAGCTGACCCACGCCATGAGGTGTGCGTGAGGCGCCCAAGAGGCGCACATGACGGTGCCCCGGGTGGTCGTGACCGCCCGGGGCACCGCCGTGTCCGGGCACCGCAGCACGCGGGCACCGCAGCACGCGGGCACCGCAGCACCCGGGCACCGCAGCACCCGGGCACCGCCGCGTCCGGCCCCTGTCGCATCCGGGGGCCGCCGCCGTGCACAACGGGCCGCGAGGGCTTACTTCCTTGAAGTAGGACAATCCGGATGTCGTTCTGCCGTCACGCTACAATGTCAAAGGCGCATCAAGATCCGCGTCACAGGGCGAGCCGGGAAGTCTGGTCGGCAATGCACCACCGGTGCATCCACACACCGTTCCCTCGCCCCCAGGAGGCCGCGCGTGGCCAGCCAGCCGCCCGTCCACGAGCCGATGCCCCAACGCCGCCAGTTCCTCGGCAGGCTGCCCCTCCCCGAGCGCACCTTCGTCCTGGACGCCCTGCGCACCGAGACGGTCGGCGGCATCCTGTTGCTCGTCGCCGCGGTCGTCGCGCTGATCTGGGCCAACGCCTGGCCGGACGCCTACCAGTCCGTCCTGAACCACACCGTCGGCCCCTCCGGCCCGCTCCACCTCGACCTCACCCTGGGCACCTGGGCCAAGGACGGTCTGCTGACCATCTTCTTCTTCGTGGCCGGCATCGAGCTCAAGCGCGAGTTCGTGGCGGGCGAGCTGCGCAGCCCCAGCGCCGCGATGCTGCCCGTCATAGCCGCCGTCTGCGGTGTCGTGCTGCCCGCCGTCCTGTACGCCCTCATCAACGCGGGCCCGGGCGGACACCCGGCCGGCTGGGCCGTCCCGACCGCCACCGACATCGCCTTCGCACTCGGTGTGCTCGCCGTGGTCGGCAGCCACCTGCCCTCCGCGCTGCGTGCCTTCCTGCTCACCCTCGCGGTGGTGGACGACCTGATCGCGATCCTGATCATCGCGGTCTTCTACAGCTCCGGCATCAAGTTCTGGGCGCTCGGGCTGGCCTTCGCCGGGCTGGTGCTGTTCTGGTTCCTGCACCGGCGCGGGGTGCACGGCTGGTACCTGTTCGTTCCGCTCGCCTTCGTGATCTGGGCGCTGATGCACGAGAGCGGCGTGCACACCACCGTGGCGGGCGTCGCCATGGGCCTGATGCTCCGCTGCCACCGGGAGGGCGACGAGGAGCACTCCCCCGGCGAGCACATCGAGCACCTGGTCCGTCCGCTCTCGGCCGGGCTGGCGGTGCCGGTCTTCGCCCTGTTCGCGGCCGGGGTGACGATCTCCGGTCCGGCGCTGCGCGAGGTGTTCACCCAGGCCACCCCGATCGGCATCATGGTCGGTCTGCTGGTCGGCAAGACCGTGGGCGTCTTCGGCGGCACCTGGCTGACCGCCCGCTTCACCCGGGCCGAGCTGAACCCGCAGCTCAAGTGGGCCGACCTGTTCGCCGTCTCGGTCCTGGCCGGCATCGGCTTCACCGTCTCGCTGCTGATCGACGAGCTGGCCTTCCCGGACGACCAGGCGCTCGCCGACCGGGCCAAGGCGGCCGTCCTGGTGGGCTCGCTGATCTGCGCGCTGATCGCCACCGTGCTGCTCAAGCTGCGCAACCGGCACTACCGCGCGCTCTGCGAGGAGGAGGACCGCGACCTCGACGGCGACGGCATCCCCGACGTCTACCAGCTGGACGACCCGGCCTGGCAGCACCGCATGGCCGAACAGGCCCGCCGGTCGGAGGCCCGCCGGTCGGACGCCCCACCCGCGGCACCCACGGACACGACGCCGACACGCCCGACGGACGAGGGCCGCGACGGGGCGCGCTGAGCCGCCGCCCACCGGAACACGTCCCCCCGGCGGGGCCCCGGAGTGGTGTCCGCTCCTCCGGTAGGGGCATGATTCTGAACTGTCGACAGTCCACCGAAGAGGAGAACCGCTGATGCCCGCAGGAGCCGCAGACCCGTCCAGCAACGGCCGGGCGCCCTATGAGGGCGAGCGTTCGGTGGGGCAGTTGTTCGCCGCGGCCACCGCCGACCTGTCCGCCCTGGTCCACGACGAGATCGCACTCGCCAAGGCCGAGATCCGCGCCGACGTCAAGCGGGGCGTCTCCGGCGGCGTCTCGCTGGGCGTGGCCGGCGTGGTCGCGCTGGCCGCCGTCCCGATGCTGAGCGCGGCCGCCGCGTTCGGCATCCACGCGCTGGGTCTGTCGCTCGGCTGGTCGTTCCTGATCGTGGCCGGCGCGTACCTGCTGCTGGCCGTGCTGCTGGGTCTGCTCGCGCTGCGTTCGTTCAAGAAGATCGAGAAGCCGGTCCGGACCATCGAGGGTGCGCAGAAGACCGCCGACGTGCTGAAGAACGCGCGGCCGCGTCCCGCCACCAAGGAGGAGATCGACCGCGCCCTGGGCCGCATCCCGTAGGCCCGCCCGGTGCGCCGGGGACTCGCCGGGGACTGCGCCGGGCACGCGAGGGGATCGCGCCAGGCACACGCGGGGATCGCGCCAGGAACGCGCCAGGCACCCGCGCCCGGCACGCGACGGGCCGGAACGGCCGGAGTGCGAGTGCCGGGCGCGTGTCCGGCGCGCGGATATGACACGCTCTCGGTATGTCGCTCGACCAGAAGCACGTGCCCGCGCAGCCGTCCGACAGCTCCGGCCTCACCGCCTCCGGCGACGCCCAGGACGCGCCCCCGGCCGCCTGGGACGTCCGGCAGGCCGGGCCGTGGATCCACCGCGACCTCGCCGCCAACGGCGCGCGGTTCCACATCGCCGAACTCGGCGAGGGCCCGCTGGTCCTGCTGGTGCACGGCTGGCCCGAGTACTGGTGGGCCTGGCGCCACCAGCTGACCGCGCTGGCCGCGGCCGGCTACCGGGCCGTCGCCGTGGACCTGCGCGGCATCGGCGGCAGTGACCGCACCCCGCGCGGCTACGACCCCGGCAACCTCGCGCTGGACATCACCGGGGTGATCCGCTCCCTCGGCGAGGACCGCGCGCACCTGGTCGGCCACGCCTCCGGCGGCACGCTGGCCTGGGTGGCGGCCGTGATGCGCCCCTCCGTGATCCAGAGCCTCACCGTGGTCTCGGCCGCGCACCCCCGCGACCTCCGCCGGGCCCTGCTCACCGACCGCAAGCAGCTGGCCGCCTTCGAGCACGTGCTGGGCTTCCAGCGGCCGTGGATACCGGAGCGCCGCCTGGTGGCCGACGACGCCGCGCTGGTCGGCCGCTACCTGGACGCCTGGACCGGCCGCAACCAGCTGGACCGCACGGCGGTGGCCGCGTACCGGCAGGCGATCCAGATCCCCAGCACCGCGCACTGCTCGATCGAGCCCTACCGGTGGCTGCTGCGTTCGGTGGCCCGGCCGGACGGCATCCAGTTCGCCCGCCGGATGAAGAAGCCGATCACCGCACCCACCCTGCACGTCCAGGGTGCGGCCGACCCAGTGCTGCTGTCCCACACCGCGCTGGGCGGCGGCGAGTACGTGGCCGCGCCGTACCGCTGGCGGCTGCTGCCGGGCGTCGGGCACTTCCCGCACGAGGAGGCGCCGGAGCAGTTCACCGCCGAGCTGCTGGACTGGATCGGCCGGCACAAGGACTGAAGGACCAACGGCCCTCGGCCGGGGAAGGGCACGGGTCCAGGGTCCCGGCGCCCGGATGGGCGAACGGGGCCGAAGGTCCCAACTCCCTTGATGTGACGTTCATATGACAAACGCATAGGCCACGTTGATGCCCCGCCGGGCGGTTACCCCCGTCGGCCCAGGGGCATCCATTGCGGTATGACCTGGATGCCCGATCGCGGCAGCGCCCCGCGCGGCCGACAGCACAGCAACGGCAACAGCACGCAGCGTTCCGCCCACCGCCCCGAGTGGGCGGACGACCACGGCCCCGGCCGCGACGGCGGCTACGACGCCGGCTTCGACGGCCGCCACGACGGTGGTTTCGACGGGGCCGGCGGCCACCCGCGCGGGGCGCAGCGGCAGCTCGGGATCCCGCACATCCTCGGCCGCCGCGCCCGCTGGGTGGGCGCCCGGCTCCGCCGCGACACCTGACCGGTCCCCGGCCCTCCGCCCATCACCGGCCCGGCCCGGCCCGCCCACCCTCTCGCCCGACGAACCCTCCGGCCACCGGGCGGGCCCCGGCCGGTCACGGCACAGAAGTCACCGCACAGAAGTCACGGCGCAGAAGTCACCGCACGGAAGTCACCCCGCAGCGAGCGGCCACCCCACAGGGCCCAGAGCGCACAGAACTCAGAGCGCACAGGACTCAGAGCGCGCAGCCCTGGGTGTCCACCCGCCCCGTCGCGGCACTCCCCTGCTCGGCGTCCTGACGCACCTCGGCGGCGGTCAGCACGTACCCGGTGTCCGCGCTGTCCAGCGACTTGGCGAACACCATCCCGTACACCTGGCCGTCCGGCGTGAGCAGCGGGCCGCCGCTGTTGCCCTGGCGGACCAGCGAGCGCACCGAGTAGACGTCCCGGACGACCTGGCCGCGGTGGTAGATGTCCGGGCCGTTGGCCTGGATCCGGCCGCGGATGCGGGCCGGCTGGACGTTGAAGGCGCCGTTCTCGGGGAAGCCCGCGACGATGGCGCTGTCGTTGGTCTTCGCCTCGCCCGCGAAGGCGAGCGGCGGCGCGTTCAGCTTCGGCACGTCGAGGACGGCGATGTCGCGCTGCCAGTCGTAGCTGACCACCGTCGCGTCGTACAGCTGGCCGACGCCGCCGACCTGCACGGTCGGCTCGTCGACGCCGCCGACCACGTGGGCGTTGGTCATCACCCGGTGCGGGGCGTAGACGAAGCCGCTGCCCTCCAGCGTCTTGCCGCAGGCGGTGGCGGTGCCGACCACCTTGACCAGGCTCTGCCGCGCCTTCGCCACCGCCGGACTGCCGGCCAGCGCCGGGTCGGGGACGTCGACCTGGGTGATCGGCTCGTGCTCGAAGGGGTTGAACACCTGTGGGAAGCCGTTGCGGGCGAGCACCTTGGAGAAGTCCGAGAACCAGTTGGGCGCGTCGCCCGGCAGCGCGTCCTGGACGCCGCCCAGCACGGACGAGGTGCGGACCTGCTTGGAGACCGTCGGCAGGGACGTCCCGGCGAGCGCCGAGCCGATCAGCCAGGCCACCAGCAGCATCGAGATCACATTGACCACGGCGCCGCCCGCGGCGTCCAGGGCCCGGGCCGGGCGGCGGTCGATGTGGCCGCGCAGCTTCCAGCCGAAGTGGGTGGTGATCGCCTGGCCGGTCGCCGCCAGCACGATCACCACCACCACGGCGATCACCGAGGCGGTCGTCCCGGGGCTGAGGTGGTCGAGCAGCAGCGGCAGCAGTTGGACGGCGAGCAGGCCGCCGCCCAGGAAGCCGAGGACCGACAGCACCCCGACCACGAAGCCCTGCCGGTAGCCCGAGACGGCGAATCCGAGGGCGGCGGCGATCAACAGCACATCCAGGACGTTCACCCGGACACCCTCCCACGACGGACCGTCCGCCCGGGCGGGCTAACGCCGAATCCGGCCGGGACTCCGCACAGGCCCGCCCCGTCCGCCGTCCCGCGGCCCCCGAGGAGGTGTGGCCCGCCTGCCGCCCTGCGGTTCACAGCGCCCCGGCGTCGCGGCCGAGCACCGCGCGGGAGCGCTCCAGATCGCCCTGCACGAGTTCCAGGGCCTCGTCCGAGAGGTCGACGATCCGGCCGGCGTCCCACGGCAGCTCCAGGCCGCTGTGGTGCAGCACCCGGTCGATCACCCCGGCGGTGAAGCCCCAGACCAGCCGCCCGCCAACCGCGAAGGCCGGGCCCAGGTGGCCGGACGGGTGCCGCAGCCGGGCCCGGTTGGCCGGGTCGGTCAGCTCCGTGATCGGCACCCGGAACACCGCGCCGGTCTCCCCCAGGTCCACCGGACGGACCGGTGACTCCTCGCGCCACCAGCCGAGCACCGGCGTCACCACGAACCGGCTGACCGGGATGTACAGCGCGGGCAGGGTCGCGAAGACCTGCACGCCCTCCGGCTCCAGTCCGGTCTCCTCCCAGGCCTCGCGCAGCGCCGCCGCGACCGGCCCGGGCCCCGCCGGGTCGCCGTCCTCCGGGTCCAGCGCGCCGCCCGGGAAGGACGGCTGCCCGGCGTGCGAGCGCAGCGAGCGGGCCCGTTCGATGAGCAGCAGGTCCGGCCCGGACGCGCCCTCGCCGAACAGCATCAGCACGGCGGCGGCCCGGCCGCCCTCGGGCGGCGGCAGGAAGCGGCTCAGCTGCTCGGGCAGCACCCGCTCCGCGGCCTCCCGGACCGGCTCCAGCCAGCCCGGCAGCCCGTCCCGCTCGACCTGCCGCACCGCCCGCCCGCTCACTCGGCCACCGCCAGGTCGGCGACCTGGCCGTGGTGCGCGGCCGCGTCGGCGCGGGCGCCGGCCTCGCCCGGGAAGT
Source organism: Kitasatospora sp. NPDC056184 (assembly GCF_042268405.1). Lineage (NCBI taxonomy): Bacteria > Bacillati > Actinomycetota > Actinomycetes > Kitasatosporales > Streptomycetaceae > Kitasatospora > Kitasatospora sp. NPDC056184. The sequence goes on along the minus strand of NZ_JBHJUI010000008.1, from coordinate 295,423 downwards.
CGGAGGGCGGCCGCAGCCGCTGGCCCGGGTGGCCGCCCAGCTCGTACTTCAGCAGCTTCCCCGCCTTCTCCGGGTCGGTCTCGCCCTCCCCGTAGGAGGGGCAGAGCGGTGCGATCGGGCAGGCCCCGCAGGCCGGCTTCCGGGAGTGGCAGATGCGCCGGCCGTGGAAGACCACCCGGTGCGAGAGCATCGTCCACTCGGACTTCGGGAAGATCTCCGCGACCGCCGCCTCGACCTTCACCGGGTCCTCCTCGGCGGTCCACCCGAACCGGCGGGCCAGCCGCCCGAAGTGGGTGTCCACGGTGATCCCGGGGACCCCGAAGGCGTTGCCGAGGACGACGTTGGCGGTCTTGCGGCCGACGCCGGGCAGGGTCACCAGGTCCTCCAGCCGGCCGGGCACCTCCCCGCCGAAGTCGTCGCGCAGCGCGATGGACAGGCCGATCAGCGACTTCGCCTTGTTCCGGAAGAAGCCGGTCGGCCGGATGATCTCCTCCAGCTCCGCCGGGTTCGCCGCCGCCATGTCCTCCGGCAACGGGTACTTCGCGAACAGCGCCGGCGTCGTCTGGTTCACCCGCAGGTCGGTGGTCTGCGCCGACAGCACGGTGGCCACCAGCAGCTGGAAGGGGTTGTCGAAGTCCAGCTCCGGGTGCGCGTACGGGTACAGCTCCGCCAGCTCCCGGTTGATCCTCCGCGCCCGCCGCACCATCGCCAACCGGGACTCCGGCTTGGGTGCCCCGACCGTCTTCCCCACCGGCTCTCCCGCAGACGCGGTCTTCCGGACCTTGCTCTCTGCCATGCGTGAAGGCTACGCCGGACGGCCGCGCTCCCGGGGCGGATCCTCCGGGCCCGCGCCCCCACCGCCGGTCGCACGCCGGGCCGGCACGTGTCAGGGGCAGGTGACGACCTGGCCGGCCCAGGAGAGGCCGCCGCCGAAGCCGAGCAGCAGGGCGGGAGCGCCGCTGAACACCTCGCCGCGTTCGACCAGCTTGGCGAGGGCGAGCGGGACGGAGGCGGCCGAGGTGTTGCCGGACTCGACGACGTCGCGGGCCACCACGGCGCCGGTCGCGCCGAGGCGGTCCGCCAGGGCCTCGATGATCCGCAGATTGGCCTGGTGGGTGACCACCGCGCCGAGGTCGGAGGGGGTGAGGCCGGCCCGGCGGCAGGCCTCCTCGGCGATCGGGACCATGGCGGTGGTCGCCCAGCGGTAGACGGTCTGGCCCTCCTGGCGGAAGTGCGGCCGCCAGCCGTCGTCCAGCCGGACGGCGTGGCCCCTGGTCGGGTCGGAGCCCCAGACCACCGGCCCGACGCCCGGGCGGTGGGCGCCCGGACGGCCGGCGGTGTCCGGGCCGAGCACGGCGGCGCCCGCGCCGTCGCCGAGCAGGACGCAGGTGGAGCGGTCCGTCCAGTCGGTGACGTCGCTCATCCGCTCCGCGCCGACGACCAGCGCGTACCGGGCGGCGCCGGCCCGCACGGCGTGGTCGGCGGTGGCCAGCGCGGTGCAGAAGCCGGCGCAGCCGTTGTTGACGTCGAAGCCGACCGCCGCCGGGATGCCCAGCCGACCGGCGACCTGGGTACCGATGCTCGGACAGCGGTCCATCGCGGTGCAGGTCGCGACCACCACCAGGTCGATCTCCCCGGGGTCCAGTCCGGCGGCGGCCAGCGCCTTGGCGGCGGCGGAGGCGGCGAGGTCGGTGACGGTCTCGTCCTCGGCGATGCGGCGGGCCACGATGCCGGTGCGCTGCCGGATCCACTCGTCGCTGGTGTCGACCATCCCCGCGAGGTCGTGGTTGGTCAGGACCTTCGCGGGCTGGTGGTGGCCCAGCGCGACGATGCGGGAACCCGGCATGGCTGCTCCTCGGGAACGGGTCGGTGATGGGGCGTCATCACGCCGGACTATAGCGTCCGACCGTTCGGACTCTAAACCCCTCGACACTCGCTACACTGGCGCGGTGAGCCCGAGAAGATCAGTCGCCGACACCCGCCGGACCCGCGCCTCGATCCTGGCCCGCAGCCTGGACCTCGCCTCGGTCGAAGGCCTGGAGGGCCTGACCATCGGCCGGCTCGCCACCGACCTGTCGATGAGCAAGTCCGGCGTCCTGGGCCACTTCGGCACCAAGGAGAGCCTGCAACTGGCCGTCGTCGACGAAGCGGTCGCGCTGTTCCTCCGCGAGGTGGTGCACCGCTCGGAGGCCGCCGGGGCCGCCCCGGGCCTGCCGCTGCTGCTCGCCCAGTGCGAGGCCTGGGTCTCCTACCTGGAGCGCGACCTGCTGCCCGGCGGCTGCTTCTTCACCACGGTGACCGCCGAGTTCGACGACCGGGAGCACGGGCCGGTCCGCTCGGCGGTCGCGGCGCGCAACGCGCTCTGGCAGCGGAAGGTGCGCCACCAGGTCGAGCTGGCGGTCGCCGCCGGACAGCTGCCCGCCGGGACGGAGCCCGAGCAGGCCGTCTTCGAGCTGACCGGCCAGGTGCTCGCGCTCAACCACGCCCGCCGGCTGTACGGCGACCGGAGCGCCGCCGACCGCGCCCGGCGGGCGATGCGGCGGCTGCTCGGGCTCCCGGTGCCGGGCGCCGGGCAGCCGGCGGCGCTCGCCGAACTGCCCGCGCCGGATCTGCCCGCGCCGCAGCCGTCCTGACGCGCCGGGGCTCCCGGGCCGACGCGCCGGGGCTCACCGGCCCCCGAAGCCCCCGAGCCGCCGGATCCGTCAGCCCCGGAACAGCGCGTCGACGTCGCCGAAGCCGAGGGCGCCGGCCGGCGCCGTCAGGGTGCCGGGGCCGAGCAGTTCCGCGGCCGCCCGGCGCGCGGCGGTGTAGGCGAGCTGCGCCACCGCGGTGCCCACGCTGATCCGGCGCACCCCCGCGGCGGCGAGTTCGGCGACGGCCGGCCCGCCGGCCACCGCCATCGCCATCGCGTTGACCGGCAGCGGTGAGCGCGCGCAGAGCGCGGCCAGCGCGTCGAGGTCCAGCAGCCCCGGCACGAAGAGGCCGTCGGCGCCCGCCGCCGCGTACGCCTCGGCCCGGGCGAGCACGTCGTCGAGCCCGCCCAGCCCGAACAGGAAGACGTCCGTCCGGGCGTTGACCAGCAGCTCCGGCAGGCCCGCCGCCTCCGCCGCCGTCCGGGCCGCGCGCAGCCGGGCGGCCTGCTCGTCCACCGCGAACAACGGGCCGCCGACCATCGTCGAGTCCTCCAGGTTCACGCCGGCCGCGCCCGCCCCGACCAGGGCCCGGACGGTGTCCGCGACGTCGGCGGGCGCCGGCCCGTAGCCGCCCTCGGCGTCCACGGTGACCGGCAGGTCCACGGCCTCCGCCACCCGGCGGGCGGCCTCGACGGCGCTCGTGCGATCGAGGCGCTGGCCGTCGCCCCGGCCCAGCGACCAGGAGACGCCGCCGCTGGTGGTGGCGATCGCGGCCGCGCCGGCCGAGGCGATCACCGCGGCGCTGCCGGCGTCCCAGGCGTTCGGCAGGACGAGCACGCCGTCCGCGACCAGCGCCCGCAGCCGGGCGGCCTTCGCGCGGAGGGCGGCGGGCGGGAGAGGGGTGGATGTGGTCATGAGGGTCACCGGCTTTCACGGATCGATGGGGGCGGGAGGCGAGCGCGGGAAGCGCGGACGGTGCGACGACGGCATCCTGCGGGCGGCGGACGCCCCTGCTCCAGTGATTAAGCTGAGACCGAATCACGGCCGGGGCGGGGAGGGCGGGACACCGATGCGGACCGAACTCGCGCTGTCGGCCGACGACCTGGCGCGCACCAGGTTCGCCGTCTCCCCGATGTGGGAGGTGGTGACCAGCCTCCGGGTGCTCGCCCGGCCGACCGTCCCCGCGGAGCACCGGCACTGGGCCGCACAGGTCCGCCCCCGGCTGGCCGCCGCCGGGCCCGCCGTCCGCCGGCTGGCCGCGATGGTCCCGCCCGCCGGCCACCTGCCGGACTTCCTGAACCCCGTCCCCGGCACCCCCGCCCCCGCGCTCGCCGACGAGCTGGCCGCGATCACCGCGACCTCCCCCGAGCTGGTCCGCGCCGACCTCGCCGTCCTGGCCGCCGAGCGCGGCGGCCGGCTGCCCGCCGTCCTCGAACCGCTGCACCGCGACCCGGCCGCCCGACTGCCCCGGCTCGCGGCGGACATCGAGGCGTACTGGGAACTCGCGCTGGCGCCGTACTGGGCCCGGATCCGCGCCCTGCTCGACGCCGACGTGCTGCACCGCGCCCGTCAGGCGGTCGGCCACGGCACCGCCCGCGTCCTCGACGACCTGCACGGGACGGTCCGCTGGGACGGCGGCAAACGCGGGGCGCTGCGGCTGGAGCAGCGGCACTGCGCGGTCGAACGGCTGGACGCCGCGGCCGGCCTGGTGCTGGTGCCCTCGGTGTTCGCCTGGCCCCGGGTGCTGACCCGCACGCTGCCGCCGGACCCGCCGCAGCTCGCCTACCCGGCGCGCGGGATCGCCACCCTGTGGGAGCCCCGCCCCTCCGGCGGCACCCCCGAGGCGCTCGCCGCCGTCCTCGGCCGCTCCCGGGCCCGGCTGCTCGCCGAACTCGACGCGCCCGCCTCCACCACCGAGCTGGCCCGGCGCACCGGGCTCTCCGCCGCCGGCGTCTCCCAACACCTCACCGCCCTGCGCGCGGCCGGGCTGACCAGTGCGCACCGCGCCGGCCACGCCGTGCTGTACGCCCGGACCGCCCTCGCCGACGCCCTGCTCGCCCCGGACCGGGCCTGACCGAACCTGCACGGGTCCCGATCCGCACGGACCGGGACCGACCGGCACCGACCGGTACCGACCGATTCGCCAGGCCCTGCCGACCCTGCTGACCTGCCGGTTCGGGCGGCTCCCGGGACAACCCCGGCGGTACGAATGGCCCCGCGCAGCACACCTCCGCACACCCCCTCCTCATATGATCGGAGCGACATGCGCCATGCTTGGTGATGCAGAGCACTGTACGAACTTGTGCCGGAGGGCTTGACGGCCGGCCGGCCGAGAAGGAGGAAGCACGTGGACGACGTTCTGCGGCGCGCCGCACTCTTCGCGGCACTCGACGACGAACAGGCCGGCGAGCTGCGCGCTTCCATGACCGAGGTGACGCTCGCCCGGGGCGAGTCGCTGTTCCACGAGGGCGACCCGGGCGACCGGCTGTACGTCGTCGCCGAGGGCAAGGTCAAGCTGCACCGCGCCTCGCCGGACGGCCGCGAGAACATGCTCGCCGTCCTCGGCCCCAGCGAGATGATCGGCGAGCTCTCGCTGTTCGACCCGGGTCCGCGCACCGCCACCGCGAGCGCGCTGACCGAGGTCAAGCTGCTCGGCCTCGGCCACGGCGACCTCCAGCCCTGGCTGCACGCCCGCCCCGAGGTCTCGATCGCACTGCTGCGCGCCATCGCCCGCCGCCTGCGCCGGACCAACGACGTGATGTCCGACCTGGTCTTCTCCGACGTGCCCGGGCGCGTCGCCAAGGCCCTGCTGGACCTCTCCCGCCGTTTCGGCGTGCAGTCCGAGGAGGGCATCCACGTCGCCCACGACCTCACCCAGGAGGAGCTGGCCCAGCTGGTCGGCGCCTCCCGCGAGACGGTCAACAAGGCGCTCGCCGACTTCGCCGGCCGCGGCTGGCTGAAGCTGGAGGCCCGCGCGGTCGTCCTGCTGGACGTCGAGCGGCTCTCCCGCCGGTCCCGGTAGCCGCACACCGCTTGCGGAAAGGGCCCGTACGCTCCGGCGTACGGGCCCTTCGCGCTGCCTCGGCGGCCGCCTCCGCGGAAGCCGCTGTCTCCAGGGGGCCGCTGCCGCGGCGGCCGTCACTCCGGGATGAGCCCGTGCTCCCGGAGGTACTGGAGCTGGGCGCGCACCGACAGCTCGGCGGCCGGCCACAGCGCGCGGTCCACGTCCGCGTAGACCCGGGCCACCACCTCGGCGGCCGTCCGGCAGCCGGCCTCGACCGCCGTCTCCACCTGGGCCAGCCGGCCCGCCCGGTGCGCCAGGTAGTAGTCCACCGCGCCCAGCGCGTCCGCGAGCACCGGCCCGTGGCCGGGCAGCACCGTCCGCACCCCGTGCTCGGCGGCCATGGTGTGCAGGTGGCGCAGCGAGTCCAGGTAGTCGCCGAGCCGGCCGTCCGGATGGGCGACCATCGTGGTGCCGCGGCCGAGCACGGTGTCGCCGGTGAGGATCGCGCCGTCGGCGGGCAGGTGGAAGGTCAGCGAGTCCGAGGTGTGGCCGGGGGTGCCGACCACCCGCAGGTCGAGGCCGCCGACCTCCAGCCGCTCGCCGTGCGTGAGGCCCTCGGAGCCCAGCCGGTGCGCCGGGTCCAGCGCGCGGACCTCGGTGCCGGTCAGCTCGGCGAACCGGGCCGCGCCCTCGGAGTGGTCGGCGTGCCCGTGGGTCAGCAGGGTGAGCGCCACCCGCTGACCCCGCTGCTCGGCGGTCTCGATCACCCGGCACAGGTGGCCCTCGTGCAGCGGGCCCGGGTCGATCACCACCGCGAGGTCCGAGCCGGGCTCGGCGAGCAGCCAGGTGTTGGTGCCGTCCAGCGTCATCGGGGACGGGTTCGGCGCCAGGACGCAGAGCGCCCGGGCGGTGGCCTCGCCGCCGATCGCGGCGGCGGGGTCACCGGGCAGGAGTCCGCTCACCGGCCGCCCTCGCCGTCGCGATGCAGCAGGCGCAGGGGCAGTGAGCGGACGAGCGCGCGCTGGGCCACCTCGGTGAAGCGGACCGGGTCACCGGCACAGGCCGGGGTGCGCGGGGTCAGGCTGCGGGCGGGCATCTCGGGTGCCGTCCGGCGAGCCACGTCGTTGTGGGTCATCGGGCGTCGGTCCTTTCCTCTGGCGGGGGACTTGCTTCGGGGACTGCGGGGACTGCGTCGACTACGTGGACCACGGGAACGCGGGAGAGAGGGGACGGGGGCGGGGAACGCTCCGGCATCAGCCGACGCGTTCCTCGGGGAAGGTGCCGTCGATGGTCAGCTCGTCGTACCCCGGCCAGCGGACGGTCAGCCGCTCTCCCCGCACCTCGGCGCGGCCCAGCACCGGCTCCAGCGAGCGGCCGGCCGCCGCGCCCAGCGCCTCGGCGGCGCTGCGCACCGGCAACAGCTCGCGCAGCACGGTGACGGTCGGCGGCAGCATCCCGAACCGGCCCTCCTCGTAGCCGTGGACGGCCTCGGCCGGGGTCAGCCATGCGACCCGGTCGGCCTCGCCGACCTCGCGGGCGGCGTCCTGCCCGGGCGGCAGGGCGGCGACGAAGAACCAGGTGTCGTAGCGGCGCTCCTCGAACGCCGGGGTGATCCAGCGCGCCCAGCCGGCCAGCAGGTCGCTGCGCAGCAGCAGGCCGTGCTCCCGCAGGAAATCGGCGAAGGAGAGCTCGTGGGCCTCCAGGGCGGCGCGCTCGGCGCTCCAGTCGCGGGGCGCGGCGACGCTGTCGGCGTCCGGGCCGGCCAGCAGCACCCCGGCCTCCTCGAAGGTCTCGCGGACCGCGGCGCAGACCACCGCCTGCGCGGTCGCGGCGTCCACCCCGAGCCGCTCGGCCCAGGCGCGCGGACCGGGTCCGGCCCAGCCGAGCTCGGCCTCGGCGTCCCGCCGGTCCACCCCGCCGCCCGGGTAGGCGTACATGCCGGCGGCGAACGCCATCGAGGTGCGGCGGCGCAGCAGGTACGCCTCCGGGCCGGAGCCCGCACCGGTGTCCCTGAGCAGCACCACCGTGGCGGACGGCTTCGGCACGGGCGGGGTCAGCTCACCGGCGTCGGCCGCCCTGATCCGGGCGGGCCAGCCGGGCGGCATCGGGAGCGTCGTTGCTCGCTGGTCCATGCCCGGATGCTAAGCGCCCGGGGGCGGGGTTGGACAGGGGTGATCCGTTGTCCGGCCCCGCCCCCGGCAGGCACGCGTGTCCGGGTCGAGCCCTCGCGGTTCGGGCCCTCGCGGTTCGGGCCCCACCGTTCGGGCCCTCGCCCGTTCAAGCCCTCCCGGTTCAGGCTCCGGCGCGGACGCGGACCTGCAGCTCGACCTCGACCGGGGCGTCCAGCGGCAGCACGGTGACGCCGACCGCGCTGCGGGCGTGCACGCCGGCCTCGCCGAGCACCTGGCCGAGCAGCTCGCTGGTGCCGTTGATCACACCGGGCTGGCCGGTGAAGTCGGGGGCGGAGGCGACGAAGCCGACCACCTTGACGACCTGCTCGACCAGGTCGAGGTCGCCGATCACGGACTTCACGGCGGCCAGCGCGTTCAGCGCGCAGATCTGCGCGAGCTCCTTGGCCTCCTCCGGGGTGACCTCGGCGCCGACCTTGCCGGTGTTCGGCAGCTTGCCGGCCACCATCGGGAGCTGGCCGGAGGTGAAGACGAACTCACCGGTGCGCACCGCGGGAACGTAGGCGGCGACCGGGGCGGCCACCGGCGGCAGGGTCAGACCCAGCTCGGCGAGCTTCTCCTCGACCTTGCTCATGCGTGCTTCACCTTCTTCTCGCGCTTGAAGTAGGCCACCAGCTGCTCCGGGTTCGGGCCCGGTACGACCTGGACGAGCTCCCAGCCGTCCTCGCCGAAGTTGTCCAGGATCTGCTTCGTGGCGTGCACGAGCAGGGGTGCCGTCATGTATTCCCACTTGGTCATGGCCAGACTCTAGACGCTCGGTCCCGGCGGACCGGCACGCTCCGCGCCCGGGTGCGCTCCGGCGTGTGAGGTGGCCCACAAACCGGGCATGATTCAGGCCCGGCCCCCGGGGTAGTCCCGGCATCCGGCGCGGTCCCTGGTTACCCTCGCGGAAGGGCACCCGTGTGGTGCCGGCCCTCGGAGACGGACGGAGACGGAGCGTGGCACGCACCCCCGGCCAGGCGGCCCGGCGCGATCCCGACTGGGAGGGCGTGCGGCTGCACGTGGTCAGCGGCAAGGGCGGGACCGGGAAGACGACGGTGGCCGCGGCGCTCGCGCTGGCGCTCGCCGCGGAGGGCCACCGGACGCTGCTGATCGAGGTGGAGGGCCGGCAGGGCATCGCCGAGCTGTTCGGCATAGCGGCCCTGCCGTACGAGGAGCGCAGGATCGCCTCGGTGACCCCGGCCCAGCTCGGCCTGCCGCCGGCCCAGGACGGTGCCGCGGCCACGGGTGGCGAGGTGCACGCGCTCGCGATCGACACCGAGCAGGCGCTGCTCGAGTACCTCGACATGTTCTACAAGCTCGGCCGGGCCGGGAAGGCCCTGCAGAAGGTCGGCTTCGTCGACTTCGCCACCACCATCGCCCCCGGCGTCCGGGACGTCCTGCTGACCGGCAAGGCCTGCGAGGCCGCCCGCCGCAAGGGCCCGGACGGGCGGCGGCGGTACGACGCGGTGGTGATGGACGCGCCGCCGACCGGGCGGATCACCCGGTTCCTGAACGTCAACTCCGAGGTGGCCGGCCTGGCCCGGATCGGCCCGATCCACAGCCAGGCGCAGGCCGTGATGCGGGTGCTGAAGTCACCGGAGACCGCCGTGCACCTGGTCACCCTGCTGGAGGAGATGCCGGTCCAGGAGACCGTCGACGGCTTCGCCGAGCTGCACGAGGCCGGGCTGCCGGTGGGCGGGGTACTGGTCAACATGGTCCGGCCGCCGGTGCTGGACGCGGCGGCGGTGGCCGCGGTGGACGGCGACCACCGCGAGGAGGTCGCGCTGGCCCTCGGCGAGGCGGGCCTCGGCGGACGCTCACGCAAGCCGGAGACCGTCCGGGCGGCGGTCGAGCCACTGCTGGACCCGCTGCTGGAGCAGGCCAGGGAGCACGCCGAGCGGGTGGAGCTGGAGCGCGCACGGCGCGCCGACCTGCAGCAGCTGAAGCTCCCGACCTACGAACTTCCACTGCTGGGCGAGGGCGTGGACCTCGGCGGGCTCTACCGGCTGGCGGGCGAACTGAAGCGGCAGGGGGCGGCGTGAGCGGGCGGAACGACACGAGCGGCGGCGGCACGGGCGACCGCGACGGCGGCCGGCTCGCCGTGGACGGGCTGATCGACGACCCGAAGACCCGGATCATCGTCTGCTGCGGCTCCGGCGGCGTCGGCAAGACCACCACCGCGGCGGCGATCGGCCTGCGGGCCGCCGAACGCGGCCGCAAGGTCGTCGTGCTGACCATCGACCCGGCCCGCCGGCTGGCGCAGTCGATGGGCCTGACCGAGCTCGACAACACCCCGCGGATCGTCAAGGGCGTGAGCGGCGACGGCGAGCTGCAGGCCATGATGCTCGACATGAAGCGGACCTTCGACGAGGTCGTGCTGGCCCACGCCGAGCCCGAGCGGGCCCGCGCGATCATGGAGAACCCCTTCTACCAGTCCCTGTCGGCCGGCTTCGCGGGCACGCAGGAGTACATGGCGATGGAGAAGCTCGGCCAGCTGCGGGCGGCCGAGGAGTGGGACCTCATCGTCGTCGACACCCCGCCGTCACGCTCGGCGCTGGACTTCCTGGACGCGCCGAACCGGCTCGGGTCGTTCCTCGACGGCAAGGTGATCCGGATCCTGACCGCGCCCGCCAAGGTCGGCGGCCGGTCCGCGATGAAGTTCCTGAACGCCGGGATGGGCCTGTTCACCGGCACCCTGGGCAAGATCTTCGGCGCCCAGCTGCTGACCGACGTGCAGACCTTCGTCAGCGCGATGGACTCGATGTTCGGCGGCTTCCGCGAGCGCGCCGACCGCACGTACCAGCTGCTCCAGGCGCCGGGCACGGCGTTCCTGGTGGTGGCCGCCCCGGAGCGGGACGCGCTGCGCGAGGCGGCGTACTTCGTGGACCGGCTGGCCGCCGACCGGATGCCGCTGGCCGGGCTGGTGCTCAACCGGGTGCACGGGACGGGCGCGCCGCAGCTCACCGCCGAACGGGCGCTGGCCGCGGCGGAGGCGCTGGAGGAGAACGGCTCCGAGCACGCCTCGCCCGAGGCCGAACTGCTCGCGGCCGGGCTGCTGCGGCTGCACGCCGAGCGGATGCAGGTGATGGTGCGCGAGCGCCGGACCCGCGACCGCTTCGTCTCGGTCTACCCGGACGTGCCGATCGTCGAGGTGGCCGCGCTGCCCGGGGACGTCCACGACCTGGACGGCCTGCGGGTGATCGGCGAACGGCTCAGCGGCTCCACCGGCTGAGCGTCCGAACACCCGCCCGAACACCCGCCCGCCTCGGGTCCGACATCAGGTCCGACCTCCGACACCGGTCCGGCCCGGGCCCCCCAGCCCGGGCTGACCGACCGTTCTTCGGCCCGGCTCAGCCCGCCTGGGCGTAGTCCGTCAGTATCACGCCGGTGGCCAGCGAGGCCTCGTACTCCGTACGCGCCGTCTCCAACAGCCGCCGCCACGAGATCACGGTCGGCCGGCGGCGCAGCAGCGCCCGGCGCTCGCGCTCGGTCATCCCGCCCCAGACCCCGAACTCCACCCGGTTGTCCAGCGCGTCCGCCAGGCACTCCGTGCGTACGGGGCACCCGCTGCACACCGCCTTGGCGCGGTTCTGCGCCGCCCCCTGGACGAACAGTTCGTCCGGATCACTCGTGCGGCAGGCGGCCTGCGCACTCCAGTCGTCTACCCAGCCCATGCTGGCGCCGTCCTCTCCCGAATCGAGGCTCCCCCACGGCGGCAACGGCATATTCACCGTTGCCAGTTGAGGACGTTACGGAAGAACGACAGCTTGCAACAGCCCCTTCGGGCTCAATCTCGAATGACCCAATTGGACTATGGGTGGCGATCAGCTCACTCGTTGGAGTGATCGCAGGTCGCAAGCCTTGCCAGGGTCGCGGGCGCCACTCTCGCCACGCGAGCCGTCACACAGTGTTACCGGACACAGGGGTGCAGCGGCCAACAGCTGCCCCAAAAGCGCCCCAGTAACGGGCAATTCGGGCAATTCTCATCACTCACAAGAGTGATCGATGCTGACACAGCGAAGCTGTCGCAAGCTTGTGACAAGCGTAGGCGAACACCTGCCCCGGTGTGTGGCATTCGGCAACGTAGGGTTCTCCCCATGGCACCGAAGCGCCCCCAGGCATCCCCGCCCCCCGGAAACACCGGAGCTCCGCGCGGCAAGCGCCGCGGATCACCGCTGGACTACGCGGGCCACGGAGTGAAGTTCCTGGGGGTCAGCGTCCTCTCCGGCGTCCTGCTGGCCGGCATGGCCCTGCCCGCCGTCGGCGCACTCGGGCTGACCGCCAAGAACACGGCCGAGGGCTTCTCCAACATCCCGGACGACTTCAAGACGCCGCCGCTCACCCAGGCCACCCAGATCTTCGACGCCAAGGGCGGGCTGATCGCCAAGGTCTACGAGCGCGACCGCACCGTCCTCACCGCCGACCAGATGTCGCCGTACATGCGGCAGGCCCAGGTCGACATCGAGGACGCCCGCTTCTACGAGCACGGCGCCGTCGACCTCAAGGGCGTGCTGCGCGCGATCAGCAAGAACGCGGAGAGCGGCACCGCCTCCCAGGGCGCCTCGACGCTGACCCAGCAGTACGTGAAGAACGTCAACGTCGAGAAGGCCGGCGACGACCAGGCCGCCGTCCTGGAGGCCCAGCGCAAGACCCTGGGCCGCAAGATCCAGGAGCTGAAGGTCGCGATCAAGCTGGAGGAGGACCTGACGAAGGACCAGATCCTCACCAACTACCTCAACATCACCTTCTACGGCCACCAGGCGTACGGCATCGAGGCCGCGTCCCAGCGCTACTTCAGCAAGAGCAACAAGGACCTCACCGTCGCCGAGGCCGCGACCCTGGCCGGCCTGGTCCAGAACCCCTCGCAGTACGACCCGGTGCGCTTCCCGGACAACGCGGTGAAGCGGCGCAACGTCGTGATCGACAAGATGGTCGAGAACAAGCACATCACGGCCGACCAGGCCAAGGAGGCCAAGGCCGCCCCGCTGGGCCTGAAGTACAAGGACCCGCAGAACGGCTGCATCACCGCCCAGGCGGGCATGGGCTTCTTCTGCGACTACGTCCGGCACGTGGTCAAGCAGGACCCGGCGTTCGGCAAGAACGCCGCCGAGCGCAAGAAGTTCTGGGACCAGGGCGGTCTGAACATCTACACCACCCTCGACCCGGACAAGCAGGCCGCCGCGCAGGCCGCGGTCACCACCAAGGTCAAGGTCACCGACCCGGTCTCGGCCGCCACGACCATGATCGAGCCGGGCTCCGGCAAGATCCTGGCGATGGCCCAGACCCGCCCGTACGGCCTGGAGCCCTCCAAGAACCAGACCGTCGTCAACCTCAACGTCGACGCGGCGATGGGCGGCGGCAACGGCTTCCAGCCCGGTTCGACGTTCAAGCCGATCATCGCCGCGGCCGCGCTCGAGAACGGCATGTCGCCCACCAAGGCGTTCCCGTCCGAGAACCGCATCGAGTGGCCGACGATGAAGACCTGCGAAGGCACCTGGAAGAACACCGAACGGGGCGACAAGCGCTTCGTCCCGAACGAGAGCAAGAGCGAGGTCGGCCCCTACGAGCTGAAGCAGGCGATGGCCCTCTCGGTCAACACCTACTTCGTTCAGATGGAGCAGGAGATGGGCCTCTGCCCCGTCAAGCAGATGCTCGACAAGCTGGGCATCTCCAGCACCGCCTCCGGTGACAAGATCGACGTCGTGCCCTCGATCACCCTGGGCACCAAGGAGATGTCCCCGCTGACCATGGCGAACGTCTACGCGACCTTCGCCGCCCGGGGCAAGCACTGCACGCCGATCGCGGTCAACAAAATCACCACCGTCGACGGCAAGGACGTCAAGGTCCCGGCGAGCAGCTGCAGCCAGGCCTTCTCCGAGCAGACCGCCGACGCGATGAACACCGTCCTGCTCAACGTGACCGAGAAGGGCACCGGTGCCTCCCTCGGCCTGGAGGACGGCCGCCAGATCGCCGGCAAGACCGGTACCACGGACAAGAAGAAGGCCGCCTGGTTCAGCGGCTACACCCCGCAGCTCGCGACCGCGGTCTGGATCGGCGGCCCGACCGGCGGCGTCGAGATGAAGAACATGAAGATCGGCGACACCTACTACGGCGCCGACGGCGTCTTCGGCGCCACCGGCCCCGGCCCGATCTGGAAGATGGCCATGGACGGCGCGCTGAAGGGCTCCCCCAAGGAGACGCTGCCGACCATCGACATCCCGGACCCGGCCCCCAAGCCGGACCCGAACGCCACCGCCCCGGCCACCGCGCCGGCCGACCCGAACGCGGGCGGCAACCCGCCGCCCGCCCAGAACCCCGGCGGCCCCGGGACCAACGCGGGCGGTGTGATCGGCGGCGGCTTCACCTTCCCGCCGGGCGTCATCGGCGGCGCTGACGGCGGCAACGGGAACGGCAACGGGAACGGGCACGGCCGCCCCTGAGCGGAGGCCCGCCCGCCGGCCTGCTGGCTTGCCTGCCTGGTGAACGACGAGGGGCGCCCCCCGAGCGATCGGCTCGGGGGGCGCCCCTTCTTTCTTCTCGCTCCTCGCCCGGTCAGCCGGCGAGGGCGGCCTTCACCACGGCGGCCACCCGGCCGCCCTCGGCCAGTCCCTCGACCTTCGGCCGCACCAGCTTCATCACCGCGCCCATGCCCTGCGGCCCGCTCGCGCCGCTCTCCGCCACGGCGGCGGCCACGATCGCGGTCAGCTCCTCGTCGGACAGCTGCTTGGGCAGGTACTCGGCCAGCACCTCGCCCTCGGCCCGCTCCCGGGCGGCCTGCTCGGCCCGGCCGGCGTTGTCGAAGGCCGTGGCGGCCTCCCGGCGCTTCTTCGCCTCCCGGCCGAGGACCTTCAGCACCTCGTCGTCGGACAGCTCGCGCTTCTCGTCCCCCGCCACCTCCTCGCTGGTGACAGCGGTCAGCGTGAGCCGGATGGTGGACGAGCGCAGCTCGTCCCGGTTCCTGATGGCAGCCGTGAGGTCCTCCTGCAGCTGCGCCTTGAGCGTGGTCATGGCCCCGAGTCTCCCACCTGCGGCGTTCCACCGCCCACCATTAACCCGTCGCCGCTCCCGCTGCCCCGCCCCCTCTTTAAAGTGGTTACATGACCGACGAGCGAGCCCCCGGCCTGGTCCTGCACTCCCCCGGCGGGGCGCGGTTCCACTTCGACCCCGGCGCGCTCTGCCTGGAACTGCTGCCCACCGGCGGCCCCGGCCCCTACGCCCGCTACGAGGTGCTGCACCGGCCCGCCGACCTGGCCGACTGGGCCGGGGAGTGCCGCCTCGGCCTGCCACCCGGCGCCGTCCGGATCACCGACGGCCAGCTCACCGCCGTCCGCGCCCTGCGGGACGCCCTCTGGCGGCTCACCGCGGCCCGGGCCGCCCACGGCAGAGGCGCCGGCGACCCCGCCGACTACGCCGTGCTCAACCGGGCCGCCGCCCGTCCCCCGCTCGCCCCGCAGATCGGCCCGGACGGCACGGCCGCGCCCCCGCTGCCCGGTGACGGCGACCAGCTCGCCTCCACCGTCGCCCGCGACGCCGTCGCCCTGCTCACCGGCCCCTGGGCGGACCGGGTCCGCGAGTGCGGCGCCGACGACTGCCGACTGCTCTTCGTCGACACCTCGCGGCCCGGGCGGCGGCGCTGGTGCTCGATGGAGCGGTGCGGCAACCGCCACAAGGTCCGGGCCCTGCGCGCCAGACGCGAACAGCACGAGGACTGACCCCCGGCCCGCTTCCCCCTGTGGGCACCGGCAGTTCACCCGTTGATCCGCCGTCTGAGAGCATGGAACGATGCGACCGCTGTACTCCGTTCCCCTCGGAATCGCCGCCACCGGCGCCGCCTGCCTCGCCTACTCCGTTGGGTACGAGGTCCGTTCCTTCCGCCTCCGCCGGGTCGAGATCCCGGTCCTCCCCCGGGGCGCCCGACCCATCCGGGTACTGCAGGTCTCCGACATCCACATGGTGAGCAACCAGGGCAAGAAGCAGCGCTGGCTGCAGAGCCTCGCCGGCCTGCGCCCCGACCTGGTGGTCAACACAGGTGACAACCTCTCCGACCCGCTCGGCGTCCCGGCCGTACTGGACGCGCTCGGCCCGCTGATGGAGTTCCCCGGCGTCTACGTCTTCGGGTCCAACGACTACTACGGCCCGGCCCGCAAGAACCCGGCCCGCTACCTCCAGGCCATGCGCAGCGGCGTCCACGGCATGAACAACCCCGACGGCACCGCCGCCCGCGGCATCAGCGGCGCCGTCCACAACCCCTGGGAGAAGCTGCGCGACAGCTTCGACGCGGCCGGCTGGCTCGACCTCACCAACACCCGGGGCCGCCTCACCGTCGCCGGCCTCGACCTGGAGTTCACCGGCCTGGACGACCCGCACATCCGCCGCGACCGCTACAGCGAGGTCACCGGCGGCCCCTCCGCCGACGCCGACCTCTCCCTCGCCGTCGTGCACGCCCCCTACCTGCGCGTCCTCGACGCCTTCACCGCCGACCGCTACCCCCTGATCCTCGCCGGCCACACCCACGGCGGCCAGCTCTGCGTCCCCTTCTACGGCGCCCTGGTCACCAACTGCGACATCGACGCCAAGCGGGTCAAGGGCCTCTCCACCCACCAGGCCGGCGGCAGCCGCTCCTACCTCCACGTCTCCGCCGGCTGCGGCACCAACCGCTACACCCCCGTCCGCTTCGCCTGCCCTCCCGAAGCCACCCTCCTCACCCTCACCCCGACCCCCCGCTGACCCTCCCACCCCCGCTCGCCGAGATACCGGATTTCGTCTCTCGGCGAGCGTCCGGTAGAGTTCTACTCGTCGCGAAGGAGACGGAGCGACAAACAGAAAGACCGGGGTGTGGCGCAGCTTGGTAGCGCGCTTCGTTCGGGACGAAGAGGCCGTGGGTTCAAATCCCGCCACCCCGACCCAGTAGGACCAGCTCAGGGCCGGTCTCCCGCAAGGGAGACCGGCCCTGACTGGCTTTCCGGGGCCCACCGGGAGAATCCTGGGAGAAAGCCGCTCCGGATGGTCCTCCAGCGGGCCTCCCACTAACCAGCCCTCAGCAGGCTGCTGAGCAGGCCCACGGGCGAGCCCGCCAACGTGCTTCGAGTGACGCGCCCCACACTCCGGGGAGTTGCCCATGAGTCCGCTCCGCATGTCGGGTGCGATGTGCGAATAGCGGGCCTGTAGCAGTTGATCTTCACGGTCCTATCGCTGACCCGCGCGATGACGCCAGGGCGCTGCTTCGAGTTGATCACGAAGACTCCCGACGGGCCGATCACCATGTGGTCGATGTCGGCCCCGGAGAGCAGCAGTACTCGGTGGAGCACCTCCCAGCCGGCGGCTTCCAACGGATCCAAGCGAGCCCCGACGATCTGCCTCACGGCTGTCCACCGTACGCAGCGAAAATCGCGCGCAGGTTGTCATCGCGCCATGCAAGGCTGAGTCCATGATTGGTGAGCCGCCCGACGCTTACGTCGGCCAGGAGTTCAGCACCCGACGCTTGGCCCATAAGGCGGGGGTGCACCGTCCGCTACAGGCTGGCATCTGTGGCACTAAGGCGACCGGCGCAGAGTCGATCGTCCTCTCCGGTGGCTACAAGGACGACGAGGACTACGGAGACGTCGTTGTCTACACCGGCCATGGTGGACAGGACTCGTCGAAGAACCAGGTTGCTGACCAAACCCTGGAAGATCCCGGGAACGCTGCCCTGGTCACCAGCTATCTGGAAGGCCTTCTCGTCCGAGTGCTGCGCGGGGCACACAAGAGCTCCAAGTATGCGCCCACGTCGGGCTACCGGTACGACGGATTGTTCCGCGTCACGAGCTACGGCAGCAAGCTCGGCATTGACGGTCACTTGATATGGCAGTTCCGCATGGAGGCCCACGAGGGCACGCCGATTCCCGCTGCCGTAGAGACGGCAGACCTGCCCGAGGTGGACGAACTCCCGCTCGAAGGTGGCTCTGAACAGACTGCCACTGGCAGTGAAACGCCCAAGCGAATACCCACCACAGTGCAGCGCATCGTCCGTAGTAGCGCTGTAAAACGACAGGTCAAGGCCTGGCACGACAACCAGTGCCAGGTCTGCGCATTGCGCATTGAGGTTCCCGGCGGCAGCTACAGTGAGGGCGCCCACATCCAGGCCCTCGGCAGCCCCCACGACGGGCCCGATATCGCTGCGAACGTTCTCTGCCTCTGCCCGAACTGCCACGTCATGCTCGACGCAGGCGCCATCGTCCTGAGTGACGATCTCGTGGTCATCAAGGGAGGCGCCGAGATAGGCCCCCTGCGGACCCACCCCAAGCATAAGATCGACCTCAATTGCGTGCGACAGCACCGGAAGCGCTGGCGCCAGTGAGGAGCTGAGGCCAGACGGGTGCCCGGGTTGCTTCGGGACGACGAGGCCGTGGGTTCACATCACGCCACCACGACCCAGTGCAGAGGCCCTGCCGGAGAGATCCGGCAGGGCCTCTGTCGTTGTGTTCCCGGGTGGGTGACCGCGTCTCAGGAGTGGCGGTCAGGGGTGGGGGGTGATGGGGGTGAGTGGGGGGAGGCGGGATTCGAGGGTGTGGGCGGCGTGGAGGGCGAGGTCCTCGCGGTAGGGGCGGGTGATGAGTTGGACGGCGGTGGGGTGGTGGGGGGTGGTGGGGGTGAGGCCGGTGGGGAGGGAGACGGCGGGGACGCCGGCGAAGCTGGTGGCGGTGCACAGGGCCATGGCGGCGGCGACGCGGTCGCGGGAGGCGGGGTCGCGGGATTCGAGGCCGGGGGTGGGGATGGGGTCGGTGTAGACGGGGGCGAGGAGGAGGGGGTAGTCGGCGAGGAATTCGGCCCAGGCGCGGCGGATGGTGAGCCAGGTGCCCATCAGGGTCATGAACTCGGCGGAGCCGGCCGGTGAGGTGCGGTCCATGACGGGGGCGAGGTAGCGGTCGCCGCCGGGGCCGAGGAGGGGGCGGACGGCCGGCCAGGTGGGGGCGAACTCGGTGACGGTGAGCAGGTCGTAGGCGGCGAGGGTCTCGTCGAGGAGCGGGACGTCGGGGACCTCGCGGACGTCGTAGCCGGCGTCGGAGAGGACGGAGGCGGCGGTGGCGACGGCGGCGCGGGCGGCGGGGTGGACGCCGCGGCCGCCGGGGTCGGCGACCACCGCGACCTTGACGGGGGCGGACAGCGGTTCGCCGTCCAGGGGTGCCGGGACGGCGCGCGGGTCGCGGGGGTCGGTGCCGGCGAGGAGTTCGAAGGCGAGCCGGAGATCGGCGACGCTGCGGGCCAGCGGGCCGTCGGTGACCAGGAACTGGGAGGCGGGGCCGGGGTCGGCGGGGCCGAGGATGCGGTGGTCGGCGGGGAAGCGGCCGTAGGTCGGCTTGAGGCCGGCCACGCCGCAGAAGGCGGCCGGGACGCGGATGGAGCCGCCCGAGTCGTTGCCGAGCCCGAGGGCGGCCATGCCGGTGGCGACGGCGACCGCGTCGCCTCCGCTGGTGCCGCCCGGAGTGACGGACGGGTCCCAGGGGTTGACGGTGTCGCCGTAGAGCTCGCTGCGGGTGTGCATCCCGGACAGGACCAGGGTGGGGATGTTGCTGTGGCCGATCGGGATCGCGCCGGCGGCGCGGAGGCGGGCGACCGGGGGCGCGTCGGCGGCGGCGACCAGGTCGCGGAAGCGGGGGACGCCGAAGGTGGTCGGGACGCCCTCGATCGCGGTGGTCTCCTTCACGGTGAACGGCACGCCGGCCAGCGGGCCGAGCGGTTCGCCGGCGGCGCGGCGGCGGTCGGTGTCGGCCGCCTGGGCGCGGGCGCGGTCGGCGAGGAGCTGGGTGATCGCGTTGACCTCCGGGTTCACCTCGGCGATGCGGGCGAGGTGGGCGTCGAGGAGTTCGGTGGCGGAGATCGCGCTGGTGCGGACGGCGTGGGCCTGGGCGGTGGCGGTGAGGGACCAGGGGAGGGAGGAGGGGGGAGAGGAGGGGAAGGAGGCGGGGAGCTGGGAGGGGAGGTCCGGCGACGGGCTGGGCATGGGCGGGCTCCAGGGCGGGAGAGACGTAGCGATGCGCTCGTATCGGAAGAGTAGCCTTTGAAGCGATACGACCGCATCGGATTAAGTGGGGAGCACGGCGTGCCCAGGCAGGTGGATCTGGAGGAGCGGCGGCGGGTGATCGCCGAGGCGGTCTGCCGGCTCGCCGACGAGAGCGGGCTGGAGGGCGTCACGGTGCGGGACGTCGCCGAGCGGGCGGGGCTCTCGATGGGGGCCGTCCAGCGGTGCTTCCGCACCAAGGAGGAGATGCTGGTCTTCGCGCTCCGGCACGTCGGCGGGCGGATCGAGCGGCGGCTGCGGGAGCGGCTGGGCGGCAGCCCGGCGCAGTCCGCGGCCAGCGCGGTCGGCTACGCGGCGGAGGAGCTGGCGCTGCTGCGGGCGGAGCACCGCTCCGAGGCGCGGGTCTGGCTGGCGTTCCTGGCGCAGGCCGCGGTGAGCGAGGCGCTGGCCGAGCCGCTGCGGGCGGGGTACGCGGTGTCGGAGGAGCTGTTCCTGGCGCTGCTGGCCGAGGCGGGCGCCGACGAGGGGACGCGGGCGGTCGAGGTGCGGACGCTGCTGGCCCTGGTGGACGGGCTGACCGCGCACGTCCTGGTCGGGCGGCTGACGGAGGGCCAGGCCGCGGAGGTGCTGCACGCACACCTGGAGCGGCTGTGGAAGGGCTGAGCGGCGGTCAGCGCGGGGTGGCGGCGGCGTAGAGGACGTCGCGGACGGCGGGGATGGCCTCGCGGTCGGCGCGCCAGACCAGGCGCAGGTGGAGCGGCGGGACGGCGGCCGCGGTGGCGAGGCGGCGCAGGGTTCCGGCGGCGAGGTGGTCGTGGACGGCGAACTCCGGGAGCAGCGCCATGCCGAGGCCGCGTTCCGCGCAGGCCCGGGTGACGGCGACGCCGCCGGTGTGCAGGCGCTCCACCTCGGGGCCGAAGAGGCGGTCGCCGGCGAGGCGGAACGAGCAGGCCGGCGCGTTCACCAGCAGGCGCCGGCCCGAGTCCGGGAACTCGGGCGCGGCGACCAGCGCGAGCGGGACGTCCTCCAGGTCGAGGTGGGCCAGCGGGACCGGCGGCAGGGCGAAGCCGAGTTCGCCGAGCGGACCGGCGGTGTCCAGGACCAGCGCGGCGTCCAGGCTCCCGGCCGCGACACCGTGCAGCAGGCCGTCCCGGGCGGCGTCGGTGTGCAGGGAGACGTCCAGCTCGGGGTGGTGTTCGGCCAGCCGGGCGAGCACCCGGGGCGCGTGCGTGGCCGCGACGGTCTCCAGGGCGCCGAGCCGCAGGACCAGGCGGCCGCCGGTGACCTCGCGGCGGGCCTGGTCGGCCTGGTCGAGCAGCCGGCGGGCCCAGGGCAGCAGTCGCCGCCCGGCCGGGGTCGGCACCATGCCGCGCGGCGTGCGATCGAACAGGACAGTGCCCAGCGAGCCTTCCAGGGTGCGGAGTTGCTCGGAGACGGAGGACGGCGCGAGGCCGAGGGCCACGGCGGCGTCGGTGACGGTGCGGTGGACGACGACCGCCTCGAAGGTGCGGAGCTGTCTGAGTTCCATGCGCGGTCCGTCCCCCTGATGTCCGGCGCCGGGGGTCCAGGGTACGGCGGCCTCGCGCGCGGGGTGCCCGGCCCCTGGCATTCGGGCGCTCGCCCCGGGCGTTCGGGATTCCCGAACGCGGCGTTCGGGGCGGGCGGTGGAGCCGGGCCCGGGCGGCCGCGCAGGGTGGACGGCATGCTGAACGGAGAAGTCGGGGAGAGGGGCGGCGGCGCCGTCCGGTCCAGGCCGGACAGCCGGACCCGGGCGCTGCTCGGGATCGCGCTCGGGTACTTCGCGGTGCTGCTGGACACCACCGTGCTGTCGGTGGCCGAGCCCGATCTCGCGTCCTCGCCGGGGAGTTCGACGGCCGGCCTGCAGTGGGTGGTGACCGGGTACAGCGTGGCGTTCGGGGCGGTACTGCTGTCCGGGGGCGTGATCGCCGACCGGTACGGCGCGCACCGCGCGTTCCGCTGGGGCATCGCGGTGTTCGGCGCGGGCTCGCTGCTCAGCGCGCTCGCGCCCGGCCTGTCGGCGCTGGTGGTGCTGCGGGCGCTGCTCGGGGTCGCGGCGGGGGCCGCGGTGCCGGCGAGCACGGCGATGATCGCCCGCCTCTACCCGGACCCGGCCGAGCGGGCCCGGGCGGTCGCGGTGTGGGCGGCGGTCAGCGGGTGCGCGATGGCGTTCGGGCCGGTGGTGGGCGGGGTGCTCGTCGGCCTGGGCGGCTGGCGGGCGGTGTTCTGGGTCAATGTGCCGCTGACCGCCCTGGTGCTGGCGCTCACCGCCGGACGGGTGGTGCGCTGCCCGCGCGGCGGACGCCCCGTCGACTGGTGGACGCAGCTCGCCGTCTGCGCGGCGCTGGCGCTCGCCACCGACGCGCTGATCGAGGCCGGCGCGGGCGCCTGGACGCGGGCCGGCTGGTCGGCCGGGGCCGCGCTGCTCGCCGGGACGCTCTTCGCGCGGCGTGAACGGCGCAGTGCGGCACCGGTGTTGCGGTCCGACGTGGTGCGGGCGCCGGGGATGGCGAAGGTGCTGCTGGCCGGGGCGGCGGTGAACTTCGCCCTGCTGGGGCTGCTGTTCCTGCTGCCGCTGCTGCTGCGGGACGGGCGGGGGCTGTCCCCGGCACTGGCCGGGCTGGCGTTCCTGCCGATGACCCTGCCGCCGGGCTTCAATCCGCTGCTGACCGGGCTGATCGTCGCCCGGGTCGGACCGTGGCGGCCCGCCGTGGGCGGGTTGGCGCTGCTGGCGGGCGGGTGCCTGGTGATCGCGGCCGCGGTGGCGGCCGGGGCGCCGTACCCGCTGCTGGCGGTGGGGCTGTCGGGCGCGGGGTTCGGGGTGTCGTTCGCGCTGCCGGCGCTGGTGACGGCGGTGGTGTCGGCGGCGCCGAAGGGGGCGGCGGGCGCGGCCGGCGGCCTGCTGAACGCCGTCCGGCAGGTGGGGGCCTCGCTCGGGGTGGCGGTGCTGGGAGCCTTCGCGGGCTCCCCCGGACGGGCGGGGGCGGCGCTGCTGCTGCCGGCGGCCGCGTGCGCGGCGGCGGGGCTGCTGCTCGCCCGGCGGCGCACGTGAAGACGCAGGTGAAGACGCAGGTGAAGGGAGGGAGGGGGGTCGGCGCTCCGATGGTCGGGCCGGGCTCCCAAGGCCCATAACATAGAGGTCGTTCTCTTTGTTTGCCGAGGCGTTTGGAGCTACCCGTGGCGAGAGCCCAGCAGGAACGTGCCGTCCGCACCCGCGCGACCATCCTGCGGGCCGCCGCGCAGATCTTCGACGAGTACGGCTTCAGCGGCTCCAGCGTCAGCAAGATCATCAACCTGGCCGGGACAACCCAGGGGGCGATGTACTTCCACTTCAGGTCGAAGGAGGACCTCGCCAAGGCCGTCATCGACGAGCAGGCCTCCGACCTGGACCTGCCGGAGCAGCCGTCGGGACTGCGCCAGCTCGTCCGGACCACCCTCTACCTGGCCGACGAACTGCAGGGGAACGTGCTGCTGCGCGCCGGGGTGACCCTCGCCGTCGAGCAGGGGCAGCTCGGGCTGCGCGACTTCAGCCCGTACGAGATGTGGGCCGGGCGGTTCCGCGCCGAGTTGGAGGCCGCCCGGCGGGCGGGTGAACTGCTCGACGACGTCGTGGTCGAGGAGTTCGCCCAGGTGCTGGTCGCGGCCTACACCGGCGCGCAGATCATGTCCCACCTGCGCACCGGGCGCGCCGACCTGCCCGGGCGGATCGTCCAGCTGTGGTGGTTCCTGCTGCCCGGCATCGCGCCGGCGCCGGTGGTCGAAGAGTTGCGCGCACTCCTCCTGGAGCGCCGGGGGCAGCCGGCATGACCGCGGCACGGGGAAACTACGGGGAACGGGCGGACGGTGGCCGGGCACGGACGGGCCCACCGTCCCGCTGACCGGGGCGGGGCTTCATCGCCTCCGCCGTCCTGGTCGAGCTGCGCGCCCGAGTCCCGGGCCCGCAGCACCGGCCTCTGCACCCTGGTCAACCGGGCCGCCAACGTCATCGTCGGCCAGGCCTTCCTCCCGACCGCCGATGTCATCGGCGAGCGCCGGGTCTTCCGGTTCATCGCTGCGGTCTCCCGCCGCCACCCACTTCGTCGCCCGCGTCGCCCCCGAGACCAGGAGCCGTTCCCTGGCCCAGATCCAGTCCGCCCTGACTGCCCGATGAGGCCCCCGGCCCTCCACACCCGCCCAAGGGCCGAAACGCCAGGCTTCCTCTCAGGAACCACGACCTTGGCGACCCATCAGTTCTGCCGGGATGCAGGAGAGACATAAAGATCAGATCAACTTCGGGAACGCCCTTGACAAAGGTGCAGATCCAACAAAGTTGCCAAATATTGTCGACTTCGATCGAACGGCACCCAAATCACCCTTGAGGCACTTTTGAGGACCGCCGGGCCGACTTCTTCCCCGGCGCCCATAAGGTCCGTTCGAATATCAGCCGTTCCAGGCAAGTATCCGGCCACCCAACGGAGCTGACGCTTCATCAGATTGGTGATGCTGTTTGCTTACAACCCAAGCACCCGAAGGGGTGGCTTCGATTGGCAGGACAGGGGAGGAAGCTATGAAGAAGACGGCCGCGAGGGTCGCTCTCGCGATCGCGGGGGTGGGCGTCGTCATAGGCAGCGCACCGGCGTTCGCCGTGACCGCCTCGACGACGGGGTCGACCGCCTGGTCGGACGACGGGTACACGTTCTACGTCAAGGACACGAAGGCGGACAGCCGCTCGGCGTACGGTCAGTACACTCGCATCGCCAACACGGGCGAGGTCCGCACGCTCTGGAACAAGAGCGGCTCCGGCACCACGGTCTCGACTACCACCGACAGCCCGATCTGGCAGATCCGCGCTTGCCGGCAGGAGCAGTTCGCGTCGGACAGCTGCAGCAGTTGGGTCATCCAGATCGGCTGATGCCGCCACCGTAGAACGAACAAGGATTGGTCTCAGCGCCGGGTCGGACGCGACGTGTGTCCGACCCGGCACCTTTCGCGACAAGTGGGGGACGAATGATCTCTCGAGCGGTCCACCCCGCCGGGCCGGCTCCGAGGACGACATCTGACGTGCCGGTCCTGGGGGTTTACGGCCTGCACCATGCCATGGGCGGGCGGAGCCTGTTCAACGGAGTCGAGCTCGAGGTCACGCGCAACGAGTCGGTGGCGGTGTCGGGGGCCAGCGGCAGCGGGAAGAGCACGCTGCTGATGTGTGTACTCGGCCTGATCCGGCCCGACGCCGGGAGGGTCGAGGTGGAAGGGGCCGACCTCGCCCGGCTGCGCGGCCGGGCACTGGCCAGGTACCGCAGCCACCACATCGGGATGGTGTTCCAGACCGGCGAACTGCTACCTGAGCTGTCCCCGCTGGAGAACGTCGCCCTGGCGGCCCTGTTGGGCGGACGGCAACGTGAAGAGGCGTACCGCCGGGCCGCACACCTACTGGAAGAGCTGGGAGTTCCCAACAACGACACCCGCACCGCAGCGCTCTCCGGTGGGGAACGCCAGCGCACCGCGGTAGCGCGGGCCCTGGTGAACGAACCGGCTCTGCTGGTCGCGGACGAGCCGACGGCCGCGCTCGACCCCGACAATCGCGACAGCGTCTGCGACCTGATCTTCTCCCTGCCCAAGAGTCGCGGGTGCGCGCTCGTGGTCGTCACGCACGACAAAGCGGTCGCCGCTTACGCGGACCGTCAGCTCGTCCTGGATACCGGGCAGTTGACCAATCCGGACCGAAGCGGAGGCGGAGAGTGAGAAGTCGGCACCTCGCGCTCCAATTGCTCCGGATCGGTGCCACCTCCGGCCGGTCCTCCCGCTTCGGCTCCCTGCGGTTCACCGCGCTCCTGTGCGCAGTCGCCGCACTCACCCTCGCCACCGGTTCCCTGGTTTGCGCCTGGTCCGCCTACGAGGGACGCGGGTTGCGCAGCGAGGCGCGCAACCCCCAGATGGCCGCGGCGCATCCGGCCGAGCAGCCCATCGCACTGTGGGCCGCCGGCTTCGACGTCGTACAGGGCCACCAGTACTCGGTCGTCTCCGTCGTTCCGCTGCACCCCGACGCTCCACTCCCGCCAGGTCTGCCGCGCTGGCCCGGACCGGGCGAAGCGATACTGTCACCGGCTCTGGTCTCAGCAGGTGCGGACGAGGGAATCACGACCAGATTGGGGCGTGATACCGGGCGCATCGGTGACTCCGGGCTGAGCGCACCGACCGAGTACCTGGCGTATGTCCGGCCTCCGGACAAGCTCGTCGACCGGAATCGCATGATCCCGATCACGGGCTACGGGGCATCCGGCACGTTCTTCGGGGACGATCTCTCCATCGAACCGCTCAGCCAGTTCCTCTTCGCCATCACGGTACTGATGGTCTTTCCAGCGGGCGTTCTGCTGTTCGTCGCAGCGCGGATGGGCGGTGAGGACCGCGACCGCCGGACAGTGCTGCTCGGTGCGCTGGGAGCGACGAGAAGTGCACGCTTCCTGGTCAACCTCGGCGAGTGCGCCCGGCCGGTCCTCATCGGCGCGGTCGCGGGCGCGGGCCTGATCGCGCTCTGGACAGCCTCGGAGGCCGCGATTCCCTTCGTCGGCACCCCACTGCCCGCAGCCGACATCATGGCTGACTTCGAATTGATCGCCGCGTGCGCCATGGCCTCGGCCGCCGCCGCGGTCATCTGTGTCACCGCGCTCCACCGGGCCGGCCGGCGCCGCGGCGCATCGGCGGGTGCCCTGTCAGCACCTCGCCGCACGCAGCGCTGGTGGTCCCTGGGCCTGGCTGCCGGTGTTCTGCTGGCCACCAGGGGACCCGACCTGTTCGCGGCGCACAACCCGTTCCTCTACATCGTGGTGTATCTGGCTGGCGTGGTGCTCACCCTGGCGACCTTGCCGTCGGCGCTCGCCGCGCTGACCTCCGCCGCCGGGCGGGCGCTCACGCGTGCGGCCCGCCGCAGCGGTGGGACCGGAGCACTCGTGGCCGGCCGTTGGCTGACCGCGCGTCCCGGTGTCACGGCCCGGCTGACCGCCGGAACCGTCGTGGCCATCGGTCTGCTGGGCCAGGTGCAACTGCACACCAGCCGGATCAGCGAACCGGTGGCTGTCGCGCAGGCAACCGCCGCACGGATCGGTACGAGTGTGCTGACCGTCACCGCACCCTCGGACGAGACGCACGTCACGGCCTTCCTCCAGGCCCTGCCCGCGGACATCCGGACCTTCCGACTGACTCAGTCGCACGAGGGGACGGCGGTACGGGCCGTGCTTCAGGGCCCCTGCGACCAGATCGAGAACGTCTTCCACCGGCCGTGCTCCGGAAGCGTACTGGGAACGACCGACCCGGATCCGCGGATCAGAGAGCTGGTCGCGTGGTACGGGCTGGGTTCTGCGATGGAGCTCCGACAGGGACCGGTGGAGAAGGTGTCCACGGATGCCGCCGCGGCGCCCACGAGTCCTGGCTCAAGCGTGCTGGTGATCGTTCCGTCGGGAGGCAGCGCGGACGTTTCGGCCCTCACCAGGACGGCCCGGCAGCACCTCTCGCTCAGCCCGGCCGTCCAGCCACCGGGCGGGGAATGGCTGTCGGCCGCCACTTCACGGGGTTCGCGCCTGCCGTGGGTCACGTTCTTCGGGTGCTGCGCCCTGGTGTTCACCGGCCTGGCCATCGGTCTCAACAGTGTGGCGGAGTTCAGCCGCTTCAGCCGGTCGATCGCCCCCGTGGGGATACTGACCGGCCGCAACCGGCTCTTCCTCAGTGTCGCGGCCTGGACGCTGCTCGCTCCCCTCGTCCTGGCGGCGGTGGTCGGCATGCTCGTCCATCTCTGGCTGGCCACGCCGCTGACCTCACCGCTCATCGGCGCCCAGGTCTCCTGGTCGGCCATGGGCCTGCTGTTCGCCCTCACCGTCGCCCTGGCCCTGGTCACGTGGACGGGCGGCAGTTGGACTGCCCGGCGGATGGCCGCGCGGTGGCGCCCGGGCATGGAGTAGACCGGCTCAGCCCGGTGACCGAACGGCGGGGGGCCGGACAACTGCTCGGCTCAGGCCGAGAGACACGCCTTGGCCTGCCGGGCTTCGAGACGCCTCCCGAAGCCCGGCAGAGCCGTACACCTCGGTGCCAGGACGGAGCAGGGCGCAGTCCGGGGTGGTGAACGCCGTCGCCGGGACGAGCTCGGAGGAGTCGCTGCGTATGTGGGGCAAGTGGATCAGTTGCGAGGTGCCGCCCGGGGACGGCCGGGAGCGGTTCTCGGCCGGCCAGCGGGGGTGGGCGGCGATCGGGGACCAGCCGGGGCTGGTGGGGCAGGTGGGCGGGTGGGATCGCGGGTGTGCCAGGGTCCTGGGCCTGTGGGAGGACGCCGTCGCGTACGGGCGGTTCATGCGTGAGCGGCACGATGCGGTGGTGGGCGCGAGCGGCCAGGGTGGGACGTACGCCGCGATCGAGACCGCCGACGGGGCCGTCGTCCTGGAGATGCCCGGCGACGCGGCCGATCTGCCCCGCGCGCTCGAAACCGCGGCCCTGCTGCGCGTCGCCGACTGCCGGCTGCGGCCGGGCCGGACGGCGCACTTCCTCGATGTGCAGCGCCGGGTGTGGGCGCCCGGCATGGCGGCGGCCGGGGGCATGCTGGGCGGCGTGGTCACGCGGTTGGCCCCGCGGCGCTACCTGGTCACCACCCTGTGGTCCGACCCCGCCGCCCACCGGCGCTACGCCGCCGAGCGGCTGCCGGCCCTGCGTGAGCGTGCCGCGATCGAGGACGATCTGCGCACGCTGGACGGCCGTCCGGTGCCGCTGGAACCGGCCTGGACCGTGCTGCCCGTCAGGCGGCGGTGAGGGCCTCGTTGATCTTGCGGGTCATCTCGGCCATGGCCGGGGTGGGCTCGCCCTTGCGGGACTGGACGGCGGTGGCGAGGGCGACGTCGACGATGCCGCGGAAGTTGTCGGCCTCGGCCGGGTCCTGGGCGCGGAGCAGGGTCGCGGCGGCGGTCAGGGCCGGGAGGACGTGGTCGGCGAGTTCGGCGACGGACCTGCCGTCGAGGCCCTTCACCGCGGACTTCTCGGCGAGCACGTGCCCGACCGGGCCGGTCGCGGTGGTGAGGGCGATGGAGCCGTTGGCGGCGATCCGGTGGGGCGAGCCCGCGGCGTCGGCGGCGGCCAACAGGGAGACGGCGCCGTAGGCGGCGGTGCGCAGGGTGGCCTTGTCCTGGTCGGTCAGGGTGAGGGACATGGTGGTGTGTTCCTTCGGTCGTTCGGGTGTTGAGTGTTGCCGGTGTCGGGTGTTGCGGGTGGTGAGTGTCAGGCGTCGAGGGCCTGGTAGACGGTGGTCCAGAAGTCGTGGATCAGCCGGGCCGAGTTCGGGACGGTCATCCCGACCTGGGTGAGCAGGAGACCGGTGATCCCGTTCTCCGGGTCGGCGTAGGTGGAGGTGCCGCTGCCGCCGTCCCAGCCGAACTGGCCGATCGGCGCGTAGTCGCCGCGGTAGGTGCGCACCGCCGTGCCGAAACCCCAACCCCCGTGCTGCCCCTGGCCGTACGACAGGTGGACGGCGTCGCGGGCGAGGGTCTCGCGGGCGGCGGTCTGCTCGGCCGTGAGGCGGTTGGTGGTCATCAGCCGGACGGCGGGGCGGGACAGGATGCGCTCGCCGTCGTGCGTGCCGCCGTTCAACAGCATCCGGAAGTAGGCGTGGTAGTCGTCGACGGTGGAGACCAGTCCCCCGCCGCCGCCCGGGAACGCCGGGGGCTTGCTCCAGCGCCCGTCCGCCGGCTCGTCCCAGACGTGGAACTCCCCGGTCTGCGGGTCGGGCGCGTAGAGGGCGGGCAGGCGGTCGATCTTGTCGGCCGGGACGTGGAAGCCGGTGTCGTCCATGCCCAGCGGGGCGAAGACGCGCTCGCGGAGGAACTCCTCGAACGGCCGGCCGGTCACCCGGGCGACGAGCACGCCGAGCAGGTCGCTGGCGATGTGGTACTGCCAGCGCTCGCCGGGCTGGTGCATCAGCGGGAGCGTGCCGAGGCGGCGCAGCCACTCGTCGGGCTCGGGCATCGGCTGCGGCAGGTCGGGCGTGAGGCCGTTCTCGATGATCGCGGTCATGATCGGGGTGCCGAGTGCCGTGATGTCCATGCCGAGGCCGAAGGTGGAGGTCAGCACGTCCCGGACGGTGATCGGCCGACGGGCGGGGACGGTGTCGTCCAGCGGGCCGTCGATCCGCTTGAGCACCTGGCGGTTCGCGAGTTCCGGCAGCCAGGTCTCGACGAGGTCGTCCAGCCGCAGCCGGCACTCGTCGAGCAGGACCGCGGCCGCGGCCACGGTGACCGGCTTGGACGTCGAGGCCATCCGGAAGATCGTGTCCCGGGCCATCGGGGCGCCGCCCTCGTGGCGCATGGTGCCGACCGCTTCGACGTGGGTCGCGTCGCCCCGGCCGATGAGGGCGACGACGCCGGGGACCGCCCCGGACTCGACGTGCCGTACGAGCACCTCGCGCACCTTGCGCAGGCCTGCTTCGGAGAGGTGGTCGGTGTTCTTGCCCATCATGAGTCTCCCCACTCATTGCTGTTCGAGAACTTCTGAACACCGACGACGCTACATTGCGTTCAGAGATCAGTCAACGCTCAATGAACGGCCATGGCGGGTATTTCACAGGCATTATGGGCCGATCTTTGCAATGGGAGTGAAGCTGAATGCAATGGTCGATCAAGATATCTTTGCAATGAGGTTCGAGTGAATGCATACTTCGCACCTAGATCCGCAGGTATCGACAGACGGAGGACGAGGACCGGTGCCCGGAGGCAGACTCACCAGTGAGGACCGTCAGCACATCGCCGCAGGCCTGGCCGAAGGGCTGGGATACGCCGAGCTCGGTCGACGGCTGGGGCGGCCCGCCTCGACGATCATGCGCGAGGTCACCCGCAACGGCGGACCGGACGGCTACGGCGCGGACCGGGCCGCCGAGGCAACGCAGAGCCGGGCGCGGCGGGCCAAGAAGGCTCAGCCCGAGGCGCCGGCGGTTCCCGACAGCGGGTACGGGCGCGATCCGGAGGCGGTGCAGGACTTCACGGAGGCCTTCACCACGCTGCTCGCGCAGTCGGGTCTCCCGAAGATGGAGGCCCGGGTGCTGGCCGCCGTCTTCACCACCGACGCCGGCGCCCTCACCGCCGCCGACCTGGTGCAACGGCTCCGGGTCAGCGCGGCGTCCGTCTCGCACGCCGTCGGGTTCCTCGAACAGCAGGGGCTGCTCAGGCGGGAGCGCGTCCCCGGCGAGCGCCGCGAGCGCTACGTCATGGACGACGAGATCTGGCTACGGTCCCTGCTCGGGGCCGCGGAGATGAACGAGACCCTGGCGGGGATGGCACGCCGGGGAGCCGATGTCCTGGGGGCGGACACACCGGCGGGCGGCCGCTTCGCCTCGTCGGCCGAACTCTTCGTCCTCATCGGCGAGTCCATGCGGGAACTGCTGGAGCGGTGCCAGCAGCACCTGGCCGCGCAGGGCGCCAGACGGGAGAAGTGACCTGCGAGCTGGAGTGGGAAGTCGGCCAGGCCGACTCCCTACGGCGACGACGCCGACTACAACGACGCCATCCTCGAATTCCGCTGGTACACCCCCCGACAGGGACAAGCACCGGTCCCTGCCGCCCTCCTCACCCCGGGGCGGCGGGGACCTCCGTCCGCTCGGAGCAGCTCAGAACAGCGCCACCAGCTCCGTCCGCGAGGCGATCCCCAGCTTCGGGTACGCCTTGTACAGGTGGTGCCCGACCGTCCTCGGGCTCAGGAACAGCTGCGCCGCGATGTCCCGGTTGCTGAGCCCCTGCGCCGCCAGCCTCGCGATCTGCAACTCCTGCGGAGTGAGCACCGTGAGTACCCCCGCCGCAGCGGCCGCCGGGGTCGGGGCGGCGGTCCCGGTGGCGGTCAGTTCCGTCCGGGCGCGCTCCGCCCACGGCGCGGCGCCCAGCCGCTCGAAGGTCTCCAGCGCCGCGCGCAGATGCGGCCGGGCCTCCGTCCGCCGGCGCTCACGCCGCAGCCACTCGCCGTACAGCAGCGCCGTCCGCGCCCGCTCGAACGGGCGGTGCGTCCCCTCGTGCAGGTCGAGGGCCGCCCGGTACGCCGACTCGGCCAACTCGTCCGGCCCCAGCAGCGCCTGGCAGCGCAGCCGCACCGCCTCCGCCCAGGGCGTCCCCGCCGCGCCCGCCCAGCGCGCGAAGCGCTCGTACGGCTCCGCAGCCCGCTCCGGCTCGCCCAGCCGGACGGCGGCCTCGACAAGGTCGGGCACCGCCCGGGTCGCGCCGATGTGGTGCCGGTGGGGCCCGGTGGTGAGCGTGTGCAGCCGGTCGGCGGCGGACGCGGCGCGGCCCCGGCCGAGGTCCAGCAGGGCGAGCGCCCACTGCGCCCAGGGCTCACCGGCGGCGGACGCGGACGAGCCGGGCGCCAGAGCCCGCGCGGCGAGGTCCGTGCACCGCTCGTCGGCCCCGCCCAGGGCCGCCAGACAGGCCAGCACGGCGCCGAGCTGGCTGGTCCACTGGTGCTGGCCGGTGTCCCGGGCGAGCGCGTACCCCTCCGCCGCCGTGATCTCGGCGTCGCGGTGCCGACCGTGGAACAACTCGGCCTCGGCGAGGAAGAACTGGAGCGTGGGCAGCACCCCGACCGCCCCCTTGGCCCGTGCCTCGGCGGCGAGTTCGGCGGCCAGCTCCAGCGTCTCGTGGTCCCGCCCAAGGACGAGCGCCGCGCCGCACAGCTGCACCAGGTCGACCGGACTCTCCGCCCCCGCCCTGCGCGCCGCCTCGGCGGTCACGCGGACGTCGGGCACGGGACCGGCGGGACGCCCCAGGGCCGGCAGTACGGCGGCCGGCAGGTCCCGGGCCAGCGGGGCGAGCGGTTCACCGGGGCCGAGCGGGAGGGCGGCCAGCCGGTCGAGCACGACGGCCACCGGCTCCTCGCCGACGTACCAGGCGGCGTGGAAGGCCTGGAGCAGCATCCGCGCCGCGTGCGCGGGCTCGATGTCGGTGGCGGCGGCGTCCAGCAGCAGCCGGTACGCGGCCGGGTAGGCGCCGCGCCAGAAGTGCGCGACCGCCCGGACCTGGTCGAGCAGGGCGTGCGCGAAGACGTTGTCGGTGCGCGCCCCGGCCCGGTCGGCCAGCGCCTCGGCCTGCGCCAACTTCCCTTCCTCGGTGGCCGCTTCGGCGGCGAGGACGAGGCGGCGGGTGGCGCCGTCGCGGTCCGGCGTGAGCCCGGCGGCGCGCTCGTAGGCGGCCGCCGCGCCACCGTGGGCGCCGCGCGCCTCGGCCCGTTGGGCGGTGCGCTCCAGGGCGTCGGCGAGGTCGGCGTCGGGCGCGGTGGCGGCCAGCGCGAGGTGCCAGGTGCGCCGGTCGCCGTCCTCCAGGACCTCGCCGATCGCCCGGTGGGCGGCCAACCGCTGTTGCAGGGGCGTCCGTTGGAGGACCGCCGCACGCAGCAGCGGATGCCGGAAGACGAGCCTGCGCTCGGCGCTGACGGTGATCAGCCGGACCCGCTCGGCGGGAGCGAGCGCCCCGGCGTCCACACCGAGCACGGCCGCCGCGGCCAGTACGACCTCCAGCTCGCCGTTCTCCTCGGCCGCGGCGACCAGGAGCAGCGTCTGGGTGGCCGGCGGCAGGCCGGTGACCTGGCCGTGGAAGGCCATCAGCAGACGGCTGGTGAGCGCCAGCCCTCCGGAGGCGCAGTCCGCCTCCACCGACGGGAGTTCGACGAGCGCCAGGGGGTTGCCCGCCGCCTCGGCGAGCAGGCGCCGGCGGACCGGTTCGGTGAGCGCCCCGCCCGCTCGGTCGGCGAGCAGCCGGACGGCGTCCGCCTCGGCGAGCCCGGTCAGCCGCAGCTCCGGGAGCCCGACGAGCGGCAGCACGCCGGCCCCACCGCCCGTCCCCGCGTCCGCCCCCGTGTCCCGGGCGGCGAGCAGCAGCGCGACGCCCTCCGCCTGGAGCCGGCGGGCCGCGATCAACAGCGCGTCCAAGGAGGACGGATCCAGCCACTGCACATCGTCGACGACGCACAACAGCGGCTGATCGGCGGCGAGTTCGGCGAGCAGGCCGAGCGTGGCCAGCCCGGTGAGCAGCCGGTCAGCGCCGCCGGTCGCCTCCACGAGACCGAACGAGCCCTCCAGTGAACGCCGTTGAGGCCCGGGCAGCGCCTCCAGCCGGTCGAGTCCGGGCGCCAGCAGCTGGCTGAGCCCCGCGAAGGGGAGTTCGGCCTCGTACTCGACGCCGGCCGCCCTGATCACCCTGATCGCCCGGAGGCCGTCCCCCGCCGCCGCCACCGCGTACTCCAGCAGCGCCGTCTTGCCGATCCCCGGCTCGCCACGCAGCACCAGCACCCCGCTGCGGCCGTCCCGCGCACCGTCGAGCAGCGCGTCGACGGCGGCCTGCTCCCGCTCCCGCCCGTACAGCACCCCGGTCTCCCCTCCCGATACGCCCGACCCTACTGGCGGCGGTGTACGTACACCCCTACCTATCCGTGACGGATTCGCCCGCCGCGCGTCGCCCGTACGTTTTCGACCAGCGGGAACGGCCCGCCAACAGCCCTACCGGACACGGGAGAAGACGATGACCGCCAACAAGCCCACCCAGCCCGCCCAGCCCGCCGAGCTCCAGGCGACCGACCTCCAGCAGCTCGCCGCCCGCTACCTCGCCGCCTGGAACGAGACCGACCCGGCCGCCCGCCGGAAGCTGGTCGACGAGGCCTGGGCCGAGGACGGCAGCTACACCGACCCGCTGGCCGCCGTCACCGGACGCGAGGGCGTCGACGCGCTGCTCGGCGCCGCGCAGGCGCAGTTCCCCGGGCTGGTGTTCACCCTCGGCCCGGTCGACGCCCACCACAACATCGCACGTTTCACGTGGAACCTCGGCCCGGCCGGCGCGGAGGAGCCGCTGGTCATCGGCTTCGACGTGCTGGTCGCCGACGCGGAGGGCCGGATCGCCTCGGTGCTCGGCTTCCTCGACCGCGTCCCGGGCGCCTGAGCCGACACACCGCACCGACCGACCACCGGGGCGGGCGAATTCGGCGCCCGCCCCGCTCCACCGCCCCGAGGAGTGGACGAGTTGTCCCGTGCGCCCACCGCCCGCCCGACCGCCCCCGGTACCGGCTCCGGCACCGCCCCCGGTACCGGCTCCGGAACCGGCTCCGGAACCGCCGACGCGCGCGCTCCGCGCGGCCTGCTGCCGGTCCTCCTGACCGCCACCTTCATGACCGCCCTCGACGTCTTCGTCGTCAATGTCGCCATCCCCTCCCTGCAGAGCGACCTGGGGGCCGGACCGGCCGCCGTCCAATGGGTGGTCGCCGGCTTCGGCCTCGCCTTCGCCGCCGGGCTGATCACCGCCGGCCGGCTCGGCGACCGCCACGGCCGGCGCCGGCTGTTCGGACTCGGCCTGGCCCTGTTCACCCTGGCCTCGGCGGCCTGCGGCCTGGCGCCGACCGCGGGCGCGCTGGTCGCCGCCCGGGTGGCCCAGGGGCTGGCGGCGGCGCTGATGGGTCCGCAGGTGCTGGCGATCCTCCGCACGGCCTACAGCGGCGCGGCGCAGGCCCGGGCGTTCGCGATGTACGGGCTGACCATGGGGCTCGGCGCCGTCTTCGGGCAGCTCATCGGCGGGGTGCTGATCCGTGCCGACCTGTTCGGCCTGGACTGGCGCAGCTGCTTCCTGCTCAACCTCCCGGTCGGTCTGACCGCCCTGGCATTGGTGCGGCGCAGTCTGCCCGAGTCGCGCGCCCCGCACCGCCCGGGCCTGGACCCGGTGGGCGTCGCGCTGGTGACCGTCGCGCTGACCGGACTGGTGCTGCCGCTGATCCAGGGCCCCGGGGCCGGCTGGCCGCTGTGGACCTGGCTCTGCCTGGGCGGCGCGACGGCGCTGCTCGCCCTGTTCGCGCTCCACCAGCACCGCAGCGGCCCGGCGGGCCGCTCACCGCTCGTCGACACCCGGCTGTTCGACATCCGGCGGTCCGCCGGCCGCTCGTTCACCACCGGCCTGCTCGTGCAGCTGACCTTCTCGCTCGGCCAGGGCTCCTTCTTCCTGGTGCTCGCCCTCTACCTCCAGCCGGGCCGCGGCCTGGACGCGCTCGGCGCGGGCCTGGTCTTCACCGCGATCGGCCTCGGCTACCTGGCGACCTCCACCGCCGCGCACCGCGTCGCCGCCCGGCTGGGCCGGCAGGCGATCGCGCTCGGCGGACTGCTGATGGCCGCCGGGCTGGGCCTGCTCGGCCTCGCCGTGCACGCCACGGGCACCACCGGCAGCGTCTGGTGGCTGGCGCCCGGCCTGTTCGTGGACGGGCTCGGGATGGGCCTGGTGATCGCCCCGGTGACGTCGGTGGTGCTGGCGGGCGTCGAACCGCGGCTGGCCGGTTCGGCGGCGGGCCTGGTGGCCACCGTCCAGCAGGTGGCGGGCGCGCTCGGGGTCGCGCTGATCGGCATCCTCTCCTACGCCGCCGACGACCCGGTCTCCGCGTTCGGGCGCAGCCTCGTGGCGCTGGCGGTGCTGGAGCTGCTGCTCGCGGGCCTGGTCCAGCTGCTGCCGCGCCGCACGCGGTGAGCCGGGGACCGGCGCGAGGGGAGGACCCCGGGGCGGTCCTCCCCGTTCCGTTTCGCCCTCCCGTTCCGTTTCCTCCCCCCGATCGGGTTGGATGGGTGGATGAGCGAGGAGAAGAGCGCCGTACCGGCGTGGGAGCAGCGGTTCAGGGCGGCCCGGGTCTCCCTGCCGGACTGGGCGGAGGACGCCCCCGAGCGGGCGCTGTACGTGTCCAACGCCAGCGGCACCTACGAGGTCTACGCGTGGGACCGCGCCACCGACACCCACCGGCGGGTCACCGACCGGCCCAACGGCACCACCGACGCCGAGCTGTCGCCCGACGGCCAGTGGATCTGGTGGTTCGACGACAACGACGGCGACGAGTTCGGCATCTGGCGCCGCCAGCCCTTCGCCGGCCGCCCCGAGGGCGCCGCTGGTCCTGCCGGTCCCGACGAGGAGGCCGTTCCCGGCCTCGCCCCGTCCTACGAGGCGGGTCTCGCCCTGGGCCGGGACGGCACCGTGGTGGTCGGCCGCTCCACGGACGACGGCGGCACCACCCTGCACCTGCGCCGCCCCGGCGCGGACCGGGCTGTCGAGATCTACCGGCACGCCGAGTACGGCGGCGTCGGCGACCTGAGCCACGACGGCACCCTGCTGGCCATCGACCACACCGAGCACGGCGACGCCATGCACGGCGCGATCCGCGTGGTGCGGCTGCCCGCCGACGGCTCCGGCGACGTCGCCACCGTGGCCGAGCTGGACGAGGTCACCGGCTGCGACGAGCCGCGCGGGGTGGCCTGCCTGGGCTTCGCACCGCTCGACGGCGACACCCGGCTGCTGGTCGCCCACCAGCGCACCGGCCGCTGGGAGCCGGTGATCTGGGACGTCGCGACCGGCACGGAGACGGCGCTGCTGCTCCGCGACGAGCAGGGCCGCGAGCTGCCGGGCGACCTCTCCGCCCAGTGGCGGCCCGACGCCCGGTCGCTGCTGATCGAGCACGAGTACGAGGCGCGCAGCGAGCTGTTCTCGTACGCGCTGGACGAGGGCGTGCTCACCCGGCTGGACACCCCGCGCGGCACCGTCGGCGGCGCCACCCCGCGGCCGGACGGCACCGTGGAGTTCCTCTGGTCCTCCGCCGCCGAGCCGTCCGCCGTGCGCTCCACCGCCGGCACCGTGGTGCTGCGCGCGCCCGGTGCCGTCCCGCCCGGCTCGGTGCCGGTCGAGGACGTGTGGGTGGACGGGCCCGGCGGGCGGGTGCACGCGCTGGTCCAGCGGCCGGCCGGGGCGGGCGACGGGCCGTTCCCGACCGTGTTCGAGGTCCACGGCGGCCCGACCCACCACGACAGCGACTCCTTCGCCGCCGGACCGGCCGCCTGGCTGGACCACGGCTTCGCGGTGGTCCGGGTCAACTACCGCGGCTCCACCGGCTACGGCCAGGCCTGGACGGACGCGCTGCGCGAGCGGGTCGGGCTGATCGAGCTGGAGGACATCGCCGCCGTGCGCGCGTGGGCGGTGGCGAGCGGGCTGGCCGACCCCGCGCGGCTGGTGCTGTCCGGCGGCTCCTGGGGCGGCTACCTCACGCTGCTCGGGCTCGGGACGCAGCCGGAGCTGTGGAGCCTCGGCGTCGCCGCCGTGCCGGTCGCGGACTACCTGACGGCGTACGAGGACGAGATGGAGGCGCTGAAGGCGATCGACCGCACGCTCTTCGGCGGCACGCCGGAGGAGGTGCCCGAGCGCTGGACGGCGTCGTCGCCGCTGACGTACGTCGAGCAGGTGCGGGTGCCGGTGTACATCAGTGCCGGGGTGAACGACCCGCGGTGCCCGATCAAGCAGATCGACAACTACGTCGAGCGGCTGGAGCAGTTCGG
This sequence comes from Kitasatospora sp. NPDC056184, assembly GCF_042268405.1. Lineage (NCBI taxonomy): Bacteria > Bacillati > Actinomycetota > Actinomycetes > Kitasatosporales > Streptomycetaceae > Kitasatospora > Kitasatospora sp. NPDC056184. The sequence goes on along the minus strand of NZ_JBHJUI010000008.1, from coordinate 257,280 downwards.
CAAGCCGCACGAGGTGTACCGGTACGACGCCGGGCACGGGTCGCTGGTGGTGGACGAGCGGATCAAGCAGCTGCGGTTGGAGATCGAATTCGTCCGCCGACACCTCGGCGGCCCGGCGGTGGGCGAGAATCAGGCGGGCACGGAGAAGTGACGTCGGGGACGTCGGGGACGTAGGCGACGTCGGGAACGGGGGGTACGGGTGAGACGCCTGTTGACGATCGCGGGGGCGGGGGTGGCCGGGGTGCTGGTGCTCACCGGCTGCTCGGGTTCGGACGGCGGTGGCGGGGGCGGTGGGAGCGCGGCTTGTCCGCCGGCTTCCTCGCCGTCGTCCTCGCCCTCCTCGTCGTCGTCCGCGCCGTCGTCGTCGGTGCCGTCGTCGCTGGTGCCCACGGCCGCCTCCACGGTGGTGAAGGCGGCGTTCCGCACCGCGCCGGTCGCGGGCGGGGAGGGTGACGGTGTGGTGCTGCTCGCCAAGTCGTCGGGCTCGAAGGGGTCGTCGTCATCGGGCTCGAAGGGGTCCAAGGGCTCCAAGAGCGGCCGCACGACCAGGCACCACAGCGACACGTACAACAGCAACGGCAGTGGCAACGGCAGCAACAGCAGTGGCCGCAAGTGCGACAACCCGCCGCCGACCGCCTCGCCTTCGGCCGGCACACCGTCGGCCGGTGCGCCGTCGCCCGCGGTGCCGTCGCCCGCGGTTCCCACGGTGCCGACTGCGCCGGTGCCGACCGGGCCGGCCAAGCCGGCCGTGCCGCCGGTGAAGCCGTCCCGCTGATCAGTCCAGGACCGGGTCCAGACCGAGGGCCCGGTCCTGCTCCGCCTCCGCCTCGCGGCGCACCAGGCGGAACCACATGAAGACCACGAAGCCGCCGAAGACGAACCACTCCAGCGTGTAGCCGAGGTTCTGGAACGCGCGCAGGGAGAGGCCGTCGCCGCCCTGCGGCTGCACGGTCGGCACGGGGGTGAGGCCGTCCGGCGCGATGTCGGCGGACACCCAGCCGTCGTACCAGCCGTCCAGCGCGAGCTTGTTGACGAGTGCGGCCCGGTTGATCGTGCCGAGCTGCCCCTCCGGGAGGCCGCCGGCCACGGCGCCGCCGCTGCCGCTGGTCTCGCCGGCCTGGAGGCGGCCGGTCACGGTCACCTCGCCGGCCGGGGCGGCCGCTACCGGGCTGTCGGCGACGGCCGCGCCGACCGGGGGCGCCCCGGCGGCCCAGCCGCGGACGACCGCGGTGGTCCGGCCGTCGGCGGTGCGCAGCGGGGTGAGCACGTAGTAGCCCTGCTTGCCGTCCAGCACGCGGTTGGGGACGAGCAGCTGGTGCTCCTGCTCGAAGGTGCCGGTGACCGTCACGGCGCGGCCGACGGTTTCGGTGGTGACCTGCGGGCTGTCGGCGGCGAGCAGTTCGCCGAGCGGCCGGGGGGCGCCGCCGTCGGCCACCGCCCGGCTGATCTCCTGGTGCGAGGAGACCCGGTCCTCGAACCGGCCGAGCTGCCAGGAGCCGAGCCAGACGCACACCGCGACGGCCGCCACGGCCAACGCGGTGCCGCTCAGCCAGCGCGGAGTGAGGAGGAACCGGTACACACCCCCCACGGTAACCACTCCTCACACCCCGCCCGCCCCCAGGGCCCCCGCGTGCCTTCCGCTCGCGTCTCCCGCCTTCAGGGAATATGCAGACCGGTCTACTGATTCTGGCCACCTCGCCAACGCCCCCGGAGCCGCCCGGAGTGGAAAGTCGGACCCGCCGACTTCCCACTCCCAGCACGTCGACCCGCGCCCCACGCGGCCCCACAAATATGCCGACCGGTCTACATACTCCGGCCAGTATCAGTAGACCGGTCTACATAGTCTGCCCGCCCCCGCGGCATCGCCGGAGCAGGAAGTCGGACCGGCCGACTTTCCACTCCCACCCAACGCCCTCCCACGCACCAAGCCCCCGCCCGCTCACGAAAATATGCCGACCGGTCTACATACTTCGCCCCGACCGCCCCACGCACAGCACCGCCCACACCGCCCCGCCTCGGAGCAGGAAGTCGGACCCACCGACTTCCTGCGCACCTTCCGCGGCGCACATCCTCGGCGCGCGCCAGCAGGAGCACACCTCGCGCCGTCGTCGGCGTCGGCACCGACGACGGCAGCCGCCCGCGCCCTCAGCTCACCCCGCCGACGGCGAGGTGCTGGGGGCGGGGGTCAGGGTGTCGGCCGGGAGGAGCTGCGGCACCGTCCGGTAGACGGTGCCCGCGCAGGCGCCCGGCAGTACGGCGCTCGCGGCGGCCGGGTTGCCCGGGGCCGGGGTGTACGCCAGGGTGACGCTCGCCGCAGGCTTGCTCGGTCCGGGCGCCGAGGTGGCCGACGGACTCGGCGCCCCGGTGGGCGCACCCGTCGTCGTGGTCGGCCTCGGCTGTGCGGTCGGCTCCCCGGCCGGGTCGGTCGCCGGGACCACCCCCGGTGCCCCACCCGTGCCGCCCGCCGACGTCCCGCCGACGCCCGGCTGGCCGCCGCCCGTCCCCGAGCCACCGTCCGTCCCCGCCGAACCCGCCGCACCCACCGAGCCACCGCCCGTCCCCGAGCCACCCGTGCTCCCGCCGGAACCGGAACCGGACCCCGCCCCGGAAACAGACCCGGAACCGCCGCCACCATCCGCTCCCGGCAGCGCACCCGAGCCCCCGCCCGGCCCGCCGCTCGCGGTACCGGGACCGGCCGAGCCGCCCCCCGTCGTACCGCCGCCGGACGTGCCCGACTGCCCGCCGCCCGTGGACGCGCTCGGCGAGGACGTCCCGCCCGGCGCGGAGCAGCCGCCCTGGTCCGGGATCCAGGCGAAGTCCACCCGGTACCCGGCCCGGGGCTGGAGGACGAGACCGTCGCTCCCCGCGTCCTTCCCGGTCGCGGGGCCGGACGCGGGTCCGGGTGCGGGCAGGTCGGCCGCCGGGTCACCGGCGGTGTGGAAGACGACCCGGATGCGGCCGGCGTCCGCCGCCGGGACACCCGTGACGGTCACCGACCCGGGACCGCCCAGCTGGCAGCTGCGCCCGGAGACGTTGGTCACGGTGAAGTAGCCGTAGATCCGCCCGCCGGCATCCGCGGCGCCGAGGCGCGCGGCGCCCTGCCCGAGGTCGGAGCGCGCGCACAGTGCCACCACCGAGGCGTTGTTCCCTCCGGTGGTGGCGGGGGCGGTCGGGGCGAAGGTGCCGTTCGCCGGCCGGCTGGTGCTCGGGCCGGCGCTCGGCGAGCCGTCGGCCGTGCCGGACGGGCTGCCGGGGACGGCCGGTGCCCCGGTGCCGGTGGTCGGCGGCAGGTCGGGCGCGCCGGCGGTGCCGGAGGCGGTGCCCGCGACGGTCGCCGAGGCGCTGCCGCTCGCGGCACCCGCCGAGCCGGGGCCGCCGGACAGGCCGAGGTGGTCCGCGGTGTGCAGCGCCGGCAGCAGGAACGAGGCGGCGGCGGTGACGGCGGCGACCCCCGTCCAGGCCCCGCGCCGGACGGCCCGTCTGCGCGGCACCGCCCGCCGGATGTGCTGCAGGCTGCCGGGGGCGGGCTGCACCCCGGCCACCGCCCGCTGCATCAGCTCCCGGACCAGCCGCTCCTCGCGCTCACCGGACTCCTCGCCGCCGAGCGGGGCCGCCGAACCCAGCGGGGCCGCCGAACCGAACGGAGCCCCCTCACCGACGCCCGAGCCCCCGCCGGCGCCCGTACCCGAGCCCGAGCCTGGGTCCTTGCCCGTACCCGTACCCGCTCCCGCTCCCGTGCCCGTCCCCGTGCGATCGTTCTCAGCCATGCCCGGCCTCCATCTGGACCCGCAGTGCGGCGAGCCCTCGTGAGCCGTACGCCTTCACCGAACCGAGCGAGATGCCCAGGGTCTCGGCCACCTGTGCCTCCGTCATGTCCAGGAAGTAGCGCAGCACCAGCACCTCCCGCTGACGGCGTTGCAGCCCCCGCAGCGCGACTTTCAACTGGTCACGCTCCAGCGCATCGTAGGCGCCTTCCTCTGCACTGGCCATGTCAGGCATCGGCTTCTGCAGCAACCGCAGCCCGAGGATCCTGCGCCGCAGCGTCGAGCGGGACAGGTTGACCACAGTCTGCCGCAGGTAGGCCAGCGTCTTCTCGGGTTCACGCACCCGCCGCCGGGCCGCGTGCACCCGGATGAAGGCCTCCTGGACGACGTCCTCGCAGCTCGACAGGTCGTCGAGGAGCAGCGCGGCCAACCTCAGCAGGGATCGGTAGTGCGCCTGATAGGTCTCTGTGAGCAGATCCTCGCTGGTCCCGGCGGCGGTTCCGGCGGTGCCGGCGTTACCGGCGCCGGAATCCGCGGCGCCGGGTGCGACTGCCGTCATCTGGTTATCTTCCGGCCTATCCGCAGGCCACTGGACACGCGACGGAAACGTCACCGCGGCTACCGCCGAGATGCCCGTCCCTGCCCCCACCATCACGTTCGCCACGCCCGTTGGACACTCGATCCCCTGTCATGGTTGCCCAGTCCGGGGGACATTCTCCCGCACGGGAGGAACGGCCCTCCAGGGGATCCGGCGAGGATTCCTCACACAGTCGGCGAACATCCCGCGCAGAGCCGGGGCATCCCGCTCCACACTTCGTCAGGACCGGTCCGCGGGCCGTGCGGCGGGCCTACGCCTCGTCGTCGTCCTCGTCGCCGACGCCGCCGCTGCCTACGCCCTCACCCGCAGACCCGCAGCGGCCCTCGGCGGCCACCAGATCGGCGGCCACCAACTCCGCGGCCACCAGCTCCGCGATCTGAAGCGCGTTCAACGCCGCACCCCGGCGCAGGTTGTCCCCGCAGAGGAAGAGGTCCAGCGCGTTCGGGTCGTCCAGCGCCCGCCGCAGCCGTCCCGCCCACACCGGGTCCGTCCCGACCGCGTCGTTCGGGGTGGGGAACTCCCCCGCCGCCGGGTCGTCGTACAGCACCACCCCGGGGGCCTCCGCCAGCAGCTCCCGGGCGTGCTCCTGGGTGACCTCGCGCTCGAACACCGCGTGCACGGCGAGCGCGTGGGTGCGCACCACCGGGATCCGCACGCAGGTGGCGGAGACCTTCAGCCGGGGCAGGCCGAGGATCTTGCGGGACTCGTCGCGCAGCGTGCGCTCCCCGGACGACCAGCCGCCGTCCGTCAGCACGCCGGTCCACGGCACCGCGTTGAGCGCGAGCGGGGCCGCGAACGGCCCGTGGTCGGCGATCACCGCGCGCAGGTCGCCGGTCTGCTCGCCGACGTCGGTGCCGGCCACCTGGGAGAGCTGGGTGCGCAGCGCGTCCGCGCCGGCCCGGCCCAGGCCGGAGGCGGCCTGGTAGGAGGCGACGACCAGCGACTCCAGCCCGTACTCGGCGTGCAGCACGCCGATTGCCGCGATCATGGTCAGGGTGGTGGAGTCGGGGCTCGCCACGATGCCGCGCGAGCGCATCCGGGCGGCCGCCGCGTTGACCTCGGGCACCACCAGCGGCACGGCGTCGTCCAGCCGGAACGCGCCGGAGTTGTCGACCACCACGACGCCCTTGGCGGCCGCGATCGGCGCCCAGCGGGCGGCGACCTCCTCGGGGACGTCGAACAGCGCGACGTCGATCCCCTCGAAGGCCTCCTCGCCGAGCGCGAGCACCTCGACGGGCTCCCCGCGCACGACCGCCTTGCGGCCGGCCGAGCGCGGGGAGGCGACGAGTCGGATCTCGCCCCAGACGTCCTGGCGGAGGGAGAGCAGGCCGAGGAGCACCTCGCCGACCGCGCCGGTGGCGCCGACGACGGCGAGGTTCGGCCGCCGGGTCATCGCCCGGTGCCTCCGTAGACGACGGCTTCGTCCGTCTCGCTGTCCAGCCCGAAGGCGCTGTGGACAGCCTGGACGGCCGCGTTGACGTCCTCGGCGCGGGTGACCACCGAGATGCGGATCTCCGAGGTGGAGATCAGCTCGATGTTGACGCCGGCCGCGGAGAGCGCCTCGAAGAAGGTCGCGGTGACGCCCGGGTTGGAGCGCATGCCCGCGCCGACCAGCGAGATCTTGCCGATCGCGTCGTCGTAGCGGAGCGACTCGTAGCCGATGCCCTCGCGGACCTTGTCCAGCGCGTCGATGGCCTTCTGGCCCTCGCTCTTCGGCAGGGTGAAGGAGATGTCCGTCAGGCCGGTCGACGCCGCCGAGACGTTCTGCACCACCATGTCGATGTTGATTTCGGCGTCGGCGATGGCGCGGAAGATGCGCGCCGCCTCGCCCGGCTTGTCGGGGACGCCGACGACCGTGACCTTCGCCTCGGACGTGTCATGGGCGACTCCGGAGATGATGGCCTGCTCCATCTCGCCCCCTTCGGGCTGGTTCGGGTTGTCGTTGCTGACGATCGTCCCGGGGAGGCCCGAGAAGGACGAGCGTACGTGAATCGGGATGTTGTAGCGGCGCGCGTACTCCACACAGCGGTCGAGCAGCACCTTGGACCCGGACGAGGCCAGCTCCAGCATGTCCTCGTACGCGATCCAGTCGATCTTGCGGGCCTTCTTCACCACGCGCGGGTCGGCGGTGAACACGCCGTCCACGTCGGTGTAGATCTCGCAGACCTCCGCCTTGAGGGCGGCGGCGAGGGCGACGGCGGTGGTGTCCGAGCCGCCGCGGCCGAGCGTGGTGATGTCCTTGCTCGACTGCGACACGCCCTGGAAGCCGGCCACGATCGCGATGTTGCCCTCGTCCAGGGCGGTGCGGATGCGGCCCGGCGTCACGTCGATGATGCGCGCCTTGTTGTGGACCGAGTCGGTGATGACGCCCGCCTGGCTGCCTGTGAACGACTGCGCCTCGTGGCCCAGGGATTTGATCGCCATGGCCAGCAGCGCCATGGAGATGCGCTCTCCAGCGGTCAGCAGCATGTCGAACTCGCGGCCGGCGGGGAGAGGTGACACCTGCTCCGCGAGTTCGATGAGCTCGTCCGTCGTGTCGCCCATCGCGGACACCACGACGACGACCTCATGGCCGGCCTTCTTGGCATCAACGATTCGACGGGCCACGCGCTTGATGCCCTCGGCATCCGCAACGGATGAGCCGCCGTACTTCTGCACGACAAGGCCCACGTGCGCTCCTCGACTTGTGTCGTCTTCGGGGGCGATCGGCCCCCGCACCCCCGGGTGGCGGGGGCAGTGCGGTCGGCGCCAGTCTACCGAGCGGGGGTGCTCCGACCTCCGCTTTCCATATGATGAGACACACGTTTCAGCAGGTGAGCGGGGGTGCGGGCGGTCCCACCGGCAGGTCTGCGGGCGGGCCCCCGCCGTTCCGGAGAATCGGCGGACGAACGGACGGACGCCCCGGGGTTTTCCTCCCCGTGCGGGAGAGTGAGGCTTCCGTCACACTCCGCGGCGCGCTCCGCTCAGGTACTCCGCCGACCCGCCGCGTCCACCGTCCTCGGCGGCGTCCGCACCGTGCCCGGCCTACCGCCCGCCCAGCTCCGCCGCCATCAGGTCACCGGCCTGCTGCTCCAGCTGCTCGTCGGTGAGCCCGTCGTTGTCGGTGTCCGCGCCGTCCGGCGCCGCCCCGATCGGGCTGTCCAACCGGACGTGGGCGATCAGCGACTGCAGCGCCCGCAGGACGGCCGTGCAGGTGGTGCCCCAGTTGGACAGGTACGAGAACTGCCACCACCAGAGCGCCTCGCTGACCCGGCCCTCGCGGTAGTGGGTGAGCCCGTGCTGCAGCTCGCCCACCACCCCGGCCAGGTCGTCCGAGATCCGGAAGGCGTTCGGCTTCTCCGGCGGCCCGTACGGGTCGAAGACCTCGTGGTAGACGTCGATCGGCGCGAGCAGTTCGGCCAGCCGCTCGCGCAGCTGCTCGCCGTCCGGCTCCGGTCCGGCGTCGGGCTCGAAGCGGTCCTCGGGGACGACGTCCTCGATGGCACCCAGCCGACCGCCGGCCAGCAGGAGCTGCGACACCTCCAACAGGAGGAGCGAGACGGCGCTGCCGGGCTCGTCGCCCTTGGCGACCTCGGTCACCGAGAGCACGAAGCTCTCCACCGAGTCCGCGATCTGCACCGCGAAGTCGTCCGGCTCCGAGCCGTGCCCGTGCGTGTGCGGGTCGTGCTGGCCCGGCGGGACGTGCGGGGCGTCCTGGGGGGTGAGCCGGTCCTGCTCCGGTCCGGCCTGGTGGGGTGTGTGGGGCTGCTGGTTGATCGTCCGGTCAGACATCGAGCAGTCGTCTCCCTTCGAAGGCACGGCCGAGCGTGACCTCGTCCGCGTACTCCAGATCCCCGCCGACGGGCAGACCGCTCGCCAGGCGGGTCACCTTCAGGCCCATCGGCTTGCAGAGCCGGGCCAGGTAGGTGGCGGTCGCCTCCCCCTCCAGATTGGGGTCGGTGGCCAGGATCAGCTCGGCGACCGTGCCGTCCGCGAGCCGCGCCAGCAGCTCCCGGATCCGCAGGTCGTCCGGGCCCACGCCCTCGATCGGGCTGATCGCGCCGCCCAGCACGTGGTAGCGGCCGCGGAACTCCCGGGTGCGCTCGATGGCGACGACGTCCTTGGGCTCCTCGACGACGCAGATGACACCGAGGTCACGGCGCGGGTCGAGGCAGACCCGGCACTGCTCGGCCTCCGCGACGTTGCCACAGACGGCGCAGAACCGGACCTTGTCCTTGACCTCCAGCAGCGCGTGCGCCAGCCGGCGGACGTCGACGGGGTCGGCCTGCAGGACGTGGAAGGCGATCCGCTGCGCGCTCTTGGGCCCGACGCCGGGCAGCCTGCCCAGTTCGTCGATCAGGTCCTGAACCACGCCCTCGTACAACGTCGCGCCTTCCCTCGGGTTGGACCGGTGGCACCCGCACGGGGTACTCCGGTGCCATCATCCAACGAATCGGACGCCGGGCACACCGCCCGACGCCCGACTCCCGCATAAATCACACAGGTCCATCGCCTGAACTCCGGACCGTCACGGCCCCGCGTCCCCCGGACCGTCCCGCCGCTCTCAGAACGGCAGACCGGGGATGCCGCCGCCGCCCAGGCCCTGGGTCAGCGGGCCCATCCGCTCGGCCTGCATCTTCTGCGCGGCCTGGTTGGCGTCCCGGACGGCCGCCAGCACCAGGTCCGCCAGCGTCTCGGTGTCCTCCGGGTCCACGGCGGCCGGGGCGATGGTCAGCGCCACCAGTTCCCCGGCGCCGGTCACCGTCGCCTCGACGAGACCGCCGCCCGCCGAGCCGGTCACCTTCGCCTCGGCCAGCTCCTGCTGCGCCTGGGCGAGGTCCTGCTGCATCTTCTGCGCCTGCTTGAGCAGCGCCTGCATGTTGGGCTGGCCACCACCGGGAAACACGGCTCACTCCTTGCGTTCGGTCTGCGCCTGGTGCGCCTTCTGGTACGTCCACGACGAGCCTACGTGCTGGTCAGTTCCCACCGTGCCGGATCTCCTCCAGCACCGTGGCACCCAGCTCGCGGATGATCAGCTCCTGGCCGGAGAACGCCTCCTCGTTGAGATCGGGGTCGTCCTCCTCCGGGATGTCGTCCTCCGGGGCGACCGCCTGCACGGGGTGCGCCGGGGCCGCCGGGGGCGGGGTCCGGACCGGCGGGGGCACCGGGGCGGCCGGCGCCGCCTGCGGCTGCGGGGGCTGGTGCTGCTGCGGCGGGGGCACCGCCGCAGGCGCCGGAGCCGCGGGCTGCACCGGGGGCGCGGACGCCACCGGACGCGCCGGTGGGGCACCCCAGCCGCCCCCGCCACCGCCGGAACCTCCGGCCCCACCGGTCCCACCGGCCCCACCGCCGAAGCCGCCCGCGCTGCCGCCGCCGACCCCGCCCGAGGACCCGCCGGACGGGTCCACGATGCACTCGACCCGCCAGTCCACGCCCAGCGCGTCCGCGAGCGCGGACCGCAGCACGTCGTCGCTGTTGCTGCTGACGAAGCTGTCGCGGGCACCCGCGTTGATGAACGAGACCTGGAGCACGCTGCCGTCGAAACCGGCCACCTGGCCGTTCTGGCTGAGCAGGATCCAGGTGAACCGGCGGCGGTTCTTCACCGCCTCCAGGATCTGCGGCCACAGCTGCCGCACCTGCGCCGCGCCCTGCTGCGCCGCCGCCGACGGCTGCCCGCCGGACACCGCGGCCGGAGCGGGGGCGGGGGCGGGTGCCGGAGCGGGCGGCTGCGCGGCCGCGGGGGCCGCCGGTGCCGCAGGCGCAGCCGCCGGGGCGGGGGCGTCCCCGGCCGGCGGGAAGCTCCGCTTGATCGGCCAGGCGCCGGGCGCCGGCCCGGCCGGCTGCGCGGGAGCGGGGGCCGGCGCGGGTGCGGGGGCCGGCGCGGGTGCGGGGGCCGGCTGCACCGGAGCCACCGCCTGCGGCACCGGCTGCGGCATCTGCGGCATCGCCGGCACCTCGGGCATCACCGGCGCGGCCGGCATCACCGCCGGAGCCGCCGCCGCGATCCCGCCGGCCGGCCCGCCGACCATTCCACCAGCGATCCCACCAGCCAGCCCGCCTGCCGCGGCCCGCCGCTCCAGCTTGTCCAGCCGCGCCTGCAACGACAGCTCGTCGCTGTACGCACCCGGCAGCATCACCCGGGCGCAGATCAGCTCCAGCTGCAGCCGGGGCGCCGCGTTGCCGCGCATCTCCGTCAGCCCGGTGTTGACGATGTCCGCCGCCCGGCTCAGCTCGGCCGCCCCGAAGGCGTCCGCCTGCGCCTGCATCACCGCGACCCGATCGGCCGGGGCGTCGATCAGCCCCTTCTCCCCCGCGTCCGGCACCGTGGCGAGGATCACCAGGTCGCGCAGCCGCTCCAGCAGGTCCGTGACGAACCGCCGCGGGTCGTGCCCGCCCTCGACCACCCGGTCGATCACCTGGAACACCGTCGCCCCGTCGTGCGCGGCGAACGCGTCCACCACCTCGTCCAGCAGCGCCGAGTCCGTGTACCCGAGCAGCGCGGTGGCCATCGGGTAGGTCACGCCGCCCTCGGTCGCGCCGGCCAGCAGCTGGTCCATCACCGACATCGAGTCACGCACCGACCCGGCGCCCGCCCGCACGACCAGCGGGAACACGGAGTCCTCGACCTGGATCCCCTCCCGGCCGCACACCTCCGTCAGGTAGTCGCGCAGCGTGCCGGGCGGCACCAGCCGGAACGGGTAGTGGTGGGTCCGGGACCGGATCGTCCCGATCACCTTCTCCGGCTCGGTGGTCGCGAAGATGAACTTGAGGTGCTCCGGCGGCTCCTCCACCACCTTCAGCAGCGCGTTGAAGCCGGCCGAGGTCACCATGTGCGCCTCGTCCAGGATGAAGATCTTGTACCGGCTGTGCACCGGCGCGAAGAACGCCCGCTCACGCAGCTCGCGCGCGTCGTCCACACCACCGTGCGAGGCCGCGTCGATCTCGATCACGTCGATCGACCCGGGCCCGCCCGTGGCGAGGTCCCGGCAGGACTGGCACTCGCCGCAGGGCGTCGGCGTCGGCCCCTGCTCGCAGTTCAGACAGCGCGCCAGGATGCGCGCGCTCGTCGTCTTGCCGCAGCCGCGCGGGCCGCTGAACAGGTAGGCGTGGTTGACCCTGTTGTTGCGCAGGGCCTGCTGGAGCGGAGCGGTCACGTGCTCCTGCCCGATGACCTCCGCGAAGGTCTCGGGGCGGTAGCGGCGGTACAGGGCTAGGGACACACCCCCGACGATATCGGGACGGACCGACAAACGCGGCCTCCCCCGCACCCCGGCCCCGGGAACGCAAAGACCCCTCGTGCACCCGCCAGAGCCCTCCTACCCTTGCTGCCTTCCGGCCCTGGGGGGGTTCAGAGAGATGACGCCACACGAGGGGCTGACCCCCACAGTACCGGATCCCGACCCCACCCCTCCACCACCACCCCCACCCCCGCATCCGCAGGCCACCCCCCACCCCCACCTGCGACATACGTGGTCGCGAGCACCCCGAAACATGTACTAAGCTCTCCCTCGGAGGATTCGCCTAGAGGCCTAGGGCGCACGCTTGGAAAGCGTGTTGGGGGCAACCCCTCACGAGTTCGAATCTCGTATCCTCCGCCAGCAGAAGGCCCGGACCGTTCTCACGGTCCGGGCCTTCGTCGTTCCCTGCTCCGGGTGCCGTGTCAGAGGGACGCGGCAGAATGACGAGGACAACAGCCGTCCCGAGCCCGGACGAGGCAAGCGGGGAACGTCCGGGGGCAGCATGCCGAAGATTCCAAAGGGCCGGCGCGTGGGCCAGGCCGCTGTGAACGCGGTGCGCGCGCTCCTTGAGGAGCACGATCACATCGTCCAGGAGATCTCCGGGCAGAACGACTTCGGCGAGGACCTCTACGTCACCTTCGTCAAGGACGAGCACGTGACGAGCGACGTGATCAGGGTGCAGGTCAAGGGTGGGGAGAAGTGGCGTCGGGCCAACGGCTACGCGGTACCCGTCGGTCACCACGGCAGTACCTGGGCAGACGGGAACATCCCGGTCTACTGCGTGGTGTACGACCCGAGCAGCAAGCGGCTGTTCTGGGCGAACGCAACACAGCAGCTCCGGCGGTCCGGCCCGTTCAACCGTCCGAAGGTCATCGGGGTCAGTCCCAACGCGGTGCTGACCGACTCGACGATGGGGTCGTTCGTCGCTCAAGCCCGTCGCTACGTCGGGCGCTACCGGGGCAGGCAGGCCGTTCTCACTCACCTGGGAGAGATGTCCGGAGTCGAATTCAACTCGACGGACCACGTCCTGCACTTCGTCAATGGTGACGACGAAGACCTCATCTTCTGGAGGCGCCCCGGCGCCGATGCCGCCACTCTTCTGCACAGCGCGCTCGGCTGGGAGCCGTATCTCGTCAGTCTGGCTTCCCTGATGCGGTCCGAGATGCCGCCTCCGGACCTCGGGACCGACGACGAGACCGTGGATCGTCTCTGGCACGACCCCGACCTGTCGACCGCCGAGGACCTGGACCTGGGTCGGCCGGAGATCATGTGGGTGGCCTCCTGCTTCATGTCCACCCGGCAGGTAGACGACGCGTCGGAGGATCTCTACGACCCGGACGAATGCGACGGATGCCCGGAGTGCACGGGCGAGGAATCCGCCGAGCACGGCAAGATTGCAGCGGACGTACTCCACGAGTACGTCATCGACCGTGTCCTCACCCGGATCGAAGCCGAGCCGGACCTCCTTTCCCTCTCCATATCGGCTATGCGCGAGGACGGCCGGATCGACCCGAAGACCGTGGCGGAACTCGGTCCCCTCGAAGCCGATCCACACATCGTCCGGCAGGTGATGAAGCTGACCCGCACCACTGCGGGAAATCTCGCACCGGAGGCGTTCCGACTGGCGGTGCTCTACCTGATCCACCGCATCTACATCGGCGGCCCCTCGCTGCCCCTCGACCAGCAGGTCCGAATCGACTGGCGCATTCCCGAGCCCGGACCGGAAGCCTTCGCCGCAGGTTGACGGCCGGCTCCACGGAGAACACACCCGTCCCCGGGAAGGGCCCGTCACCTGAGCGAGGAGACGCCCGTTGTAAGAGCGTGAACCCTTACGCCGTGACGCACCCCTTCCCGGCTCACCAGGAGCCGACGAGCATGCCACTCCTGTGTTCCGGATTCCGAATCCAGACGACGCTCCTGCACCGACTGGGCACCGACCAGTGGGACGCCCGTGTACCAGCCGTCCAACTCGTCGGTCTCGCCGAAGCGCTCGACTCGGCAGAGCGGTTGGGCACCAGGCGCGAGTTCCTCGCGGATTCGGCCCAGAACCGGGAAATGGAGAAGGTCCTGCGCGAACGGCCGGAGGCCTTCGGTGTCACGGGCCGGATGGTTCTCGGCGCCGACAACGTCTTCTGGGTTCCGGACGGGACCCGGAGCAGCGGCACCCTCGACCTTCTCGGACCTGAGTGCATCGACGGGTACCAGCGGATGGCCCTGGTCTCCCGTCTCGCCGCAGAGCTGTCCGTCGAGCACCTGGACCGGGCGGTGGTGGACGTCCGTATCGTCACCGGGTCGACCCGTGAACTCGCCCGGAGCGAGTACGACCGTGCTCACCTCTACTGCAACCCGACCGAACCGCAGGACCTCCTCGTCCGTCACCCCGTCATGCTCAGGCTCATCAAGCAGTTCAGTGACGACCAGTGCAATTTCAGGCTCCGCCGCGGCTACCAGCGCGGCCCACGCCGGGAGGGGTACTCCATCGGCGAGGCAACGACGGCACTCGCGCTGTTCTCGCACGAAGCCGACCCCGACCTCGCCCATCGCACCCTTGAGAACGAGGGCCGGCAGGAGATCTGGCGGTACCCGTCCAGCCAGGCGTTCCGCACGCTGTTCAACGACCACACGCAAGCGACCGGCGTCCGCATCGCCATCACGTTCCGACGGGCGATCCTCGGCGTCCTGGAAGAGATGCTCCGGACCCGGTCGGCCCATCACTGGCACCTGTTGGAGGACGCCCCCGACCTGATGGTCTGGGCGGTTGCCCGCCAGTTGCCGTTCGATCGACTGCACTGCGACCAGCACGACCCCGCGGCACCGCCGTGGGAGAAGATCCTAGACACCGAGGTACCCGCGCTGACGCGGCGAACCGCCGAGCGGCTCGTCCGCGCGTACGAGAAGCTGCGGTCGAACGGCGTCCACAAGAGGGCCGAGGTGCGCGAACTCCCCTACTGGCACAAGCTGCTCAAAGCCGCAGGCATGAGTCCCCGGTGCGAAGGCTCCCCGTCGGCGCCACGGCACCTCTGATCTCCGTGGTGGATACGGCCTGGTTGCGGAGGGCACGTTGATCTGGCGCAAGCTCGTGCCCGCCACAATCTCCCGAATCCAGGTGACGCACTGCCAGTCCAAGTGCAGACTCCACGCGTTCAAGGATCCTCACTGGCCACAAGGTACGAAGCGCCCCAGGGAGGCAGGCGAGCAGCAGCCAGGGTTCACTCGATCGGGTTATATCTGAGCGACGAGAATCAAACGGGCAAGCGCCACCCTCATGATCTCCCTGAGACCTTGTCCGACTCAGGAGGGAGCGCCATGTCCGATGCCTTCACTGTCATTACTGATCAAATTCTTCTCAGGTGCGGAGAGGCGCCCATATGTGCACACGTGGGCGATGTTCGATTTTGCACACTGAAGAAACATCCGACCTACCAGGAACTGCGCAACAAGGTTCGCCTGGGACGCTCAAAATCAACAGCAAGTCTACGCCTATGGGAATCAGTGGTAACCCTGGCCCGAGAAGGGGAGCCGCAGCATCGGGAGAAATGGCTGATGATCGCATTGGATCTATTGACCCCATATTTCAAGGGTTGGTCAAAAGAGCTGGCCCGAAATTGGAATTATGAAGTTTCCGACATCAGGTCTGCGATGATAGAAGGCCTCCTGATGGCATGGTCATCCGCGAATGGCGGAATACCGCCCAAGAAACTGCAAGAAATCATGATGAGTAACGCCTTTGCAAGCGCACGAAACCTGGTAAACTCGGGCTCATCGGAAACATGCACGGACAGTGTGGATATTTTCATTCCAGAGGGCGACCGCGAGAGCATTTCCACGCTGCGACCATCCTCAATTATCGACGTCGGCACAGTGCGGGATCCGGACGCCAACGAGAGAATTCGCGGCGAGCGAATCGGGTCACTTTTGCAGCGCATGGGTGCGATGGACCACGCAACTTGCCTCCACCGCAGGCTTCGGGACGGGCGACGCGACGGAACACCCGCCCCACCTATTACCCCGTCACAGGTCGGGCGATCCTGGGTCGACGGGAAGAATCTTTACTATCGGATTTCCGATCTTCTACCGCAGCACATAGGCTTCACCATGGCAGCCAGCGTACTCGGCCTCTCGGAAGCGCAGGCGTCAAGGAAAGCCAGGGATGGGTCCCTCTCCTTTCGGATCCTCTGGGCCGGTAACACCAGGGTGGTTTCGGTAAACTCACTCATGCACGCGGCAGGGATCCAGGACTCAATTGTCCACCCGGACGACGTAGAGAATGGCGCTTCTCACATTCGCGACAAATAGAAATCCAACACACCCACCACCGCTTGATTGCGATGCCCGTTGAGATCACGATCCAGTTCCCCTACAGATGATCTATTCTAGCGCCCAGCCCTGCCGCGGCTCTTTCGCCCCACCCGTTCCGAGCAGTCAACTTGGAAAGAGACAGGCAGTCCGGAAGGTTCACGCCCGCGGACCGAGGGCAGGCTCTGCCACGGTCCACTCGGGAGGAGAGTGCGTGAACAGGAACCCAGATCTCATCCGTCACGAGGACGGCATTGTCTGGACTGAGGGCATCGGCAACCTCGACTACGTGCGCGAATATCTGGAGGTGGCGGCTGGCACCCGTCGCGGCCCTGTCCGTTGGAACGGGCATGGCCGGCGGGTGGGGTACTCGGTGCTCAAGCCGGACGCGCCGGCAGGCGAAGCGCCTTTTCGGTTCGCCCGTCGTGTCTTCTGGATCAAGGAGCATGACCGGTCAGAGCAGCCAGACGGCGTGTACAAGGACTGCGCCCCATCCGAAGGCGTAGACCCCCGCACCGTCGCTGCCGGAGTGTGGGGTGAACTAACCGAGCGCGCTTGGGGAGGACCGCTGCCAACCGCCAGCACGCGATCGGCCGCCACCTCCAAGTCCGGACCTCAACAGAACTTGATTAAGGTCGGCGAGTCACTGACGAGCGGCACTGCGTTCATCGGGGTGGCGCCCACCAAGCAAGGTCTCGTCGACATCTACATCGACTGCGCAAGCGGGAGCCAGCTCGGCGACGGCCGCCATGTGATCTCGGAGCTACTCCCGCCCGACCAGGCGTGCGAGCTCCTGACCACGATCATCAAAACGACCCCCTGGCTCCAGGAAGCCCTTGCACTCTCAGTAGTCGATGGGTGGCTCGCGGGCGACTTTCCGAAGTAGGCCCCCTCGGCCACCATGGGCTGCCCCAGCCGGGTCGGCTGGTCTCAGTTTTGGTCTCATTCACCCCAGTCCAGCCGGGTCCGGCCACCGTCCGGTGGTTCGTTCTGCGGCAGGTCAGGACAGGTGTGAACCCCGGCGGACGGGGTTCGAGAGAATTGGAAAGCGTGTTGGGGGCAACCCCTCACGAGTTCGAATCTCGTATCCTCCGCCAGCAGAAGGCCCGGACCGTTCTCACGGTCCGGGCCTTCGTCGTTCACAGTCTCAACGCCCCGGCTCGGGAGCCTTCGGGTTTCCGCCGTCCGCGCCCTTGGCCACCTGCCAGATGAGTCCGCCCACGCGCTTGGCCACATCCTTGAGGATGCCGCCTGCCGCGTGCTGGTAGCGCGCAGCCATCGCCGGGACGTCCCGGACCTTGGCATCGGCGCGCAACCGCTTCCGCGTGTCGTAGTCGGCGCTCAGCACAACGGCCACCCGAACGAAGTGGAGCTGCCCTTGCCCAGGGGTTGCGAGGGCAACGCGGACGATCCTCAGGCCAAGATCCTCAGCGACCAGCAACGCAGCCCGACCCAAGCCCGCCGGACAGTGCGGTGAACGCTGGCACGGTACTGAAAGCCCCAGACCGTGACCCCCGACCGCCGGTACGGTAGCAATCCGTAGCGACTTCAACACGGCATGGGGGCCAACGTGAGGGGCAGCGGCATCACGTTCGGCAAGTTCATCGCGCTCCGTCGCGCCGAGATGGAGTGGACCCAGCTCCGCCTCGCTTCTGAACTCGACCGCAGCGAGGTCTGGATGTCGCTGGTCGAACGGGACTTGCAGCAGGTGAAAGACCTGACCCTGCTCCGGCGCCTCGCGCAGGTACTGCGCTGCGAACTCAACGAGCTGATGGCCTTACCGCAACCGGCCTCCGGGCGGCCAAGGTCCCGCCCTCGCAAGTCCACCTCCGTTACGCTGACGAGCAGTTCCGCTGCCGAGGAGGACGATGTGCGACGCCGCCCGTTCCTGACCCTGGCGGCTGCCGCCCTGTTCACCCCGGTCGCAGGCCAGCAGGCCGCGCGCGCCGAGACGACCTCACCGCTGGCCGGTCTGGAGGACCTGCTGCTCTACGGGACGGGACGGGTTCCGGCGCCCCGCAGCGAGCCGACCCACGAGTCTGTCACCTCTTCTCTCCTGACGTCTCGTCGCGAGTTCAAGGCAGCACAGTACGACGCGCTCGCCGAGGCCCTGCCGAGCCGGATCGCCGCCGCCCAAATGGTCGGTAGCACCGAGGAGCGGGCCCTGAACGTCGCCCAGCTCTACAACCTCGCGGTCCGGCTGTGCATCAAGATCGGCGACAACAACCTGGTGGCCATCACCGCCGACCGCGCGCTCACCGCCGCCCGGGACGGCGGCGACCCGCTGGTGGTCGCCGAGGCACAGCGAATGGTGTCCAGCGCCTGGCGCCGGCAGGGCAGCCTGGCCCGAGCAACCGACATCGTGGTCGTCGCCGCCGAGGACCTCCTCGTCGACACCACGGTGCCCGAGTCCGCCCGACTGGCCGCCCGTGGTGATCTGTACGCCACCGCGGCCTACACCGCCGCGAAGACCGGAGACCGCGCCTACGCGCACTCGCTGATCCGGGAGGCCACCGACAGCGCCGTAGCCGCCAGCCGGGCCTCCGACCTGATGGACGGCGTCCAGGGCATCGCCCTGCACGAGTTGTCGGTGCACTACGAGCTCGGCGACGCCGGTCGGGCGATCGAACTGGCCTCCACGATCGATCCCAGCACGCTGCCAACCGCCGAACGTCAAGCGCGCTTCTTCACCGACGTGGCCCGCGCGTTCGACCAGTGGGGCAAGCCCGAACAGTGCTACCGGGCTCTGTTGGCCGCCGAGAAGGCGGCCCCGCAGGAAGTCCGCCGGGGCGCCGTCCGCGACCTCGCCAGCACCCTGCTGCGGCACGACCGCAAGCTACCCGGAGTCCGGGACTTCGCCACCCGAGCGGGCGTTCAGATCATCTGACCCGTAGCCGGACTACGGCCCGTAGTCCGGCTACGGATCCGGCCTTTCGCCCGGCAGTTCACTGGGGAGTGTCCGCCCCTCCCCGCTGCTGGAGGCCCTCTCATGCCAACGCCCAGCACGTCCCCGCCGACCACCAGCCGGCGCCACACCGCCCCGGCGGACCGCGACCGGCTCGGCACCTTCCTCACCGCCTCCTGGGCCGCCCTGCACCTGCCCGTGCTCACTCTCCTCGGCCTGGCTGTTCACAACCACCCGGCCGAGGCCAGCCCCCAGAGCGCGGCGACCGCGCCCGATGCATCTGCTTCCTGAGGCCCTCAGGAGCCGTCGCGACGACCCCGCCCTCCTTCTTCCACTCGCTCGCCCGAGAGGAGATCCAGCCATGCATCGGCTGACCGACGCGCCCGCGCTGCACACCGAGTTGGAGCGCATCGACTACCGCACCACCCCCGCGTACTACTTCGACATCGAGCACGTCACCGACCCGGTCGTGCTGGAACTGCTGAACTGCTGCCCCACCGTGTTCGGCCTCAAGAAGGCCATCACCAACCTGCTGGCCGGCACCCTGGACATCCCGCTGCCGGACGCGACCGGGACCATCGAGCCCGGCGCCACCGTTCGGGGCCACGTGATCGTGGCGCCCGGAGCCGTCATCGCAGAAGGCGCGTACGTCACCGGCCCGGTGCTGGTCTGCCCCGGCGCGGTGATCGAGGCCGGCGCCCGGGTGCGCGACAACACCGTCGTCGGCCCTGGCTGCCGCATCGGCTTCGGTGCCGAGGTCACCCGCTCCTTGCTGACCGGCGGGGTCTTCATGAAGCACACCAGTTTCGTCGGGGACTCCGTGCTCGGCCTCGGCGTCAACATCGGCGCTTTCGTGTCCACCACCGGCCTGCGGGTCACCTCCGGGCCGGTCACCGAACCGGCCACCGAAGAGGTCTGCGCCCACCTCGACGGCCGGCGAATCGCCACCGGCCAGACGAAGTTCGGCGCGGTGATCGGCGACGGCGTGATCGTTCCCGCCGGCACCGTGCTCCAGCCCGCCACCCTGATCGGCGCGCACACCCTGCTCTACCCCAAGACCCAGGTCGGGGGCTTCTTCCCGGCCGGAAGCCAGGGAAGGTGACCATGCCCACCACCGACACCACCACGACGGCCGACCAGCGGGCCGTACGGGTCACCGGAGGCTGCCGCCTGGCCGGCACCGCCACCGTCCAGGGCAGCAAGAACATCGCCCTGCACCTGTACGCCGCCGCGATCCTCGCCGACGACCCGCTCACCCTGACCGGTGCGCCCGAGATCCTGGACACCCTGGTCGTCGCCGACATCCTGCACCGCACCGGCACCCGTACCACCGTGACCGGAGACGAGTTCGCCACCCGGCCGGCCGACTCCTATTTCCCCGTCATCCCGGACGACCTCGGACGGCGCATCCGCACCACCGCAGTGATGGGCGGAGCCCTGCTGGCCCGCACCGGCAAGGTCACCTTCCCCACCCCCGGCGGCGACGCCTTCTGCGCCCGCTACATCGACCGGCACCTGGCCGCGATGGAAGCCGCCGGGGCCGAGGTCGAGGTGAACCGGGGCCGGGTGCGGGCCCGCCTCACTGGCAAGCGCTTGCCGTTCGTCACCGACGCCGAGACCCGCTCGTGGGGGCCGAGCCTCGGTGCGACGGTCACCGCGATACTGCTGGCCGCCCGCACCCCGGGCACCTCCGCGATCCTCAACCCCAGCGTGGAGCCCGAGGTCACCCACACCGCCGCCCTGCTCTCGCAGGCCGGTGTCGGCATCGAGTGGCGGGGCAGGACGGCGCTGAACGTCACCGGCACCGACCGCATCGGGGGCGGGGTGTTCACCGTGCCGCCGGACCGGCTGGAGGCCGCCACCCTCGCGCTGGCCGCCGCCATCACCGGCGGCACCGTCCACCTGGACGGCTTCCCGCCGGCCGCATTCCCGGACGGGCTGGTGTCGGTGTTCGCCGACGCCGGAATCCAGCTCGACCCGCTGGACGGCGGCACGGCTGTCAGCACCCCGGCCGGGCCTCGGCCGGTGCAGATGGCCACCGGCCCGCACCCGGGCTTTCCGACCGACGTGCAGCCGCAGCTGACCGCCTTCCTCACCCAGGCCGAGGGCACCTCCCGCATCGACGAGCGGATCTACACCCAGCGCGACACCCACTTGCCGGCCCTGGCCGCGTTCGGCGCCGCCGTCAACGCGACCGGCTCGGTGATCACCATCCGGGGCCGGTCCGCGCTCACCGGCGCCGACGTGGCCGGGGAGGACATCCGGGCGGTGACCGCTCTCGTGATCGCCGCCCTGGCCGCCGAGGGCACCTCTACGATCCGAGGGATGTATCACCTGCGGCGCGGATACGGCAGCCTGCTGCCGAAGTTGGCCGCGCTCGGTGCCGACCTGACGATCGACCAGGAGTAGCCGTGACCAACACCGTGCCGTGGAACCCGAACGCGCTCGCCGATCTGCGCGAGTGCCTGGACCTGATGACCGCTGACGGCACCGTGCCCGGCGGGATCATCGCCCACGGCACCTTCGACACCGAGCCCGGCTACCTGGCCTCCGGCGTCGTCGCCCCCGAGTGCGGCGACGCCCGGCCGGGGCCGGACACGGTGTACGACGTGGCCTCGCTGACCAAGGTCCTGGCCACCTGGCCGCTGGTCGGCACCTCCCTCATGGACGGCTTCACCCTGGACACCCCGATCCGCGAACTGCTGACCGGCATCCCGGCCGAGGCGCCCGGAGGCAAGGTGACGGTTCGCCAGGTGCTGGCCCACACCTCCGGCCTGCGGGCCGACACCCGCCTCGACCAGTACCGCAACCGCACCGAACCGCTGGCCGAACTGATCTGCGGCGAGGACCTGATCGCCGAACCCGGAGCCGGACACCGCTACATCAACCGCGGTTTCATCCTCCTCGGCCTGGCCCTGGCCCACTACCGCTGCCAGCGCCTGGACGAACTCGCGACCGAGCTCTGGCAGCACCTCGATATGACCAGCACGACCTACGGACCGGTACCCCGCTCCACCCAGGTCGCCCCGACCGAGCAGCGGCTGACCGGCGGGCCCCGACTGTGGGGGATGCCGCACGACGACAACGCCGCCCTCCTCGGCGGAGTCGCCGGCCACGCCGGGGTGTTCACCACCCCGGCCGACCTCTCCGCCTTCGCCACCCACCTGCTGGCCTCGCACGCCACCGATGGGCCCCTGGGCCGCTGGCTTGCCCACAGCATGCAGCCGCAGGCCGAGATCGAGCCGGGCCTCGACCGTGGCCTGGCCTGGATCCTCGCCGACGAGGGCCGGATCGCTTACCACCACGGCTTCACCGGCACGAGCCTGTACCTCGCCCCGGCCACCGGCCGCTACCTGGCCATCTGCACCAACGCCGTCTACCACCACCAGGACAACCGCACCCGCCTCGCCCCGCTGCGGGCCCTCGCCCTGAAGGCGATCACCGACGAACCCTAGGAGGGCCACCCGTGCCCAGCACCACGCTCGCGTCCCTCACCACCCTGCGCCTCGGCGGCCCGGCCGGCGACCTCTTGCAGGTCGCCGACCCCGACGACTGGTTCGAACTGGTCCGTACGATCGGCGACCGGCAGGAGGACGCGCCCCTCACCCTCGGCCACGGCAGCAATGTCATCGCCTCCGACACCGGCCACGAGGGCACCGTCGCCGTGATGAACACCCGGGGCATCACCGTGAAGCGGGTGGACGACGACACGGTGGCCGCGAACGTCCAGGCCGGCCACCCGCTCGCCGACCTCGTCCAGTGGGCCGCAGCCGAACACCTCGCCGGGATCGAGTGCCTGGCCGGCATACCCGGCACTGTCGGCGCCGCCCCCGTCCAGAACGCCGGAGCCTACGGCCAGCAGGTCTCCGACACCCTCGACCACCTCACCGCCTGGGACTGGGACATGGGCCGCCTACGGACCCTGCCCGCCCAGGCATGCCGCCTCCGCCACCGCGACAGCCGCTTCAAGAACGACCCCGGCCGCTGGACCATCCTCACCGCGACGTTCCACCTCACCCGCTCGCCGGCTGCCCCGATCACCTACCAGCCGCTCGCCGACGAACTCGGCGTCCACGTCGACGCCCGACCGCCCGTGGCCGAGGTGGCCACCGCCGTCCTCGCCAACCGTCACCGCCGCGGACTCCTCCTCGACCCCCACGGACCCGACGCCCGCCAGGCCGGATCGGTCTTCCTCAACCCACCCGTCACCGCCGCGCAGGCAGCCCGCTGGTCGGCTGCCAGCTGCCCGGTCCACACCGACAGCGACGGGCAACAGCGGGCCAGCGCCGGTTGGCTGCTGGAGCACACCGGCTTCCGCCCCGGCTACAAGATCGCAGACGGCATCCGCTGCTCGGAACGCCGTACCCTCACCCTCACCGCCCACGACGGAGCGACCGCAACGGGCTTTGCCCAGGCCCTCACCGAACTCTCGGCGCAGGTCGAGATCGCAACCGGGATCAAGCTCCGGCCCGAGCCGACGTTGGTCGGCGCCTGGGCATAAAGAGTCCCGCGGGAGCCAAGGCCTCCATGACCACCAAGACCGTACCCCTCCGCACCGCCAACAGCAGCCACGACGACGGGCGCCGGCACGTCGCCCGGGGCACCGACGACCCACCGTTGCATGCCCGCTTCCGCGCCACCGCCAACAACCCGCAACAGACCAAGGAGATCAGGTGATCGAGGTGCGGCCCAGCCAGCAGATGCAGTCCCTCGGCGTCGTCCAACAGGGCACCCCTATCCTCAACCGCCCCGCCGAGCCCTTCGACCTCCCTGCCGAACGCGCCGCCGCCCAGGCCGTGATCGACGAGCTGTTCACCGCCGTCGACCGCATCGGCCGCGTCCACTCCTTCGCCAAGGGCATGGGCCTCGCTGCCCCACAGATCGGCATCCCCCGCGCCGCCGCGCTCGTCCTCCCCCCGACCACCGGCGCCGAGCCGATCATCCTGCTCAACCCGCAGATCACCGCCGTCTCCAACGAGACCGACGAACAATACGAGGGCTGCCTCAGCTTCTTCGACGTCCGCGGCATGGTCCCCCGCCCCCGCCGCTTGGACGTCGCCGCCACCGCCCTCGACGGCACCATCACCACCGTGACCTACGAGTTCGGCCTTGCCCGCCTCATCGCCCACGAGATCGACCACCTCGATGGCATGCTCTACACCGACCGCATGACCGCCGGCGTCGCCCCCATCCCGGTCGAGCAGTACCGACAGACCGGGCGAGCATGGGCCTACGAGCGGTAGCGGACCACGGCAACCTTCACCGTCGGGATCGCGGCTACTGACCTCGGCGCTTCAAGGTGATGGCGGTGGGAGGTCGACCCCTGGAGCCCGACCGCACCAGCTCGCTGCCCCGGGATGCGAGCCAGCACTCGCCCTAGCCACTCGGTCAGCCGTGTCCCGCACGGACCAGTACGAGGCAAAGAAGGCCCGCGCAGCGGCAGTGCAGTGGAGAAGCCAGGAGCCCTCCGCCGAATCGTCCTGAGCAAAGCGCCGCAAAGCCAGCGGGCCACGGGTACCGGGTGGCAGGTAAGCCTCGTTGGGCAGCGCACTCATGCGACAAGCATCGTTCGAGCACCGCCCCTCGGCCTGCGGGGCGATAGCCCAGCATCAGCAGCCCCGGGTTCTCCACCACACAACGGTGAATAGTTTGCCGAATAATTGACAGGCGATAGTTAAGTCCGTCAGGATCATCTCGTGACCGAACCCCTCAGCGCCTTAGAGGCCGAACTGATCCTGTCGCCGCACCTAGAGAAGATCGGCGGCAGCATCGACCTCGGCTGGCAGCAGTGGCTCAGCCTGCTAAAGCAGGACAGCGAGCTCGGCGTCATGATCAGCAACCGCACGCGGGCCAATCTCGTGTACGACTTCATCCGCTACCAAGCGGTGAAGTCGTTCGACAACTGCGAAGACGTGCAGGTCAGCGACAATCGAGGCTTCCTGATCGTCACGTTCAACAACAAGATCATCCTGCGATTCAAGAAGTTCAAGGATCGCAAGCTCCGGACCAGCGGGATCCCTACCCAGCAGCGACGCGAGTACGCCAGCCAGGTGCTGCCGGGACTGGAAGCCCTCACCCACCTCGTTGCCGGCTACTTGGTCGATGAGGCAGGCCTGGACCTGGACCGGGTCGCCATCACCTGCAGCGTGGACGACGACCAGCTATGGGTTCTTGACCTCAATCTCGGGCTGGGTGATGTTGGCATGTCCACCCCCGTATCGCCGCTGCCCACTGGGCCACAGCAGGATACGATCGTGCGGCCCAAACGGCGCGAAGCCCCAGATCAGACCGGCACAGAAGAGAGGTAACTCCTCATGAACCCGCGCCTTCTGCAACTCGCGCGGGAGTCTCGTGGCTTGTCCCAGTCGAAGCTGGCAGGGCTCGCCGGCATCTCGCAGGCGGCCCTGTCCAAAGCGGAGAACGGCGTTGGAACGCTGACTCCCGAAAGGATGCAGGCGGTGGCCGACACCCTCGGCTATCCCACCGATCTTCTGAGCTGGCCTGACGAGCCAGTTGGACTGGGACCGTCCGGCTTCTACCACCGCAAGCAGTCTGGCCTCGGCAAGACAGCACTGCAACGCATCGAGGCCGAGGTCAACCTGCTGCTTATGCAACTGCGTCGACTCGAAGCAAGTGTGGACATCGAGCCGATCTATCGCCTACCTGTTTTGGACGCCGACGAGCACTCCCCCGAGGAGGCAGCAGCCAAGCTTCGTGCGAGTTGGCTCATCCCTGACGGCCCAGTCCACGACGTGATCCGGACCGTCGAACGGGCTGGGATCGTCGTCGTCCGCCGGGACCTGGAGTCACCCAAGATCTCCGGCCTGAGCGTCAGACCACCAAACAGCCTGCCAGTGATCATTCTGAACATTGGGATGCCCCCTGCTCGCGAGCGGTTCACCGTGCTTCACGAGCTGGGCCACCTGGTGATGCACCAGCTTCCGAGCAATGACGGCGAGCGGGAAGCCGACGTGTTCGCGTCCGAGTTCCTCATGCCCGGTCGTCTCGTCGGACCACACCTGTCCGGCCTCAACATCCAGAAAATGGTCCAGCTGAAGCAGCACTGGAAGGCTTCGATGGCAGCCGTGCTTCAGGCAGCCAAGCGCCTGGAACGCATCGATGAGAGTCGCTACAAAAGCCTCCAGGTTCAACTCTCCCAGCATGGCTACCGTAGGAACGAACCTGCAGAGCCCGAACGGGAGGAACCGGGCATCCTCGACAGCATCCTGGAGACACACCGTTCCGACCACGGGTACTCCGACAGGGAGCTTGCGAAGGTCGTCGGACTTCAGGTCCGCGAGTTCAGGTCTGAATACGGCAGCGCGCTCGCTCTGCATGCCGTCTGAACCCCGCCGTTGCGAGTGCGTTGAAGGGCCCCGACGGAAACTGGTCGGGGCCCCCTCGCTAGGGATCACCGTAAATTGCCCGACGCGGTCGAGACCGCACGAACCGCGAAGATCAGCTGGCTAACAACCCTCGCACATGGTTAGCCAGCCAGCCTGGGGACAATCACTGTTGCCAGGGTGAGTGTTGCGGCAAAAGCCGTAGCCGCACGGGCGATCGCGGCAGGATAGGTGGCGTCATCGCGGCGGGCCAGGTAACCAGCCGCGGCTCCAGCCAACGTGGCAACCACCAGGATCACGGCGCAGACGAGCAGAATCACAGCGGTGTGCATTGACACGCGTCCTCCTTCGAGGCAAAGGCGTTGTTGTGAGGACAATGCTTTCCAAGTTGGTGTTCGCCGTGGTACGCGTGGACGAAGATGAACACAGGCGAACACGCGCGCTGCGCAGGCGAGATGGTTGGTGAAGCGTGAGTACGGGGAAGTTCCAGGATCCAGGAGCAGCCCTTACCGAGCTGCGGGCCCGACTCGATGCGGCCCGGGTCGAATTAGGACTGAACAAGACTCAGGTCGCGCGTCGGGCACGTCTGGGCCGTACTGTCGTCAGTGGAGCCTTCAGCAGCTCGGCACCCGTTCCCACAGCGCAGACGGTGGGAACGCTGGCCAGGGCTCTGGGGCTCGATGTCCGCTCCCTGCTCGACCTGCGTGATGCGGCCGTCGAGCTGACCACGCTGCCTACCGCAGATACTGATGCTGCACAGACGGATACGGTCGGTCGCCCCATTGCCGACTGGGACCCCCACGATCTGGAGGTCCACCCTGCTGTTGATGCCCCACCCCTTCCCGGCCAACGTAATGGAGCCACCAGGTATTTGAGGCCAGGAGCATCAGCTCTCCCGGGCTACGTCCGCCGGCCGCATGACGTCGACCTGGCCCAGATTGTGTCGATGGCCGCTGGCGGAAGTAGCCAGATGGTTGTTCTGGTGAGTTCCTCGTCTACGGGCAAGACCCGTGCGTGCTGGGAAGCCGTCCAGCCGCTTGCCTCTCTGGGGTGGCGGCTGTGGCATCCGATCGACCCAACTCGTCCAGAAGCTGCCCTGGCTGACCTCGAACGAGTTCCACCACACACTGTGGTATGGCTGAATGAATCCCAGCACTACCTCGGTGCGGGCCAAGGGCTGGGAGAGCGCATCGCCGCTGCCTTGCGAACCTTGATCTCCGGCCCTGAGCGTTCGCCGGTACTGATTCTAGGAACCCTTTGGCCTGAATACGTCCGTGACTACATGGCCCTTCCCGAGCCCGGCCAGCGCGACGCGTATTCCCAGGTGAGGGCTCTTCTGGCGGACCGTCGACTTGAACTACCGGAGCACTTCGACACGGCCGCCATCGCCGCGACAGAACTGATGGCAGCATCCGGCGACCGACAACTCAGTCATGCCCTCGACCACGCCAGGGACGGTCGCCTTGCGCAGTTCCTGGCCGGCGCCCCCGAGTTGCTACATCGATACCGCGCCGCGTCGCCAGCGGTCCGGGCCATCCTGCAAGTAGCCATCGATGCTCGTCGCTTTGCGGCCGGACCTCACTTGCCCATGACCTTCCTGGCCCATGCGGCTGAGGACTACCTGACCGACGACGAGTACGACTCATTGGAAGATTCGTGGTTCGACCGTGCCATAGCGGAAGCTGGTTCAACCGTCCACGGAAACTTTGCCCCCCTGCGACGTGTCCGTCACCGCCCCGCCCGGCGTGCTTCTACCGTTCAGCCGGCAGTTGATTCTGCGCCGACGTCTTACCGGTTGGCCGACTACCTTGAGCAGCACGGGCGACACGAACGCCAGGCGTTGTGTCCTCCGGGCTCCTTCTGGGAAGCCGCCTACATCCACCTCACGCATCCCGACGATCTCGCCCGTCTCGCTGACGCGGCAGACCAACGCCTTCGTTGGTCGTGGGCAGACGCGCTCTACCGTCGGGCAGCAGACGCTGGGGACATCAGCGCGCTGGTCAAACTCTACGAGATGCGGACACTGACTGGAGATCACGATGAGGCTTTGGCCTGTCTGCTGAAGGCATCACAGGCCGGCAGCACCGACGCCATGTGCCGACTTGGGTCCATTCGGCAAGCCGAGGGAGATCACAAGGCGGCCGAGGTCTTCTACCAGCAGGCGGTTGACGCTGGCGAGACTCACGCGCTCCTCATGCTTGCGGAGCTGCGAGAAGCTGCCGGGGCCCTTCAGGAAGCCGAAGCCCTCTATCGCGTAGCCAACGATGCGGGTCACGGCCACGCCCTGGAGAAACTGGCCGTAATGATGGAGGCGGCAGGAGAACATGGCGCTGCCGAGCAACTTGCCATGGAGGCGGCAGCAGCAAGCAACACCAGGGTGCTCCGTCAGCTTGCCGTCGCACGAGAGGAGGCCGGGTACTGTGAGAGTGCCGAGGCGCTCGCACGCCGGGCAGCTGATATCGGTGACGATCTCGCCCTTCTGGCACTGGCAGACGCCCGACGAGAAAGCGGAGATCCTGACGGCGCCAAAGCGCTTGCCTACGAGGACGCTTTGGCCGGTAATAGCGTCGCCCTCTCCCATCTCGCGGCAACGCGGCTACATGAGGGGGACGACGAAGGAGCAGAGCGGCTGTATGAACAACTTCTACTCACCACGAGAGGCCACGTCACCGCTCTGACGGGACTTGCAAAGCTGCGCGAAAGGTCAGGCGACCGAGCGGAGGCCGAAGCCCTGGCGTGGGAGGCTGCGGAATACGGCGACACCTACACCCTCTTGGAACTCGCTCATATCCGAGAGGAAGCCGGTGACTTCAAGGGCTCCGAAGCGCTGCACCGACAGTGCGTTGACGCAGGACACGACTACGCAATAGTCCCTCTCATCGAGCTGCTTGAGAGGCTAGGGAGACACGAAGAAGCCGACAAACTGGCGGCCGAGGCCGCCGACGCAGGGGATTGGTATGCCTTGGTCCATCTGTCTGAGCTACGAGAAGAAGCCGCGCCCGACATTCCCGTGCCCGTCCTACGACACGGACTCGAACCTGATGGAACACTGAGCAGCGACGCTCCAGCAGCGGACTGACAGCGGGAATCCGCCTTACCCTCCAGCGGTCGCCGAATCGGATCCTTATCCTAATGGCTCGCGATCTTCGGCCCCAGTCCTGACAGCGTACCTACACTTCGCACAACTCGCCCCGAGCACAAGGCAGTGCATCCCGTCACAGGATGCAGCCCTGAGTGGTTGCAGTTCTGGTTGCATTCACCCCCGTTCAGCGCCGTTCAGAGTCGGGCCAACGAGTCACATTGCCGCAGTTCAGGAGCCATGCGGACCTCTCCGGACAGTCGGACGAACATTTGGAAAGCGTGTTGGGGGCAACCCCTCACGAGTTCGAATCTCGTATCCTCCGCCGGCAGAAGGCCCGGACCGTTCCGACGGTCCGGGCCTTCGTCATGCCCGTGGTCTCAGTTCTGCTCCCATTCGGTCCGACCGGTTCTCACCGCGCGGACATCGACGGCTTCACGGAGTCGGTGTGGCGGAGAGCAGGCCGGTGGCGCGGTCCGTGGTGAGGACGCCGAGGATGTAGCCGCCCTCGTCGACGACCGGCAGACCGCCAGATGCTTGATCCGCATCGCGAGCGCGGCCAGGGCCAGGGCCGTGGTCGGTCAGGCGAACGGGCCGCGCTGCGCGAGATGGCACGGATCGCGGTCCGCTCCGTGCACCAGGAGCGGGCCAGGAACGGGTGGATTCCGGTGCGGGTCGCCCACAACCCGACCCCGGGCGCGTGCCGGCACCGCCCGCGCGCCGTCCCCGCTCCGTGTCGACGCGACGGAGCGGCGGGACGTCCGTCGCTCGTCCGGACAGGCGGCCACACCGGAGTCGGCCGATGATGGGTCCGAGGGGCGGGGCGCGCGCGACGTTCGACCGAGGCTGCGTATGGCTGTATGGCATGTCCGGGACTTCACACCGGACGACCTCGAAGCGGTGGTCCGGCTCGACGCGGAGAGCGCCGCCACGGACCGCGCCGCCGTCTTCCGCCTCTCCGACGTGGTCGCCGCGTTGCAGGCGCGTGATCCGGGCGTCGTCGTGGTTGCCGACGGACGTCTCGTGGGCGCGGCGGTGGGCCGGGTCGACGGGGACCGGGCATGGGTGCTGCGCATCGCCCTGCACCCCGGCTGGCGGAACCTGGGCATCGGCAGCGCCCTGCTGTCCGCACTGGAGCGCCGTCTGCGGGACGCCGGTGCCAGGATGGTCGCAGCGCTGCTGCCCGAGGAGGAAACCGGCGCCACCGCGCTGGCCGACTCCGGATTCCGCGCCCACCACGGGCTCACGTACTTCGAGAAGTCGGAGGTCGTCAGCCCTCAGGGGCCGACGGTCCTGGCGGTGCTGGGCGCGGTCATGCCCGAAGCCGGCCTCTGGGAACGGCTCACGGGCATGACCGACGAGAAACGGCTCATCGAACGGCGGTTGGTGCTGCCCCTGGCGAACCCCGAGCTGGCGGACGCCCACGGGGTGGAACCGCCCCGCGCGGTCGTGCTGTTCGGTCCGCCGGGCACGGGCAAGAGCACGTTCGCCAAGGCCGTGGCGGGTCGGCTCGGCTGGCCGTTCATCGAGCTGTTCCCCTCCCGGCTCGCGTCCCAGGACGGGCTGGCCACCGAACTCGGCCGCCGCTTCGAGGAGGTGACACAGCTCGACCACGTGCTGCTCTTCATCGATGAGGTCGAGGAGGTCGCCGGTACGCGCAACCCCGCCGCCCCAGCGTCGGTCGGCGTGGTCAACGAACTCCTCAAGTCGATCGTGCGGTTCCGTGAGCGCGACGGCCGGCTCCTCGTCTGCGCCACCAACTCGGTGGCCGACCTGGACCCGGCGTTCCTGCGCCACGGCCGGTTCGACTACGTCCTGCCGGTCGGGCCGCCCGATGTCACGGCCCGTGACGCGCTGTGGGCCGGCTACACGGCGAAGACGGGCACCACGGCCGACACCGCCGTCCTCGCCGAAGCCAGCGAGGGCTTCACCCCCGCCGACATCCGGCAGGTCGCCATGGCGGTCGCCCAGAGCACCTTCGAACGCACCCTCGACACGGGGAAGCGGACCCAACCCGGTACCGAGGACTACCTGAACGCCATCCACCGCACGCGTCCGACCGTTTCCGAGGAGATGGCCCGGGAACTGGCCGACCAGGCGGTCCGCTACGGGCGCGTCTGAGCAGCCGGCCTCGCCCGTTCCACCGCGCCCGCCCGAAGGATCCAGGCGGAAGACCCAACCACCACGGCCGTACCGGGTCCGGGCCGGATCCGCAGTAGGCTGGACATCACCGAAGGCACTTCGCATGCCGGCACCGGGTACTGGCGTCGTCTCCGGCGAACGGCAATGCCGGGCCCGGCCTCGCGGGCCGGGTCCAGGGACAGGTCCCGGATCATGACCACGACCCTCGATCGTGCGACGACGCCCGCCGCCCCGGATTCCACGGCACGGCTCTCCCTCACGCCCGGTGGCGTGCGGCCCGGCCGCCTGGACGGAGCGTGGTGGCCCCGCTCGCGCGATCTTCTCCTCGAACTCCCCGCCCTGGCCGCCGAAATCGACGAGCGGTGGGGCCGGATGACCCGGATCACCCTGAACCCCGCGCAGTGGCCCGCCATCCCCCGTCGGATCCCGGTCGCCGGGCACACCGTCCACGCGGGCTGGTTCACGACCGAGCAGGACCAGCACACGATCGCGGTGTTCTCGTACGCTCCTCCTCGGCTGAACCTGCTGGTCGTCCCGCCGGAGACGGATGCCGTCGGTGCCGCCCGGCTGATGGCCGAAGCCGCCGACCCCGCGAACACCACGACCGCGAGCGGCCTGCTCGCCGTGGAGACGGGCGGCGACGTACACCGGCCGAGGTCCGGTTCCGACTTCCTGCCGTCGGCC
This sequence comes from Kitasatospora sp. NPDC056184, assembly GCF_042268405.1. Taxonomy (NCBI): domain Bacteria; kingdom Bacillati; phylum Actinomycetota; class Actinomycetes; order Kitasatosporales; family Streptomycetaceae; genus Kitasatospora; species Kitasatospora sp. NPDC056184. The sequence continues at coordinate 225,252 of NZ_JBHJUI010000008.1, read as the reverse complement.
GTCACCCCCTCCGACGGCGCCGGTGAGGCGGACAGACGGGCGGATGTCGCCCGCACCCGAGCCGCCTCATGGCCGGTGCCCGCGTAGTCGGAGGGACGGGCGACGCGCTCTCCGGCCGCGGGGCCGGGTGTGTCACTCGCGGGACCACTCGGCCTCGGCGTGCGGCCGGCCGGCGACATCGGCGCCCTCCCAGAGGCGGATCCTGATCGCCCGTGGGCCGGGCGCGGGCCGGGAGAGCGTGCGCACGAACACGTCCCGCAGGTGGTTGGCCGCCCGCTGGGGCGGCCCGTCGTACTCCAGCGGATCCCGCATCGGAGCGCCGTCCCGCCGGGACCAGCGGCCGTCGTCGTCCTGCGTCTCCAGAATCCATCGGTAGTGCCACATCCTGGCCTCCCGTGCCGACGTTCCCTCCCCCGGACAGCGACGGTACGGCCGGGACGGACCGCCGTCGGTGCCGTCAGTACTCGGCGCCGCTTCGCAGGTAGTTGCCCACGACCTGGAGCCACGCCCCGGGGCCGAAGCAGACCTCGATCCGGTACGGCGTGTCCTCGAAGACCCGCAGGACGCGCAGCGCACCGCTCGGGTGCAGGTCGTACTCGAAGGTGACGCCATCCGCACTGTCCTCGTACTGCAGGTCCAGCGGCCCCTTCGACGGCTCCGCCGGCGCCCGGGCGTCGGCCGAGAGTTTCACGTAGACGGACATCTCTCCGCCCCGCCTTTCCTGTCTGCCCAGGGAGCCCGGGGCCCCGACCGGGCCGAGTCCCGGGATCGCGGCACCGGTTCCGTCCGACATGGCTCGCCGGCTGTCCGGCTGTCCGCAGGTACGAGTACGGGCACGGGCCGCCGAGCGAGGGCCGGCCTCCGGGGAACGGCGGGATCGGGCCGGGCCGCTCCGACATCCCCACGGTACTCCGCCCCTCCCGGGCCGACCTGGTGAGTGACAAGAGCCCTGGTCGGGGCCGGTGCGTCAGCGCCACTCGATCAGGAAGAGGGTGGCGTCGTCGCTCGTGCGACCGCCCCGCTTCTCCTTCAGGACGTGGGAGAGCGCTCGCACCACGGCCCGCACCCCGGTCTGCGAGCGCTCGACGCGGTCGACCCAGTCGATGAGCTGCTCCTCCCCGAACTGCTCCCCACCGGGCGCGCGCTCCTCGACCAGGCCGTCGGTGAAGCACAGGACGCGGTCACCGTGCCGCAGCGCCCGCTCGCTGATCACCGGCTCCTCACCGCCGAACCCGACCGGCAGGGTCGTGGCGCTCTCCAGCCGCTCGACGACGACATGGTCGCGGATCAGCAGCGGCTGGGGATGGCCGGCGTTGACCCACTGCAGGTGGCCGGTCCCGGTGTCCAGGCGCATCATCTGCGCGGTGACGAAGTGGTCGGGGCCGAACTGCTCGGCGATGGCCCGGTCCATGAACGCGTAGATCTCGGCCAGTCCGGTGTCGGCACGCCGGGCATGCCGGTACGCGCCGATGGCCACGGTCGCCATGGTCGCGGCGTCCAGCCCGTGACCCATCGCGTCGATCGTGGCCACGTGCAGGAGGCCGTCGTTGAGCGCGTAGTCGAAGCTGTCGCCGGCCACCTGGTAGGCGGGTTCGAGGATGCCGGCCACGGCGACCTGCGGAACGGACATCGACAGTGGCGGCAGCAGCGACCACTGGATCTCAGCGGCCACGCTCATCGGTTCGAGGCGCCGGGCCTGGAAGATCCGGTCGGTGTAGCCGCTCTTGGTGATCAGCAGATCGGCGACCAGAGCGGCGAGGCGCCGCAAGAACCGCCGGTCCTCGTCGTCGACGGCATCCAGCGTGAGGGCCAGTACCCCCGCCTCGTCGCCACCGTCCAGCAACGGCAGGTGCACCCGCACCCCGCCGGTCTGCGGTTCCTCGACGGGAACACCTCGCAGGAAGGCCGCCCCCGCCGGGGAACCGTCGATCGGCACCGGCTCCCCCGCGGCCAACCCCCGCCCGGGCAGCGGCACCAACACCAGCTGGCCGTAGTCCTGCAGCAGGAGCACCGGGTCACGGCCGCCGAGCTCGCGCACGGCGTCGGCGACCAGCGGGGCGATCAGTTGGGGCGGGAGCTCGTGGGCCCGATCGAGCAGCGCCCCCAACAGGCGTTCGCCGCGCCCCTCCGACCGGTCCGGCCCCGCTGCGCCGGCCGGCTGCTCACCGCTCATCCTCGCTCACCGCCGTCCTCCTCCGGTCGCGGCACCCGGCACCGGCTCGATCGGTCCCGCCCCCCTTGCGGAGTCCACCGCGGGGCGGGTCCTTCCATTACGCCCGACGGCAGTGCATCGCGCCCCCGGTAGCCCGTCGGCACGACCACCGGGCCGGGCGGGGCCGGGCCCGCTCTGGTTGCAGTTCTGGTTGCGTTCACCTCCGTCCATTGCCGTTCAGGACCTCGGTGGCCGGACGCTCCGCCGCAGGCCAGGACACCTGCGGCCCCTTCCGGACAGTCGGACGAACAGTTGGAGAGCGTGTTGGGGGCAACCCCTCACGAGTTCGAGTCTCGTATCCTCCGCCGGCAGAAGGCCCGGACCGCATCATGCGGCCCGGGCCTTCGTCGTTCACCTGCGCCCATCCGGCGGCCGCAGTACGCGGCCGAGTTCACGCCAGGCGCGAACGACCTCGGCGGCCCGCTCCAGCAGCACCTGCGCTCGCCCGAGCAGGACACCCGCGAGCGTGACAGCCCAGACCGCGAGGACGCTCCACTCGACAACGGCTCTCCACACTTCCGGCCTCCGCACAGAGGCAACGGGACCCCGCACACCCATCCTCCGGGCGCGCACAGCCAAAGTCTGTACCACCAGAGGGACAACTCATCGAACAAATATTCGCCCGGCTCGGCGCGCATTCCGGTTGACTTCGGAACGTATTCCGAAGTAGCGTCGCCCCATGTCCACTCTCACTGTGTCGTTCTCCGATCTGTCGAAGAACTCCAAGCGCGTCGCGGACACCGTCGAGCAAGCCCAGCGCGTTCACGTCACGCGCCGCGACGGCGAGGACCTGTACCTCACCACCGAGCGGCACGACCGTCAGCGCGAAGAAACCGCAGATGTCACCGCGCGCCTGTTCGCCGCGCTGATCACCAGCGACGAGGGGGCCCGGGCCGTACTCCTGGCGCTCCCCGAGGTGTTCCCCTGGACTCGGCATCTGTCGGCCGACGAGGTCCGGGAGTTCGTCGTCGACCTCGTGGACGCCACTCGCGACGCGGTGGAGTTGGATGTCCACGCCAACCTGCACCGCGTGATCGTCGAGTGGCGCGCCACCGCCCGGATCCTGGCGGATCCCGGGCTCGCCTCGCAGCTCACCGAACCGCTTCCCGGCGAGGACCACGGCGAGGTGCTCACGCCATGAGCCCCAAGCGCGGCGACGATGTCCCGCCACCACCGATCGGCGACGAGTGGCGCCTGCGATTCGCCACCAGTGAAGCAGCCAAGGGATGGGGCGATCTCTGCACAGAGGCTCCGGGGAACACCCGCCGATGCTTCGAAGCGCTCCGTACCGACCCGCTGTCCCTGACCGACCCGGATCGGCAGCATCGCCTGCGGGGCCGCTTGGCAACCCGCAGCCTCGGAGGGCACGAGCTGCCCCAGTGGGAGTACGAGGTGACTGCCGGCGGACGCGTTCGATACCTCGTCGACGAACCGGACCGGACCGTCCATCTCGTCTACGCCTCCCCCCGACACCCCAAGGACACCGACAGCTGACGAAGACTCGGGACCAAGCGCTTCGGGCCGCCACTGAGACCGTCGAGGCGGGCCGACTCATCGGACTGCTGCCAGGCAGACACCTGGTTGCAGTTTTGGTTGCATTCACCTCCGTCCGGGGCCGTTCGGAGCCAGGCCGCGGAGCATCTCCGCCGCAGGCCAGGATGGCTACGGACCTCCCCGGACAGCTGGACGAACATGTGGAAAGCGTGATGGGGGCAACCCCTCACGAGTTCGAATCTCGTATCCTCCGCCGGCAGAAGGCCCGGACCGCATCATGCGGCCCGGGCCTTCCTCGTCTCCTGGTTGCGATTGCCGTGTCCTGCGGCCTTGGACGAAGCCGAGCACGGCAAGACCAGGCCGCCGCTCGTCGGCCCCGCGCTCGTACCGGCCGGGATCGAGGACCGATCCGGGTGGCGTCCGGATCGGCCGAAGCCTCGGCTCAGCCGGTCCGCCTGCTCGGCCGGACCTGGCGTGCCAGCCATTCCGTGATCACCCGGTTCGTTTCCTCGGGCTTCTCCTGCTGGATCCAGTGGCCGCAGTCCAGGCTGACCACTTCCGCGTTGGGGACGAACTCGGCCAGGTTCTCGGCCCTCGCGACCAGGTCACGGTCTCCGTAGATCATGAGGGTGGGCTGGTGGATGATCGGGTCCGCGTCCGCCAGCAGGTGCCAGTTGCGGTCGAGGTTCCTGTACCAGTTGATGGTGCCGGTGAACCCGGAGGTCTCGAAGGCGGAGACGAGGACGGCCAGTTCGCCGTCACTCATGACGGGCTCTCCGCGTGGTGCTTCCGCCCTGGCGAGATCGATCAGCGCCATGCCCGGCCGGGGCTCCGCGGGGGGCTCGTTCTTCCGGTACAGGTTGCGGAGGAACTGGAAGGCGTTGTCGTCGAAGACGGCGTCCGCGACGCCCGGCTGCCGGTTGAAGTGGACGAAGTAGAAGTCGCCGCCGAGCACGGCTTCCATGGACTCGATCCAGGGCTTCTCACCGCGCTCCTGGTACGGCAGGCTCAGGTTGATCACCTTGTTCACGCGGTCGGGGTGCAGGAGGGCCAGGCCCCAGACGACGAACGCGCCCCAGTCATGGCCGACGAAGACGGCGTCTTCGTAGCCGTAGTGGTCGAGGAGCGCGACGAGGTCGCCCGACAGGTGTGCGATGTCGTAGTCCGTCACTTCGACCGGGCGGGACGAGCGGCCGTAACCCCGCTGGTTCGGGGCGATGACGTGGTAGCCGGCTGCGGCGAGGGCGGGCATCTGGTGACGCCAGGAGAAGGCGTGCTCCGGCCACCCGTGGCAGAGCACGATGGGCTTTCCCGCGTTCTCTCGGCCCGTTTCGAAGACTTCGAGTTCCACACCGTTGACCGGAATGAGAGTGGGTTCGGGGAAATCGCTTGAGGTCATGCCGCCATCCTGTCGCCCGAAACCGGTCACCTCATGACCGGTTTGTGTGAGAGGTTTTTCGGCGTGCGAACCGACCGGCTGGTGGCCGTCCTCCTGTTGCTGCAACGGCGCGAGCAGGTGACGGCGGCGGAGGTCGCCCGGGAGCTGGAGGTCTCCGAGCGCACCGCCCGCCGCGACCTCGACGCCCTGGCCGTGGCCGGGGTGCCCGTGTACTCCACGCAAGGACGAGGCGGGGGCTGGCGCCTGGTGGGCGGCGCCCGCACCGACCTGTCGGGGTTGACCGCAGGTGAGGCCCGCGCCCTGTTCCTGGTCGCCGGCCCGGCCTCGGCCGCGACACCGGCGGTGAAAACGGCTCTGCGCAAACTCGTCCACGCCCTGCCGGAGCCGTTCCGCGTGCAGGCCGAAGCGGCAGCGGCGTCACTGGTGACGGACCCGCGGCCATGGGGGGCGAACCGGGCCGAGCACCCACCGCCCCGCTTCCTCGACGCACTCCAGGACGCGGTGATCCGCGGCGTCCAGGTGCGGCTCGGCTACGTCGACGGCAGAGGCACCGAAACGAGGAGGACCGTCCACCCGCTGGGCATCGTCGCCAAAGGCCCGGCCTGGTACCTCGTCGCCCAGACCGAGACCGGCCGACGGACCTTCCGGATCGACCGCGTGGCGTCCGCCGACCCGACCGACGATCCGGTGGACCGGCCCGAGGACTTCGACCTCGCCGGGAGCTGGCGCGAGATGGCCGACGAGGTCGAACGCAGGCGGACGCCCCTGGAGATCCAGGCCCTCTGCACGCCCCGCGGCATCGGCATACTCCGGATCGGACTCGGCGATCGACTCGACGTGGGAGGCACCGCGACCGACGGCCGCGTCGAGGTCGTCATCCGCGGCCGCGACGAGTACACCCTCGCCGGTGAGCTCGCCGGGCTCGTCGAATGGCTCGAGGTGACCGGCCCTCCGAACGTGCGGGCCCACCTGGCCTCGATCGGCAACGCGCTCGTCGAACGCTACCGCTGAGCCCGGATCCACCGAGCTGATTCGAGGGCTGATCACTTCTGGGGCTCGGCCGGGCCGATCGGCTGGAGGACGTGGGGTGTCCGCCGGCCTGCCCAGCTCTTCCGGATCTGCTCCGGTCGGTCCCTGACAGGCAGCGTGGTCTCAGTTCTGGTCTCCTTCACCACTGTCCGGCCTGGTTCAGACCTGCCCCGTGGTGTGCTTCGCCACAGGCCGGGACAAGGGCCGACCCCGGTGAACGGTACTGAGGAGAATGGGAAAGCGCGTTGGGGGCAACCACTCACGAGTTCGAATCCCGTATCCTCCGCCTCCGCCTGCCAGGGCAATCAAAGGCCGGGACCGCTCAGCGGCCCGGGAACTCGTCGCTCCCGCTCCGTTGACACGTCATCCTTGTGCTCCCGGCTGGTTCCGGCGGGCCACGGATGTCCTTCTGTGTAGTGAGGTGCCCCATCAGTACGAAGAGCGGATCGACGCTGGCCACATGGTTGCGTGGTCTGGACGCGGCTGAGTTGGAGCGGGTCCTGACGGCCCGCCCGGACGCCGTGTCGGCTCCGGAGCCGCGATCGGTCGGTGAACTGGCGGACCGGCTCCAGCGTCCGGCGTCGGTGGCGTTGGCCCTGCCCCGGCTCGCGCTGCCGTGTCTTCAGGTGGCGGAGGCCGTCGCCGCGCTGCCGGCCGCGTCACGGGAGGATCTGGAAGGTCTCCTCGACGCGACCCACGGTGACCGCGCCCACGGATTGGACGCCGTCCTGGAGGCGCTGGCCGATCGTGCCCTGGTGTGGCCGGCCGGCAACGGGCTGCTGCACATGGCGGCGCCGCTGCGGACAGCGTGGGGCTCGCCTTTGGGGCTCGACGCACCGCTCGTGCGACTGCTCGCAGGCTCGAACTCCGACGAACTGGGCCGCATGTTGGCGAAGATCGACGTCAAACCTGCCGCCAACAGGAAGGAGATGCGGCTGGCGGCGCTGGTCGACCATCACAGCGATCCGGCCCGGGTCGCCGCGCTGGTGGCCAAGGCGCCCGCAGCCACCCGGAGACTCCTTGAGCGGCGGGCACGTGAGACGCCGGAGCGACCGGACTTCATCGTGTTCGGGACTCCGGCCGACTCCGGGCCCGGCGAAAAATGGGCGCTGGAGCGGGGGCTGCTGATCCGGGACCGCCACCGGTACGGGCCGGCCCGCATGCCCGCGGAGGTGGCTCTCGCACTGCGCGGCTCCAGCTGGCACGCCCCTTTCACGCCCGCCCCGCCCGGTGTGCGGTCGGTGCCCACCACCGTCTCGGACATCGACCGGGAGGCCGCAGCCGCCTCGATGGCGTTCGCCGCCCATGCGGTGTCCGTCCTCGGAGTGTGCGACGTCGCTCCCCCGGCTCGGCTGAAGGCCGGCGGGGTCGGCGCCCGTGAGCTGTCCCGGATCGGCAAGGCGGCACGGTGCGACGAGATCGTGGTGCGTCTGGTGCTGGAGGCGGCGGGCGCGGCCGGGCTGCTGACCCGCAACGGCGACCGGGTCACGGCGACCGCCAGCTACGACACCTGGGCCGCGGAAGAACCGGCCGACCAGCTCGCCGTGCTCCTCCGGGCCTGGTGGACACTGCCGCTGACCCCCGGCGGGAGCCGCGACGAGGATGGGAAGGCTCTGCCGGCACTCACCGGGGCACCGGCCTGCGGAGGCTGCCTTCAGGCTCGGCACGGGCTGCTCACGGCTGCGGCGCGACTCCCGGCCGGCGAAGGCGCGGCGAACCCGGCGGAACTGGGGGCGCTCCTCGGCTGGCTCCGCCCGCTCGCCGACGAACTCCCCCAGGACACCACGCCGTTCGCCACCCTGATCCGCGAAGCGGAACTGCTCGGCGCACTCGCCCGCGGGGCCGTGTCCCCTATCGGGGCCGCCCTGCTGGCCGATGACGCCGAAGCCCTGACCGATGCCTGTCGACGGCTACTGCCCGCCGCCAGCGGGACCGCCCGGTTCGGCAGCGATCTCACCGCCGTGGTCGCCGGTGCACCGGCTGCGCACCTCCTCGCGCTGCTGGACTCCGTCGCGGACCGGGAGAGCGCCGGGACGGCGTCCGTCTGGCGGTTCAGCCCGGCCAGTGTCCGCCGCGCCCTCGATGCCGGCCGGACCCCCGACACCTTGACGGCCGATCTGGCTGACGTGGCCGTCGAACCACTCCCCCAGCCGCTCTCGTACCTGATCCACGACACCGCGCGCGGCCACGGCCGGGTGCGCGTCGTCCCCGCCGCCTGCGTGATCCACGGCGAGGAGCCCGCCCTCCTCGCCGAGCTGGCCGCCCACCGCAAGCTCACCCCGCTCGGCCTGCGGCTGCTGGCACCGACGGTGCTGATCAGCCGGACCCCGCTGGACAAGACGCTCTCGGCACTGCGGTCCGCGGGCTACGCCCCCGTCGCCGAGAAACCCGACGGGTCCATCCGGATCGAACGGGCCCAGCGGCACCGCGCGGCGAGCCCGGTCCCACCCCCGCGTCTGCCCGGCGGCAGGTCCCGCCCGCAGCGGACGGCCGACCGTGCCGCAGACGTTCGGACCGCTGTCGACCTGCGCGCCCTCGCCACCCGTCTGCTGGGTGCCCCGCAGGACGTTCCGGAGCCCGACCCGTACGACGGCCGCCCCTACGACAGCGACACCGAGGAGATCATCGCCGGGTACGCGCGCAACCTCTCCTTCACCGATGTCCGCCAGCTGGCCCACGCCGTCAACGACGGTCAGGCCATCACGATCGAGTACGTAGCCACCTCGGGCAACACCACGGTCCGCACGCTCAGCCAACTCGAACTGGACGCCCCCTACCTCCACGCCTGGTGCCACCTGCGGAACGACGACCGCGTGTTCACCATCTCCCGCATCCACGGGGTGATGCCCTCGTAGCCCGGAACGCAAGGAGTGAACACTCAGCGCCCCGGTCCCGGCCGTGGTCCCATCCATACCCGTCCGACCGAGTTCAGCCGCCGCTCGGAAGGCGCTCCGTCTCGGGTCAGAACGGGTGTGAACCGCGGCGGACCCCCTTCCGGGGAATCGGAGAGCGTGTTGGGGGCAACCCCTCACGAAATCGAATCTCGTGTCCTCCGCCGCTGCCGGCCATGGCAGCAGATCCCTTCTCTCCGCGTCCGCCACCGGACCGTTTCAGCCGCCGCCCCCGTCGCCGGGCGAAGCCCCGGTGATGGCCTGCGTCTCCCGTCCGACGATCTCCTGCAGCGGCAGGCCGTCGCAGTTGCCGAGGACCACGCCGACCCAGCCGGTGTACGGGTAGACGCTCCAGTGGGCACTGACACCGGGGTTGCCACCGCCGCGCCCGAACACCCACTGGCCGTCGGCGATGCGGACCGGCATGCCGTAGGCCCCGAACGACGAACCGCTGTGGGGAATCTTGGCCCCGGTGAGCAACTCCGCCCAGGGCCGGTGCAGCACCGTGCCGTCGCCCAGCGCGCACGCGAACCGGACCAGATCCGGCGCGGTGGCGAAGCCGCCGTCCCCGGGGGCGTCGATGAAGCTGCGGCCCGGGTTCTTGCCGAGTACGTCAGGGGACGGGCTGCCCTCGTCCAGGTTGCGGACCGCGTCCACCTGGCTTCCGTCGGCCAGCGTCATGTACGGGTGCGCGATGTGCTCGTCGGTGAGCCACCGCGGCCTGGTCCAGAACCCCGAGCCGGTCATGCCGCAGCGGCCGAAGACGTTCTCCTGCACGTAGTCCCAGTACGGCTTGCCGCTCACGGCCTCCACGATCAACGCGGGGATGACGACATCGGCGCCGGAGTGGCCGGTGCGAGTGCCGGGGGCCGCCACCGGCTCGGACTGCCGGATCCACTGCTCGTAGTACTCGTGCACCTCCTCCCGGCTCTGGAAGACGCGTCGAACGTCCTCGTCCGGGGTCTCCAGCCCGGAGGTGCCGGTGAGCAGGTGGTGGATGGTCACCTGCTCGGCGATGCCGTCGGCGTAGCCCTTCAGGTGGGTGCCCACCGTGTCCGACAGACTCAGCTTTCCCTGCTGTGCCAGTTGCAGGACGGCCACCGCGCCGAACGGCTTGCCCGCCGAGCCGAGGCTGAACGCGATGCCTTCGTGGTTGCGAATCCCCTTCTCCCTGTCGGCCATGCCGTAACTGCGGGACAGCACCGTCCGGCCCCGGTGCGACAACAGCACCACGCCGGAGAACCTCCCCTCGGCGGCCAGCTTCGCCACGTACTGGTCGTAGGCTCCGCCGGGACGGGTGGCCGGTGGGATGTCGGAGTCGGTCGGGGCCGGGTCTGTGTGGTCTGCGCGACCGGGTCGGGCGCCCGCCGGCGGCGCGCCGACCGCCACCGCGCCGGCGGCCGCCAACCCTCCCCACCCGAGCAACCGCCGCCGGTTGATACCACCTACGGAATTCAAGTCCATGATCACGGCCCTTTCCTGATCGGCGAGTCGACCGGTGCGGGTCCACCGGCGACCGCTGTCGGCAACCGATCACCCACCCATGTGGTCCTCGTGCCTCCACTGAAGACGGAAGGCTGTTGCGCTGGCGTATGCGGCTTTCCATACGCCGGCGATACGCCGCATCCGCGGCATCGAGGAACTGGCGCGGGTCGGCAGTGCGCCGGTCCTGCCGCCGGTGATCGCGACGCTCCGGTCGCGCGCATCCACCGGAAGGTCTAGGAGCTGCGCGGGGGCGATGCCTGCGGCGTACCGGGAAGTCGAATCGTCACGAGGAGACCGCCGGTGGGGCGGGGTGTGAGGTCGACGGTCCCGTCGTGTGCTCGGACGATGCTGTGCACGATGGCCAGCCCGAGGCCGACCCCGGCGTGTTCGTCGGTGCGCGTGCGTTCCGTTCCGCGCTGGAAGGGTTCGGTGAGGGTCGGTAGGAGTTCCGCCGGGACGACTCGATGACCGGTGTTCTCGACCCGCAGCACGCTCGCGTCGTGCTGCGATTCGATGTGGACCGTTACGGTGCCGCCGGAGGGGAGGTTGTGGACGATCGCGTTCTGGACGAGGTTGGTCACCATCCGCAGGATGAGCGCCGCGGAGCCGAGGGTCTGCGCCTTCTCGCCGGTGACATCGAGCGTGATCCGGCGCCTTTCGGCGAGGGGAAGCAGCGTTTCGGTGGCTTCTTCGGCGATGAGGGACAGATCGACGGGCTCGCGGGTGAAGCCCTTGCGGTCGGCGCGGCTGAGCAGCAGGAGGGCCTCGGTGAGGTCGATCGCCCGCGCGTTGACGGTGTGGAGGCGTTCGATGAGTTCGCCCTGGTCCCGCGTGGGGTCGTTGCGGGCGAGGTCGAGGAGTGTCTTCGAGATCGCCAGTGGGGTGCGCAGTTCGTGGGAGGCGTTCGCGGCGAACCGCCGCTGTTCGGCGACGTGGGATTCGAGTTGTTCGAGCATGGTGTCGAACGCGTCGGCGAGTTCCCGGAATTCGTCCCGGGGACCTTGCATACGGACCCGGTGGGACAGTGATCCGTTCGCGGCCGTCCGTGCCGCGTCGGCGATCCGTGTGAGTGGTGCGAGCATCCGGCCGGCGAGGATCCAGCCTCCCAGGAGGCCGAACGCCAGCAGGCAGGCCAGTGCTGTGGCCGCGGCGGGGGCGAACACGCGCACGAGGAGGTAGCGGTTGGGCGCGACCCCGAGAAGGCCCTGGGGGCTGTCGGGTACGTGGCGCAGCAGGAACACCCAGACCACGGCCAGCAGGAGAGTGCCGGCGACGAGCAGGAATCCGGCGTAGCTGATGGTGAGTTTCAGGCGGGCGCTGAGCCCCGGGCGCCTATCCATGGATGCTGCCGGGGTGTGCGGTGGCCGTGCCGGTGTCGATCCGGTAGCCGACACCGAGCACCGTGGCGATGAGCCATGGTTCGCCGAGCCGCTTGCGCAGGCCGGAGACGGTGATGCGGACGGCGTTGGTGAAGGGGTCGGCGTTGGCGTCCCAGGCGCGTTCCAGGAGTTCTTCGGCGCTGACGATGCCGCCTTCGGCGGCGACGAGGACTTCGAGCACGGCGAACTGCTTCCGCGTGAGCGCGACGTAGCACCCGTCGCGGAAGACCTGTCGGCGGAAGGGGTCCAGCCGCAGGCCCGCGATCTCGCTGACCGGGGGGCGGGCGGGCGCGCGTCTGCGGTCCAGCGCCCGCAGACGCAGGACGAGCTCCCGGAGCTCGAACGGCTTGGTGAGGTAGTCGTCGGCACCGAGCTCGAACCCGGACACCTTGTCGTCGATCCGGTCGGCAGCGGTGAGCATGAGGATCGGGATGCCGCTGCCGGAGGCGACGATTCGTCGGGCGATCTCGTCGCCGGAGGGGCCGGGGACGTCGCGGTCGAGGACCGCGACGTCGTAGGAGTTGACGCCGAGCAGTTCCAGAGCGGCATTGCCGTCGCCGGCGATGTCGGCGGCGATCGCTTCCAACCGGAGACCGTCCCGGACGGCTTCGGCCAGGTAGGGCTCGTCCTCCACGATCAACACGCGCATACCCGGAGCCTAAGCAGCACGGCATATCGCCGGCATATGCTTCTTCGCCCGGCTCGGCCTCGGCCCCGCCGTCGTCCGCCGGCCTGCCTCTCGGACAGCGTGTTGGGGGCAACTCCTCACGAGTCCGGATCTCGTATCCTCCGCCCCTGCCGGCCGTGGCAGCACGAAGGCCCCGACCGCCCAGCGGTCGAGGCCTTCGTCGTACCGTGCTCTCGGTTCCGGTCCCGGTCCGGCTTCCCGCCCGCAGGCGCCCTCGGCCGGGGAGGCGCTCCGCACACGACGAGAACGCGGCGGCCGGGTCGCCCAGCACGATGCCACGGGCCGGCGGCCCGGCGGGGCTCTCAGAATCCCGGCGGACGGCGGAACCCGCCGATCACCTCCGCGAGGCAGCGCACGAACTGGACCGCGGTGCGGTCGTGCAGATAGGGCGCGATCACCTGGATGCCGACAGGAAGCCCGTCCCGGGTCGCCCCGACCGGTGCCACCGCCGCGGGCAGATGGTTGACCGCCGACGGCGCCATCCACGTGAGCATCTCGCGGTACGGCCGGTCGGCGCCGTTGACCCGCAGGGTCCGGACCGACCAGCCGGGGTCGGGTCGGTGGTCGTGGGGGAAGGCGGCCGTAGGGCTCACCGGGCAGACGAGCACGTCGACGTCGCGGAAGAACTCGGCCCAGCGGCGGCGGGAGTGCTGCCGGCGTTCGTCGAGCGCGTGCCAGTCACGGAAGCGGATCGTCAGGTCCGACGCGAACCCGCCCGCCGCCCCTTCCGCCGCGGCGCGCTCCACGAACCCGGCATACGACTCGTCCGGCTCGACCAGCCCGCTCTGCGCCATCAGCAACGGCTGGTAGAGGGCCATCGTCTCTTCGAGCCCGACCGGTCCCCCGCCCTCGACCACGACGGCGCCCTCGGCCCGCACCGCCTCCAGCGCCGTCCTCATGATCGCGACCAGCTCGCTGTCGACGGGGCAGAAGGGGTCGTCGAGCCATGCGGCGACCCGGAACTCCCGCAGAGTGCCCGACCTGGCGGGGGGCAGCTCCAGCCGCCACCCCGGGGCGCGGTCGTGGTCCGCTCCCGCGAGGACGTCGAGGCCCAGGTCGAGGTCGTCGGCGTGCCTGCCGAGCGGGCCGAGGACCGCCATGTCGAAATCCGCCAGCGTCCCGGGGGCGTGTCCCGAGACGCTCCCGTACCTCGGCACGATCCCGAACGACGTACGCAGCCCGTAGACGCCGCAGAAGTGGGCGGGCACCCGTATCGAGCCTGCCGAGTCGCCGCCGAGCTCCAGGCCGGTCAGCCCCGCGGCGAGGGCCGCGGCGGACCCGCCGGACGAACCGCCGGGTCCGCGGGTCGGGTCCCACGGGTTGTTCGTGGTCCCGTAGACCTCGTTGTAGGTCTGCCAGTCCCGGGCGTCGGGCGGCATGTTGGACTTGCCGAACACGATCGCTCCCGCGTTCCTGAGCCGCGCGACCGACTCGGCGTCACTCGTCGAGACATGGTGTCCCCAGCGGGTCGACCCCCCGGTGGTCCGCAGGCCCGCAACCTCAAGGCTGTCCTTGATCGTCACGGGGACGCCGTGCAGGCGGCCGAGCGGCTCGCCGCGGGAGACCGCGCGGTCGGCCGCCAGTGCCGCGGCTCGCGCACCCTCCTCGTCCCGGGCGACGACGGCGTTCACCTTCGGATCGAGCCGCTCGATCCGGTCGAGGTAGTGGTCGAGAAGCTCGACGCTCGATACCTCCTTCGCCGCGACTGCGGCGGCGAGCTGACCTGCGGAGCGAAATGCCAGATCGGACATGCAATCTCCAGAAAAGGCCAGACCCGCGGCGGCCACATCGCGGTGGCCGACGCAAAATCCCTGTTCAGGGCGGATCTGAGTCGACCCTAACGGACGTGGGGGACCATGTCGGGGTGTGGCTTTCCTCACGTTCGGCGGCGGCTCCGCTCACACGACCGAGTGCCGCGCCCGCCCCGGGAAGGCGTGCCGCCGGCCGGCGAGGGTGGTGGCCAGGGCGGCGGCGAGGAGGACGAGGGCGGACCAGGGCAGGGCGGTCGGGCCGGAGTGGTCGAGGAGGAGGCCGCCGGCCAGGCCGCCGACGGCGATACCGAGGTTCCAGCAGGTGACGAGCAGCGACTGGGCGATGTCGCCGGCCGGTCCGGCCGCGTCGGCGACGGCGGTCTGGAGGAGGGTGGCGGCGCCGCCGAAGCCGAGGCCCCAGAGGGCGGCGGCGGCGTAGGCGGGCCAGCCGGTCGGGCCGAGCAGGGCGGCGGCGAGGAGCAGTGCCGCGACGGCGAGGAGGACGGAGGCGGCGACGGTCAGCGGGCGCAGGTGGCGGTCGATCAGGGCGCCGGTGCCGAGGATGCTCACCAGGGAGGACAGCCCGATGACGAGCAGGACGGTGTCCGTCCGGCCGTCGAGCCCCAGCGGGGCGAGCAGCGCGGCGATGTACGTGTAGAGGACGTTGTGGGCGAGCACGAAGGTCGCCGTGACGGCGAGGACGGCGGCCACGCCCGGCGTCCGCAGCACCTGGCGGACGGGGGTGCGGTCCCGGTCGCTCCGGCCGGGCAGTTCCGGGAGCGCGAGCAGCATCCAGCCGGTCAGTGCCACGGCGATCGCGCTCATCAGCCCGAAGGTGAACCGCCAGCCCACCAGCCCGGCCAGCAGGGTGCCGACGGGCACACCGACCGACAGGGCGACCGTCGAGCCGGCCATGGCGACGGCCATCGCCCGCCCGCGCTGCTCCGGTGCGACGACGCCCCGGGCGTACCCGGCCAGCAGCGCCCAGAGCAGCCCGGCGACCAGGCCGGCCGCGAACCGGGCGGCCATGGTGAGCGGGTAGTTCGACGAGACGGCGGTGACGGCGTTGGCCGCGGCGAAGCCGCCGACGGCGATCAGCAGCAGCCGCTTGCGCGGCAGGCGCCGGGTGGCGGCGGTCAGCGGGATGGCGGCCGCGATGGAGCCGACCGCGTAGAGCGTGACGGACTGCCCGGCGGCGGACTGGCCGACGCCGAGGTCGGCGCTCATCGCGGGCAGCACTCCGGCAGGCAGGGCCTCGGTCATGATCGTGACGAAGCCGCCGGTGCTCATGGCCAGCAGCGCGGGCCAGGGCAGCCTCGGGGCGGGGGCCGCCGGCGAGTCGGTGGTGCGGAGTTCAGGAGTGGGCATGGGCCCGATCGTCTATCGTTGACATCCGTGTCAAGGTCCAGCCGGGGAGGCCCCGGCCCGGAGTGAGGGTGGTCACACGTGCGCATCGGTGAACTCGCCCGGCGGGCGGAGACCACTCCGCGCCTGCTGCGCTACTACGAGAAGCAGGGGCTGATCACGCCGCGCCGCGAGGCGAACGGCTACCGCGCGTACGACGAGTACCTCGTGGACCGGGTGCTGCAGATCCGCGGACTGCTGGAAGCGGGGCTGCCGACCCGGATCATCAAGCAGGTCCTGCCCTGCCTGGGCACCCCGCGGACGATCCACTTCGCCGACGCCACGGCGGAGATGCTCGCCACCCTGGAGTCCGAGACGGACCGGATGAGCCGCCGGATCCTGTGCCTGACGCGCAACCGGGACGCCATCCGGGAGTACCTGGAGGTGGTCAGGAACCTCTCCTGACCACCGCGGATCCGCCGCCCGGACTCCGCCGCTTGACCTTGTCACGGGTGTCATGGTTGGACGCTGTCGTCATGACCGACACGAACGACACGACCGGCTCCGCGATCCACCACACCGCCTTCGGCGACGGCACTCCGATCGTCCTGATCCACGGCTACACCGTCGACCACCGCGTCCTGATCCCGCTGGAGGCCGCCTTCGCCGACCGCCCCGGCTGGCGGCGCCTCTACCTCGACCTCCCCGGCCACGGCGCCAGCCCCCGGCTGCCGGGCACCACCTCGGCGGCCGCCCTGACGGAGGCTGTCTGCGGGTGGATCGAGGACCAGGTCGGCCGGCAGCCCTTCGCCGTCGTCGGGCAGTCCTTCGGCGGCCAGCTGGCCCGGGCGGTGACCGCGCGGTTCGGCGAGCAGGTGCTGGGCTCGGCGCTGCTGGTGCCGGTGGTGCGCTGGGGCGCCGAGCGGGCCCTGCCCGACGAGTCGGTGGTCGAGCGTGACGACGACCTCCTCGCCCGCCTCCCGGCCGCCGACCGCGAGCTGTTCCGGTACGTCATGGCCCGCCACACCGAGCCGAGCTGGGAGCTCTTCGAGCGGTACGTCCGGCCCGGCTGGCAGGCGCACGACCGGGCGGCCGCCGCCGAACTCGAAACCGACTTCCTGCTGCCGCACTGGCCCGAGCACCGGACCCCGCAGCACCGCGGCCACCACCTGCTGGTCACCACCCGGCAGGACGCCCTGGTCGGCTGGCGCGACCAGCTGGCCCTGCTCGACCACTACCCCCGGATGGCCGCCACGGTCCTCGACGGCGCCGGCCACAACCCCCAGATCGAGGCCGCCGAGGCCGTCCGTGCCTCGTTCGGCCCCTGGCTCGACCGGCTCGCGAACGGACTCGGGAACGCCAACGCGTAGGAGGGGGGACGCCTGCGGACGCGCCGAGGAGAGGTGGAGAGCGTGTTGGGGGCAACCCCTCACGCGTTCGGATCTCGCTTCCTCCGCCGCTGCCCGCCAGGGCAGTCGAAGACCCCGACCGGGTTCCCGGTCGGGGCCTTCGTCATGACGCGGTCCCCGTTGCACGTCAGGGCCGGCGGCCGCCTCCTCGCACGGCGGCGAGCCTGCGGCCGTGATCAGGTCGGATGCCGCCCTCCCGCCACCTCGGTGAGGCGGCACGAGGAAACCTTTCCTCCTCTCCCGTGCCGGAGCCGGGTTCCTGCCGCTGCCGGATCTGCCGGGGAGGGGGCACGGGGAGGGGTCACGGGGTGCGGGCCGGCTGTCGGCCGGTGGCGGCCTCGGCGGGGGACGGGGCGGGTGCGGGGCGGGTGGCGGGCGGGGCCGGGCGCAGGAGGAGGGCGCAGGCGAGGGCGGCCAGCAGGGTGAGCGAGGCGGACACGAGGAGGCAGAGCCGCAGGCCGTCGAGGAAGGAGTCGCCGAGGGCGGTGAGGGCCTGGTCGGTGGCGGCGCCGAGGTCGAGTCCGGCGACGGCGGCCAGCCCCTGGTCGCGGGCGGTGTCGAGGACGCGGCCGCCGGTTTCCGCCGGTACGCCGGCGTCCGCCAGGCGGCCGGGCAGCGCGTCGAGGGCGCGGGTGGTGAGCAGGGCGCCGAGGACGGCGGGGCCGAGGGCGCCGCCGACCTGGCGGAAGGCGTTGTTGCCGGCCGCGGCCATGCCGGCCAGGTGGTGCGGGACGGACGAGACGGCGGAGGCGGTCATCGGGGTGAGGACGGCGCCCATGCCCAGGCCGAGCAGGACGAGTCGCCAGGCGAGCGAGCCGTAGGAGGTGTGGGCGTCGATGCCGGTGAGCGACAGCAGCGCACCGGCCGTCAGCGCCAGTCCGGCGGTGATCATGACGCGGGCGGGCACCCGGTGCATCAGCCGCCCGACGGGGACGCTGGCGACGAGGGACGTCCCGGCCATCAGGACCATCCGCAGGCCGGCCTGGAGCGTGGTCAGGTGCTGCACCATGCCGAAGTACAGGCTCAGCACGAAGAAGAAGCCGATCAGCCCCAGGAAGCTGATCATCGCGACCAGTGCGGTGGCCGTGAACGCCGGGCTGCGGAACAGGGCGGGGTCGAGCATCGGGCTCGCGCTGCGGTGCTCCACGACGACGAACGCGATCGCGCTGAGCACGCCGAGCGCCAGGGCCAGGACCACGGCGGGCTCGCCGAAGCCGTTCGCGCCGCCCTCGATGACGCCGTAGACGACCGCGGTGACGGCGACGGCCGCGCTGATCTGGCCCGGCCAGTCGAGCCGGCGGCCGTGCGGTGCGCGGGAATCGGGCAGCAGGAACGCCGCGACGACCAGCACGATCAGGGACACCGGGAGGGGCGGGAGGAAGATCCAGCGCCATTCGACGTGTTCCAGCAGCCCGCCGGCGATCAGCGGTCCCACGGCGAGCGAGGCCAGCAGGGACATCGCCCACAGTCCGATGAACCTGCCGCGCTCCCGGTGGTCGGGGACGGCGTGGCTGATCAGGGCCAGCGTGGTGGGCAGCAGAGCCGCCGCGCCGAGTCCGGAGGCCGCCTGCCCGGCCCACAGCATCTGCACCGAGTCGGAGGTCAGGGAGATCACGGCCCCCAGCGCGCAGAAGGCCATGCCCGTCCGGAACACCCGCTTGCGGCCGTGGACGTCGCCCCACACCCCGGTGGTCAGGATCAGCGCGGCCATCGGGAGCACGAACGCGTCCGGCACCCAGGAGAGTTGGGACGTCGAGGCGCCCAGTGCCCGCTGGATCGCCGGCAGGCTCACCGACACGGTGGTCACGGGCAGGTAGGCGACGAAGACGCCCAGGCAGGCCATGACGAGCGTGGCGGCCCGTCCGGCCCTGGGGCCCTGTGTCGTGGCGATCGTTGCGGAGTTCACGAGCACTGTCCTTCGACTGCGGGGGTGCCTCGCCGGCACCGGCTGCTGGACGGGCGCCGCCGTCCGGCACGCGCCCCGCTCCGGGGCCGGACGCACCGGCGGAGCCGCCGACCAGCTTCGGGCCCCGGGGCGCCGATCCCCCAGGCGATCCCGTCCGATGTCGTACAACCCTCGGATCGGCCGGTCTCCGTGTGATGATTCCGCCATGCCGGACGAGCTGGATCACAGAATCATCCACGGGCTCCACTGCGCCCCGCGCGTCTCCTTCCGCCGCCTCAGCGAGGTCGTCGGGGCGTCCGAGCAGACCGTGGCGCGCCGCTACAACGCGCTGCGCCGCGACGGGGTCCTCCGCGTCGTCGGGCTGAGCAACGCGGCGGCCGACGGCCGGGCCGAGTGGGTCGCGCGACTGCGCTGCCGCCCGGACTCCGTGGGCCCCCTCGCCGACTCGCTCGCCCGCCGGCCCGAGGTCGCCTACGCGGGCATCGCCTCGGGCGGGTCGGAGATCATCTGCATGATCCGCTCACCCGCCGGCACGGCCCGCGACGACGTCCTCCTGCGACGGCTCCCCAAAGCCGCCGCCGTCCTCGACTTCAGCCTCGACCTCCTCGTCCACACCTTCGGCTCCCACGGCCCCGCCGGCTGGACCGGCCGGGAGAGCTCCCTCACCGACGACCAGGTACGGCGGCTGACCGAGGACCGCCCCACCCCCACCGGCCGCCCGCTCCCCCCGCCCGATGAGGACCGCCCCCTCCTCGAAGCCCTGGCGGAGGACGGCCGCGCCTCCCACACCCGCCTGGCGGAGGCCACCGGCTGGTCGAAGCCCCGCGTCGCCCGCCGGCTGGAGGCCCTCGAAGCCGCCGGCTCCCTCGTCTACGACGTCGACACCCTGCCCGAACGCCTCGGCTACGAACTCAACGCCACCCTCTGGCTCCAGGTCGCCCTGCCCCGGCTCCACGAGGTCGGCGAAGAGCTCGGCCGGCACGAGGAGTGCGCCTTCGCCGCGGCCACCAGCGGCAAGCACAACATCATGGCCATCGTCATCTGCAAGGACACCCCGGACTTCTACCGCTACCTCAGCAGCCGCGTCGCCCGCATCGAGGGCATCAACGGCTACGAGATCAGCGTCCGCGTCCGCCGCCTCAAACAGGCCGCCTCCCTCATCCACCGCGGCCGGCTCATCCACCCCTCGCTCGCCTGACCGTCCCGTACGGGCCCGGGCCTTCGGCGTGCTCCCCCCTCATTAGGGTGATCCCCATGATGTCGACCTTCACCGATGCCTTCCTTCGCACCGCCGAGCACCACGCCGCCTGGGGAGCCGAGCAACTCGAGGCACTGGAGAAGGTGCTGCCGGCCGGGCCGTGGACGGCCGACCTGGACCAGTGCGTGTACCGGTCCGGCGGCCGCACCGTGCGGGTCGGGCTGCTCGGCACGTACGACGAGTCCGAGCGGTCATGGCTCTGGGCGTGGGCCAACCCCGGCCTGCGGGGCAGCGCGGTGGTCGCCGCCAGCGAGCGGATCGCCGAGTTCGGGCGCTCCAACGGTGTCCCCGAACTGCGGGACGCAGGCGTGGACCTGGCCGGCTTCGCCGACCCGCGCCGGGCCGCCGAAGCGCTCGCCTTCGTCGGCATGGGCGTGCTGGGCGCGGCGGGCTACATCAGCCAGGAGGCCGGGCCCGGCACCCGGGTCTACTTCGCGCCCGACGACCCGCAGATCCCGCACGCGGAACTGGATCCGGTCACGATGCCCCGCTTCCTGCTGACCGGCGCCGGGCTGTTCGGGCACTCCCCGTACGCGGTGGTGACCGGCTACTTCGCCCACCACGGCGTACCCGCCGACCTGGCCGCCGATCGGATCAGCGTCCGCCTGCCCGGCGGCGGCACCGCCGAGGTGACCTTCGACGCACTCGGCCGGATCGCGGCGGTCAACGGCACCGTGAGCGGCGCCTGACCCGCCCGTTCGGGGGAGAGCGGTCCGGTGACGGAGCGATCACGAATCGGCGGACGTCCGTCCCGTCCTGCCTCCCGTCCTCCCGTCCTCCCGGAAAGGGCGAACGCGTCCTCGCCCTCTCCCGCATCCACGGTGTGATGCCCGCGTAGCCGCGCCCGGCGGCCGGGGGTTCGGCCTGCTCGCAGTCGGCCGCTACGCCTCAAGGGGGCCGCCCAGGGAGCGTTCCGCGTTGTCGATGAGTTCCTTGTAGGTGAGGACCTCCACCCGGTTCACGTGGGTGTTGAAGGTCCGGAGCGCTTCGTTGATCTCCTGCTCCGGCACGTCCGGTTGAAGGGCCGGATGCCCGATCAGGACGATGGCGCCGGCGCGGCGGGTCTCGATGCCGAAGTCCTCGAAGATGCGTCGGCGGTCCTCGTCCAGCCCGACGAGGTAGTTGACCGCCTGGCCCACGGCGTCGTGCACCTCGGCGGTGGGTACCCAGGCTCCGCGGTGGCGCTTCACCAGGGAGCCCTTCAGGCTCATGGCCCGCTTCAGCTCGACGAGGTGAAGACTCCCGTCACCGCGGATCAGCGGGATGTCGAGCTCGTCACCGGGCACCAGCCTGCGGTGGGCGGCTTCCCCGACGAAGCGTCCGCCGAAGATCCAGTGCTGTCCCTCCAGAGCGCGCTGCAGATCCCGCTCGGTGGCCGTCCGGTCCTCCACCGCCCTGCGCAGGGCGGCCAGGCCTGCCGCCCGCTGCCGGAGTCGGGCCGCCCGGAGGATCAGCTGTCCTTCGGGGTCGGTGGCGAGCAGGGCCCACGCCTCGGGTGACGCGGTGATCCGCTGCGCGGCCTCCTCCGGGTCCTCGACGTCGATGCGTTCTTCGAGCACACGCTTCAGCCACAGCTGCCTCTCGGCCCGGCCGCGGAAGAGCGAGTAGCGCCCCGGCCGGTCGTCCGGTGCCGCCAGGTACCGCGCGTCGTGGCCGAGCGAACCGATGTGGGCGAGGAGGTCCTCCGTCCCCGCGTCCGGGTGCCGGTCCAGGAACTCGCGCCCCGCTTCGGCGGCGTACGTGAACTCGATCGACAACATGCCGCCGGCGAACCGCCGCAGGGTCTCGTTGCGGACGCCGTCCTGGAACAGGCGGTACCGTTCGGCGAACTCCGGCTGCAGGATGCGCTCTTCGGCGTAGTCGATGGAGTCCTGCAGCAGCCGCACGACGTCCCACTCGTCCGCCGCGGCCGCACGGCCGCGGGCCGCGGTCAGCAGCTCGACGAGGGCCTTGCCGCCCCTGCGGTGGCCGCGGCCGCTGCTCATGTGCCGGAGCGCGGCGGTGACCGCGCCTTCGACCTCGCCGTTCACCGTCCGCTCGCGGACGTACTTGAGCTGCAACTCCAGCGAGAAATCCGATCTGACGCCCATGCGGAAGAAGTATGAGCGGAAGGTCCGACACTCGGCCCGGCGCCGGCAGGCCGGAGGCCCGGCCCTCGGGGCGGGGGCCGGGCCTCCGTGGGCGTCCGGGGCAGGCGGACGCCCGGTCAGGGGGCGGAGCGGTCAAGGGGGCGGAGCGGTCAGGGGATGAGGACGCGGGCCGGGGCCGGCGCGCTGGTCGGGGCCGGGGTGGGGGTGGGGCGGAGGGGCCACCAGAGGGCGCGGCCGAGGAGGGCGGCCAGCGCCGGGACCAGGCCGAGGGAGAGGACGACGGCGGAGAGGAGGATGCCGAGCGTCAGCGCGAAGGCGATCTGCGCGCTGCCCGGGGTGGTGGCGAGGGTGGCGAAGGAGCCGGCCAGGACCAGGCCGGCGGTGGCGATGGCGGGCGTGGTGTGGCGGACGGCGCGGGCCACGGCGGCGCGGGCCGGGCCGGGGTGGTGCATCTCCTCGCGGATCCGGTCGGTGATGAGGATGTTGTAGTCGGTGCCCAGCGCGACGACGAACAGGAACAGCACCAGGGGGAGGGTGAAGTTGACGCCGGGTTCGTCCAGCACGTGCTGGAACAGCAGGGTGGCGGCGCCGAGGGTGGCGGCGAAGCCGAGCCCGACGGCGAGCATCAGCACCACCGGGGCGAGCAGGCTGCGCAGCAGGAGCAGCAGGATCAGGGCGATGAGGACGGCGGCGACCGGGAAGACGATCGTCAGGTCGTGGTCGACGGCGACGGAGATGTCGGCGAAGATCGCCGCCGTGCCGCCGACGTGGGCGCTCGTCCCGGCCGGCGTGTGGGCGGCGACGGCGGCGCGGACCGGGCCGGAGGCCAGCTCGCGGGCCCGTGCGCTCTGCGGGTCGGCGGTGAGGAAGAGGTCGATCCGGGCGGCGCGGCGGTCCTCGTTCAGGACGGTGCCGCCCACCTGGCCGACGCCCTCGGTCGTGGCGAGGGCGCGGGAGAGGCCGTCGAGCCGGGCGGGGTCGAGGGTGCCGCCGTCGTCGGCGGTGACGTAGACGGTGGTCGGGTCGGAGACGCCGGCCGGCAGGGCGCGGGAGATCTCCGCGGCGGTGGCCGCGGCCGCCGTCCCGGAGCCGCCGCCCTGGCCGTAGTCCATCCGGATCCCGGTCATCCCGGCGGCGAGGGCGCCGAGCAGCGCGACGGAGCCGAGCAGCAGGACCACCGGACGGCGGGCGACGAAGGCGCCGTAGCGGGCGGCCGCGCCCGCGCGCGGCTCACGGTCCAGGCTGCGGGAGGGCCAGAACATCTTGCGGCCGCAGGCGGCGAGCAGCGCCGGCATCAGGGTGAGGCTGCCCAGCAGCATGACCAGGACGGCGACGGCGATCGCCGGGCCGAGCGAGCGGAACTGCCCGAAGCTCGCCACGCCCAGGGTGGCGAAGGCGGCCACGATGGTCAGCGCGGCCGAGGTGATCGCGGTGCCGACCCGGCCGGACACCTCGGCGGCCGCCTCGCGGGCGGGCTGGTCGGGCCGGGCGCGCAGGTGCTCGCGGAACCGGAAGAGCAGGAACAGCAGGTAGTCGACGCCGATGCCGAGCAGCACCACGGAGATCAGGCTCGGGGTCGAGGCGTCCAGCTTGAGGCCGGTGAGCGTCGCGGCGCCGGCCACCGCTCCGGCGGCCACGCCGCCGATCAGGGCGACCGCGAGCAGCGGCAGCACGGCCGCGAGCACGCTGCGGAACACCAGCACGTTGAGCAGGACGATCAGCACGGTGACCAGGCTGCTGCCGATGAGCGCGGCGGTCCGGTTGTCGTCCGCGGTGTCGACGGCCTCGGCCAGGCCGCCGGTGAACCCGGTGCGCATCCCGGCGGCGGCGAACTGCGCGCGGGCGGAGTCCCGGAAGGTCCGGTAGACCTCCCGGACGCCCTCGTCCACGGCGCTGCCGGTCAGTTCGACGGAGAGCAGCTCGAAGCTCCGGTCGGGCGCCGTCATCGCCGGGGCCACCCGGGGGGTCTGCGAGCGGTCGGGCGTGAGGAAGGACGGCTCGTCCTCCTTCCTCGGCATGACGACCCGGCGCTTGCCGAGCTCCGCCGCCCCGGCCTCGATCCGCCGCTGGTCGCCGTCGGTGAGCGCCTTGCCGTCGCTCCGGGCGACCAGCACCGTGACCGTGGTGGCGTCGGGCCTCACCCCGAACCGCTCCTCGGCGATCCGCAGGGCGGCGGCCGAGTCGTAGCTCTTCGGCAGGAAGTCACCGGTCTGGGACTGGGTGACCCGGCCGAGCAGCATCGGGCTCAGCCCGGCCAGTGCCAGTCCCAGCACCGCCCAGAGGGCGATGACCTTCCACGCGTGTCTGGTGGAGAATCCGGTCAGTGCGCGGATCACGGTGCCCTCCGGCTGATGGACGCGAACGTCGGCCTGGTCGCCGGGGGTTCCCGGCAGGCTTCCAGACCATCAGGCGGAGGGGGTGCCGGGCGTCCGGGCAGCGGACGATCCGGGCCGGGGCCCCCGGTCCCCCCGGCGGTCCGGAACCGGGACCGTGCTCCTGGTACGCCCGCCCGCCCTCGGCCGGAGGGAGCATCCGGGGCCGGGCGGGCCGGTGCCAGAATGAGGCGTCAACGCTGGTCGGCCGGGAGGACGAGGATGGACGGGCGCCAACACCCCGGCGCGGCGGTGGACGAGGTGCCGCCGAACCGGATGGGCGGCCTGCCGTGGACCCAGGCCGACGCGCTGGTGGCCGTCGGCACCGGCACGCTGGACCTGCTCGCCCACCTGCTCGTCAGCGAGGTGTCGGGCACCCGGGGCGTCGGCGTGCCGGGCTTCGTCCTGCTCGTCCTGTCCGGCGTGCCGCTGCTCGCCCGGCGCCGCCACCCGGTGCGGGCGCTCGCCGTCGCCCTGGTGCTCCAGTCCGCGATCGACCTGTCGACCCCGATGGGCATCCACTTCGGCGCCGTCCTGACGGTGGCGGTGTACTCGGTCGCCCGGAACCGCACCTGGCAGGTCACCGCGGGCGCCGCCGCGGCGACGGCGCTGGTGACGATGCTGAGCCAGAGCAGCTTCCCGGTGCCCTCCGCGGAGGCGGGCATCGCGGCCGTCGCCTCCACCGCGCTGGTGGCCGGCGCAGGCCTGGCGGTCGCCCGCTGGCAGCGCGAGGTGGACGCCAACCGCCGACTGCTGGCCGACCGCGCGGTGGCCGAGGAGCGCCGCCGCATCGCCCGGGAGCTGCACGACATCGTGGCCCACCACATCACCACCATGCAGCTGATGGCCGGCGGCGCCCGTGCCAACCTCGCGAACCCCGAGGTGGTCCGGGAGGCGCTGGTCACCCTGGAGTCCTCCGGGCGGCTGGCCCTGCGCGAGATGCGCCAGCTGCTGAACGTCCTGCGGGCCGGTGACGAGCCGGACGCCTCCCCGGCCTCGCCCCAGCCCGGGGCGGACGACCTCGGCCGGCTGGTGGAGGAGTCCCGCCGCGCCGGGCTGCCGACCGGGTTCGGCGTGCACGGGCCCCGCCGGCCGCTGCCGCCGACCGTCGGCCTGACGGTGTTCCGGATCGTCCAGGAGGGCCTGACCAACGCCCGGAAGTACGCGGGGCCGGCCACCGCGTCGGTCCGGCTGACCTACCGCCCGGACGGGGTCACCGTCGAGGTGAGCGACGACGGCAGGGGCGTGCCGTCCCAGGACGCCGAGCACGAGCCCGGCCGGGGCGGGTACGGCCTGATCGGGATGCGCGAGCGGGTCGCCCTGCACGGCGGCACCCTGGAGGCCGGGCCGCGGCCGGAGGGCGGTTTCGCCGTGGTGGCCGAGCTGCCGCTGGCGGCGGACGAGACGGCCGAGGCGGCCGTCCAGCGCGGGGAGCGAGCGGAGCGCGCCGGCGGGCCGCGCGGGGAGGCGGTGTACCGGTGACGGCCGTGACGCCCGGGATCCGGGTCCTCATCGTGGACGACCAGCCGCTGGTCCGGCGCGGTCTGTCGCTGATCCTCTCGCCGGACCCGGCCTTCGAGGTGGTGGGCGAGGCGGAGGACGGGGAGCAGGCCGTCGCGCTCGCCCACCGGCTGAGCCCCGACGTCGTGGTGATGGACATCCGGATGCCCGTCCTGGACGGGGTCGCCGCGACCGAGGAGCTGGCCCGCACCCTGCCCGGGTGCCGGGTCCTGGCGCTCAGCACCTTCGACATGGACGAGTACGTGGTGGCCGCGCTGCGCGCCGGCGCGTACGGGTTCCTGCCCAAGGACGTCTCGCCGGAGGACCTCGCCGCCGCGATCCGCACCGTCCACACCGGGGAGGCGGTGGTCGCCCCGCGCCTGCTGACCCGACTGATCTCCGCCTACGTCCGGACGCCGGCCGGCGCCCCGCCGCCGCCCGACGTCGCGGCAGGGGAGCTCACGCCCCGCGAGGTGGAGGTGTGGCGGCTGATGGCCGCCGGCCTCGACAACGCCGCGATCGCCCGGGCGATGGACATCAGCCACTCCACGGTGAAGAACCACATCACCAGCCTCTTCGGCAAGCTCGACGTGCGCGACCGCGCCCAGGCGGTCATCGCGGCGTACGAGTCCGGCCTGGTCACCGCCCGTTCGGGCGGCGGCGACCAGGCCGGCGGGAGGGGTTAGGGCCCGGTCACCGCTGCGCGCAGAGGGCCTCGTCGAACAGGGCCCGGGCGTGCTCGAACCCCTGCGGGGAGGGCGCCAGGTTCGCGGTGACGGCGACCGTCGCGGCGCGGCCGTCCTCGGTCACCCCCGGGAGGGTGTGGAACCCCGGTATCGCGCCGCCGTGCCCCCAGGCGACCTTGCCGCAGCTCAGCGACCGGCGGATGAGCCCGAGCCCGTACTCCTCGCCCTTCGGCACCCCGGGACCCTCCGGGACCTTCACCGTGGTGCGCATCTCGGCGAGCTGGGCGGGCTTGAGCAGCCGGCCGCCCATCAGGGCGGCGAAGAACCGGCTCAGGTCGCTCGGCGTGGAGACCAGCTGGCCGGCCGCCCACCCCCAGGAGGGGTCCAGCTCGGTGACGTCGTCGAGCGAGCCGTCCGGCCGGGCCGCGTACCCCCGGGGGTGCGGCTCCCGGATGCTCTCGTCGCCGACCCCCGGGAAGTAGGTGTGCCGCAGCCCGAGGCGGTCGATCACCCGCTTGGTCAGCTGTTCGGCGAGCGGGCGGCCGGTGGCCTTCTCGACCAGCAGGCCGGCGAGGATGTAGTTGGTGTTGCTGTACGACCAGCCGGTCCCGGGGGCGAAGAGCGCCTTGCGGGAGAGCCCCAGGTCGAGCAACTCGCGGGGCTGGTAGTAGCGGTGGCGCCCCGTGCCGAAGACGTCCTCGAAGATGTCGTCGGTGAAGTTCGGCAGTCCGCTGGTGTGCTGGAGCAGCTGGCGCACCGTGATCGCGCGGCCGTCGATGCCCTCGCCGCGGACCAGACCGGGCAGGTAGCGCTCGATCGGGGCGTCGAGTTCGACCTTCCCCTCCCCGACCAGCTGCAGGACGACCACGGCGACGAAGGTCTTGGTGTTGCTGCCCGCCCGCACCTGCCCGTCCACCGGCACCTTCGCCCCGGTCCGCAGATCGGCGACGCCGGCGGCGTAGTCGCGGGCCTGCCCGTCGCGCGAGAGCACCGAGGCCAGCGCGGCGGGGTAGCGGTCCTCCTTGACCAGGTGCTCCAGCCCGGCCCTCACCGAGTCCTTCGGGCCGGAGGACGGCGCCGCCGAGGCGGGGACGGTGCCGGCCGCGCCGAGCGCGGCGACCGTCGCGAGCAGCAGGGCGAGGGCGTGCCGGGGTGACGTGCCCGTGGCGGTGGTACGGCCGGCCCGGGGTCGGCGGGAACGGTGATCGGCCATGCGGAGGCTCCTTGGGTACGGCGCGACGAGGGCGCGGAGAGGGAGGGGAGTGCGCGGTGACGGCGGTGTCCGCCGCGCGGGCGGACCGCGCCGACCACGGACCCGACCCTAGGAAGCGGACCCGCTGCCGGGCATCGCCCGACGGCAGGAGGACCCGGCTCCCGCCGTGCCGCCGATCCGGTACCCCGCTCCCGCCCCGCCTCCTCCCCTCGCTCCTCCCCTCGCTCCTCCCCTCGCTCCTCCCACCGTTCCTCCCACCGCACCGGGGACGGCACGGGGCGCCCGGGATCGTGAAGTCCCCGGCGCCCCGGCCGGGTTACAGGTCGAGCAGGGTGCGACGGGCGAAGTCCGCGCCCTGCAGCGGCCTGACGGCGAGCCGCAGCAACGGCAGCGGATTGTCGTCGCCGGCGATCCGGTTGGTGCTCAACTCGCCGCAGGACAGGCACTGGTGCACGATCAGCCACTCCCCGTCGGCGCGGACGGACATGCCCAGGGCCTCCATCCGCCCGCCGCAGTCGGCTGCGCGGTCGCCGGGGACGCGGCGGTCGACGTGGAGGCTGGCCAGGCAGTTCGGGCAGTGGTTGCGGTGCGCGGTGCCGGGGGCGTCCAGCGGGACGTCCAACCGGCAGCCGACGCACCGGAAGTCGTTCGCCCGGTGTCCGCCCCGGGCGTGCAGGACGTCCTTGGGCCGCTGCCGGCGGCGGCCGCCGGTGTTCTTCTGTCGTGGCACGGTCGGGCCTCCCTCTCGTCCGGGCGGTTCAGAGCGAACCGAACGCTTCGAGCGGGAACGGCGGCTGGGCCAGCGGCCGGACGGCGATGCGCATGAGGATGAGCTGGTTGTCGTCCGGAAGGACCGGATTGGACGTCAACTCGTCGCAGCGCACGCAGCGGTGGACGACCATCCAGTCCCCGGTGCGCAGCACGGCGATGGCGATCGGCGACATCCGCCCGTGGCACGCGCTCGGACCGCCCTCGACCTGGTCGAGGACGTGCTGCGAGTGCAGGCAGGACGGGCAGTGGTTCCGCCGCGCGCCGTCGGTGGCGAACGTGGACACGGTCAGACCGCACCAGGCACAGGCGAAGGTGGCGGTCTTCTGGGTGTTGCTGATGGTGGTGTTGGTGCTGGACACCCGGGGTGCTCCTTGCTGGAGGTCAACGATGACAGCAAGAGCAGGCCGAGCGGCCTCGACGACGATCCGTCAGGCAGTGTGGCGAGGCGCACTCGGCGCGGTCCGGGACATCAAGACACCCTCTCGGAGGTACGGGCCCATAACGGGAGCGAACGGACGGAGCGGCGAGCGTAACAACCGGGCCGCCGACCGGGCCAGCGATTTTCTCCGCCCCGAACCCGCGCGCCCGGGCGCCGGGACGGGCCGGGGCCGACGCCCGACTGTCGGTGCCGGCCGGTAGCCTCTGCCACCGTGGGTGATCCGACAATCGACCTGATGAGCCGTCTGGCCACGCTGGACGACAGCGACGTGCTCAACCGCTACGTCGCGGAGGCCGGAATGATCGCCAGGCACAGCGAGTTCCTGCCGCTGGTGCTGGCCTTCCTCCATCGCGCCACCGAGGGCGGTTCGGGCGTCCGCCCGTCACGGCAGTACCGCGAGCGGATCCGGGCCGCGTCGGCGTCGATAGAGCTGCTCCTCCAGATCATCGACGACACGAAGAGCCACCTCGATCTCGTGCGCAAGGACGCGACCCCCGTGATGAGCGCCTGCGCGGACCGCATCGTCGACCGCGTCGTGGACCCACTGGAGGACTGCCGGGGGCGGCTCACCTTCTGGCTCACCGAGGAGGAGGGGAAGCTCGTCGGCCTCCGGACCAGGCTGGCCGAAGTCGAGTTGGCGTACTGGGACTCACGTCTCGGTCAGTTCCAGGACGCGGCGGACCCCCGCGTGCCGCCGCGGAACGCACCGCTGGTCGAGCATCCGGAGATGCTGCACCGGATAGGCGCCGAGATCACGCGCAGCTCCGCGCGGATCGTCTACGAGATGAAGAAGCAGCCCGCCGTCCTGTTCGAACCGAGGAGCACCGTACCGATCGCCGTGGTCGACGAGCTCACCGCGCCCGCCTTCGAGCGGCTCGTCGCCGCGCTGATGGAACGCGACGGCTTCGACATCCGGCGGCGGGGCGGCTACAGCGGCGACGACGCCGTCGACGTCATCGCCGTCTGGCCGATCAAGCAGCTGTTCGCGGTCCAGGTGAAACACACCAGGCGCGGCCGCAAGGTGGAGCCCAGTGTGGTCCGGGAGGTCGAGTCCGCCGCCTACCGGCTCCACGAGGCGGACGTCGCCGTCATCGTCACCAACGGCGATTTCACCCAGGGCGCGCTCTCCAATGCCGAGCGCTTGAAGGTGCTCCTGGTGAATCGCATCGACCTGGTCCGCTGGGTCGAGCTGGGCGAGTCGCTGATCGACATCCTGACGAGTGACCGATCCTGAACGGGGCCCGGGCCGGCCCGGCCTGCTCGGCCGCTCGGCGCCGCTCGGCGCCGCTCGGCGCCGGTCGGCCGCTCGGCCGGTCAGGCGGTCAGGCGGGGGTGGTGCGGATGACCGGGTCGTGGGCGAGGTCGGCCAGGAGGGCGTCCAGCTTGGCGCGGTCCACCGAGGGCATCAGGAAGACGTGGGCGTAGCCGCGCAGGCTCGCCGGGTCGCCGGGGGCGGTCAGGACGTTCTCGCAGGACAGCGACCACTTGGCGACCAGGTCGGCGCTGGGCTTGCGGAACCGGACGGTGATCGCGCCGGGCGTCCGGGCCGGCCAGAGTTCGGCGCCGGTCTCCCGCTCCAGCTCGCGGAGCCGGCGTTCCAGGTAGCCGGCCAGCTCCTGGGAGCGGCGGATCCGGTCGACCTGGTCGCGGTAGGAGTGCCGGGAGAGGTGGTCCCAGAGCACCAGGGGCGAGAATCCGTTGCGGGATCCGGCGAAGGTGCTGTCCGGTGCGCCGATGTACTCGGGCTGGGTCGGCGGTTCGAGCTGGTACTTGGCCTTCGTCATGAAGACGCCGCACGGCCACGGCACGCCGGCCCACTTGTGGCCGCTCATCGCGATCGACGCGACCATGTCGACGTCCCCCGACGCCCGGCTCGGGAGGCTGAGGCCGAAGTCGAACTCCGGCGCGCCGGCGGCGGGTTCGGGCGACCATCCGTACGCCGCCGGGTCGTCGGCGGCCATCCGGAGGAACGGCGCGTAACCGGCGCCGAGCGCGCCGTCGACGTGGATCCAGAAGCCCCGGCGCTCGTCGCCGCCGGCCGGCAGCAGGCCGTGGCGTTCGAGGACCGGCAGCAGCCGCTCGCACGCGCCGCGGACGTCGTCGTGGGCGCCCTTGAAGGTGCTTCCGAGGTTGAAGTTGACGAAGACCGGGTGGCCCTTGGCCGCGAAGAAATCCACCAGGACCGCCAGCGCGTCCGCGTCGACGGCGCCGGGCCCGTCCCAGGAGTGGCCGGACGGTCCGGGCAGCGAGGGCACCTCGGCGGGCCAGTCGCCGCCTAGCGGGCACTCGCCCGGGTAGTCCGCCGTGCCCACCGCGTGGAAGGTGTCGACGCCCAGCACCCGGACGGCCTTGGCGAAGGAGTAGTGGGTGTCCTCCGAGTAGAACGCCACCGGGCGGGGCGCGCCGGGGCGGGTCAGGTAGTCGCGGGCGTTCCAGAGGGCGTACATGTTGCCCTCGGTCGAGCCCATGGAGAGCATGTAGCCCCAGTAGGACTCGGGGTCGGCCGGGTCGTACGGGCGCCCGGCGTGCCAGAGGCGCGCGTAGTAGTCGAGCACGGCGCGCTCGACGACCTTGGTGTTCGGCTTGTAGCCGCCGCTCTGGAACGGGTCGCCGAGGTTGTTGATGTTGCTCAGCATGAAGCGGGCGAGGTCGAGGGCGCTGCCCGCGAGCTCCTGGGTGGCCTGGTAGCCGACCAGGTGGCGGCGCTTGCGCGTCAGGTACCCGTCCATCCGGTCGAGGGCGCGCAGCCGCTCGCCATCGGTGAGCCCCTCGGCGGGTATCGCGAAGTCCTCGCCCTCCGGCGCGGCGTCGACGTGGACCGGGGCGGCGTGGACGGTGGTGGGGCTCATGGGGGCGGCGCTCCGGGTTCACTGGGGTAGGTCGGCCCAGGGCCGCTTCGCCCGCCAGGATGGAACTTTCCGTCGCGGGAGGGAAGGACCTCCGAAGAAGATTCGGATCAGGGGTGATCCGCCTTGCGAATCTGCGAGCTGGTCGGGGAGGCTGAACGGCGTGCCGAATTTTCCGCAGGCCCACCGGGCGCCCATCGACGACACCGACCGCGCGATCCTGCGCGTCCTCGCCGAGAACGCCCGCACGCCGAACAACGCGCTCGCCGAGGCCGTGGGCATCGCCCCCTCGACCTGTCTGGCCCGGGTGCGGGCGCTGCGCGACCGCGGCATCATCCGCGCCTTCCGCACGGAGATAGACCCCGCCGCCATCGGACTGCCGCTGCAGGCGATGATCTCGGTCCGGCTCCGCGCGCACACCCGCGAGCAGAACGAGAGCTTCCGGAGCACCGCCCCCGACCTGCCGGGCGTCCTCGCCGTGTTCCACATGGCCGGTTCCGACGACTACCTGCTGCACGTCGGCGTGGCCGGCCCGGAGGAACTGCGCGACTTCGTCGTGGACCACCTCACCACCCACCCCGCGGTGGCGCAGACCCGGACCAACCTGATCTTCGAGCAGATCCCGGGCCGCCGCTACCTGACCAGCGGCTGACGCCGTACGTCGGACGCCGGACGCCGCGGCCGGGCGTCGGCGCCCGAGCGCGTCCTGCGAGGTGGTCTGTAGACCGGTCTACAGATTTCTGGCTCGAACTATGCAGACCGGTCTACTGAAATCAGTAGACCGGTCTGCATAGTCTTCCGCCGCCCGCCCGCCCTACCGCCCGTCGGCGTACAGGGCCTGGACGGTGGCGTAGGCGGGGGTGTCGGCGGCCGCACCGCCCGCAGGGGCGCCGGCGCGGATGGCGAGGGCCGTGGAAACGGCGGCGGCGAGGGCGGTGCGGTAGAGGTAGGAGCCGAGGCTGACCCGGGCGACGCCGAGGGCCGCGAGCTCGGGGAGGGTGGGGCCGGTCGGGGTGTAGAGGATGTTCAGCGGGAGGGCGAGGCTGCCGCAGAGCCGCTCGATCGCGCCCGGGTCGGTGAGGCCGGGGACGAACAGGCCGTCGGCCCCGGCCAGTCGGTACGCGGCGAGACGGCGGTCGGTCTCCTCCGCCGGGTCGGGCAGGGCCAGCCAGTAGGTGTCCGTGCGGGCGTTGACGAACAGGGCCGGGGCCGCCGCCTTGATCGCGGTGATCTTGGCCGAGTGCACGGCGACCGGGGTGAGCGCCCCGTCCGGGCGGCCGTCCTCCAGGTTGATCCCGACGACCCCGGCCTCCGCCAACTCGACGGCGAAAGCGGCGACTTCGTCCGGGTCGTCGCTGAAGCCGTTCTCCACGTCGACGGAGAGCAGGTAGCGCCCGGAGCGGCCGAGGCGGCGGGCGAGCCGGAGCGTCTCGTCGCGGGTCGCGGCGGCGCCGTCGGGCAGCCCGGCCGCCGCCGCGACACCGAGGCTGGTGGTGCCGACGGCGGCGAAGCCCTGCTCGGCGAGGACGGCGGCGGAGGCGTGGTCCCAGGCGTTGGGGAGCAGCAGCGGCTCGCCGGGGCGGCGGTGCAACGCGGCGAACGGCGTGTCGAGCGGGGTGTCGAGCGGGGTGTCGAGCGGGGTGTGGCTCATCGTGCGGTGGACCTCTCGTGCGGACGGAGGTCGCCGACGGCGTCCGCGTAGTACGCGGACTCGGCGACGTGGAAGGCGAGCTGACGGAACGACCACCCGGTCCCGGGCGAGCGGTCGAGCTGGTCGGGGGTGAGCGCGGCGAGCCGGGCGGACCAGATCCGGGCGAGCCGGGTGAGCCGGCTGCGGGCCTCGTCCAGGTCCACCGGGGTGAACGGCGCGAGGTCGGCGGGGGTGGTGGCGGCGGAGGCGTGCCAGTGGTCGGGTTGGGTCGGTTCACCGGCCAGGCGGGCCTCCAACTCGGCCAGATGGTCGAGGAGATGGTCGGTGACCCGGCGGATCGCCTTGTGCGGGGTGTACGTGCGGCCGTCGGTGGTGGCCGGGCGACCGTCCCACGCGGTCCACGTCCCGGCGAGGCCGAGGACGTGCTCGACCATGGCCGGCACCAGCCCGGCCGGATCCCGGTCGTCGGTGGCCGGGA
The DNA here is from genome assembly GCF_042268405.1 of Kitasatospora sp. NPDC056184. Lineage (NCBI taxonomy): Bacteria > Bacillati > Actinomycetota > Actinomycetes > Kitasatosporales > Streptomycetaceae > Kitasatospora > Kitasatospora sp. NPDC056184. The sequence continues at coordinate 190,961 of NZ_JBHJUI010000008.1, read as the reverse complement.
CCGACTCGGACGCGACAGCCTCAGCCGCGACCGCACCCGCCTCCCCTCCGACCGGCGGCACGGCGGAGGCCCCGTGCAGGATGCCCGCCGCGACGGCGAGTGCGTGCGTCCGGCCGGGGCAGGGCCTCGGCGGAGCGCCGAAGGTCAGCGGCGGCTGGTCGGGACGCTCCGCCTGGGCCGCGGCGACGTCGAGCAGCACGTCCGCCCCGGCCGGGACGGACACCCCGCCCACCTCGGTCGGCCGCACGGCCCGGCGGCGCATCGTCCGCACGGGCGGGTCGTGCCGCAGCGCGGCGGCGAGCGGGTCCCCGCGCTCCGCCCCGGCCGCCCGCGCGTGCTCCACCAGGGTGGCGGTGGCGTCGCAGGCCTGGACGAGCAGCCCGATCCGGTTGGCGGCCCGCTCCGCACCGCCCGCATCCGGCCCCTCCAGTCCCTCCGATCCCTCCGACCCCTCCGACCCCTCCGACAGCATCCGCGGCAGCAGCCAGGCCACCTCCGCATCGGCCTCCGGATCCTCCGGCCGTTCCACGAAGTACGACCGCGCGACCACCCCGACCGCCCGCGCCACCGCCTCCGGCTCCGCGAGCCCGAGCGCCTGCGCCAGCACCCGCACCGTCCGCACCCGCACGTCCGCCTCGAACCCGGCCGCCGCCGCAAGCCGCAGCGCGTCCGGATCGAGCCCGGCGAGGTCCGCCTCGACGAACGCCCGCCGGGCGGCGTGCCGCTCGCCCGCGCTGAACCGGGCGACGGTGGCGCGCAGCCAGGCCATGCCGCCGACCGGCCCGGACTCGGCGGGCGGCGGCACCAGCGCCGGATCGGCGAGCGCGGCGGTCACGTCCCCGTACCGCGCGAAGGAGAACACCGGAACAGCGGCGGGAACGGCAACGGAAGCGGTGGAATCAGCCATGGCCCTCACGCTAGGACCGGAACGTTTCGGCCCCCGCCGAACCGTGTCCGCGGCACCATGGACGCATGGCACTCGCCCAGCTCGCCGGTCTGCTCGCCGACCCGACCCGCGCCGCGTTCTGCATGGCCCTGCTCGACGGCCGTGCCTGGACCGCCGGTGAGCTGGCCCGGCACGCGCGGGTGGCGCCGTCCACGGCGAGCGAGCACCTGTCCCGGCTGATCGCCGGCGGCCTGCTGGCCGAGGAGCGCCAGGGGCGCCACCGGTACGTCCGGCTGGCCGGCCCGGAGGTCGCCACGCTGATCGAGGACCTGGCCTCCTTCCCGCTCCCGGCCGAACCCGCCGACCCACCCGCGAACCGACCGCCCCCGACCACCCCCGGTTCACTGCGCGAGGCCACCCGGACGAGCGCCGAGGCCCGTGCCCGCACCTGCTACGACCACCTCGCCGGCCGCCTCGGCGTGGCCGTCCGCGACGCCGTCCTCGCCCGCGGCCTGGTGTCGGACGAGGACGGCCCGGCCCTCACCGACCGCGGCCGGTCCTGGCTGGCCGAGCTGGGCGCGGAACTGCCGCCCCGCGCCGGACGCGCCGGCGGCCGCCCGGTGGTCCGCACCTGCCTGGACTGGACCGAGCGGCGCAGCCACCTGGGCGGCGCGTTCGGCGCGGTGCTCTGCCGGACGGCGCTGGACCGGTCCTGGGTCGAGCGGATCGGCTCCGGCCGCGCCCTGCGGGTGACGCCGGACGGCGAGCGCGCCCTGCGCGACCTGCTCGGTCTCGCGCTCTGACCCCGATCCCCGCGGCCCCGACCCCAGCGACCCCGATCCCGACCCCGGCGGCCCCGACCCCAGCGACCCCGATCCCGACCCCGGCGGCCCCGACCCCAGCGACCCCGATCCCGACCCCGGCAGCCCCGACCCCGGCCCCGATCCCGCCGGCCCCGCTCAGCCCATCGTCTTCGCCCCGTCCAGCGACTCCCGGATGATGTCGGCGTGCCCGGCGTGCTGCGCCGTCTCGGCGATGACGTGCAGCAGCACCCGCCGGACCGACCAGGCGGCACCGGGCTGGAACCAGGGCGCGGCCGGCAGCGCGTGCGCCCGGTCGAGGTCCGGCAGGCTCACCACCAGGGCGTCCGTCTCGGCGGCCACCCGTTCGTAGGCGGCGAGCAGCCCGGCCAGGGTCTCGCCCTCCGCCATCCGGAACCGCGCCTCCCACGCGACCGATCCGCCCGGCTCGGCGGCCTCCATCGCTGGCGCACCGCCGACGGCGAACCGCATCCAGCGCGCCTCCACCCCGCTGACGTGCTTGATCAGCCCGCCCAGGCACAGCTCGCTGACCGTGGTGCGCCGGGCGGCCTGCTCGTCGGTGAGGTCGCGGACGGTGTACCGCAGGAAGCCCCGGTGCTTGTCCAGCGTCTGCAGCAGGTCCGCCCGCTCCCCCGACAGCGCGGCGGAGTCCGAGGTCACTCCGCCACCATCCCCGGCATGTCCCCGGCCGTCCTCCCGAGGTCGATCACGCCGAACGCGGCCCCCTGCGGGTCGCCGACGGCCGCGAACCGGCCGAACGGGCTGTCCATCGGGCCGAAGTACAGCTTTCCGCCCCGCTCGGTGATCTTCGCGATCGTCGCGTCGCAGTCGTCCACCGCGAAGTACACGCTGAGGTAGTTCGGCGCCTCGGGCGGCAGGTCCTTCGGGCCCGCCTGCATCCGGCCGAGCACCGGCTGCTCCCGGACGTGGTAGATCTTGTAGTCGATCTGCCCGGAGTCCATCCGCTTCACGGCGTACGGGAAGACGGCGGGGAAGAAGCCGTCCGCGGCGGCCCCGTCGCGGGTGATCACCTCGGCCCAGGTGTACGCGCCCGGCGCGCCCTGCTTCTCGAAGCCCTCGTGGGTGCCGGCCTGCCAGACGCCGAAGACGACGCCCGCCGGGTCCTTGGCGATCACCATCGAGCCGAACTCGCCGACCGTCATCGGGCCCATCAGCACCTCGCCGCCGTTGCCGCGGATCTTCTCGGCGGTGCCGGCGGCGTCGGGCGAGGCGAGGTAGAGGCACCAGGCGGAGGCCGCCTCGCCCTCCTGGTTCGGCATCGGCGGGACGATCGCGGCGACCGCCTTGCCGTCGGAGTAGGCCTGGGTGTAGTTGCCGTACTCGGTGGAGGACTCGCCGAAGGTCCAGCCGAGCACCTCGCCGTAGAACGCCTTGGCGCCCTCCAGGTCGGCGAACATCGCGTCGGCCCAACAGGGCGTTCCCTCGGGTAGCACAGCCATGGCGAAGCCTCTCGTGTGACGTTTTGTCCCGATTTGCCACCCTAGCCAGTCCGCCACCCGCTCGCGCGCGCACAGCGGCGGCGGCCCGTCGGGGCCGGAACCCCCGACGGACCGCCGCACACCGTCCGGCCGATCCGCTACCCGACGGCCACCCGGCCGACCGCCCCCGCGACCGAGGCCGCCGACGTCCCCAGCCCGGTGGGCCGCACCAGCAGGGCACCCACCACCCCGCCGCCCGGCTCGACGGCCTCCTCCGCGACGGCGCCCGGCGCCCCGGCCGCCTCCCGCCCGAAGTGGCGCAGCAGGTCCTCCTCCCGGTACCGGCGGCAGTCGCGGTGCCACACCAGGATCCCGGCGAGCCAGTTCTCCAGCTCCTTGACGTACCCGGCGAGCACCGCCCGCGCCGGCCCGTCCAGCCCGAAGTCCTCGAACAGCACCGGGAACTCCTCGGCCACCACGTGCCGGAACTGGTCGAGGCGCGCGTGCATGAGGTCGTCGACGATCCGCACCGCCGCCGGGTAGTCGCAGTTGAAGAAGTTCTGCACCACCAGGGTGGCGTTGTGCACCTCGCCCTCGAACTCGATCTCCTTCTGGTACGAGAACAGGTCGTTCATCATGCAGGCGTAGTCGGCGGCCGCGTTCTCCAGCGAGCGCATCGGGCCGCTCGCGTAGACCTCGACCGGCACGACGGCCCCGTGCGCCAACCGCGAGAGGCCCATGGTGAGGTCGGAACCGAAGGTGGAGCGGCGCATCTCCAGGTAGTCGACCGGGTCCGGGATCCGGTTCTGCGCCTGGTTGTGGAGTTCCCAGATCCAGCTCAGCGTCATCTTCTCGACGGCCTCGCGGAACGTCCCGCGCGCCTCGGCGGTCATCGGCCCGGCGGTCCGCTCCCAGAGGTCGGCCAGCCCGCGCTCCAGCGCGGTGAGCGGCTCGGCGGCGGGCTCGCCGTCGACCGGCATGAGCAGCTGGAACCGTGCGTGCTGGGCCTTGGCGCCGGCCAGGTCGCCGGTCCGGCCGAACGCCACCGGGAAGTAGTCGTCCGCGTAGGTGCCCCAGGCCAACCAGTCGGTGGTGCGGTCGAGTTGGTCGGCACTGGCGTCCGGGTGGATACCGGCCGCACAGAGCGCGAGGTCGTAGTCCGCCATGCTCTCGGCGGTCCACAGGCCCGCGGTCGGGTCGTCCGGCCGGGTCTCCAGCAGGCCGATCCGCTCCGCCCACGCGAGGGTGTGCAACCGCGAGGACTCCAGGTAGGGACTCAGGTCGGCCGTGAACGGCAGCCGGAACTCCGGCAGTCGGGACGGTCCGACGGCCTGGAACGGCACGTGCGCGTGCGACCGCGCCCGCCGCACCCCCGGATCGGCGTCCCCGTGCGAACCCCCGACCAGGCCGGTCCCGGGCGACTCCAGCGACGCACCCGAACCCGCCCCGGCCGTCGCCGCCCGCATCGCCTCCAGCAGCGCGGCCACCGGCGACTCCCCGACCGTCGGAGCCCAGGCCTTCGTCACCGGGCCCGACCGGCTCAACGAGCCCAGCTCGTCGGCCAGATCGTCCAGCGCCCCGCCCGCCTTCAGCACGTCCAGCGCCGACGTCCCCACCCCGCCGATCGCGAACGGGTCCCACCAGCTGGCCCCGCCCGCCGAACCCGTCCCGCCCACCGTGCCCGCCGTACTTGCCGAACCCGCCGAACCGGCCGAACCCGCCGCCGCCCCACCGCCGTTCATGTACCGGCTGGACCGCATGTGCCATTCGTGCCCGCCGGCCTGCCAGTCCTGCATGCCCTTGACGTACGCCAGCACCCTGGCACAGCCCTCCGGGTCCAGCCCGGTGTCCGCGAACAGCTGCGGCAGCTCGGTCACCGCGGTGTTCTCGAACTGCTGGAGCCGCGAGGTGAGCAGGTCGTTGACGGCCTCCGCCGCCTCCTGCGTCGAGCACTCCAGGAACTTCTCCAACACCAGGACGCCATTGCTGAGTTCGCCCTCGTCCTCGACCTCCCGCTGGTACGAGAACAGGTCGTTGCGCAGGTGGACGCCGTCCGAGAAGGCGTCCATCAGCACCCGCAGCGGCCGCGCACCCGACACCGCCGCCGGCACCTCCGCCCCGGCCGCGTACTCGATCAGCCCGGCGGACCAGGGCGCGCCGCCCACCTTCCGGCGCATCTCGATGTACTCGACGGGGTTGGAGACCCGGCCCGCGTTGATGTTGGCGAGCTCCCAGAGCGACTCGTTGAGCAGGTTCCGGGTGCTCTCCGCGAACCGCACCCGCCAGTCCTCGCCCATCGCCGGCACGGTCCGCCGCCAGAGGTCCGCCAGCCCGGCCTCGACCGGGTTGGTCGGCTCGGGCACGACCGCCTCCGGGTCGGCCGGCATGAACAGCGGCAGCCGGTCCAGGTACGCCTTGCCGCCCGCCCGGTCGTTGGTCCGCTTGAACATCTCCAGGAAGTGGTCGTCGAAGAAGAACACCCAGACGTACCAGTCGGTGACCAGCGACAGCGCCTCCGCGGACGCGTCCGGGTGGGTGTACGCGCAGAGCAACCCGTAGTCGTGGGCCTCCAGATCCGCCTGCGTCCAGACCCCCGACCCCTCCAGCATGCCCATCTCCCGGGCCCACCCCGAGGAATGGTCCCGGGCCTCGTCGAGATGCGGGTTGAGCCGCGCCGGGTGCGGCACGTAGAAGGACGGCAGTTCGAACGGCTGGGACACCGGGCGAGCCTTTCTGGACGCGTCGACAAGGCCGACTCAGCTTTACCCGAGTTCAACGATCTCAGCCGGAGAACCGGAACAGTCATATGAGATAGGCCGACCCAATCGAACACCTGCCCAACTCCCCACCCCCGACTAGCTCATCCGTGCGACTGATCGGCCCCACCCCACCCTTCCCCGGTTCCCCGTGGCTCTGCCCTCCGGCGAATCGGGTTCCACCACACCCCCGACCGTCCGCTGGTAGGGTCCGTCCGCACCCGCACCCGCACCCGCACCCGCGACTTCGACAACTGACAAGGGGTCCGCCCTCCGTGGAGTACATCGAGGTCGAGCAGAAGTTCCGACTCCTCGGCCCCTCCGGCGAGTTGAAGGACCGGCTCACCGCGCTCGGCGCGACGCCGGGGCGGGCGGGGCGGCAGGTCGACACGTACTACAACGCGCCGCACCGGGACTTCCTCGACGGCGACGTGGTCTCCGAGTGGCTGCGGGTGCGGGTCGAGGACGGGGCGGCGTCGGTCAACTTCAAGCGGTTCCATCCGATCGCCTCGCCGGTGAAGACGCACTGCGACGAGTACGAGAGCACCGTGTCGGACGCGGAGGCGGTCCGGCGGCTGCTGGCCTCGCTCGACTTCGCCGAGCTGACCGTCGTCGACAAGACGCGCGAGGAGTGGCACGTCGACGGGATCGCGGTCGCCTTCGACACCGTGGCCGGTCTCGGCGACTTCGTCGAGTTCGAGTTCAAGGGCGACGCGGAGACCGTCGAACAGGCCACCGCCCGCCTGGACGCGTTCATCGCCGCGCTCGGCGTCGGGCTCGGCGACCGGATCCGCCTCGGTTACCCCCATCTGACCCTCGGCCTGGAGTAGGCGGCTCCCCACCTCCGGCCCCTCCCCCGCCGGTGTTCCGCTTCGAACAGCTCTGCCGACGAACCACCCCTTGCCCCCAAGGAATCACCCGGTCATGGCGTGTTGACGCGGCCGCCTCACCGCCCGTCCAGCAGACTGGGCGCGACCCGAGTCCACGCTCCGAGGAGGTCGTCCCATGAACGTCACCGTGCGGCTCGCGCAGCAGCCCCGGGCCGACGAGCTGCTCGGGCGGAGCCCGCTCGCCGCGCTCGTCGGGATGCTGCTGGACCAGCAGGTGCCCATGGAGTGGGCGTTCACCGGGCCGCTCACCATCGCGCAGCGGCTGGGGCACGAGGACCTCGACGCGCACGAGATCGCCACCTACAACCCGGAGGAGTTCGTCGCGCTGCTCTGCGAGAAGCCGGCCGTGCACCGCTATCCGGCGGCGATGGCGAAGCGGGTGCAGCAGCTCTGCCAGTTCCTGGTGGCGCAGTACGACGGGGACGCCGGCGCGCTGTGGAAGGACGTGGCCACCGGCCGCGAGCTGCTCAGCCGGCTCAACGCCCTTCCGGGGTTCGGGAAGCAGAAGTCGCAGATCTTCCTCGCCCTCCTCGGCAAGCAGTACGGCGTGCGGCCGCAGGGCTGGCGCGAGGCGGCCGGGCTCTACGGCGAGGAGGGCTCGTTCCGCTCGGTCGCGGACATCACCGGGCCGGAGTCGCTGGAGCAGGTGCGCGCCACCAAGCAGGAGGTGAAGCGCGCCGCCAAGGAGGAGAAGGCCGCGAAGGAGGCCCAGGCGAAGGCCAAGGTCCGCGCCTGAGCGGCCCCCGCGCCCTGCCCCGCCACCGGCCGCCGACCGCCGGCCGCCGACCGCCGAAAACCCGTTGCCGGATGCCCGTCCCGCGCGCGACGCTCGTCGGATGACCACCCCCGCCGTCTCCGCGCTGTTCGCCCCCGACGGGCGGCTGATCGCCGTACCCCGCCGCGCCGCCCGCCGCGAGCAGCTGCTCGACCACCTCGCCCGGACGCTCTTCGAGCCGGACCGCTCCTACACCGAGCGCGAGGTCAACGACGCGCTGCGGACGGTCCACGACGACTTCCCGGCCCTGCGCCGCTACCTCGTCGAGGGACGCCGCCTCACCCGGGCCGAGGACGGCAGCAGCTACCGCCTCGCCGCCGCGTAGGGCCCGCTCACCGCAGCCGCCGCCAGTCGTACCGGTCCCGGATCTCCCGGACGAAGTACCGTCCGCGGCTCTCGGCCGCCATCAGTTCGCGGTGCACCCGCCCCGGCACGGCCAGGTACGCGTACACGCCCCCGGCCGCGAACTCCAGCTCCAGGACGCGCCGCGCCGCGTCGTAGCCGACCGAGCGCAGCGCCGAGGAGTCCACCGGCGTACGGTTCATGGCCCTCCCAGTGTGCGCACGAAGGCCCCGGCCGCGCACACCGCGCGCGACCGGGGCCCGACCCGCCGGACCGGCTACACCAGGACCAGCTCCTGCTCGGCCTCCTCGGCGGCGGCCGGGGCCGGGCCGGCCTTCCGGCCCCCGGGCAGCGCGAACATCAGCAGGAACACCACCCCCAGCACCCCGAGCACCCACCACATCGCGTGCTGGAACGCCCCGACGAACGGCTCGCCGGCCACCGTCCCGGTCGGCACCGCGCCGAAGAACGCCACCGACACCAGGCCCAGGCCGAGCGCCAGGCCCACCTGGTTCACCGTGTTGATCAGCCCGGACGCCGAACCGGCGTGCTCGCGCGGGACCTCGGCCAGCACCGCGTTCGTGATCGGCGCGACGATCAGGCCCATCCCGGCGCCCATCACCACCAACGGCAGCGCCATCTGCCAGGGCGCGATCCCGGTGCCGTACCGGTCCGCCTCCGCGATGTAGACGAGCACCCCGGCCGCCATCACCAGCGCGCCCGCCTGGAGCACCTTGCGCCCGAACCGGGGGACGAGCTGCTGCACGGAGACGCCGGCCGCCGTCGAGCAGGCGAGCGAGAACGGGATGCCGGTCGCGCCGGCCTTCAGCGGGCTCCAGCCGAGGCCCAGCTGCATGTAGAGGGTCCAGACCAGGAAGAAGATCCCGGTGACCACACCGAAGGTCAGCTGGACGCCGATGCCCGCGGCGAAGGACTTCACCCGGAACAGCGACAGCTCCACCAGCGGCGAGCCGTCCCGCCTCGTCTTCACCCGCTCGTAGGCGACGAACAGCGCGAACACGGGCAGGCTGCCGGCCATCACCAGGTGGCCCCAGAGCGGCCAGCCGGCCTCCCGGCCGTGGGTCAGCGGGTAGATCAGCATCAGCAGACCGGCGCTGGCCAGCAGCACGCCCGGCAGGTCCAGCTTCAGTGCGCGCTCGGCCTTCGACTCGCCGATGAAGACCCGGCCGAGCAGCAGGCCGGCGATGCCGACCGGCAGGTTGATCAGGAAGATCGGGCGCCAGCCGAGGCCGAACACGTCCCACTCCGTCAGCACCGCGCCGATCAGCGGGCCGCTGACCGCGCCGAGCCCGACCACCGCGCCGAACAGGCCGAACACCTTGCCGCGCTCCTCCGCCGGGAAGGTCGCGTGGACGATCGACAGCACCTGCGGCACCATCAGCGCCGCCGTCCCGCCCTGCAGGATCCGCGTCGCGACCAGCATCTCGGAGCCACTCGCGAAGCCGCAGAGCGCCGAAGCGATCGTGAAGCCGGCCATACCGATCAGGAACAGCCGCTTCCGGCCGTAGACGTCACCCAACCGGCCACCGGTGATCAAGCCGATCGCGAAGGCCAGCGCATAGCCACCGGTCACCCACTGCACGGCGGAGAACGACGCGCCCGTGGACTCCTGGATGCTCGGGATCGCGATGTTCACGATCGTGACGTCCACCAGGTCCATGAAGGAGGCCGTCATCACGATCGCCAGCGCGATCCACCTCCGCCGGTCCGTCACCGGATCCGCCACCGGATCCACCACCCGCTCCGCCATCCCGCCCTTGCCCACCACATGCTCCTCGTCGCCGTTCCTCGTCAGCACGTCGAGGAAACTACGGGGCATCTAGGTCAGATCCTGACCGCGACTTCCGGCACCCTGGACCCCATGACCGACACCCCGGCACGACTCCTCAGCCTGCTCTCCCTCCTCCAGACCCCGCGCGAGTGGCCCGGCAGCGAGCTCGCCGAACGGCTCCAGGTCAGCCCGCGCACCATCCGCCGCGACATCGACCGGCTCCGCGAGCTCGGCTACCCGGTCGAGGCCACCATGGGCCCGGTCGGCGGCTACCGGCTGGTCGCGGGCACCGCGATGCCGCCGCTGCTGCTCGACGACGAGGAGGCCGTGGCCATCGCGGTCGGCCTGCGGGCGGCGGCCGGGCACGCCGTGGTCGGCATCGAGGAGGCCTCGGTGCGCGCCCTCGCCAAACTGCTCCAGGTGCTGCCCGCCCGGCTCCGGCACCGGGTCGCCACCCTCGACCGGGCCACCCTCCCGCTGCTCAGCGGGGACGGCCCGACCGTCGACCCGGAGGACCTCACCGTGCTGGCGGGCACCGTCGCCAACCGCGAGCGCCTGCGCTTCGGCTACCGGGCCGGCGACGGCGCCCAGACCCGGCGCCAGGTCGAGCCGGACCGGCTGGTCTCGGCCGGCCGCCGCTGGTACCTGGTCGGCTTCGACCTCGACCGGGACGACTGGCGGCTGTTCCGGGTCGACCGGATCAGCGAGCCCTTCGCCACCGGCGTCCGCTTCACCCCGCGCCCGCTGCCCGCCGAGGACGCCGCCGCGTACGTCGCGGGCAAGCTCCGCCGCCAGTCGCCCACCCCGACCCTGGAGGCCACCCTCCACCTCTCCGCCGACGAGGCCCGCCACCGCCTGGGCAGCCACGGCGACGCCGACCAGGTCGACCCGGTCGACGAGCACACCTGCCGCCTCCGCTCGCACACCGACGCCCCCGACTGGCTGGCCGTCCGCCTCCTCATGCTCGACTGCGACTTCGAGGTCCACTCACCCCCCGAGATGCGCACCCGCCTCCGCGCCCTCGCCACCCGTGCCGCCCGCGCCGCCGACCCGGCCTGAGAACGACGACGCCGCCGCCCGTGGTCGCACGGGCGGCGGCGGCAGGACTCCGGACGCGTCAGACGCCGAACTCGGCGGTGATGACGGCGCGGGCCAGGGTGTGGAAGGTGATGTTGAAGCCGACCTGGGCCGGCGGGATGTCGGCCGCGACGTCCAGGGCGTCGACGTCCAGGGCGTGGACGGCGAAGGCGTAGCGGTGGGCCGGGCCGGGCGGCGGGGCGGCGCCGTCGTACTTGTTGCTCGGGAAGTCGTTGCGGGCGTGGAAGGAGCGCTCGCCCGGCAGGTCGGCGTCCGAGGCGCCGGCGCCGCGCGGCAGCGAGGTGGTGCCGGCGGGCAGGTTGAGGGCCAGCCAGTGCCACCAGCCGGAGCCGGTCGGGGCGTCCGGGTCGTAGCAGGTGACGGCGATCGAGCGGGTGCCCTCCGGCAGGCCGGACCAGGCCAGCTGCGGCGAGAGGTTGTCCCCGCCGTAGATGAACTCCTTGGCCAGCGTCCCGCCGTCGGTGATGTCCTCGCTGGTCAGCGGGAAGGACGGCACCTGCGGCAGGAACTCGTACGGCAGCGGCGGACGCACACTCATGGAGGGTCACCTCTCGGCACGGTGGGAAGGGGGCGTCCGGCCCGGGTGCGGGCTGTCGGACAGGGTTCACCTTAGTGGGGTGACCAACCACCCACTTCGGCCCTACAGTCGGATCATGTCACCGCGATTCGCCCGACTGCTCCGTGACTCCCGCGCCGCGCTGTTCACGATGCTCGGCGTCCTGGCCGCCATCTGGGCGGTCCAGGTGGCGAACTGGCTCGACGACTACCGGCTCTCGTACGAGTACGGGATGAACTCCGGGGAGCTGACCGAGCTGCCGGACATGCTCACCATGCCACTGCTGCACTTCGGTTGGGACCACATCGAGGCCAACTCCTGGCCGCTGTTCGCGTTCGGCTTCCTGGCCGCGTACCGGGGCATGAAGCGGTTCCTGCTGGCGACGGTGCTGATCGTGGTGACCAGCGGCCTGACGGTCTGGTTCTTCGAACGGCCCGACGTCGTCACGGCGGGGGCCAGCGGGGTGGTCTACGGGTACTTCGGCTACGTGGTGCTGCGCGGGGTCTTCGACCGCAACCTGGTGGACACGGTGATCGGCGTGGTCGTGGCCGCCGTGTACTCGTACCTGCTGCTGGGCGTGCTGCCGAGCGCCCAGGGCGTCAGCTGGCTGGGCCATCTGGGCGGGCTGATCGGCGGCCTGGTCGGCGCCTGGCTGCTGCGCGACCGCGGCGACCGGGCCACCGGAACCGGCTCCAAGGCCGCCGCGACCCCGGCCGGCCCCGGCTCCGCGCTGCTCAAGGAGCTCGACGACCTGGGCATCTGAGGGCGGCACCGCCTCGGCCAGGTATAGACCACTCCCTTCCCCTGCGGTTAGCGTGAGCGGGCACCTGCCCCCAGCTCCGGAGCCGCACCGTGGAGTCGTCCGTCCTCGCCTTCGCCACCGACCTCCTCGACGAGGGTGCCGACACCTTCTTCGGCAACCTCACCGACCGGGCCGGGGTCGGCGGCGTCACCCTCGCCTCGGTCTACCACGAGGCCCGCGACGTCTTCCCGCACAACCCCCGCCGGGTGATCCGCTACCTGGAGCCGGGCGCCGCCTACTTCCGCCCCGACCCGGCCCGCTGGTCCGGACGGCGGCTGCGGCCCGTGCCGTCCACCGCGATCGGCGAGCGCGACCCGTTCGCCGAGGCCGCCGAGGAGGCCCGCCGGCGCGGCCTGAAGCTGCACGCCTGGACGGTGTTCTGCCACAACGACCGGCTCGGCTTCGAGCACCCGGACTGCGCACCGGCCAACGCCTTCGGCGACCGCCACCTCACCGAGCTGTGCCCGGCCCACCCGGAGGTGCGCGCGTACGCCCGCACCCTGGTGGAGGAGCTGGCCCGGTACGGCGTGGACGCGATCCGGGCGGAGTCGCTGCACTTCCACGGCCTGCGCCACGGCTACCACCACGAGCGCTACTTCGAGGAGCTGGGCCCGGCCGCCGAGGCGCTGCTCGGCCTCTGCTTCTGCGCGAACTGCCGGGCGGCGGCCGTCCGCGCGGGCGTGCCGGCCGACGAGGCGGCCGCGGCGGTCCGCGCCGAGCTGCGCCGCCGGCTGGCCGACGACGCGGCCGCCGCCGAGCCGGCCGCGCTGGACGAGCTGGCGGACGGCGCCGTCGCCGCCTACGTGGACGCCTCCGCCGCGACGGTGACCTCGCTGGCCGCCGAGCTGGCCGAGGAGGCGGCGCGGCACGGCATGCGGCTGAGCTTCATGGACGGCGGCGGGCCGGGCACCGGCTGGCTGTCCGGGATCGACCTGCCGCGGCTGGCCGAGGCCGCCCACCAGATCGAGACGCTCGGCTACGCGCGCACCCCGGAGGAGGTCCGCGAGAAGGTCGCCGCCTTCGCCCTGCACGGGGTGCGGCCGCAGGACATGGCGGTGATCCTGCGCCCGATGGCCTCGGACTGCGACGGCCCGGAGAACCTCGCGGCCAAGATCGCCGTGCTGCGCGACCTGGGCGTGCCGGAGGTCGAGTTCTACCACTACGGCCTGATGCGCCTGTCCTCCCTCGACCGGATCGGCGCCGCCCTCGGCTGATCGGCGCGGCGCCAATGCTCGGCGCGCCACCACTGCTCGGCGCAGCGCCGCACGGTCGGAACCGCTCTCCGGTTGGCCGGAATCGATCGATCGACTGCGCGAAATGATCCTGACCATGCCAACATACGGACCCTAAGCTCCCCCTCAGTCGTGATCATCCGACGAGGGGGAGCACTCCATGTCCGCACCACGGATCACCCGCCGCGGCCTGCTCGCCGGTGCCGCCGGCACCGCCGGCGCCGCCGCACTGGCCACCGTCGCCGGGGCCGCCGAGGCGTCCGCCGCCACCGTCCCGGCCGCGAGCCCGTACACCCTCAAGCTGCCGCACCAGATCGAGGCCGAGGCGCTGATCGACAACCTGCGCCTGCGCCCCTGGGAGCACCTCGCCAACCGGTACAAGCGGGCCGGCGAGTTCGAGGACGTCCCCACCGGCGTCCGCTGGGGCACCGCCGGCCACCCGGAGGAGTTCTCCAACCTCTCCCAGTGCTCCTCGTTCCTCACCCTGGTGCTCCAGCGCGCCTACGGCACCGCGCCCACCGCGCCCGCCGGCACCCCGATGCCCTGGGGCGGCTACAGCTACGGCTGGGCGACCCGGGAGTACTTCCAGCAGTACGTCATCAAGGATCCGGCCAACACCAACCCGTACCCGACGGCGGAGAAGTACCAGCAGGCCTTCCTGGACACCGCCGCGCTCCCGCACTTCACCCGCGTCACCAAGCCGGTGAACCTGCGCCCCGGCGACCTGGTGGCCCTCGACTACTACCCGAACGAGGACAACACCAAGCCGTACACCGGGCACATCGTCATGATCCGCGAGCGCAAGGGCACCTGGTCGGAGCCGGCCGTGGACGCCAGGATCGGCCGCCCGGTCGTCCCGTACGTCTTCGAGGTCATCGACTGCACCAGCGACCCGCACGGCAACCCGGCGCTCGGCGGCACCGCCACCGACCTCTACCGGGCCTTTCCCGACACCCGGATCGAGGAGGTCCCGGGCACCACCGGCACCTCCACCTGGAAGGAGCACGACGGCGTCGGCTACGGCCACATGGTCCTCTACGCGGACGCCGAGACCAAGCTGTTCGCGGGCTACCGCTGGAGCCTGAACTCCACCGTGCCGCGCACCGTCGCCGAGCGCCCGATCTCGGCCGGGCGGGTCTGGCTCAGCGACAGCGTCTGACCCCCGCACGGCCCTTCAGCGGCGCCGCCGGGACGTCCCGAACAGGCTCCGGGAGATCTCCCTCCCGAGCTGTGTCCCGGCGGAGCGGGCGAAGGACTTCAGCGCCGGGTTGCCCAGCAGCGACCCGAGCAGCCCGGCGCCCTCCTTCTCCCGCCCGCGCCCCGGCTCCCGCTCCCGCCGCGCCTCCGCCTCCTCCGCGGACGCCGGCACCGGCACCGGCTCCGCCTCCGGCCGGGCCGCCCGCGCCGCCAGCTTCTCGTACGCCGACTCCCGGTCGATCGCGTCCCGGTACTTCCCCACCAGCGCCGAGCCGTCCACCGCCGCCCGCAGCGCCGCCGGCTCCAGCGGCCCCATCAGCGACTGCGGCGCGCGCAGCCTGGTCGCCGCGACCGGCGTCGGCGCGCCCTTCTCCGACAGCACCGTGACCACCGCCTCGCCCGTCCCCAGCGAGGTCAGCACCTCCCCCAGGTCGTACGCGGGCGACTTCGGGAAGGTCGAGACGGTCGCCCTGAGCGCCTTGGCGTCGTCCGGGGTGAACGCCCGCAGCGCGTGCTGCACCCGGTTTCCCAGCTGCGCCAGCACGTCCCCCGGCACGTCCTTCGGCGTCTGGGTGACGAAGAAGATCCCCACCCCCTTCGAGCGGATCAGCCGCACGGTCTGGGTGATCGCCTCCAGGAAGGCCTTGGATGCGCCCTTGAACAGCAGGTGCGCCTCGTCGAAGAAGAACACCAGCTTCGGCCGGTCGAGGTCCCCGACCTCGGGCAGCTCCTGGTAGAGGTCGGCGAGCAGCCACATCAGGAAGGTCGAGAAGAGCCGCGGCCGGTCCTGCACCGCGGGCAGCTCCAGGACCGACACCACGCCCCGCCCGTCCTCCGCCCGCCGCAGCAGCTCGGCGGTGTCGAACTCCGGCTCGCCGAAGAACGCCCCGGCGCCCTCGTTCTCCAGCAGGGTGAGCGAACGCAGGATCACCCCGGCGGTGGCGGCGGAGAGCCCGCCGATCCCCTTCAGCTCCTCCTTGCCCTCGGGCGAGGCGAGGAAGGTGATGACCGCCGTGAGGTCCTTGAGGTCGTACAGCTCCAGGCCCTGCCGGTCGGCGTAGTGGAAGACCAGGCCGAGCGAGGCCTCCTGGGTCTCGTTCAGGTCCAGCACCTTGGACAGCAGCAGCGGCCCGAAGCTGGTCACCGTCGCCCGCAGCGGGATCCCGGTGCCCTGGCCGCCGAGCGCGTAGAACTCGGCGGGGCAGCCGCGGGCCCGCCAGTCCTGGCCGACCTCGGCGGCCCGGGCGGCGGTCCGCTCGCCGGGCGCGCCGGGCGCGGCCACCCCGGAGACGTCGCCCTTGATGTCGGCGAGGAACACCGGCACGCCCTGGGCGGAGAGCTGTTCGGCGATCAGCTGGAGGGTCTTGGTCTTCCCGGTGCCGGTGGCGCCCGCCACCAGCCCGTGCCGGTTGAGCACCCCGAGCGGCACCCGCACCGGCGCACCGGCGTACGCGGTGCCGTCCAGCAGCACCGCGCCGAGGTCCAGCGCGGGCCCGGTGAAGGCGTACCCGTCGGCGATCTCCTGGACGGCGGACGGAACGGCAGGTGACATCGGACACCCTCCAGAGGGGCACGGCGGACCGGCTGAACGGTCGGCGACCGCGTGGGACCTACACGACATTTCCCATGAAACAGCCGCAATCCCCCGCCCGCAGCCCGTACCCGTGCGCGTGGCGGCGTCGCGGCTGCTGCGCCATCCGCCGCCCAAACGGTAGGCTTTCCGTGTGATCTTCAAGCGCATCGGCAATGGGCGGCCGTACCCGGATCACGGCCGTACCAGCACCCGCCAGTGGGCGGACGTCGCCCCGCGCCCGGTGCGACTGGACCAGCTGGTGACCACCAAGGGACAACTGGATCTGGAAACCCTCCTGGCGGAGGACTCCACCTTCTACGGGGACCTCTTCGCGCACGTCGTGAAGTGGCACGGTGACCTGTACCTGGAGGACGGACTGCACCGGGCGGTCCGCGCCGCGCTCCAGCAGCGCCAGGTGCTGCACGCGCGCGTCCTCGAAATGGAATGACCCGGGGGCCGGCCTCCCGGCCCCGCACGCGTTCGGACCGCCCGCCGGCCAGCCCGGCAGGGCGGTCCGTTCGTACCCGGGTGCGGGCGCGGTGCCGCCATTCGGGTACCGGCGTACTCCTGATGATGATCGTTTAGTACCTTCACCGCTGTACGGCACTAATCTGCTGACTACGGCCGCGAGGGCGTTCGCGTGACACCGCGTTCGCGCGACACCGCGCCCGGCCCACCGTCACCCGATCCCCGCCCCGGCACGAGGGGGAGACAAACCGTGAGCATGTTGACTCCCCAAGGCCTGAAGGGGAAGCAGTACCGGATCACCGGCAACTCCTATCCGCGGCTGGGCCGCCCGCCGAAGAAGAGCCGCAAGGTGTTCGCGCTGATCGGCGCACTGCTCGCACTGGCCCTGATCGGGCTCGGCGGCGTCCAGCTCTGGGACATCTTCAGCGGCAAGGGCAAGAACGCCTCCGCCGAGGCCTGCGCCACCCCGTCCGGCAAGCCGCTGGCCGCTCCGGCCACGGAGGCGCCGCCGACCGTGCCGGGCTCGGCCGCCGCGCCGATCGACCCGGCGGCCGTGCCGCAGCCGGCGGCGGTCACCGTGAACGTCTACAACGCCACCGCCAAGGCCGGACTGGCCGCCCGCACCGCCGAGGAGCTGAAGAAGCGCGGCTTCACCATCGGCAAGGTCGGCAACGCCCCGGCCGAGCTGGACAAGAAGGTGCCCGGCACCGCCCAGGTGATCGCCGGCCCGGCCGGCGCCGGGGCGTCCACCCTGGTCGGCTCGGTGATCGCGGGCGCGACCAGCACCGCCGACGCCCGTACCGACGGCACCGTGGACTTCGTCATCGGCGACAGCTACAACGCGCTGCTGGACGAGACCCAGGCCGCCGCCGCGCTGGCCCTGGCCACCAAGCCGGTCCCGGCCCCGAGTTCCACCGGCAGCTGCTGACCGGTCCCCGAGGAACGGACGAAGCCCCCCGGCGGCGCGCCGGGGGGCTTCTCGTCGTCCGGGAGCGTCCGGGGGACCGCTCAGCCCGCCGTGCCGTACAGCCGGTCGCCCGCGTCGCCGAGGCCCGGGACGATGTAGCCGTTCTCGTTCAGCCGCTCGTCGACGGCCGCGGTGACCACGGTGACCGGCAGGCCGGCCAGCTCGCGCTCCATCACCACGACGCCCTCGGGGGAGGCCAGCAGCACCACGGCGGTGACGTCGGTGGCGCCGCGCTCGATCAGCATCCGGATCGCCGCGACCAGCGTGCCGCCGGTGGCCAGCATCGGGTCGAGCACGTACACCTGGCGGCCGGAGAGGTCGTCCGGCATCCGGGTGGCGTAGGTGGAGGCCTCCAGGGTCTCCTCGTTGCGCACCATGCCCAGGAAGCCGACCTCGGCGGTCGGCAGCAACCGGGTCATGCCGTCCAGCATGCCGAGGCCGGCCCGCAGGATCGGCACCACCAGCGGGCGCGGGTACGACAGCCGGGTGCCGGTGGTCACGGCCACCGGGGTGGTGACCTCCACCTCGTCGGTGCGGACGTCCCGGGTGGCCTCGTAGGCGAGGAGGGTCACCAGCTCGTCGGTCAGGCGACGGAAGGTCGGCGAGTCGGTGCGCTCGTCGCGCAGGGTGGAGAGCTTGTGGGCGACCAGGGGGTGGTCGACGACGTGGATCCGCATGCATCGAGGTTAGCCCGGGTCCGGACGCCCGTACGACACGCCGTGCCAGGCCGGGGCGGCGGGCCGACCCGGGCGGGTGCGGGTTCCACCGTAACGCGCCGTGACGCCGGGAGAATGTCCGGACGGATCGGCCTCCTGTGGTATCAATCCGGCCGATCTGGGAAAGTCACGTCCTATGACGAGCAACCCGAACCCCGGGAACGGCTCGGCGGACGGGGCCGCGGCCCCGTCGGGCGGCCGCTCGGACCCGCCCCCGGACCGTCCGGAGACCGAGGCGGAGCGCCGCAGGCGCCGCGCCGTCTTCCTGCGCGAGCTCACCGAGGCGCGCGAACTCCGCGAGCGGGTGCAGCCCCGTCGGACCAAGGAGCGCCGGATGCGCGAAGCGATGCGGATGCGAACCTTCCGCATCTGACGCGCCCTCCACGGCTTCTCCACACCGCCGCTGCCGGCCGGTCGCCGTTCACCGTCCGGCGGCCAGCCCTTCCGACACGACCTGCAAAGACGCGCTGCAGAACACCCCCCGCAGAGCCGTGCTTTCTGTCACGATTCCGATGGGACGGTCCGAACAGCGGACCGCCTCTGGCGCGGGGGCGGCCAGTTCCGCGCCGCCCGCGAGCGCCGACAGCCGAGACCGAGAGATCTTGGGAGTGTCCCTGGTGGCGTACTTCGCTGCAGTGCTTGCTCGCACCGAGGACGGGTGGGATGTGAGCGAGACGGAGCTCGACGACGTCGAAACCCTCGCCGACCTCGCCGACCTGGCCCGCGAAGCGGCCCAGGACGACGACAGCGTCCTGGTCTTCATCGAACAGGAGGACGCGTGGTTCGCCATCGTCCGGGTGGACGGTGAGGAGGACCCGCGGATCTTCGTGTCCGACGGCGCCGCCGCCGCGCGCAGCTCCTACGGCTCCGTCCTCACCGACGAGCTGGTCGACCAGGCCGGTGAGAGCGAGTTCGGCGACCTCGACAACCTGGTCGCGGAGCTGGAGGACGGCGCGGAGGCCGAGGAGCAGGAGGACGCCGAGGACGGCGACGGCCGCGGCGGCGTCCCGGTCGGCCCGCTCGGCGACTCCCACCTGCTGACCGAGTTCGGCCTCGCCTCCGAGGAGCTGCTCGCCCTCAGCGGCGAGGGCGCGGTGCCCGGCGACGCCCTGGAGGAGATCGCCGAGGCGCTCGGCTGTGGCGAGGTCCTGGAGGCCGTCCGGTAACGCACCGTGTCCGCCCTCCGGACGGCCGGACCCCCGCCATGCCCGACACTGGATGCCATGCAGTCCGCCCGCCCGATCCCCCCGCTGCCCGCCCCCGTCCGCCCCGACCCGGTCCGCGACCGCTGGGCGGCGCCGATGCGCCTCGCCATCGCCGAGGCCGCCCTGGCGCCGGCCACCGGTGACGTCCCGGTCGGGGCGCTCGTCCTCGGCCCGGACGGCGAGGTCCTCGGCCGCGGCCACAACGAGCGCGAGGCCGTCGGCGACCCGACCGCCCACGCCGAGGTGGTCGCCATCCGGGAGGCCGCGAGGAAGCTCGGAGGGGCCGCGCGAAGCGCGCCGAGCGGGGCCGGCGGCGGGCGACGGGAGGGCGAGTGGCGGCTGAGCGGATGCACGCTGGTCGTGACGCTGGAGCCCTGCACGATGTGCGCGGGCGCGATCGTGCTCTCCCGGATCGACCGCGTGGTCTACGGCGCCCTCGACGAGAAGGCCGGCGCGGCCGGCTCGCTCTTCGACGTGATGCGCGACCGGCGGCTCAACCACCGGCCCGAGGTGATCTGGGGCGTCCTCGCCGACGAGTGCGGCGAGCAGCTGCGCGCGTTCTTCGACACCCATCGCTGAACCCCCGCCCGGCCCCGCCCCCCGGCCCCTCCCCGGATACGGATTTCGTTCCCGCGCCACCCGTCCGGTAGAGTTCCCCTCGGTAGCGTGTCCGAGCGGCCAAAGGAGCACGCCTCGAAAGCGTGTGTGGGGGCAACTTCACCGTGGGTTCGAATCCCACCGCTACCGCCAGCAAGCCCGAAGGCCCGTCCGGTCGAACCGGACGGGCCTTCGGCGTTCCCGCGCACCCTCGAACGCGGAAAGGGCTCCGTACCCGTCGGCCGATGACCACCAACGCCTGTCGAGTACGGAGCCTGGAAGAGGGGGAGCGGCTCGGGGGGACTGACCGCTCCCCCGGGCGGAGTCCCACAACCGGGGCCGCGTCGGGGGGAAGTCGCGGCGCCCGGTCCCACAGCGGGGAGCTCCGGATCCACGTACCGGGGATTCCTGCCAGATCCTCGGTACATCAACCATCCTGCCGCCCGCCGACGACCGGGGCACCCGGAGAAAGGCCCCTGTCGCGGGGACCTTCGTCCCGGCAGCTGAACGCGTCGCACACCTGATAGGCCGTCCGGGTGGATAAGCTGCCCGTTGCACCGGGCCGCTCGGGGACCGAGTGACGACGGCCCACAGCAGGGAGGAAGGTCACCGGATGGCACAGGCGAAGAAGATCGGAATGGTCCTCCTGCTCGTCTTCGTGCTCTACACGATCATCACGTCGCCCGCCCGTGCGGCCGAACTGGTCCAGTTGGGGTTCGAAGGAATCTCGAACGCCGCGAAGGCGGTCGGCACCTTCATGACCGGCCTGGTGAAGTAGCCAGGACCCCACCGGCTACGGTGGGCCCGACACCCGACCCCGTCCGCGAGGAGCGGCACCGTGATCCGCCACCTGGTCCTGTTCAAGCTCAACGAAGGCGTCAGCAAGGACGACGAGCGCGCGCTCGCCGGCGCCGAGGCCTTCGCCGGGCTCGGCCCGGTCGTTCCCGAGCTGCGCGAGTGGGAGTGCGGCTGGAACACCACCGACCGCGACATCGCCCACGACTACGCCATCAACAGCCTCGTCGAGGACCGCGAGGCCCTCCAGGCGTACCTCACCCACCCGGCCCACCAGGCCGCGGCGGCGCAGTGGCGCGAGTTCGCCACCTGGGTGATCGCCGACATCGAGGTCTGAGTCAAGCGCGTCCCCCGGACGGCCCGCGGCGCCCCGCCCGACATCCGGGCGGGGCGCCGCGCGCTGTCCCGGGACGGCCCTTCCCCCGCACCGCCCCCGCACCGCCGCCACGCCCGGACGGGCCCGGACGGCGCACCAACACACCTCCCTCGGTACTTGCCCGACGCGTGCCCGCCTTGTGATGCTATGACCGGTTTTGCCGGACATGGCGAGGGCGGTGAACGAGACGCGACACCCGGTCCGCAGGTCCCGCCGTTGTCGACTTTGGGAGGGGTGACGTGTCCGTGCGGACACCAGGGAGCGCACCGGACGACGAGGTGCTGGCCGCCGTGATCAGCCCGGCCGGCGAGCTCCGCCCGGACCGCCTGCGCGGCCCCGGCGGCCGCCCCGTCGTCGACGTCCGCACCCTCACCCGGGTGCTCTTCGAGCGGCTCGCCGAGCTGCCCCCGGACGCCCCCGAGCGCGAACGGGTCCGGGCCGCGCTGATCGAGGTCAACATCCCCCTCGTCCGGTACGCCGCCACCCGCTTCCGCAGCCGCAGCGAGCCGATGGAGGACGTCGTCCAGGTCGGCACCATCGGCCTGATCAACGCCATCGACCGGTTCGACCCCGGCCGCGGCGTGCAGTTCCCCACCTACGCGCTGCCGACCATCCTCGGCGAGATCAAGCGCTACTTCCGGGACAACGTCCGCACCATGCACGTCCCGCGCCGGCTCCAGGAGCTCTGGGTGCAGGTCAGCGGCGCGATGGAGGAGCTGACCGTGCTGCACGGCCGGGCCCCCAAGGTGCCGGAGATCGCCGCCAGCCTGCGCATCCCCGAGGAGGACGTCCGGGCCTGCCTGGACGCCGGGCGGGCGTACAACGCGGCCTCGCTGGAGGCCGCCCAGGAGCACGAGGGCGGGCTGGCGCTGCTCGACCGGCTCGGCTACGAGGACTCCGCGCTGGCCGAGGTCGAGCACCGGGACATGGTCCGCCACCTGCTGGTGCAGCTGCCCGAGCGGGAGCGCCGGATCGTCATGCTGCGGTTCTTCGCCAATCTGACCCAGTCGCAGATCAGCACCGAGCTGGGGATGTCCCAGATGCACGTCTCGCGGCTGCTGTCACGGATCCTCACCAGGCTGCGGACCGGAAACTCCTGGGAGGACTGACCGGCGGAGCCGTTACGGCGCGATAGCGGCCCGTCACCACCGCGTGACATCTTGCGACGCTCGGGTTTGCCGGGGACCGTGAGCCGGTATGCAGGGTGGGAGGGGGCCGGACGCGAGCGCGGGAACGTTCCGACGACGGCACCCGTTGGACCGTCAGTCACAAGGGGGTGGGTGCATGTCCGGAGATGTGGGCACTGCGGAGATCCACGCTGCACCGGCCGGCGCCGCGGAGATCCCGCTCCAGCGCGCCGCGACCGCGCCGGACGCCGGGCTCGACACCCGGACGCTCTCCCGCTCCCTCTTCGGGCGGCTGGCCGCCCTCGACCCGGGCAGCGCCGAGCACACCTACGTCCGCGACACCCTGATCGAGCTCAACCTGCCGCTGGTCCGCTACGCCTCGGCGCGCTTCCGCAGCCGCAACGAGCCGATGGAGGACATCGTCCAGGTCGGCACGATCGGGCTGATCAAGGCGATCGACCGGTTCGACCCGGAGCGCGGGGTCGAGTTCCCGACCTTCGCGATGCCGACGGTGGTCGGCGAGATCAAGCGCTTCTTCCGGGACACCAGCTGGTCGGTGCGGGTGCCCCGGCGGCTCCAGGAGCTGCGGCTGGCGCTCACCAAGGCCGGCGACGAGCTCTCCCAGCGCCTCGACCGCTCCCCCACCGTGGCCGAGCTGGCCGTCTGCCTCGGCGTCAGCGAGGAGGACGTGGTGGAGGGCCTGGCGGTCGGCAACGCGTACACCGCCAGCTCGCTGGACTCCAGCCCGAGCGAGGAGGACGGCGAGGGCCCGCTGGCCGAACGGCTCGGCTACGAGGACCTCGCGCTGGAGGGCGTGGAGTACCGGGAGTCGCTCAAGCCGCTGCTGGCCAAGCTGCCGCCGCGCGAGCGCCGGATCATCATGCTGCGGTTCTTCGGCAACCTGACCCAGTCCCAGATCGGCGAGGAGATCGGCATCTCGCAGATGCACGTCTCGCGGCTGCTGACCAGGACCCTCACCCAGCTCCGCGAGGGCCTGACCGCCGAGGGGTGAGCGCGGCGGGCCCGGCGGGCGCCGGGGGCCGCCTCAGGGCGCCAGCAGGTTGGCCCGCAGGCCCGCCAGCACGGCCTCGTCCAGCCCGAGGCCGTCGGCCCAGAACGCGCCGAAGTCCGGCCAGCCGGTCTCGACCTCCGCGAAGGCCGCCTCCAGGTAGCGGCGTTCGGCCCGGAACACCGGCAGCAGCAGCTCGGGCTCGTGCATCAGGCCGCGGGCCCGGAAGCCCTCCAGGACCGACTCCACGACGGCGGCCGACCGCTCATTGGTGAGCAGGTAATCCGTGACCACCGTCTCCCGGTCCACGCCGAGCGCGGTCAGCAGCACGGCCGCCGTCCAGCCGGTGCGGTCCTTTCCGGCCGAGCAGTGGAACAGCAGTGGCGCGCCGTCCGGATCGGCCAGCAGCCGCAGCACGCCGGCGAACCGTTCGCGTGCGATCCGGTCGGTGACGAACCACCGGTAGAGGCCGGTCATCATGGCGTCGGCGCGACCGCCGCCGAGCAGGGCGCGCTGCCTGCCCGGATCGCGGTCCGCGAGAGCCTCGCGCAGCATCGCGAAGATGTCGAAGTCGGCCGCGAAGACCGGGAGCTGATGGAGCGCCATGCCGTCGGCGATCCGGTCCGCGCCGGCCTCGCGGACCTCGTCCGGGCTGCGCAGGTCGACGACCCGCCGCAGGCCCAGCCCGGTCAGCCGCCCGAGGTCCTCGTCGGTGAGCCGGTTGAGGCCGTCGCTGCGCAGGGCGACGCCGGCCCGGAGCACCAGCCCCTCGGCCGTCCGGTAGCCGCCGAGGTCGCGGGCGTTCACGGCGCCGAACAGGCCCAGGCTGCGGGCGGCCGGAATTGCGGCGGTTTCGGTCTGTTGTTCGGCCACTCGACGACCTCCATTGGATATTCGGACGGTGACGTTGCACAACCCTGAGCGATATTGCATGAACCTGCCCACCTAAACGACAGGATGTGCAACAGTGTCAGGGGCAACGCCGCCAGTGTAGGGTCCGGTTCATCCATCGGATCGCACGATGGGTGAGCAGCGGTAACGCTAGGTTCCGGGTTTTAATTTTTAATTCATTATTTGCGCAGCCGGTACGGTTTCGGCCACAATCAGCGCCCTCATGGCCTGACCATGAACGTTGGTAACAGATTCGCTGCACTCCTGCCCATTCGGTCCCTCCTGCCACGGATGTTCCATCAGGATGGGCGCCGGGCAGCCTGCTGCCCGCGAACAGCTACAGGGCAGGTGGACGCCGGCAGCGGAGCGCCCTGCCCAGGGGAGGAAAGACAACATGGGTCGAGCGACCCGAAGAGTCGCCGCCTGCGCGGCAGCCGTCCTGCTGGCCGGAGGCCTGCAGTCGTCCCTCGCGCACGCCACCACCACCACGCCCCGGATCGATCTGACGGTCCTGGTGCTCAGCGACGGCGGGCCGGCCACGGCCGCGATCGCCGCGGAGCTCAAGAGCCAGGGCGCGCCCTACAAGCTCATCGACCTCAACGACACCAACCGCCCGGTGATCGACGCGGCCTTCCTCAGCGACACGCTGAACGGCCAGCCGCGCGGCAAGTACCAGGGCATCGTGCTGCCCAACGACAACCCGTTCGCGGCCGGCTCCCCGGAGATGGCCGCGATCGCCACGTACGAGGCCGCCTTCGGCGTCCGCCAGGTCGACGCGTACACCTACGCCCGCCCCGACGTCGGCCTGAACTGGGCCCAGAACCCGGGCTACATGGGGACCCTGGACGGCTTCCAGGGCCAGGTCACCGCGGCCGGCCTGAGCGGACCGTTCGACTACCTCAAGGGCGGCGTCCCCTTCGAGGACAACGACCCGACCGTCTCGGAGAGCTACGGCTACCTGGCCACCCCGCTGGCCACCTTCCCGGCCGGCGCCGGCTTCACCCCGCTGGTCGAGGTGCCGATCCCGAACAGCACCGCCAAGGGCTCGCTGGTCGGCGAGTACCAGCACGCCGGCCGCAAGGAACTGGTCGTCACCTTCGTCTACAACCAGTACCAGCAGCAGTACCGCCTGCTGGCCCGCGGCATAGTCGACTGGATAACCCAGGGCGTCCACCTGGGCTACGACCGCAACTACCTCGCGGCCCACGTCGACGACGTCTTCCTGGCCGACGACCGCTGGGACACCGTGCTCAAGTGCACCCCCGGCGACGTCACCTGCCCGCCCGGCACCCCGGAGACCGCCAACCCGATCCGGATGACGGTCGCCGACGCGCAGTACGCCAAGCAGTGGCAGCTGGACCACAACTTCACCCTGGACATGGTGTTCAACGGTGGCGGCAGCGAGGACTGGAAGTCCGACCACGAGACCACCGCCGACCCGGTGGTGGACCAGATGGTCGCCGACCAGACCAGCTACCGGTGGATCAACCACACCTACACCCACCCGTACCTGGGCTGCCTCCAGGACGTCTCGGTGGTCCCGTGGAAGTGCACCAAGACCTCCTCGGGCAGCACCGTCTGGGTCGACCAGGCCACCATCACCTCGCAGATCAAGAACAACCTCGACTGGGCCGCCGCGCGGGGCCTGCAGCTCGACAAGACCGAGCTGGTCACCGGCGAGCACTCCGGGCTGCTGACGGCGCCCCAGGAGACCAGCGACAACCCGTACCTGGCCCCCTCGCTGGCCGCCAACGGCGTCAAGTGGACCGCCAGCGACGCCTCCCGCGAGCCCGCCCAGCGGGCCGTCGGGGCCGCGCTGACCGTGCCGCGCTACCCGATGAACATCTTCTACAACGCCGCCACGGCGAAGGAGGAGACGGACGAGTACAACTGGATCTACACCAGCGTCGCCAACGGCGGCAGCGGCGTCTGCGAGAACAACGCCAACTCCACCTGCCTGCCGGCCCCGCTGGACGTCAACACCGGCTACCAGTCGTACATCGTGCCGCTGGAGGCCCGGATCGACCTCGGCCACGTGCTGAACAACGACCCGCGGCCGCACTTCATCCACCAGTCGAACCTGTCCGAGGACCGGATCGTCTACCCGGTGCTGGAGAGGATCCTCTCCACCTACCGGTCGCTGCACGCCGACAACGCCCCGGTCGTGAACCTCTCGCAGAAGGAGATCGGCCTGGAGTTCCAGCGGCGGGCGGCCTGGAACAGCGCCCTCGCCTCCGGCCAGGTCACCGCCTACCGCACCGGCGACTCCGTCTTCGTGCATGCCCCGGCCGGCGTCCAGATCCAGGCCACCATGCCGACCGGCACCGTCCAGCAGCTCGCCATCGGCACCACCGCCTTCGGCACCGCCTACGCGGGCGAGGTCTCCGGCTGGGTCAAGCCCGGCCAGCTGCAGAGCGGCGTCCAGCTGACGCTGCCCGCCGCGGGCACCCCGGCCGCCCCGGCCGGCACCAGCCCGAGCCTGGCGGCCAAGTCCGTCGCGGCCCCGGCGCCGGCCGACACCAAGGTCGTCCCGCAGGGCACCGCGGACGCCGTCCCCGCCGGTCCGGGCGACACCGACCGCACCGACGCGCCCACCCTGGTCCCCGGTAGTGGGGCCCCGGTGGCGGGCAAGGACGCCGCTCCTGGTACGACTTCGGGTACGGCGAGCAGCACCGGCGGGAAGGCGGCCGGCCACGGCGGCACCCCGCAGCAGCACGGCAAGGCCTCCGGGGGGAAGGCCGAACCCGCGAGGAAGACTGCCGGCTCGCCCGGCAACCGCTAGACAGGTGAACCCGGTGGCGGCCGCAGTGCGGCGGCCGCCACCGGCACCACCCGACCGGCCTGCTCGGCCGGGAGCTTGAGGCAAGAACAGGAGGGGGGACAGAGATGCGCGTCACCCTGCTCACCGAGGGGACGTACCCGCACCAGCACGGCGGTGTGAGTGTCTGGTGCGACCAGCTCGTGCAAGGCATGCCGGACGTCGACTTCGACATCATCGCCGTCACCGGCACCGGCCACGAACCGTTGGCCTGGGAACTGCCCGCCAATGTGCGGTCGGTCACCACCGCCCCGCTGTGGGGCCCGGCCTCGGAGGCGAAGGCGCCGCGCGGCAAGGAGATGCGCCGCTTCCTCAACGCCTACGAACGGTTCCTGCACTCCCTCCTGGACCCGGTCTACACCACCCACTTCGGCACCGAGCTGTACGGCTTCGCCGACCTCGCCCGGCGCGGGCTGCTCAGCCCGGCGCTGCGCAGCGAGCGCGCCCTGCGCACCCTCCAGCACGTCTGGACCCGCGACTACCTCTCGACCGCCGTCTCCCGGCCCACGATGCACGACGCGCTGAACGCCACCGACCTGCTGGAGCACGCGCTGCGTCCGCTCGCGGTCGAGCCGCCGCGCGACGGAGTGGCCCATGCGGCGAGCGGCGGACTGGCCACCCTTCCGGGGCTGATAGCCGCTCAGCAGTTCGGCGTACCGTTTCTCCTCACCGAGCACGGCATCTATCTGCGCGAGCGCTACCTCGGCTACCGCACCGGCCCCTACCGCTGGCCGGTCAAGGCGCTGCTGCTCGGCTTCTACCGGATGCTCGCCGAGGAGAGCTACCGGCGGGCCGCGCTGGTCACCCCCGGCAACCGGTACAACCGGCGCTGGGAGGAACGCGGCGGCACCCCCTCCACGCACATCCGCACCGTGTACAACGGCGTCGACCCGGCGGCCTTCCCGCCCGCCGGGCCGGAGCCCGACACCCCGACGCTCAGCTGGGCCGGCCGGGTCGACCCGATCAAGGACCTGGAGACGCTGATCCGCGCGTTCGCGATCGTGCGGCGCGAGATACCCGACGCCCGGCTGCGGCTGTTCGGCGGCACCCCCAAGGGCGGCGAGGCCTACCGCGAGACGTGCGAGGCCCTGGCGGCCGAACTCGGCACCGCCGACTCGGTGGTCTTCGAGGGCCGGGTCGCGGACATCACCGACGCGTACGCGGCCGGGAACGTGGTGATGCTCTCCTCGATCAGCGAGGGCTTCCCGTTCACCCTGATCGAGGCGATGTCCTGCGGCCGCGCCACCGTCTCGACCGACGTCGGCGGCGTGCGCGAGGCGGTCGGCGACACCGGACTGGTCGTCCCGCCGCGCGAGCCCGAGCCGATGGCCGCGGCGGCGATCGAGCTGCTGCGCGACCCGGAGCGCCGGGCCCGGCTCGGCGAGCAGGCCCGGCTGCGGGTGATCGAGCAGTTCACGCTCCGCCAGAACATCGACGGCTTCCGCGGCATCTACACCGAGTTGCTGGGCACCTCCCGCTGGCTGCCCGAGGGCGTGGTCGCCGTCACCGACGGACCGCCGGACCCGGACTGGGAGCAGGATCCGGGCCTCCCGGAGCGTAGCGAGGTGACCGCATGAGCGAGCGCAGCGAGCTCATCATCAACAGGTGCGCGTCCCGCGAAGCGGCCGCCGAGCGCAGCGAGGTGGCGGCATGAGCGAGCGCAGCGAGCTCGTCATCAACAGGTGCGCGTCCCGCGAAGCGGCCGCCGAGCGCAGCGAGGTGGACGCATGAGCGGGCCGCTGCGCCTCGTTCCGAACGAGGCCGACGAGACCGTCCAGCTGCGGGTCCTGCCGCTGAAGCGGCGCCGCCCGACGCTGCCCGCGCAGCGCGGCGGGCCGGAGACGGACCAGCTCGACCTCTCCCCCGACCCGCTGGACGAACTCGCCGAGCGGCTGCAGGACATCTGCGCCGACGCCGTCCACCCGTACGAGATCGCGGCCTTCCTGGAGTCCGACGGCCTCTCCGACGAACAGGCCGGTCTGCTGTACGGCCGCCCCGACGCGTTCACCGTCGCCGAGGAGCTGTTCGAACGGGTCGAGCGCCGCTACCCCGGGCCGAGCGCCGAGTTCGCCAACCCCTGGCGGGCCGACCCCTGGCGGTGCGTCGTGCGCGGCCTGGTGTTCGCCCTGCCCGGCCTCGGCTACCTGCTCGGCGCCAACCTGTTCGCCGCCGACCGGATGCGCTTCGGCCTGCCCTCGGGCATGCTCGCGCTGTCCGTGGCGACCCTGGTCAGCTGGTCGTGGAACCAGGCGCTGGCGCACCGCGCCTACGCCTGGCTCGGCCGCGGCCGGCGCCGGTCGGCCGCGGCCTGCCTGGCGATCGGGGCCCCGGTCGGCGCGCTGACTGCGGCCACCGCCGGCTACGTGGTCGGCGGACCGCTGGGCGCGCTCTGCTTCGCCGCCGGGCAGTCCGTCTACCTGGCGGCCGCCACCGTGCTGCTGGTGCTCGGCCGGGAGAAGTTCCTGCTGCTGGCGCTGGCGCCGTCGGCGGTCGGCGCGGGCGTGGTGCTCGCCGTCGACGTGCCGCAGGCCGTCCGCACCGCGGTGCTGCTGGCCTCCCTCGGCCTGGCCGTCGGGCTCGCCGCCCGGGAACTGCTGCGCTGCCGGCGCGCCGAGGCGGAGCCCGTCCCGCTGCGGCTGCCGCTGCACAAGGAGATCCCGCACCTGCTGTTCGGACTCGCGGTCGGCACCCTGACCCTGATCGCCGGACTCGGTGTCACCGTCCACCAGGCGGTGAGCACCGGCAGCGCCCAGGGCGCCTCGGCCAGCCCGACCGGGCCGGCCATGATCGCCCTGACGCTGAGCCTCGGCCTCGCCGAGTGGCTGCTCTTCCGCTACCGGGCGATGGCGGTGGCCGCGCTGCGCACCAGCCACACCCCGGTCGAGTTCGCCCGCCGCACCGGCGGCGTGCTGCTCGGCTGCCTGTTCATCTACCTCACCACCGTGGCCGCCCTCGACGCCGCCGCCACCGTGCTCTGGCCCGGCGCCCCCGCGCTGGGCGTCCCGGAGCTCGGCGCGCTGCTGCTGCTCGGCGGCTCGCTCTGGCTGGCGCTGCTGCTGAACGCCTTCGGGCTCAGCTGGAGCACCGCCCTCATCTGTCTGGCAGCCGCGGGCGCCGAGTGCGCCGGACTGCTGACCGGTGCGGACCCGACCGTCCTGCAGCTGATCGGCTGCGGGGCCGCGGCGGCCGTCCTCACCGCCACCGCCGGGCCCGTGCTCGGCCGCACCACCAAGCACCGCTGAAACCGGCACCGCTGAACAGCTGAACAGCGCACCACGGAACCAGCACGACGGAACAGCACCACCCGTACCGCCCGGCCGGGTCACCACCGTCGCACCACCCGGCCGGGCCCGTACACCACGTCCCCTGAAGACACAGGAAGCGATTCACCATGAGCAGCGTCGCCGTCACCGGAGCCGAGGGTTTCATCGGCTCCCACCTCGTCGAGACCCTGGTGGCCGACGGCCACCGGGTCCGGGCGATGGTCCAGTACAACTCGTTCTCGTCGTTCGGCTGGCTGGAGACCCTCCCGAAGGAGGTGCTGGACTCCGTCGAGATCGTCCTCGGCGACGTCCGCGACCCCGGCTCGGTCAACGGCCTGGTCAAGGGCACCGAGGCGGTCTACCACCTGGCCGCCCTGATCGCGATCCCGTACTCCTACCGCGCCCCGCACTCGTACGTCGACACCAACGTCACCGGCACCCTGAACGTCCTGGAGGCCGTGCGCCACCTGGAGATCCCGCGCCTGGTGCACACCTCGACCAGCGAGACGTACGGCACCGCGCAGACCGTGCCGATCAGCGAGGACCACCCGATCAACACCCAGTCCCCGTACGCCGCCTCCAAGGCCGGCGGGGACCGGCTGGCCGACAGCTACCACGCCAGCTTCGAGACCCCGGTCGTCACCCTGCGCCCGTTCAACACCTTCGGCCCGCGCCAGTCGATGCGCGCCGTCATCCCGACCGTGATCGCCCAGCTCGCCGCCGGCGAGACCGAGATCACCCTCGGCGACCTGCGCCCGACCCGCGACTTCATGTTCGTCAAGGACACCGCGCTGGCGTTCCGCACGGTCGGCACCGCCCCCGCGGAGACCGTGGTCGGCCGGACCTTCAACGCCGGCACCGGCGGCGAGATCTCGGTCGGCGACCTGGTCTCGCTGGTCGGCAAGCTGATGGGCGTGGACGTCACCGTCAAGGAGGACGAGCAGCGCATCCGGCCGACCAACTCCGAGGTCATGCGCCTGGTCGCGGACGCCACCCGGCTGCGCACCGCCACCGGCTGGGCCCCGGCGTACTCGCTGGAGGAGGGTCTGGAGCAGACCATCGAGTTCTTCCGCGACCCGGCGAACCTGGCCCGCTACAAGACCGACATCTACAACGTCTGACCCGGCTCCGCCTTCCGTCCGCTCCCGGCACCGAAGGCCCCTTGTCGAACCGACTTCCGTGGGGGAACCACATGCACGCAGTGATCCTGGCCGGCGGTAAGGGCGTACGCCTCCGCCCGTACACCACCGCGCTTCCCAAGCCACTCGTCCCGATCGGCGACCAGCACGCGATCCTGGAGATCGTGATGCGCCAGCTCGCCGCCGCGGGCTTCCAGACCGTCACCCTGGCCATCGGCCACCTCGGCCACATCATCCGCGCCTACGTCGGCAACGGCTCCCAGTGGGGGCTGCGGGTCGGCTACGCGGTCGAGGACAGCCCGCTCGGCACCCTCGGCCCGCTG
Organism: Kitasatospora sp. NPDC056184; assembly: GCF_042268405.1. Lineage (NCBI taxonomy): Bacteria > Bacillati > Actinomycetota > Actinomycetes > Kitasatosporales > Streptomycetaceae > Kitasatospora > Kitasatospora sp. NPDC056184. Next base: position 159,108 of record NZ_JBHJUI010000008.1, on the reverse strand, counting down.
CTCAACCTGCAGGACCGGCTGCCGGACAACTTCCTGGTGATGAACGGCGACGTCCTCACCGACCTGGACTTCGCCGGGGTGCTCAAGCACCACGAGGGGTCCGGGGCCCCGCTCACCATCGCGACCTACGCCCGCCAGGTGAAGATCGACTTCGGTGTGCTGACCTCCGAGGGCGGGTCGATCACGGGCTTCCAGGAGAAGCCGAGCATCGACTACCGGGTCTCGATGGGCGTCTACGGCGTCTCCCGCGCCGCGCTCGCCCGCTACACCCCGGGCCTGCCGCTCGGCTTCGACGAGCTGGTCCTGGACCTGCTGGCCGCCCAGACACCGCCGTCCGCCTACGAGTTCGACGGCTACTGGCTGGACATCGGCCGCCCGGACGACTACGACCGCGCCAACGCCGAGTTCGCGCTCAACCGCTCGCTGCTGCTCCCGGGCGAGCCGGCCGGCACCGCCCCGGCCGCCGGCGAGGGCCTCTACGCCGTACCGAACGGGCAGGGACTGCCGATCCCCGCCGCCAGAACCGCCCCGGAGGCCGCCGACGGGCAGCAGACGGCCACCGTCCCGGCCGGCCCCGAGAACGACGGACGGGCCGCGTGAGGATCCTGCTGCTCGGCGCCGACGGCTTCCTCGGCCGGCACGCCGCCGCCGCCCTGCGGGCCCTGCCCGGTGCCACCGTGCTGACCGCCGGGCGGCGGGCCGACCACGACCTGCGGCTCGACCTGGCCGCCGCCCAGGCCGGCCCGCTCGGCGAGGACCTGGCCGCGCTCGCCCCGGACGCGGTGGTGAACTTCGCCGGCGCCGTCTCCGGCAGCGCCGTCACCCTCGCCGAGGTCAACGCCCGCGGTCCGGCCGTGCTCGCCGAGGCGCTCGGCCGGGGCGCCCCGGCGGCCCGGCTGGTGCACATCGGCTCGGCCGGCGAGTACGGCGTCTGCGCCCCCGGCAGCTCGCTCGCCGAGGACGCCGACGCCCGCCCGGTCGGTGTCTACGGCGCCACCAAGCTGGCCGGCTCCCTCGCGGTGGCCGGCTCCCCGCTGGACGCCGTGGTGCTGCGGGTGTTCAACCCGGTCGGCCCCGGCGCACCGGCCGGCTCGCTGCCCGGCCGGCTCGCCGCCGAGCTGCGCCGGGCCGTGCCCGAGGGCGCCGACGGAGTGGTGCGGGTCGGGGACCTCTCGGCCCACCGCGACTTCGTCGACGCCCGGGACGTCGCCCGCGCGGTCGCGCTCGCCGTCACCGCCCGGGGCCCGCTGCCCCGGGTGCTCAACCTGGCCTCCGGGCAGGCCCGGCCGGTCCGGGCGATCGCCGACGGTCTGGTCGCGGCGGCCGGCTTCGCCGGCCGGATCGACGAGAGCGGCGCCGGTTCGGAGCGGTCCGCGGCGGTCTCCTGGCAGCAGGCCGACGTGTCGGCCGCCGCCCGGACGCTCGGCTGGCACCCGGCGACCGGACTCGACGAGACGCTGCGCGACCTCTGGCTGTCCACCGAACCGCTGGTCGCCGCATGACCGGGGGCCACCACCCCGACGGCCGCCTGCTGGTGCCGCTCTACGTCCACCCCGCGGTGGACCCGGCGGCCTGGCAGGCGGTCGCCGCCGCCGACCCGAAGCGCGTCGCCGCCGTCGTGCTCAACCTCGCCGACGGTCCGGGCGAGCCCGACCACGTCTTCACCGAGGCCGCCGAGAAACTCCGCAAGGCCGGCCTTCCGCTGCTCGGCTACGCCGACACCGACTACGGCCGGCGGCCGCACGCCGCCGTGGTGAACGACATCCTGACTTACCGTCAGCGCCACGGCATCTCCGGCGTCTACCTCGACCAGGTGTCCGCCGTGCCCGGCGCGCTGCCGCACTACCGGCGCCTGGCCACCGCGGCCCGGGCCGCCGGCTGCGCCACCGTGGTGTTCGGCCACGGCGACCACCCGGACCCCGGGTACGCCGAAGTCGGCCTGGCCGACCTGCTGGTCACCTTCGAGGGCGACTGGACGGCGTACCAGGCGCTGGCCCTGCCGCTGTGGACCGGACGGCACGCCGCCGCCCGGTTCTGCCACCTGGTCTACGACGTCCCCGCCGAACGGGCCGGGGAGGCCACCGCGTTGATCGCCGCCCGACGGGCCGGGGTCGGCTGCGCGGTGCCGGGAGCCGGGGAGAACCCCTGGAGCACCCTGCCGCACCAGCTGACCGCCGACCGGCCGCTCGCCGAACCCGAACCCATCTGACCCGATCCGGAGTCCGTGCACCGTGACCCGCCGTACCCGGCCCCTGTGGGCCGCCCTCGCCCTCGCCACCGCCACCGCGATGCTGGCGACGTCGTGCAGCAGCTCCGGCTCGGACAACGAGGACGACGCCTCGGCCGACGCCACCGCGGCCCCGCCCCCGGCGGCCACCGCCGCCCCCGTCCCGGGAGCTCCGACCGCGCCGGCCACCCCGGACACGCCGAGCACCCCGGGAACACCGGCCACCCCGGGCACCCCGACCTCGCCCGACGGCCCGGGCTCACCGACCGCCCCGGGCCGCCCTCCGGCCCCGTCCGGCACCCCGGGCACCCCTGCTGCTCCTGGCACCCCGGGAACCCCGGGAACCCCCAACTCCCCCGGCACGCCCGGCACTCCGGGCACCCCCGGCACGCCCGGCGGCGCCGGGGCCCGCTGGCAGCCCGCCCCCGGCCTCGCCTGGCAGTGGCAACTCGGCGGCAGCGTCGACCAGTCCGTGGACGTCCCCGTCTACGACATCGACGGCTTCGAGACCGACGCCTCCGTGGTCGCCGCCCTGCACGCCAAGGGCCGCAAGGTGATCTGCTACATCAACGCCGGCTCCTGGGAGGACTTCCGCCCCGACTCCGCCGCCTTCGCCCAGGCCCTCCAGGGCTCGGGCAACGGCTGGAAGGGCGAGAAGTGGTTCGACATCCGCAAGATCGACCAGCTGAGGCCCCTCATGGCCGCCCGCTTCGACATGTGCCGGCAGAAGGGCTTCGACGCCGTCGAACCCGACACCATCGAGGCCTACAACCAGAACAGCGGCTTCCCGCTGACCGCCGAAGACCAGCTCCGCTACAACCGGATGCTCGCGGCACTCGCCCACGAGCGCGGCCTGGCGATCGGCCTGAAGAACGACCTGGAGCAGGTCCCGGCGCTGCTGAACGACTTCGACTTCGCCGTGAACGAGGAGTGCGCGCAGTTCGACGAGTGCGCCCGCCTCTCCCCCTTCATCCAGGCGGGCAAGGCGGTCTTCCACGTCGAGTACAAACTGGGCACCGAGAAGTTCTGCACCCGTACCAAGGCGTTGGGCTTCAGCTCGATGCAGAAGAAGCTTGAGCTGGACGCCTGGCGGAAGCCCTGCTGAAGAGGCAGGGTCCGGCACCCGCGGGCCGCCGGACCGCCAGGCATTCCACCCCGGGAGCTACTTGACGGCCAGCCAGACGACGGCACCCAGCACCACGAGGGCGACCACGGCGATCACCGCGATCTTGCCGGTACGGCCACCGCTGTTGCCGCCGTAGGTGTTGACGGAGGAGCCCGGCGCCTGGGGTGCCGGGGTCTCCTCGACGAAGGCCCGGAACATCTGGGTGCTGCCGGCGGGGTCGTACTCGTTGTCAGCCATGGCACGGACTCTAACGAATCCGCGGACCGCCCCGACACCCGGTCTCCGCGCTGCGGACGTGCGAAGGGCGTGTGAAGTCCGCCTCGTTCACGGAATGACCACCCGGCCGATCGGGTTGACTCGGACCATGACCGATTCCCGCAGCGACGCCCCCCGTTACGTGCAGCTCGGCCACTCCGAGCTCTCGGTGTTCCCACTCTCCCTCGGCGGCAACGTCTTCGGCTGGACCGCCGACGAGGCCGAGTCCTTCGCCGTCCTCGACGCCTACGCCGCGGCCGGCGGCAACTTCGTCGACACCGCCGACACCTACTCCTCCTGGGTGCCGGGCAATACCGGCGGCGAGTCGGAGGCCATCATCGGGAAGTGGCTGCGCAGCCGCGGCAACCGCGACTCCGTCGTCGTCGCCACCAAGGTCGGCCTCCACCCCGAGGCCCGCGGGCTGGCCGCGACCACCATCAAGGCCTCCGCCGAGGGCTCGCTGCGCCGCCTCGGCGTCGACCACATCGACCTCTACTACACCCACCAGGACGACGACACCCCGGTGGAGGAGTTCGTCACCGCCCTGGACGCGCTGGTGCGCGAGGGCAAGGTGCGCGCCGTCGCCGCCTCCAACATCGGCGCCGACCGGCTCGCCGAGGCGCTCGCCTTCGCCGAGCGCGAGGGCCTGACCGGCTACACCGCCGTCCAGCCGCACTACAACCTGGTCTCCCGCGGCACCTTCGAGGGCCCGCTCGCCGACGTGGTCGCCGCGCACGGCCTCGCCACCGTGCCGTACTACGCGCTGGCCTCCGGCTTCCTCACCGGCAAGTACCGCCCGGGCGGCGCCGAGGTGGCCAGCGCCCGCGCCGAGGGCGCCGCCCGCTACCTGGACGACCCGCGCGGCCCCAAGGTGCTGGAGGCACTCGACACCGTGGCCGCCGAGCACGACGTCGAGCCCGCCACCGTCGCCCTGGCCTGGCTCACCGCCCGGCCGACGGTCGCCGCACCGATCGCCAGCGCCCGCACCGTCGGCCAGCTCCCGCCGCTGCTGGCCGCCGCCGCGCTGGAGCTCACCCCGGCGCAGACCACCCTGCTGGACGAAGCCTCCGCCTGAGTCCGTCACCCGGAAGGGGCGCGCCGTCCACCGGTCGTGGACGGCGCGCCCCTTCGCGCGCTCGCGCGCCGGGCCCCTACGGGCGGCCGAAGTGGGTCGGGTAGAAACCGCTGCTGATCACCGACACCCGGACCGTCTTCCCGGGCCGGGGCGCCTCGACGAACTTGCCGCCGCCCAGGTAGATCCCCACGTGGTGGATGCCCGAGGCCCGACCGCTGTCCGACCAGAACAGCAGGTCGCCGCGGCGCAGCTGCCCCGCCGTGATCGGCGTGGTCGCCGCGTACTGGTCGTCGGCCACCCGCGGCAGGCTGATCCCCGCCCGTCGGTAGGCCTGCTGCACCAGCCCCGAGCAGTCGTAGCCGGAGGGACCGTTGCCGCCCCACACGTACGGCTTGCCCTGCTGCGCGAGCGCGTACTCGATCGCCGACTCCAGACGGCCGGCAGACCGCGTCTCGGGCTGGGCGGGCGCCGAGGTGCCGGCCGACGCCCCCGAGCCGCCGCCGGACTGGCCGGTGCGGGCCAGGTAGACGTCGTAGTGGCTGGTGTAGCGCCACTCACCGCTGCCGTTCTTGAACCAGTACTTCGAACCGTCCCAGCCCTCCCGCATCCCGCCGGAGGAGGCCGAGCCGTTGGAGACGGCCTGCTGCGCGGTGGAGGAGCCGGAGCCGCCGCCCCCCACGGCGCTCGTGTAGACGCTGTAGTGGCTGGTGTAGCGCCACTCACCGCTGCCGTTCTTGAACCAGTACTTCGAACCGTCCCAGCCCTGCTTGCCCGGCGCGGCGTGCGCGGCCCCGGCGCCCGCGGTCAGTCCGACCACGCCGGCGCCGGCCAGCACCGTGGTGGCCAGGCAGGTATTTCGCACCGCCCGGTGTATTCGGCCCCCGCCGGACGGCTCCGCCGGGCGGGCGGTGCGCGGCCGGGCGGCGCAGTTCGGGCAGGCGCAGCCCGTGATCGCCGGGACGCTGCCGAGGCTCTCCTCGAAGCCGATCAGCGCCGCGTCGTCCGCGTCCACGTCCGCGAACGCCGCGACGGCGTCCGTGCCGGTGGCTATCCTCATGCCGGTCGTCCTTCCTTCCGCCCGGCCCGGGCGGCCGGGGACGGTACCGAGGCGGCCACTCCGGCCGGGGCGACGAAGGCGACCAGCAACTGCTCCATCAGCGCGCTCCGGGCGGCTTCGTCCAGCTCGTGCGCGGTGGCCCGCTCCAGTCGGCGCACGGCCAGCGCCGCCGCCTCGACCGCGTCGTCCACCAGCACCGTGCGCAGGCCCGCGTCCAGGTCGGCCAGCCGGCGGCGGCGCATCGACTCGGCCACCTCCGGCGCGTAGTCCAGCGCCAGCGGCTGCGCCGAGTAGACCTCCAGGCCGGCCGGCGCGACCTCGGCGGCCAGCGCCCGGGTCAGCTCGTCCGCGAACCACTGGCCGTCGCGCAGCGCGGGCCCGGGCGCCGCGTTGCTGTCGCAGGGCAGGGTGGAGGCGGTCCGGGTGAGCACCGCCTGGACCTGCTCCCGCAGGTAGCTCTCGTGGTCCTCGATCGCCAGGGTCGCGCGGGCGGTGTCCTTGACCCGCCAGACGATCAGCAGCCGCACGACGATCGGCGTCCCGGTGCGGTCGACCACCTTGACCGGCTCGCTGCGCCAGTGCCGCAGCCGGACGTCCACCCGGCGACGGCGCAGCAGCGGGTTGACCCAGACCAGGCCGGTGCGGCGGACGGTGCCCCGGTAGCGGCCCCAGCGGGTGAGCACCCGGGTCTCGCCGCCCGCGTTGGCCAGCAGGCCCGCGAGCGAGAGGACGACGAGCATCCCGGCGGCGGCCACGGCGGCCACCGAACGGGCGGTCACCTCGGCCCGGCCGCTGGCCCTGGCGGCCTCCGAGCGCAGGTCGGGCAGCACGTCCCAGTGGGGGACGGCGCCGTCGCGCACCAGCACCAGCAGGACGGCGGCCGTGCCGATCAGCAGTCCGAGCAGGGCGACCCAGCCGGGCAGACCGGAGGCGGTGTGCTCGCGGAGCGCCTGGTCGGCGCGCGGGGGGCGGCGTGAGGTGACGGTGGTCGCCGCCGCGGCCGGGGAGGTGTCCGCCTCGTCCAACGACGGGAGGCTCGCGGTCACCGACGGCATCGGGTCCGCCGTCTCCAGCGGATCGCGCAGGTCGACGGGCGTGCCGACGGCCGGCCCGGGGACCACCGCGATCGGGGTGGTGGCCGGGCCGCTGTCGACCGGCTTGGCGGGTCTGGGCGTCCTCGCCGCCCTGGCCAGCGGGCTGGAGCCGGAGGCGGAACGTTCCGGCAGTGCCGGAGGGAACGCCTTGGGCAGGTGGTCGGGTCGCTGCGAAGAATCGCGGGTGACGTCCATGCACGGATCCTCAGGTTCAGTGTGTCGCGCAACGGGCGGCCCGGATCTGACGGGCAGTGCCAGAGCCAGGCTAAGTTCATACGTCATCAAATGCGACATTTGAACCAGTGCGTGTCGACATTTCTTGACGAATCATCCGAAGCCGGGACTGACGCGCAGACACATGAGCGGACTGGGAGAGCGGTTCAGCGCCGCCGGGGGCCGGATCCCCGGCCGACCACCCGGCGGGTGATCAGCCCGATGCCGGCGAGCACCAGCAGGACCCCGGCGAGCGCTCCGCGCCAGCCGTCCGACCGGTGCCGGTCGGACGCCGTCGGCGAGGACGGCTCCGGCGCGTCCGCCGGGCCGGCGGAGTCGGTGGGGTCGGCGGTGTCGGCCGCGGCGTCGGTGGCGGTGGTCCGGGCCGACTGCCGCGACCCGCCCGGCGGCGGCGCGGCCGGCGCCCGGTCGGCCCGCTCCTGGTCCGAGGCGGCGGCCGGCCCGGCGGGGGCCGGGGTGACGGAGGGGGTGACGAACGGGGTGACGGTCGGGGTCGGGGACAGGGACGGGGTCGGAACGGAACTCGGACTCGGGGAGGTCGGGGCCGAGGAGGGCCGAGCCGCGGAGACGGGAGCCGGGAAGGCGCTCCGGGTCGCGGTCGGGGACGGGTTCGCCGGGGCGGGCGCCACCGCGCTGACCGGCGGCACGACGACCGGCAGCAGCCCGGGCGGGACGGAAGCCGGCACCGCGGCGGGCACGGGCACCGTCGGAGACGGGGTTGCCGGGACGGACGCGGCGGGGACGGACGGGGACGGCACGGACGGGGACGGCCGGGCCGGGGTGGCGGCCGAAGGCTTCGGCACCACCGGGGAGGCGGTCGCCGGGGACGGGACGGCCACCGAGGGCGCGGGCACGGAGGGCGTCGCCGAGGGCCTGACCGTGGTCGGCACCGCTGCGGCTGTGGCCTGGGCCGTGGGGATGGGCGTGGGCGTGGGCGTTGTCACCGGCGTCGGCGTGGCAGCCGTGGCGGTGGACGCGGCGGGCGTCGGCACGGCGCTCGCCGTCGCCGTCGAGGTCGGCGTCGGCGTCGAGGTCGGCACGGGGGCCGGAACCGCCGCCTGGCCGGCCGTCTCGACCCGGACCGCGACCGCGTCCGCCGCCGTCCCGTTCCCCGCCAGGTCGGTCGCCGTGACGACCAGCCACTGCTCCCCGTCCGTCAGATCCCGGTTGGCCGTGCAGGTCCAGCTGCCGTCGACGGCCGCCGTCGCCCCGCAGGCGACGATCCGCGCGGCCCCCTCACCGCGCTCCGGCCCCGCGGTGACGAGCACCCGCGCCCCGGGTTCGGCCTTCCCTGCCAGCCGGGGCCGGGCCGCCCGGACGGTCTCCCCGGCCGCCGGCGCGGTCAGCACCGGGCGGTCCGGCGGCACGGTGTCGACCACCAGCTCGACCGGCTGCCCGGCGGTCCGGTTCCCGGCGAGGTCGGCGGCGGACGGGGTGAGCCGGTGCCGCCCGTCCGCCAGGTTCTCCACCGGCAGGCAGGACCAGCCGCCGTCGGCCCGGACGGCCGTGCTGCAGAGGTCGGCCTCCTGGCCGTCGGACGTCCGGTCGGTGACGACCACGGTGCTGCCCGCGCCGCCCGTGCCGGTCAGCCGGATGCCGGGGTCGTTGGTGGACTCGGGCAGGGCGAGCACGGCCGTGCCCGGCGCCGCGGTCCGCACGGTGAGCCGGACCGGATCGCCGCGCAGCACCGCGCCGGCACCGGTGGTCAGCACCGGAGTGAGGGTGTGCGGGCCCTCGGCGAGCGCCGTGTCCGGGCGGCAGGACCAGTCACCGCCCCGGGCGGCCCGGCCCCGGCAGAGCGCGGTGTCGCCCTCGCGCACCTCGACGGTGGCGCCGGTCGCCGCCCGCGTACCGGAGATCCGGGGGCGGGTCTCGGTGAGGGTGGCGCCGTCGGCCGGCTGGGAGATCTCCGGGCGGGCGGCCCCGACGGTCAGTCGGACCCGCTGGTCCAGGACCTGCCCGGAGTCGGCGAAGCCGTCGGCCGGCACCACCTGGGCGGCGTCCCGGCCGATCCGCAGCCGGGCCCAGGTCTCGCCGGAGGAGGCCCCGGCGGGGACGGTCCACTCCAGGGTGGCGCTGCGCTCGCCGGGGGCGATCTCGGTCTGCACCCGTTCGACCGGGTCGAACCGGCCGTTGCGGTCGAAGTCGACCCAGCCGGCCAGCACGGCGGGCGCGTCGCCGACCGCGACGGGCAGGGTGAGCCGGTAGTCGTGGCCGACCGCCGCCTCTGCGGGGAAGCCGACGGCCGGGTCGGCGCCCTGGTACTCGTCGCGGCCGGGCTGCAGCCGCGGTGGCTCCGGGGTGGTCCCGGCGGCGGGCTGCCGGACCAGCCGGGTGGGCCGGGCGTCGGCGCGGGCGCCCGAGGTGGCGGCGTCACCGCCCAGGTAGAGGTCGGAGCGCAGGTGGGAGGCGCTGCCGTAGCCCTGCGGGGCACTGCCGACGCCCTCGTCGAGGGTGACCGTGTACGCCTGGGTGAGCGGCGGCGGGGCGGTGGTGGAGCCGGCCCGGGCGGTGGAGCGCCGCTCGACCCGGAAGACCGCGGAGCGGACGGTGCCGACCAGTTCCAGGCTGCCCTCGGCGGCGGACCCGGCGTCGCCGTCGGCCGCGCCGTCCGCCCGGGCCGGGGCGAGCGTCCTGCCGTCGACCGTCCAGCCGGGCCAGTCGGTGCGGTTGACCAGGGTCGGGGCGGCCGGGGCTCCGTCGATCAGGGTGAGCCGGGTCGCGGTGCCGGTGGAGCCGGAGTTCCCGGCGGCGGCTCCGGTGAGTCCGCTGAGGTGCAGCCGGGGATTGCGGACCGCCCGGGAGAACGTCAGCCGGAGCGTTCCGACGGTCCGCCAGGAACCGTCCGCCTGCGGACGGTCCTCGGAGATCCGGAAGGCCTGCGCGGGCTCCCCGGGCCGGATTCCGTCCGCGTACGGCGCGGTGGAGCGATCGCTTCCGGAGCGGTCGGCCAGTTCCCCGGGACCGCCCGTGACGGTCACGCCGGGAGCGGCGGAGAAGTCGAGCTGGGCGGAGAGGCCGGAGGGGAACACCGCACGCCGTTCGGCGGTCCAGGTGGCCGGGGCCTGCCGGGCGGCCGAGAGCGGCGGGTTCCAGCCGATCAACAGCCCGGCCGCCAGGGCGGCGGCGGCCGCAGCCGGGAACTGTCGGTTCATCCGGCCTCTCCTTCGCATCGACTGCCGAGCGGCCTGGATGGCCGGGCAGGCTGGACACAAGATCAGACAAAACGGAATCACGATCCTGAGCCGGTCATACCGCGACACTTGCGCCCTTGGCCGCATAACACCCGATTGGCGGCCCTCCGACCGGCAGGACGGGATGTACCCGAAAGAACCGCATTTCACCCATAGGGCGGCCAACCGGGCCGAACACCCGAACCCGGGCCCGGCAAACGCAGAGACCCCCGGCCGACGGCCGGGGGTCTCTCGATGGTGCGCTCAGCAGGATTCGAACCTGCAACCTCTTGATCCGTAGTCAAGTGCTCTATCCGTTGAGCTATGAGCGCAAGTTCCGGGCGGACCCGGTCTTGCGGGATTTGGTGCGCTCAGCAGGATTCGAACCTGCAACCTCTTGATCCGTAGTCAAGTGCTCTATCCGTTGAGCTATGAGCGCTCGCCCTGGCGAACGTTCCTCCGGGGCGGTGCGGGGACAACATTACATGACCTGCGGCGCGGGGCGAAATCGATTGATCCGGGCACCTCGGACACCCCTCGCCGGCCCGCCCCGGGTGCGTCCGCAGGGCACGCCCGACACCTCCCGGACACACCCCGGCACACCCCCGGACATGCCCCGACATGCGAAGAGCCCCGCCGACAAGATCGTCGGCGGGGCTCCCGGCTGGCGGAGGCTGAGGGATTTGAACCCTCGATCAGGAATAACCCCGAAACCGCATTAGCAGTGCGGCGCCATAGACCGGACTAGGCGAAGCCTCCTCCACATGGAGCAAGCCCGCGTGCGCGGACTCGTTCCCTGTGCCTGTGATGATGCCACAACCCGGGGGCCCGGCACCAACCGCCGCCAACGTTACTAGGCGGGTCGTCCCCGCCGCAAAGAAGAATGAGATACTGCCGTCTCCGGAGAGAGCTGCCCTGAGCCGAGGAGACCTGTCGACGTGAGCAGCAGGCCGATCCGAGGCGCTGCTCGCCTCGCCGCCATACTCGACGCCCTGCCCGACGCGCTGTTGCTGGTCAACAGCAACGGCACCGTCGTCGACGCCAACAGCGCGGCCGTCCAGGCGCTGCAGGCGCCGGGCACCTCGCTGGTCGGCATGGGCGTGCTCGACCTGCTCCCGGAGTTCGACCCCAGCCGGATCCCCGGCTCGATGCGGCCCGCCGCCCGCGAGGACGAGGCGCTCGACCGCCCGGTGCGGATGACCGCCCGGCGCACCGACGGCACCACCTTCCCGGTCGAGGTCTCCGGCAACGACTTCGACGACGACGGGTCCGGCTCCGGTTCCGGGTCGAGCTACGCGCCCCCGGCGCCCTACGACCCGTACCGCGAGGGCTCCCGCTCCTCCGACCTGCTCCTGCTGCTGGTCCGCGACCTCACCGGCCGGCTCGGTGTCGAGGCGGAGCTGCGCCGCCAGCACAAGCAGACCGAGATGATCCTGCGGGCCGCCGCCGAGGGCGTGCTCGGCGTCGACCTCGAAGGCCGCTGCGTGCTGGTCAACCCGGCCGCCGCGCACATCCTGGAGTACCGGGCGAGCGAGCTGGGCGGCCGCGAGCTGCACCCGCTGATCCAGCACTCCCGGGCCGACGGCACCCCGCTGGCGCTGGAGGAGTCCGCGCTGCTGGACACCCTGACCTCCGGGCGCAAGCACCGGGTGCGCGGCACCGTGCTGTGGCGCAAGGACGGCCGCCCGGTCACCGTCGACCTCACCACCGCCCCGGTCCGGGACGGCGACCAGCTGGTCGGCGCCGTCATGACCTTCACCGACCGCAGCCGCGAACTGGCGCTGGTCGCCCGCAACGAGCACCTCACGGCGGTCCTGGAGAGCGAGCTGGGCGGCGCGCTGACCGCGCTGCACCGGCGGATCGACGCGCTCGCCGCCGACCCGGCCGGGCAGCTCTGGCCGGAGGCCAACTGGACCCTGCGCCGGCTGGCCGACGAGTGCCGCCGCTACGGGAAGCTGATCGAGGGCGTGCTGGACCACCAGCGCTCCGAGGCCGGCGAGGGCGGCGGCTCCGACGGCAAGGGCGCCGACGCGGACGGCAAGGGCGGGCGGAAGACCGCCGAGCGGGTGCCGGTCGCGCTGGACAAGGTGGTCCGCCGGGCCGTCGAGCACGCGGGCGAGCTGGTCGGCGCCGGCCGGGTGCGGTTCTCCGTGCACGCCGCCGCCGTCGAGGTGATCGCCGACGAGCACCGGCTCGCCCGGGCGCTGGCCCACCTGGTCGCCGACGTCAGCGGCATCGGCCTCGCGCTGGACGACGCCGCCCCCGAACTCCCCTCCCCCGGACTCGCCACTCCTGGTACGCCCGCCCTGCCGCCGGCCGGCGGCGACGTGCCGGCCGTGGTGCTCGCGGCCGCCCAGCGCGGCGAGGTCGCCCGGGTGGAGATCCGCGGCCCCGGACGCGGCGGCAGCCCCGTCCACCTGCCGATAGCCCGCGCGGTGGTCGAGCGCCACGGCGGGGTGCTCCAGCCGCACGAGCTGCCGGGACGCGCCGGCACCACGTACGTCGTCGAGCTGCCGCTGGACCCGGCCGCCGCCAAGGCGGCCGCCGAGCGCGCGTCCACCGAGGGCCGGTCGGACCGGCCGAAGGAGAGCGACAGCGCCGTCCTGCCCGACCTTCCGGGCATCCCCCAGCTGCCGAGCGCGGCCCCGGCCGAGGAGCCGGCCGCCGACGAGGGCGCCGCCGCGGACGGTCCGGCGGCCGCGTCGGCGGAGCGTTCCAGGGAGGGCGCGCCGGACGGTTCCGCCGACGCCCGGAGAGCCGGGGCCCGGACCGACCCGGCGACGGCGGGCGGTGCGCCGGACGAGGCGCCGGCCGTCGAGCAGCGGCGCGGACGCCGCGGCCGGCCGGCCGTCGAGCTGCCGCCCGCCGCCCCGGAGCAGCCGGGCCGCGACGGTGCCGCCCCCACCGCCCCCGTCGGCGCCGACGCCCCGGACATCCCCGCCGACCAGTGGCCCAACGCCCCCGCCCGGATCGAACGGGCCGTCCCCGAGCAGTGGAACGGCACCGGCAACGACCCGGCGTACGGGCGCCAGGGCCTGGGTGGCCCGAGCGGCCCGCAGAACGACCCCTGGGGCAAGGACGACGGCCGCTCCGGCACCGCCTACGCCGTCCCGGTCGACGGCGGACGTCCCGACGAGCGGCCCGGTGACGGGAACGGCGGGGCCGCCGGTACCGGCGAGCGCCGGGCTGCCGGCGGCGAGGGCGCCGCGCGCGCTCCGATCGCGCTCGGCCCCGGCGGCGGCGAGTCCGCCGCGGCCGCCCCGGCCGGCCCCGACGGTGGCGGCGAGGCCGAGGCCCGACCGTCCCGGCGCCGCCGCGCGCTGCCCGGCGGCGAGGACTCCTCCGGCGGGTTCGCCCTGCCCGGGGTCACCGACACCCCCGTCTACCCGGGGCTGGAGCACGCCCTGCCGGCCGGTCCGGCGCCCGCTCCGCCCGAGCCCGCCGCGCCCACGCCGACCGGTCGGCGGCGCCGGCTGGCCGTTCCGCCCGGCCCGGGCGGCGAGGCCGGCGGCCCGTCCGCGCCCGAGGGCGCCGCGGCGGGCGGCTCGGCGCTGCCCGCGCTGCCGTCGGCCGTCCCGGCGCTGCCCGGCGCCCCCTCTTCTCCCGGCTCTGCCGGCTCTGCCGTCGACCAGCCCGAGGGCGGCCCGCGCCCGGTCGGCTCCGGCCTCGGCGAACTGGCCCCGCCGCGCCCCTTCGGCGCGCCCGGTGCCGTCATGCCGGTCACGCCGGTGGCACCCGTCGCCGACGCCCGGCCGCGGGCGGCCCTGGAGCTGCCCGCCGCGCCCGCCCCCGCCCCGACGGCCCCCGGTGCCCCGCAGGCCAACGCGCCGATCGCCCTTCCGGCCGGCCGCACCGAGGCCGGCGAGCCCCGCGCGGTGCCCGCCCCGGCCCCCGACGGCGGTCCGCGCCGCCTGCTGGTCTGGCCCGAGCCCGACCCCGCCACCCGGCAGGCGCTCCAGGACCGCGGCTACCGCCCGGTGATCGTCCGCTCCCGCGAGGAGGTGGACGCGCAGGTCGCCGGCTTCCCCGCCGCGCTCTTCGTCGACCCGCTGACCGGCCCGATCACCCGCACCGCCCTGCAGTCGCTGCGCACGGCGGCGCTGAACAGCCGGGTCCCGGTGCTGGTCACCGCCGGCCTCGGGCAGGCCACCCGGGACGCCGCGTACGGCGCCGACCCGGCCGTCCTGCTGCGCGCGCTCGCCCCGCGCGACGGCGAGAACCACGCCCCGCGCGTCCTGCTGGTCGAGGGCGACCCGGACATCGCCGCCGCGATGATCGGCAGCCTGGAACGGCGCGGCATGCACGTCGAGCACGCGGTGGACGAGAACGACGCCGTCGCCCGGGCCAGCAGCGTGCAGCCCAACCTGGTGGTGATGGACCTGCTCCAGATCCGCCGCCGCCGGGTCGGCCTGCTGGACTGGCTGCGCGCCAACGACCGGTTGCACCGCACCCCGCTCGTCGTCTACACCTCGGTGGACCTCGACCCGCGGGAGCTGCCCCGGCTGCGCACCGGCGAAACGGTGCTCTTCCTCGCGGAGCGCTCGACCAGCGACGACGTGCAGTCCCGGATCGTCGACCTGCTCGGGCGGATCGGCTCCATGGGCGAGGCGGGCGTCGCCGCGGCGGGCTGACCTCCGAGAAGGCCGAGGGCCGGCCACCCCTGCGCGGGGTGGCCGGCCCTCGGCCTTCGGTCCGTCCGGCCCTACTCCTTGCCGAGCCGGGTGACGTCCAGCTTCTGCGCCGCGTAGTCGGCCCGGATCACCTTCTTGTCGAACTTGCCGACCGAGGTCTTCGGCACCGCCTCGACGATCGCCCAGCGCTCCGGCAGCTGCCAGGAGGCGATCCGCCCGGCCAGGAACGCGCGCAGCTCCGGCAGCCCGGCGGTGGCGCCCGGCCGCAGCACGACGGTGGCCAGCGGCCGCTCTCCCCACTTCTCGTCCGGGACGGCCACCACGGCGGCCTCGGCGACCTCCGAGTGGGCCATCAGGTGGTTCTCCAGGTCCACCGAGGATATCCACTCGCCGCCGGACTTGATCACGTCCTTGGCCCGGTCGGTGAGGGTCAGGTAGCCGTCCGCGGTGATCGTGCCGACGTCTCCGGTGCGCAGCCAGCCGTCCTCGGAGAACTTGTCGTCCGGGCGCTGCGGGTCCTGGCCCGCGCCCCCGTAGTACGCCCCCGCGATCCACGGGCCGCGCACCTCCAGCTCGCCCGCCGAGACCCCGTCGTGCGGCATCCGCTCGCCGCCCGGGCCGATCAGCCGGGCCTCGACGGAGGCGGGGAAGATG
This sequence comes from Kitasatospora sp. NPDC056184, assembly GCF_042268405.1. Lineage (NCBI taxonomy): Bacteria > Bacillati > Actinomycetota > Actinomycetes > Kitasatosporales > Streptomycetaceae > Kitasatospora > Kitasatospora sp. NPDC056184. Next base: position 143,582 of record NZ_JBHJUI010000008.1, on the reverse strand, counting down.
CCCTGGGTGACCCGGTACGGCCACGCCTCCTCCGGGGTCAGGCCGCCCGGCGGCTGGGCGAAGGAGCCGAGCGGCGAGGTCTCGGTCATGCCCCAGGCGTGGATGACGGGGATGTTGTGGCGCTCCTCGTAGGCCTTCATCAGCGACGGCGGGCAGGCCGAGCCGCCGATCACCACCATGCGCAGGCTGGAGGTGTCGTAGTCGCCGGCGTCCAGCTCGTCCAGCAGGCCGCTCCAGATCGTCGGCACGGCCGCGCTGACGGTGGGCCGCACGGCGGCGATCATCTCGGCCATCGGCTTGGGCTGGAGGAAACGATCCGGCATCAGCAGGTTGGCGCCGGACATGAAGGCGGCGTGCGGGATGCCCCAGGCGTTGACGTGGAACATCGGCACGACCGGCAGCGCGGTGTCGCGCGGGGTGAAGGCGAAGTTGTCGCCGGTGTTGACCTGCAGGCAGTGCAGGTAGACCGAGCGGTGGCTGTAGAGCACGCCCTTCGGGTCGCCGGTGGTGCCGGAGGTGTAGCAGAGCACGGCGGCCCGGCGCTCGTCGATGTCGGACTGCCAGGGGTAGGCGGTCGGCCGGTCCGCGATCAGCTCCTCGTAGTCGTGCACGCCGCCCGCGAAGCCGGCCAGCACCGACCGGTCGCCGGGGCCGCTGACCACGATGTGCTTGAGGGTCGGGGCGAGCTCGGGGAGCACCGCCGCCAGCAGCGGAAGGACGGTGCCGTTGACGATGATCACGCGGTCGGCGGCGTGGTTGACGATGAACGACAGCTGGTTCGCCGGGAGCCGCAGGTTGAGGGTGTGCAGCACGGCGCCCATCGCCGGCACCGCGAGGTAGGCCTCCAGGTGCTCGGCGTTGTTCCACATCAGGGTGGCGACGCGGTCGTCCCCCGTCACGCCGAGCTCGTCCCGCAGCGCCCACGCCAGCCGGGCGGCCCGTGCCCCGGTCTCGGCGTAGGTCCGGACCACCGGGCCGGTGCCGTCCCAGGTGGTGACGGTCGAGCGGCCGTGGATCGTGGACCCGTGCTCCAGGATTCGGGCGACGGTGAGCGGTACGTCCTGCATCGTGCTGAACACGGGTCCTCCTCGACCTGGGCGGCACTGCGGCGGCTCCTGCCCCACACCCGGCCGAAACACCGGCTACTGGGCGGTAATACGGCAGTAGGGCCCGATTCTGCCGCGCCGGGTCCCGGATGTCAGCCTTCCGGCCGCGTTGCGCCGATCACGACCCGGCCACGGTCCGGCCACGTTCTCCCCGGCCGGGCGGGGGCGGCCCGGGCTCCCGACCGGGCCGCCGGGATACTGGGGGCATGGGCGACGGACACGGCGAACGGCGGGTGGGGCGGGGTCTGGCCGGGTTCCGGCTGCCGTGCCCGTGCTGTTCCGGCGGGGTGCGGACGCAGGCGCGGATGGGCCTGCGGGCGGGCCGCACCGGCACCGGGTACGTCTCGGAGACCTGCCGCTACTGCCAGGGCCGGGGCTGGCTGGGGCTCGCGCTGCGGGAGTGACGGTGCGGGGGTGGCATGGCGGGAGCGGCCGTGCGGGAGTAGCCGCGCGGGAGTAGCCGCGCGGGAGCGGCCTGCGTCCGGGCGGCCGCCCGTCAATCGGCCAGCGGGGCGTCGACGTGGTTGCGGTCGACGGTGAGCGTCGCCCCGCCGTAGGTCTCCTCGACGTTGCCGCGGTACTGGTGGACCCGCTGGTGCTCGGCCCAGAGCTCCGCGGTGAGCGGCCCGCCCCCGGCGGTGTCGGCGTGGTCGTCCCAGCGGGCGTACCAGAGGGTGTCGGGCAGCGGCGAGCTGCCGGCCCGCGCGGCCGCGGCGAGGTCGGAGATGCCGGAGTCGAGGCTGGAGTAGAAGCCGGAGCGGTAGCCGGCCGCGTGCAGCGCCTGGGTCCAGCCGACGGTGAAGTCGACGACGGCCTGGCCGCAGGACGGGTCGCGCATCGGATAGGCCTCGATGTCCAGGAAGACCGGGCTGCCCTGGCCGAGCCCGACCGCCCGCAGGCCCTCGACCGCCTCGGCCGCCTCCTCGCGCCCCTGCTGGGCGGCCCGCGCGGGGTCGATCCGCTTCGGCTTGCGCTTCAGGTCGCTGCACGGCGCCTGGAGACCGACGTGGACGGGCAGGAACCGCCACCCCATCGCCCGGGCCTGCCCCACCCAGTCGGCGGTGAGCCTCGGCTGGGCGCAGCCGCGCTGGCCGCCGCTGGTGTAGATGCCGAGCGCCCCGTACGGGGAGGCGTCGCGCCAGGCCCGCAGGGTCTCCAGCGGGGGCGCGGTGCAGGCGTCGAAGGCCTCGCCGGCGTAGAGGTCGCGGGGCCGGGCGGGCGGCGGTCCGAGCCGGTCGGGCAGGACCGCGGCGCGGATGCGGGGGACGACGGCGGCCGCCGGAGCGGCGTCGTCGGCGCTCGCGCCCGGGCCGCCGACGGCCAGCAGGAGGACGAGTGAGGCGGCGGCGAGGGCCGCGGGGCGGAGATGGCGCACGCCGCCTTGATACTGACGGACCGTCGGAGGCCGGAGGCCGCCGCGCCGCACGCACCGCCGGAGCTCACCCTTTCGGACGCACCCGTCCACATCCGTCCCGATTCCGGTAACGAGCTTGCCGCCCAGTGGCTCCTTACGGCAAACTCACCACCATGCCCACGTCCCATCCCCGCGAAACCTCCGCCCCGACGCCGGCCGCCGCCGTCGCCGAGGCGCTTGCCATGCCGCCCGCCCCCAAGGGCGAGCCCGCCGGCGAGCGGGGCAGCTGGCGACGAGGCGGGGCGCCCGGCGAGGGACTGCCACCGGACGCACGACCCGGCCGACCGACCGGCCGACGGTTCCAGAACCTCCTGCGGCGCCCGGAGAGGATCCCGGCGCCGCTTCTCTGTGTCGCGGCGATGTTCCTGGTGCAGACCGGGATCGCGTTCTCCAAGCCGCTCTTCGGGCCGCTCGGGGTGAGCGGCACCACCTTCCTGCGGCTGAGCTTCGCGGCGGTCATCCTGCTGGCCGTCACCCGGCCCCGGCTGCGCGGGCGCCGACCGCGCGACCTGGCCGCCGCCGCCCTGCTCGGGATGGCCTCGGCGGGGATGACGCTGCTGTTCGCCGGGGCGATCGACCGGCTGCCGATGGGCACCGCCGCCACCATCGAGTTCCTCGGCCCGCTCGCGGTGGCCCTGGTCTTCGCCCGCCGCGCCAGCCACCTGCTCTGGGCGCTGCTCGCGGCCGGCGGCGTGGCGCTGCTCACCCTGCTCGGCGAGGGCGGGGAGGGCGGCGGACTCGACCCGGTCGGCCTGCTCTACGCCTTCGGGGCTGCCGCCTGCTACGCCGCGTACATCCTGTTCACCGACAAGGTCGGGGCGGCGTTCCAGGGCTTCCAGGGGCTGGCCGTGTCGATGACGGTCGGCGCGCTGACGGTGGCGCCGTTCGGGCTCGGCCAGGCCTGGGACGGGCTGACCGCGCCCGGTGCCTCGCCGCTGATGCTGCTGCTCGCGGTGGCCGGGGTCTCGCTGCTGCTGCCGGTGATCCCGTACGCGCTGGAGATGACGGCGCTGCGGCGGATGCCCCAGCGGGTGTTCAGCGTGCTGGTCAGCCTGGAGCCGGCGGTCAGCGCGCTGGTCGGCCTGGTCGTGCTGGGCCAGCTGCTGGGCGCCGCGCAGTTGGCCGGCATCGGCTGCGTGGTGGCGGCGAGCGTCGGGGCCACGCTGACCGGGCGGCGCTGAGGCGCGGCGTGGCGGTGGGCCGCGGGGGCGCGCATCTGATCGATGCGCGCCCCCGCGGCTCTTCGGGTTTACGGCCCCGCGGCTCTACGGCTCTACGGCTCTGCGGCTCTACGGCTCTGCGGCTCTACGGCCAGAGCAGGGTGCGCGACCACTCCGGGGTGCGGACCGGGCCGGTCCGGGTGTAGCGGAGCCGGACGTGGTGGCGCTCCGCGTCGCCCTGCCAGAACTCCACCTCGTTCGCCCAGAGCGTGTAGACGGCGTGCCCGGCGGCGACCGCGTCCGGGGTGGCCTCCAGTCGGCGGCGGGCCACCGCCACCGCCTCCTCGTACTCGGCCGGCGAGGCCAGCGGCTCGCTCTGCCGGCCGACCAGCGCGCCGATCCGGGCGGCCGGGGAGCGGGTGGCGAACTCGGCCCCCGCCACCTGGTCGGCGGCCCGTTCGACGGTGCCGCGCACCCGTACCTGGCGGCCGAGCTGCGGCCAGTAGACGGTGAGCGCGGCGGCCGGGTGGTCGGCGAGCTGGCGGCCCTTGGGGCTGTCGGCGGCGGTCGAGAAGACCCAGCCGGTGCCGGCTGCGTCGACGTCGCGCAGCACCAGGACGCGGGCGTCCGGCATGCCGTCGGCGTCGACCGTGGAGAGCGTGAACACCTGCGGGTCCAGCACACCGGCGTACAGGGCGGTGGCGAGCCAGTCCACGAAGAGCGGGCCGGGTTCGGCCGGGGCCGCCTCGGCGTCGAAGGTCGGCAACGGGCGGGCCATCGGCGGACGGCCGAGCATCAGCTCGGGCACGGACCGGGGTACGGCCGGAGCCGGCTCCCCGCCGGACCCGGGGCCCGGTGCGGGCCTGGTCTCGCCGGGGCCGGTCAGGCCCTCCTCCTCCGCTGCCATCGCACCCTTCCTTCCGGTTGCCGCGGCCGCAGCCCCGCGGCGGGCCGGTCGCCGGGGGCGGGCCTGGCGCGGAGGTGCGCTGTCGGAGCGCAACCGTACCGCCGTGCGGTGACGGCGCCGGGCGCGGGCCCTGGACTGGACACCTTCCGGGCCCCGGACGCGCCCGTGGGCGGCACCGATGTGCGGTGCCGCCCACGGGACCGGGTGCGCGGTGACCCTTTCCGCTGCCCGGTTGCGCGCTGTGCGATCCCTTCCGACCGCTCGGTTTCCGATCCGCTCCGCGGTCCGTTCCAGCCGGCCCCGGTCGTCCGCCGACGGCGCCCCCGCCGTCGGCGGCACCCGGTCGGCGCCGGTTCCCGGACGCTCAGGTGCTCGGTTGTTCAGGTACCCGGCTGCCCGGGTGCTCAGGTGCCCGGTTGCTCAGGCGAAGACCGGCGCGAAGACGATGTTGTCGTTCTTGTTGAACTGACCGGCCTGGACGGTGCCCGCGTTGTCCTTCACCGCGAGGGTGTTGGCCTGGTTCGAGGCGCCGGCGCCGGTGGCCGTCTGCTGGGTGGAGGTGTGGTTGCCGTCGACCGAGCCGAAGACGTTGCCCGTGCCGACGTTCGACACCACGCCACTGGTGGACCCGTCGTGGGCGAGCGCGCCGCTGTCGGCGGCGGCGGAGCCGGCACCGGCGATCAGCAGACCGGCCGCGAGCGGGGCTGCCAGCAGTAGACCGGCCGCCCTGCGCGTTCGGATGCGAGCCATGAAAGCCTCCAAGAAACGGTAATCGTGCCAGGTGTGCGGGAGGTGTGCGGGAGTTCGCCGGCCGGACGAACACCTGCGGGCTGCGACGCCGGGAGACAGACTTCCGCAACAAATCGACAAAGCGCCACCTCGCGGCCGCATTTTCGCCCTTTAGCGTGACATCCAACAGCCCGGCGCATAACTGCCGACCAAGCCGAAAACGCGCCCTTCACACCACCTTCCACCTGCGGCGCAGTCGAATCTTCCGGCCTCGATCCATGCGCCCGAAACAGCGCGAAGAGAGTGCCCGGACAACCCAGCGCACCACCATGGCGCACGATGAACGCGAACGCGCCCCCTGCCGGTGCGGTCGCGCTACCGAGTCGACAATTCAGGCCACCCTGCGGCAGTCTGAAAATCATCAAAGAAATGCGCCGGAACCGGGCCGGGGAACGGTCGGGACCGGTATCAGACCGCCTTGCCGGGATTGAGGATTCCCAGCGGGTCGAAGACCGCCTTCAGCTGCCGCTGCAGGTCCATCGCCACCGGCCCGAGCTCCCGCGCCAGCCACTCCCGCTTGAGCAGCCCCACCCCGTGCTCGCCGGTGATCGTGCCGCCCAGCTCCAGCCCCAGCGCCATGATCTCGTCGAAGGAGCGCTTCGCCCGCGCCGACTGCTCGGCGTCCGCCGCGTCGAAGATGACGATCGGGTGGGTGTTGCCGTCCCCCGCGTGGCTCACCACCCCGATGGTCAGCCCGTGCCGCTCGGCGATCGCCGCGACGCCCTCCAGCATCTCGGCCAGCCGCGAGCGCGGCACCGCCACGTCGTCGATCATCGTGGTGCCCAGCCGGTCCAGCGCGGGCAGCGCCTGGCGGCGCGCCTCCAGCAGCAGCTCGGACTCGGCCTGGTCCTCGGCGGGCACCACCTCGGTCGCCCCCGCCGCCCGGCACAGCTCCCCGACCGCGGCCAGCTCGGCCACCCGGTCCGGGCCGTCGAAGGCCACCAGCAGCAGCGCCTGGGTGGACTCCGGCAGCCCCATCCGCCCCAGGTCGTTGACCGCGCGTACGCTCACCGCGTCCATCAGCTCCATCAGCGACGGGGTGAAGCCGCGCGCCATCACCTCGCAGACCGCCGCGCCCGCCGCGGCCGCGCTCGGGAACTCCGCCGCCAGTGCCAACTGCGGCGCGGGGGCGGGGCGCAGCGCCACCACCGCGCGGACCACCACGCCCAGCGTGCCCTCGGAGCCCACCAGCAGCCGGGTCAGGTCGTAGCCGGCCACTCCCTTCGCCGTCCGGCGGCCGGTGGACAGCAGCCGCCCGTCGGCCAGCACCACGTCGAGGCCGAGCACGTACTCGCTCGTCACGCCGTACTTGACGCAGCAGAGGCCGCCCGCGCCGGTGCCGATGTTGCCGCCGATGGTGCAGGACTCCCAGCTCGACGGGTCGGGCGGGTAGACGAGCCCCGAGGCGGCGGCGGCCCGGGACAGCTCGGCGTTCACCACGCCCGGCTCGACCACCGCGATCCGGTTCACCGGGTCGATCTCCAGGATCCGGTTCATCTTCACCATCGACAGCACGATGCAGCCGTCGACGGCGTTGGCCGCGCCGGACAGCCCGGTCCGGGCGCCCTGCGGGACCACCGGTACGCGCAGCGCGGTGGCGGTCCGCAGGACGTGCTGCACCTGTTCGACCGTCTCCGGGAAGACCACCACCGCGGGGGTGCCGGCCGGGCAGAAGTCCGCCATGTCGTACCGGTAGGCGGCCGTCACGTCCGGGTCCACCGCCAGGGCGCCGGGCGGGAGGCCCTCCGCCAGCCGGTCCGTCAGGTCACTCATCGCCGCCTCCGCTCGCACCGCCCGCTCCACCGCACCGCGGGGCGCCGGCCGTATCCGTCCGTCCGCGCCCGGCTCTCGCACTCTGCCCGCCGCCCGCCCGCCCGGCAAGTACACCGCCCCGGCGCAGGACGGGCGAGACCAGCGCGAGCGTCCCGGCGGCGCCGGTGGCCGCCGCGCAGAGCGCCATGGGCACCCGGGGACTGGCCGCGTCGGCGAGCAGCCCGAGCAGTCCGGTCGAGAGCACCAGCGCCGCGCTCTGCACGAGGGTCAGCAGCGCCTGCACCCGGGAGAGGTGGCCGTCCGGCGCGGCCCCCATCACCAGCGGACCGATCCGGCAGGCGAACAGGCCGGAACCCGCACCCGTCACCACCCCGCCGGCCACGGCCGTCCCCGGCCCCGGCGCCGCGGCCAGCAGCGCGATGCCCGCCGCCACCGCGCAGAGCCCGAGCGCGGCACCGGTGCCGCCGCCCCCGCGCACTCCGCCGCCGCGCCGCGCGAGCAGGCCCGCCACCACCAGCGCCGTCCGCGACACCGTGATCGCGGTGAGCACCAACCCGGCCGCGCCCCCGCCGTGCGCGGCGGCGGCCCAGCCCAGGGCGAAGGCGAGAGCGGCATCGCCCAGGGCCCCGAGCTGCGCCCCGGCGAGCCAGAGCAGGTAGGTGGCGGGCAGCGCGGCCCGTTCCGGACGGTTCGGGTCGTCCGGGTCGTCCGGGTCGTCCGGGCGGGTGGCACCGTCGGGCGCGAGGGCCCCGGTGGTCGTCATGCCGGCCGACGCCATGACCCTCGACCAGCCTGAGGGCAAGCGCCGGACGCCACCCGTCCGACTACCCCCGCGCCACCGGCTCCTGCAGCTCCGTCACCCAGTCCGCCTCCTCCTCCGGGCACTCCAGGTACACCTCACGGGCGTACCCGGTCGAGCGGTAGCCGCTCTCCTCGATGAACCGGGCCAGTGCCTGGACGGAGCCCAGGGACTCGTCCATCGAACCGCGGTGCACCACGGTCGCCGCCTCCTCGACGGCCGGCAGGTCGACCACCGCGAAGCCGTGCTCCCCGGCCGGGTCGACCGCGGTGGAGACCGGCACGGCCACCCGGATCAGCACCGAGCCGTCGCCGTCCCCGGTGTCCTCGTACCGGGCGACGGACGGGCCGGTGTGCGCGATGCCGGCCGCCGCCAGCCGTCCGCAGAGCTCCTCGAACAGCGGGCCGATCACCGGCCCGATGTCCTGCGGCTCGTAGCTCGCCGCGACGCCCGTCAGCTCGGCCACCCGCACCGACGGCACCCGCTTCACCACGACATCCTGCGTGGACATGGTCCCCTCGCTCTCGATCGTCCGGAGCCTCGCCTCGACCCGGGCCAGCCGTTCCGCGTCCGCGGCCATCGCCGCGGCGAGCTCGGCCCGCCGCAGCCGCAGCATCCCGCGCAGCTCGGCCGTGTCCACCTCCTCGTCCAGGACGGCCCGCACCTGTTGCAGCGTGAAGCCGAGTTCCTTGAGGGCGATGAGCCGGTTGAGCCGGGCCAGTTGGGCCGCCTCGTAGCAGCGGTAGCCGCTGACCGGATCCACCCGGGCGGGCCGGAGCAGTCCGATGGCGTCGTAGTGGCGCAGCATGCGGACCGACACCCGGCCGTGCTTGGCGAAGTCTCCGATGTTCAACATGGTTCCTCCAGTGCAGACCCTCACACGGTGTCACGGTCAAGCACCGGCTTCGCCGCCCGTCCCCCCGCTCCCGGCGGCACGCTCAGTCCGTCACGTCGAACCCCCTCCGCTGACCCAGCACCTGGAGGCTGCGCTGCCCGGGGATGCCGTTGGCGTCGCTGCCGCTGTAGCCGAGGCTGCGCTGGAAGGCGGCGTACGCCTGCACGGTGCGCGTGCCGAGCGAGCCGTCCACCCAGCGCTGCTCCAGGAATCCCTCGTCCGCCAGGGCCTGTTCGACGATCCGCACCTCGCCGCCGTACGTCTGGTGGCCCTGCTCGGCCCCCGGGTCGGTGCGCGCCGCCGCGACCACGTGGGCGAGCGAGACCCGCTGCGGGGAGGGCAGCCGGCCCAGCAGCCGGCGTAGCGACCCCTCGCCCGGCACACCGTCGGCGTCCGAGCCCAAGTACCCCAGACTGTGCTGGAAGTCCTGGTAGTTGAGGGTGTCGGCGTCCCGCCAGTCCTGGTCCGGCCCGGACTGGTAGTGCCGGCCGAAGCCCTGCCGGACGAGCGCCTCGCCCACCTCCTGGACCTGCGGCCCGTGCGCGCCGTAGCCGTACTCCAGCCCGTTGATGGTCACCCGGTAGCGGGCCGGCCCGGACCCGCCGCTCGGCGGGGGCAGCGGCGCGCCGCCGGACACCGCGACGATGCCGGGCAGCACGACCTCGCGGAACTGCCGGGCCCGGACGTCCCCCGGGCAGGCCGTCCCGCCGTTCGACCACTCGGGGAACATCCGGTGCACGCCGAAGCCGGGCTCGTCCCACTCCGAGCAGATCCGCAGCGGGATCCCGTGCCGGTGGTGCAGCCACACCCCGAGCGCCACGAGCGCGGCGACCTGGGCATCCGTCCACGGGTCGGTGCTCTGGTCGTCACTGGCCGACTCCACGCTCACCGCACCGGTGCCGTCGGCCCTGCGGTTGGCGCGCATGTTGGCGTCGGCGCGGGTCTCGGTGCCGATGAACTGCCCCACGCTGCCGTCGTACCCGACCCCGAAGTGGGACTCCAGGTTGGTGGAGTCCCGCCAGTACTCGTACATCCGCCGCGGCGTCCACGGCGCCGCCACACTGTGGAAGATCACCTGCGTCGGCGTGATCGCCGGCTGCTCGTCCGACTCCGGTTCGAGCTCCATCTTCTCCGCACCGGGGTACCAGGCCATCCGTCTCTCCTTGCCGGGCCCAGGGCAGTTCGCCCCTTACGCCCTGAAAGACGGACCCCGGCCCCCCACAAGACGACGCATCCGCCCCAAACCCCCCGTTCAGGTGAAACCGGACGCCGCCCCACCCGCCCCACCACCCCCGAACACCCCCGAACACCCCCGGAAACGCACGAAGGCGGGTGCCGAGACGATCTCGGCACCCGCCTTGAGCAGGTGGTTCTTCCCCTACCGGCGGAGAGCGTGGGATTCGAACCCACGGTACGGGGTCACCGCACGACAGTTTTCAAGACTGTTCCCTTAGGCCGCTCGGGCAGCTCTCCAGGCGGAGGTCAGCCTAACGGGTCCGGCGGGGTTCGGTGCACAGGGTTTCCGGGGCGGGTCGGGGGGTCAGTCGCCGACGCGGGTGCCGAGGGTGACCTTGGTGGTGGCGGTCTGGCCGTTGCGGGTGTACTCGACGTCGACGGTCTCGCCGGGCTTGTGCGTCCAGATCTTGCTGACCAGGGCGGGGCCGTTCTCGATCGGGCTGCCGCCGAGCTTGGTGATGACGTCGCCGGGCTTGAGGCCGGCCTGGTCGGCGGCGCCGCCGGGGGTGACGGGCGCCTGGCCCTGGATCTCGCGGGTCGAGATCTGCGCGCCGTCGCCCTTGTAGTCGTCGTTGCGCAGCACGTCGAGCTTGGCGTAGACCGGCTTGCCGGTCTTGATCAGGGTGTCGGCGACCCACTTGGCCTGGTTGATCGGGATCGCGAAGCCGAGGCCGATGGAGCCGGCCCGGCCGTTGCTGGAGGCGTTGGACTGGATCGCCGAGTTGATGCCGATCACGCCGCCGCCGGAGTCGAGCAGCGGGCCGCCGGAGTTGCCGGGGTTGATGGAGGCGTCGGTCTGCAGGGCGTTCATGTAGGAGGCCTGCGCGCCGGTCTCGTCGCCGGAGGCCACCGGGCGGTCCTTGGCGCTGATGATGCCGGTGGTGACGGTGGACTCCAGGCCGTACGGGGCGCCGATGGCGATGGTGGAGTCGCCGACGTTGACCTTGTCGGAGTCGGCCAGCGGAAGCGGCGTCAGCTTGTCCTTGGGCGGGCTGTCGAGCTTGATGACGGCGACGTCGTAGCCCTCGGCGCGGCCCAGCACCGAGGCGCCGTAGGAGGAGCCGTCGGCGAACTTGACGGTCAGCTTGCCGCCGCTGGTGGAGGCGGGCGCGACCACGTGGTTGTTGGTGAGGATGTGGCCCTCGGTGTCGAAGACGAAGCCGGTGCCGGTGCCCGACTCGCCGTTGCCCTGGGCCTTGATGGTGACGACGCTGGGCAGCGCCTTCTGCGCGATGCCGGCGACCGAGCCCGGGGCGGGCTCGTTCTTCTGGGTGTTGTTGGCCTGGACCGTGGTGGAGTTGCGGTCGGCCCTGGCGCTCACCGAGCGGTCGTCGCGGTCCGCGACGGCCACGCCGACCGCGCCGCCGGCCACGCCGGCCACCAGGGCGACGGCCGCGACCAGGGCGATCAGGCCGCCGCGCTTCTTGCGCGGGCCGCCGGGGCCGGGGGCGCCGGGGTACTCGCCCGGGTAGCCGAGCGGGCCGCCGGGACCGCCGGGGGCCCCGGGCGCGCCGGGGGTGATGTCGTGGGCGCCCCAGCCGCCGAGCGGCTGGCCGGCGCCGAACGGGTGGTGGTGCTGGCCGGTCGCACCCGGGCCCTGCGGGGCGCCCGGGGCGGCGAACGGGTCGTGCGCGGCCAGTGCCGGGGGAACCGGCGTGCCCGGGGCCGGGGTGGCGTACGGGTTGCCGCCGTACGGGGCGGCCGGCGGCGCGGCGGGAGCCGCGGGCGGCAGGACCGGCGGCGGAGCGTCGAGGTACCCGGACTCGACGGCCGGGGCGGGCGCCGGGGCGGCGGCCGGCTCCGGCGCGCCGACCTTGCTGAACGCCAGCGTGGGCGTGAACCCGCCGGAGCCCCCCTCGGCGGCCGGGGCCGGCCGGGCGGACGGGTCGGCTGCGGGCGTCGTTACGGGGGCGGGGGCGGCCGCAGGCTGCTGCGCCGGACCGTCAGAAGCGGAACCCACCACCCCCTGGCCGACGGAGAGCTGCTCCCCCTGCGGCCCGGTGGACCCAACCTCGCGCTCGGTGCTCACGGACGACCTCCATAGCTGACAGGACCAACAACCATAGTTTTTCGCACACCCGATTCGATTGCCGTAAGGACCCTTCTGAAGAACTCATAAGAATCCTTAGCCGGGCCCGACAGCCGCCGCAGCGCCGCGTCCGACCCGGCCCGCCTTGGCGTTCCCCCCGACGGCGACTAGCCTGTCGCTCCGAACTGACACGCGGGAGCTTGGACCCACCAGGCTGAGAGTGCGCCGGTCGACCGTACGCCACGGACCCCGTGGACGGCCGTCGAGGGGGCGCAGACCGCCGGAACCTGTCCGGGTAATGCCGGCGTAGGGAGAAATCGGCCATGCCGTCCGCTTCATCGTCCTCGTCCTCGGGCGCGCCCGCGTCCGCGCACGTCCCCCCGCAGCAGGACGCCGCGGGCACCGCCCCCGGTTCCCCCGAAGGGAGCACCGCGCCCGCGGCCACCGCCGTCCTGGAGCCCGCGGCCCGGACCGAGGCGCCGCTGGTGCTGGACACCGAACCGCCCCGCACCCTGGGCTTCCGCGACCACTTCGCGCTCTGGATGAACCTCGGCGTCTCGCTGATCGGGTTCACCACCGCGGCGACCGTGCTCGGCGCCAAGGGGAGCGAGCTGTCGCTGGCCGCCGCCGTGACCGCGATCGTGGCCGGCACCGCGGTCGGCACCGCGATGCTCGGGGTGGCCGCGCTGATCGGCGCGCGCACCGGCGCGCCCGCCATGGCGAACCTGCGCGGCCTGTTCGGCACCCGGCTGTCCTACGTGCCGACGGTGCTCAACATCGTCCAGTGCATCGGCTGGGGCGTCTACGAGCTGCTGACGATCGCGCTCGGCGCGCAGACGGTGGTCGGCACCGAGGGCTACCGCTGGGTCTTCGTGGTGCTGGCCGGCGCGGTGACCACCGCACTGACCATCTGGCCGCTCGGCGCGATCGCGGTGCTGCGCCGCTTCGTCGCGGTCGCGGTGGCGGTCGCGATGGTCTACTTCACCGTCCAGCTCGGCCGGCACGGCGTCCCGGACCCGGGCGCGGGCAACTGGCACGGCTTCCTGCGGGCGACGGACGCGATGATCGCGGTGTCCATCTCCTTCGTCCCGCTCGCCGCCGACTACACCCGGCACTCGCGCACCCCGCGCGCGGCGTTCTGGGGCAGCTTCTCCGGCTACACGATGGCGCAGGTCTGGTGCTACGTGCTCGGGCTGATGGCGCTGCTGCAGGCGGACGGCGACCCCGCCCGGATCTTCGACTCCTTCCTGGGCGTCTGGGCCGGCTGGCTGTTCCTTCTGGTGCTGGTGCTGCGCGAGACCGACCAGTCCTTCGCGAACGTGTACTCGACCGCGATGTCGATCCACAACCTGCTGCCCAGGGTCGACCGCCGGGTGCTGACCGGCGGCATCGGTGTGCTGATCACCGTGCTCGCGCTGCAGATCACCGAGTTCACCGACTCCTACTACGCCTTCCTGGGGCTGATCGGCTCGGTCTTCGTGCCGATGTTCGCGGTGCTGGCGGTCGACTACTTCCTCGGCGCCGGGCGGCGCGGCTGGGACCTCTCCGCCGACGCGCCCTCGCGCTGGCTGATGCTGCTGCCGTGGGCGCTGGGCTTCGCCGCCTACCAGCTGATCGCGCCGACCGCGGTGGCCGGCTGGTGGACGGACCTCTGGACCTCCGCGCAGGAGGCGCTGCACTTCACCCCGCAGGAGTGGACCTCGGCCTCGCTGTTCGGCTTCCTGGTGCCGGCCCTGGCCACCTGGGCGCTCACCCCGCTCACCCGGGGCCGGGGCGCCGAGGCGCGCTGACCCCGGCCCGGCGCCGCGGGCCCGGAGGCGAGACGGCCCCGCAGGTTGGGGCGGTCGTCGCCTCCGCGTCATGTACGCGGCCTATCGTGTAGGGCGTGACCAGCCCTGATGTCTCGCCCGCGACGGCCCGCACCGCTCCGCCCGTCCAGGTGATCGCCCACCGCGGTTCCTCGTTCGCCCTGCCCGAGCACACCCTCGCCGCCTACCGCCGGGCGCTCACCGAGGGGGCGGACGCCCTGGAGTGCGACGTGCGGGTGACCGCCGACGGGCAGCTGGTCTGCGTGCACGACCGGCGGATCGGCCGGGTCTCGGACGGCCGGGGCACGGTGTCCGCGATGACGCTGGCGGAGCTGGAGGCGCACGACTTCGGCGCCTGGAAGACCGGCCGGCCGAGCGAGGACCCGGAGCTGCGCGGGGTGCTGCGGCTGGAGAGCCTGCTGGAGCTGGTGGTGGACTGCGGGCGCCCGGTGGACCTCGCGATCGAGACCAAGCACCCGGTGCGGTTCCGCGGCCGGGTGGAGTCCGAGCTGCTGCGGATGCTGGACCGGTTCGGGATCGGCGGCGGCGCCAGCGGCGGCACGGACGGCGGCGGTACGGACGGCCGGGACCACGGCGTCAACGCCCGGATCATGAGCTTCTCCTCCCTCGCGCTCGCCCGGGTCGCGGCGACCGCGCCGCAGTACCAGCGGGTCTTCCTGTTCGAGCGCGGCCTGGTGCTGCGCGGGCGGCTGCGCCCGGGCGCGCCGCTGCCGGGCGGGGCGCGGATCGCCGGTCCCGGCATCGAGCTGGTGCGGGCCCGGCCGGGGCTGGTGACCAGGCTGCGCGAGCTCGGCCACCAGGTGCACGTGTGGACCGTCGACGAGCCGGCCGACGTCGAGCTCTGCCTGGAGCTCGGGGTGTCGGCGATCATCACCAACCGTCCGGCGGAGGTCCTGGCCCAGCTCGGCCGCTGACCCCGGCGGCCGACCCCGGCGACCGGTACCGGCCCGGGGCGGGTGGTCGTCCCGTGATGCGTGGTACCGCTGTGGTGAACCGTTCAATCACCATCGGCCGTTGACCGTCTTGGTAGGGACTCAAACCTTTCGACAACGATTTCTGCCGCAATTCATACAGTTTCACGACACAGGGTGAGCATCGAATCACCTCTCGCGCACCGACGGTGGACGGCCGTCAAATGTCCGCGCGGGATCGCCGCACGGTCGTTTCCGACGTATTGCCAAGGGGCATCCATCCCTCGGCATACGCTGAAGGAGGTCCGGGGGTGGCGTTGATGGTGGCGCGTGAAGTGCCGACTTCATCGACCATGGCGGTGCCGCACGGCCCAGCGAGTGTCGGGGTCGCGCGGCGCCGACTGCGTCGAGATCTGGGAGACCGCGAGATACCGGAACCGGTCATTGATGATGCCGTTCTGATCCTTTCCGAACTTTTGAGCAACGCTTGTCGCTACGCCCGTCCGCTCGGGCCCCTGCCCGCACTCGGCCGGGGCGCCCGCGCCGGAGCCGTCGAACCCCTGCTGGTCGGCGGACCGTCACGGAGCGGCGGGCCGGGCGCACCGGCCGCCGTGCCGGGCGAGGCCGGCGAGGACCCGGGCGGCGTCCTGGTCCGCTGGCAGATGCACGCGGACGGCGTGCTGACCCTGGAGGTCACCGACGGCGGGGCGCAGACCCGGCCGGCGCCGTCCAGCCCCTCGCTGACCTCGCACGGCGGTCGCGGACTGAGCATCGTGGACCAGCTGGCCAGCGACTGGGGCGTGCGCGACGCCCCCGGCGAGGTGACCGTCTGGGCGGCCCTGCCGGCCCGGGCGCGGCACGCCCGGCGGACCGGCGGCGGGCACCACGGCAGCGGCCACCACGGCGGCTGAACGGCCGGTCGCCAGGACCGGTCGGCACCACGACGGTCGGCACCACGACCGGGTCGGCCACCGGGCCGGCCGAACGGCGGGCACGGCCCCCGCAGCGCCCGGGCGGCGGGCACCGCGGGCCCGCCCGCGCCCCGGCGCACGCCCACCCGCCCGGGGAACGTCAGTAGGCTGCCGGGAGCACAACACCACCGTTCCCGGGAGAGCCGCACCATGGGCAAGAAGGCCGCCAAGAAGGCGCCGCAGCGCAGCCAGTCCACCCCCGCCGCCACGGGCGAGATCCCCGTGGTCGGGGCCCGCGAGAACTGCCCCTGCGGCTCGGGCCGCCGCTACAAGGCCTGTCACGGCCGGGAGGCCTCGCACGCCGTCCAGGAGCTGGTGCACCGCCCGTTCGAGGGCCTGCAGGGCGAGGCCGACTGGGTGGCGCTGCGCGAGCTGGTGCCCGCCGCCACCGTGCCGCTGACGCTGGCCCCCGAGGTGGCCGCGACGGCCACCGGCGAGGTGCCCTCGGTCACCCTGGCCACCGTGCTGCCGCTGGCCTGGCCCGCGCTGCGCCGCCAGGACGGCTCGATCCTGCTGGGCCTGCAGACCCAGTCGTCCTCCGGCGACCTGAGCCGCGACCTCGCGGACGCCCTGGAGCTGGCGCTCGCCACCGAGCCGGGCACCCCGGTGCCGGCCCGCCGGACCGTGCCGGGCGGCCGCCGCCTGCAGGACCTGCTGGACGCCTCCGCCGCCTTCGAGCCGGCCGTGCACACCGGCTTCGAGTTCTGGCTGGAGGACGCCGGGACCGCGACCGGCGAGGTGGCCGCCTCGCTGGAGCGCGCCAACGCCTCGGCGATCCCCACCGAGAAGCTCACCGGCGTCGACGCCGCCTACTGGTGCGGCACCCCGGACAAGAACCACCTGCGCTGGGTGATGACGGTGCCGGAGGAGCAGCTGCTGGACGCGCTGGCCCGGCTGACCGCCGCCGAGCAGTCCGCGATCGGCCCGGACACCCGCCTGGTCGGCTCGTTCCGGGCGCACGGCCTGACCGTGCCGGTCTGGGACCTGCCGCTCGGGATGACCGCGGCCGACTGCGAGAAGCCGGCCGCGGAGTTCGCCGAGCGGCTCGCCGCGACGCTCGCCGACCCGGCCCCGCTGACCGCCGACGAGCGGCGGGCCCGCGCGAACCTGGTGAACCGTCAGGTCACCCTGAACTAAAGGCGGGACGGAACACCGGGGCCACGCCCGGCCGATCCACGTGATACGCGTCACATTGGCGCCCGCAACCCGCAATTTCCGGGCTACGAGGGCGTCTTGGAAATTGGCGCGGGCGCGGATCCTTGTTACTGTCTAAAGAGTCCGGTCGCTGGTGCATCCCCCGTCGCCAGCGGCCGGATCTTTTGTTTTCCGAACGCCCCACGCGGGGGCCGGTCGGCCGTGCCCGATCAGTACGTCGACGACGGATCGTCAGTACGCCGAGCGGCCGCTGTCCAGCTGGACCGCCGCCGCCACCAACTCGCCCAGCAGCGGCTCGACCTGCGGCAGCCAGACGCCGCCGTCGGCGTCCTGCCGCGGCGGCAGCACCCAGCGCACCCGGTCGCCGTCCCCGCCGCCGGGCGGCAGCGGCAGGAAGCCGCCCACCCCGTGGTAGCGCAACGACCCCGGCACCCAGGGGAGTTGGACGAGCATCTCGCCGAGCGCGTCGAGCGAGTAGGGGGCGACCAGCATCGCGTACCGGTCGGGCATCGCCAGCACCGGGCCGAGCCGCAGCCGCAGCGCGGCCAGGTAGGCGAGCGCGCGGGCGCCGGCCGCCGCCGGGAGGCTGACCGCGCAGACCGTCCGGCCGGTCGCGAGCAGCACCGGGGCGTCCGGGCAGCGCCGCTCCCACCACCAGCGCACCATCCGGGCGTCGGTGGTGGCCGCGAGCAGCGGCGGGTCGTGCGGATGGGCGCCCGGCACGGGGCAGTCCGGGTCGCCGCAGGAGCAGTGTCCGCCGGCGAGCAGGACGGCGCCGGGGACGACGGGCCAGCGGTGCCCGGCGGCTGCCGTCAGGGCCCCGGCCAGCCGGTCCGCCCGGGCCGACCGGCGCTTCGGGTCGTCGCGCAGTGGGTTGTCGCGCATTGGCACCCGTTCCTTTCCGTGACCGCTCGGTGGCTCCGCCCCGCGGTCGCCGGACCGGCCGCCGCCGCGCGTCCGGGGAGGCCGGACCGGCCCGCGAACCGGAGGGAGGGAAGCGGCCGGGATCCGGGTCGGGAAGGACCGGGGCCGGACGGCTGGCGGGGCGGACGGCGGGTACGGACGGCGGTGCGGACAACGGCGCGGGCCCGGAGCACGCGGTGGAGCACGATGTGAAAGGACTGCGGAATAGAACAGCCCTTGGAACGAGAATCCCGTATGCGACCGGATGGACGCCGCCCGGCCGCGGTTGGTTCCACCGTACGAGTGAGTCGCTTCCGGCCGACCCGGCCGGCCGGCGCCAGGGGCATACGATCCGGACGGCCGCCGGAGCCGTCCCCCCGGTTCTGCCCGTTCACCGGCTGCTCCATGCCCGACCGGCGGGGGTGCCGCGTCCCGCCGGACCGCGGCGCAACCGACCGGCGCGCGCGGAACGGAACGCGCCCCCCGACCGGACCCGCGACGACGCGGAACCGGCCACCAGCCTTGTCATGGCTCTGGACATGCCCCGAATGGCCTGTGTAGAAGTGGTGGCATTGCTGTCGATCAATGACGAGTAGTAGCGAATCGAGGCGAAACACGCCCTTTTGGCCGTGCTCGCTCCAACGGCCGTACCTGGGGGTTCCGCATGATCCGCGTGACACGCACCACCGCGTCAGGAGTGGCGGCATGACCGAGTCCCACCCACCGTCGACGTCCTCCGAGCCGGCCGAGCCCGGCGGTACCAGCGGGCTCTCCGTGCTCGACCCGCCGGGCTTCCGCGATCCGGCCGCGCCCGCGGGCCGACCCGCGGGCCAGGCGGACGGCCAGGCGAACGGCCAGGCGGGCGGCGATCCGGACGGCCGAGCGCCCGGAGAGCTGCCGGGCGGCGGCGAGGGCGCGGGCCGCGCCGCGGGCGCCCCCGGCGCACCCGAGGGAGTGAACCCCGCCGCGTCCGCCACCGGAGTGCAGGACCGTTTGGCCGGACGCCTGTCCGATTTCACCAGCCTGTACGAGCACACCGAGCGGCTCGCCCGCGTCCGCGGCCTGGCCGCCACCCTGGACGCCGTGCTCGCCTCCGGCGCCGCGCTGCTCGGCGCCAGTCGCGCCCTGCTGGTCACCCTGCTGCCCGGCGGCGGCCCCAGCCAGCCGGTCGGCCTCGGCCTGGACCGCGCCAGCCTCGGCTCGCTGGAGACCGTCCCGACCGACCAGAGCCTGCTCGCCCGGCTGCTGCGCGCGCACGACCGGCCCGCCGAGCTGCAGTCGCACGACCTCGCCCGCGACCCCGCGATCGGCGCCCGGCTGCGCGAGCTGGCCGGCCACCTCGGCCTCGGCGGCTGCTACGGCCTGCCGCTCGCCACCGAGGAGGACGGCCCGCTGGCCGCCGTGCTCTGGTTCTACGACGAGCCCGCCGAGCCGACCGAGCGCCGGCGCGAGCTGGCCCGCCGGTACTGCGCGGTGGCCGCCCCGCTGCTGGCCAAGCAGCTCGACGCGGAGAAGGTCCGGCGCACCACCGAGGCGCTGCGCCGCGGCCTGCTGCCCGACCGCCTCCCCCAGCCCGCCGGCCTGCGGCTGGCCGCCCGGCTCGTCCCGGCCGGCCTGGACCGCTCCTGCGGCAGCGACTGGTACGACGCCATCCCGCTGCCGGACGGCACGGTCGGCCTCACCGTCGGCTCGGTCTCCGGCGACGGGCCGGGCGCCGGACCGGGCTCCGCCCCCGGCGCGGCCGCCGCGATGGGCCGGGTGCGGGCCGCGCTGCGGGCGTACGCGGTGCTGGAGGGCGAGGACCCGGTGTCCGTCCTCGGCGACCTCGAACTGCTGCTCAAGACCACCGAGCCGGCCCGCACCGCCACCGCCGTCTACGCCTGGGTGGAGCCGGAGGGCCGGCGGATCACCCTGGCCGGGGCCGGCCACTGCCCGCCGGTGCTGGTCACCCGGTACGGCGCCGAGTTCGTGGAGACCTCGCTCTCCGCGCCGCTCGGCGTGCTCTCCTGCTGGGAGGCGCCCGGGGTCGAGTTCACCGCCGAGCGCGGCGACACCCTGGTCCTCTACACCGAGGGGCTGGCCCGCCGCTTCGGCCCGACCCTGCACGTCGGGCAGGCCAACCTGCGCCGGGCCGCCGCCGACGCCCCGCGCGACGTGCGGATCGACCCGGACCGGCTCGCCGCCCACCTGGTGGCGGCCGCGGCGGAGCACGACGCGGCCGGCGCCGTGGGCGGCCCGGCCACCGACGACCTGGTGCTGCTCGCCGCGCGCTTCGAGTAGGCCGGTCGGCAGCACGGTCGGCAGCGCGGTCGGGAGCGCGCGGTCGAGCGGACACGAAGGACGCGACCGCCCGGCCCGCACGGGTGCGAACAGGCCGGGCGAAGGCCCGAACGGGTGAGCGGCCGGGCGTCCGTACCATGGACGCACGGCCGCCCACCTGTGTCGCGATCCGACGCGCCCCGGGCGGCACCACGCGCAAGGAGGCGACGTACGTGACCGAGGACCGCACCCCCGCGGTGGCCGAGAACCCCGAGGCCGTCGGCGGCGACGAGGAGCCGCAGCAGTTCAAGGGCCGCAAGAACGGCCTCTACTCCGCGGTCTCCGACGAACTGGCCGCATCGATGAAGTCCGGCTGGGCCGACACCGAGCTGCACGGCCTGGCCCCGGTCCCGCAGGCCCCGTACGCCGCCGAGCGCCGCGCCAAGCTGTCCGCCGCCTTCCCCGGCGAGCGCCTGGTCGTCCCGGCCGGCACCCTCAAGGTCCGCTCCAACGACTGCGACTACGCCTTCCGCGCCGCCAGCGAGTACGTGCACCTCACCGGTGACCAGACCGAGGACGCCGTCCTGGTCGCCGAGCCCGCCGGCGCCACCGGCCACACCTTCGGCCTCTACCTGCTGCCCCGCTCCGACCGCGAGAACGGCGAGTTCTGGCTCGACGGCTACGGCGAGCTGTGGGTCGGCCGCCGGCACAGCCTCACCGAGCAGGAGCAGCTGCTCGGCCTGCCGGTGCGCGACATCCGCAAGGCCGCCGACGAGCTGGCCGAGCGCGCCGGGGACGGCGTGCCGACCCGGATCGTGCGCGGCTACGACGCCGGCCTGGAGACCGCGCTCGCCGCGGTGCTGGACGCCGGGAAGGACGCCGAGCTCAAGGAGTTCCTGAGCGGCCTGCGGCTGGTCAAGGACGCGTGGGAGATCGGCGAGCTGCGCGCCGCCTGCGCCGCCACCGTCAAGGGCTTCACCGACTGCGTGCGCGAGCTCGGCCAGGCCGTCGCCACCTCCGAGCGCTGGATCGAGGGCACCTTCTGGCGCCGGGCCCGGGTCGAGGGCAACGACGTCGGCTACGGCTCGATCTGCGCCGCCGGCCCGCACGCCACCACCCTGCACTGGGTGCGCAACGACGGCGAGGTCCGCCCCGGCGAGCTGCTGCTGCTGGACGCCGGCGTGGAGACCAGCACCCTCTACACCGCCGACGTCACCCGCACCCTGCCGATCAACGGCCGCTTCGACGAGCTCCAGCGGAAGATCTACGACGCGGTCCACGACGCGCAGGAGGCCGGCATCGCGGCCGTGAAGCCCGGCGCCCGGTTCCGCGACTTCCACGACGCCTCGCAGCGGGTGCTCGCCGAGCGGCTGCTCGCCTGGGGCCTGCTGGACGCCTCGGTGTACGACGTCGAGAAGGTCCTGGAGCTGGGCCTGCAGCGCCGCTGGACCCTGCACGGCACCGGCCACATGCTCGGCCTGGACGTCCACGACTGCGCCCACTCGCGCACCGAGGAGCACGTCGACGCGCTGCTGGTGCCGGGCATGGTGCTCACCGTCGAGCCCGGCCTGTACTTCCAGCAGGACGACCTGACCGTCCCCGAGGAGTACCGCGGCATCGGTGTCCGGATCGAGGACGACATCCTGGTCACCGCCGACGGCAACGAGAACCTCTCGGCCGGCCTGCCGCGCCGGGCCGAGGACGTCGAGGCGTGGATGGCCTCGCTCGCCTGAGCCACCGGGCCGCCGTGCCCGAGCCGCCGGCGGCCCGGCCCCCGAGCAGTGGGGGCCGGGCCGCCGGCGTGCTTTCCGGGGGCGGCCGGGGCGGTCACCGGCCTTCCAGGTGGTATCCCGGGTAGATGACGTCCGGTGCGGCGTTCCGGCCGTCCCCCTTGGCCCCCACGAACACCGCGAAGCTGCCGATGTCGGGCCGCCAGTCGTCCGGGACGCTCAACGAGAACGTGAAGGACGTCGAGTCGAACGGCCGCAGCAGCCGTTCCAGCAACGTGGTGTCGACCACCAGCCGGCCGGTGGCGTCCGGTGCGACCGGCAGCGTGCGCAGTCCCTCGGCGCCCGAGCCGTACCGGGCCCGGACCACGATGGCGGCCGAGGACGCCGACCTGCTCAGCATGATCGTCGGGATCACCGAGGCCAGCGGCGCCGCCCCCGGATTGCGGACGGTCATCGTGAACGTGCCGGCCTCCGTCGTGCTGATCACGGTCCCGATCTCCGGTGCCTTCTGCGCGTCGGCGGGGGCCCTGGACAGCCGCAGGGCCGTCGTCGTCGACCCCGCGACGGTCCGCTGCGGCAGGGACGGCAGCAGCGCGAGGCCCTCGATCAGCAGCGTCCCCTCCGCGCTGTTGATCGCGGGGAGCAGCCGGTAGCGGACCGTCCGGGCGGCCCCCGGGGCCAGCGCGAACGCCGCCTCGTCGCCCGAGGCCAGGTAGGTGCCCGAGGCCTCGGTCAGCGGCACGGTCGTCCAGGTGCCGTCCGCGTCCTCGCGCTGCAGTTGGCCCTGCACCGACGTGCCCGGGCCCACCTGGTCGGCGAGCGAGCTGACCGCCACGACCGGGGCCACCGTCTCGTACGGCCGACCGGTGGTGTTCCGCCAGGTCACCGAGAAGGCCACCGCCTTGCCGCCGACGATCGCCTCCGCCCCCGCCAGCCCCTCGAAGCTCGGCTCGATGTCCTGGGACGGGCGGACCACCGCCTGGCCGGCGGCCGCGGACGACCCCGCCGCGGGCGGCGCGCCGGCCGTCGCCCCGCCGGGCGGAGCGGTCGCCCCGCCACCCGGCCGGGTTCCGCCCTCCCCCGGGCCCCCCTCCCCCGCGCCGTCGGCGACGGCCGGACCGGAGGCGGTCGCCGAGCCCCGGGACGACCCCGCGGCCGGTACCCCGGCCGGGCGGCCGAGCGCGTCGGTGGGCTGCGCGCTCGGGGAGGCCGGGTCCGGCCCCCGGGTCGGATCGGGGCTGCCGCTCATCGTCGCCGCCGGCGCGTCGCCGTCCCGGTCGGCGAGGGTGTCGGCGGGGACGGTGAGCAGACCGATGACCGTCGCCGCGGCCAGCCCCATCAGCGGCAGGCCCACCAGGTAGGCGGGCCGGCGGTGCGAACGGGGGCCCGTGGGCGGATCGGCCGGGCGCAGGTCCTGGGTGGTGATCCGGGCGGCGCGGGCCGCCATGGCTTCGCGGAGCAGGCGCTCCACGGGCGACTCGCCGACGGGGCCCGGGCCGCGGCCACTGCTGCGCTCCCCGTCGGCCCCGGGGCGCCACTCGTCGCTCATCGGGCGTCCTCCAGCTTCTTCTCCAGGGCGGCCAGGGCCCGACTGGCGGTGGACTTCACGGTTCCCCGGGACACCGCGAGGATCTCCGCGATCTCCGACTCGGACAGGTCGGACCAGTAGCGCAGCACCAGCACCTCGCGCTGGCGGGCGGTCAGTTCCTGCATGGCCAGCAGGACCCGGCGGTGCTCGTCGTGGAGGACGACGTGGTCCTCCGGCGACGGCGCGTCCGCCTCGTGCGGCGGCACGTACTCGCGGGCCGTGCGGCGGCGGCGCAGCACCGACCGGGAGCCGTTGACCACGGCGGTGCGCAGATAGGCCAGCGCGTCGTCGAGGTCGTCCAGCTGCTCGCCGTACCGCTGGTAGAGCTTGGCGAAGGCCTCCTGCACGACGTCCTCCGCCTGATCCTGGTGATCGACCAGCAGCACCGCGAGGCGGACCAGGCTGAGCCGGTGGGTGAGGTAGAGGTCGGTCAGCGTGGGGCCGGCCTCCCGCGCGCGGCCGCCTCCGGGCAGCAGGCGGAACCCGGCCCGGCGCCGGGTCGCCGACTGCGCGGCGACGGGCAGGTCGAACACCTCGCCCGCGCCCTGCGCCTCCTGGGCGCCGAACAGCAGCGTCACCAGCCCGCGGAGGGGCGCGCCCCACGGCTGGGCGGCCCCCGCGGTCGGCCCGGTGGCCATGGACATCCGCCTTCGCTTTCCCCCCGACGGCGTACCGGTTGCGCACCGGTGCGTCGGGACCTCGTCATCGGACGGCCGGGCCCGCCGGGCCCGGCCGGATCGTCGCGGCTGCCGACCGGTCGTCAGCGGTCGGCGAGCAGCGGCACGCGGGCCCTCCGCGGGGGCTGGGCCTGGCCGTCGACGTGCTGGCCGACCACCAGTTCGAGACCGGTCCCGGCCCGCCACCCCTGCGGGAGGTTGACCCGGAACCGGTAGACCGTGGTCTCCCCCGGGCCGAGCACCTGGGAGAGCCCGGAGGTGTCCAGCCGGACCAGGCCCTCCGCGTCGAGGGTGCCCTGCAGACGGCGCCACTCGCCGTCCACCAGCACCTCGGCGGTCAGGTCCTGCGGCACCAGGCCGTGGGCGGCCTTCCCGCCGACCGGGTCGGTCGCCGCCAGGTCGGGGGTGACGGTGTGGCTGGCGAAGCCGTCGACGTTGGCCAGTTCCACCCGCAGCTCGGACGGGACCCGGCCCATGGTCCCTTCGGTGGGCCTGCCCAGCGACAACCCGACCGGCTGGGCCACCGTCACGTCCACCCCGGTCACCGCGCCGCCGGCGCGGACCGCCCCGGCACCGCCGCCGATCCAGCCCTCGGCCGCGATCGGCAGCCGGCCCGACATGCCTCCGGCGGCCAGGGTCAGCCGGTAGCGGACCGTCCGGCTCTCCCCGGGGTCGAGCGAGAACGTGCCCTGCTGGGGGCCGCTGCCCACGCCCGGCTGGTTCAGCGCGACCTCGCGCCACTCGTCGAGGTCCTTGCGGTCCAGCATCCCCTTGGCCGTCGTGCCGGGGCGGGCGACGGCGGCCGGGAAGTCGTACGGGAGCACCCGCACCACCGGGACGACCTCGTCGTAGTGCCGCTCGGTGGGGTTGGTCCAGGTCACCTCGAAGTCGAGGTAGCTGCCGTCGGCCGGGGTCCGCCAGAGGCCGGTGAGCGAGCGGACCGAGACGTCGACCCGCTCGGCGACCGTGTTGGGCATCTCCCCCGGCCAGACCGGGGCCCCGCCGGACGCGGGGGCGGGCCGGAACGGCTCGTCCTCGCGGTAGGGGTCGGGGGCGGGGTCGGACACCCGGAGGAGAGCCGACGAGGAGCCCGACGAGGAGCCCGACGAGGAGCCCGGTGCGAAGCCCGGTGCGGCCAGGGCCGACCGCATGGAGGCCGCGCCCGGTCCCGCCGGCCCCGCCGCCCGGACCGGGCGGACCTCCTCGTCGGCCTCGACGGGGACCAGCGCGTAACCGGCCGCACCGGCGACGACGGCCGCCAGCGGAACGGTCCTGACGAGACGCCGAACAGTAGACGGGCGCATGGTGTGTTCCCCGTGGTAGTCGGACTCGGCCTGTGCGGCGAGGTCCGGCACCGGCTCGGTGGAGCCGTGCCGGATCGGGCCTCACCCTGTCAGACGCCCAAGTCCCCGAGGGGTTGCGGGGTGTTCGAAGAAAATTTCGTAGTGGCCGGAACCAATCCATTCATTGGTATCCCACCGACACGTCCTCGGCGGAACGTGCCGGTACTGCTCCGGCCACGACGCCCGTCCCACCGCCGCGCCCGACCGCCCGCCGCTACGCCCGATCGCCGGTGCGCCGGTCCGCGTTGGCGAGCATGGCGTCGTGCAGCCACTGCGCGAGGCCCGGGGCGAGGTCCTCGTAGACCTGCGTGAAGCGCGGGTCGGCGAGGTACATCCCGGCGATACCGCGGTGGATCTCGAAGGTGCAGTCGTAGAAGTTCTGGCAGATGTGCTGCCGGTGCGCCTCGGCGAGCTCCGTGGCCGGGCCGCCGTCGGCGGGCTCGCCCGCCGTGAAGGCCTCCACCAGGCGAGCGTTGAGCGCGTCCGTCTCGGTCTTGATCCGCTCCCAGTCCGCCTTGTCGTAGCCGCCGGTGCGGCGCTGGGACTCCGCCCAGGCCGCGGTGTCGCCCCAGCGCTGCTCGGCCTCGCTCTCCCACTCCTCCCGGTAGTTCTCGCCGAAGAGCTCGAACTTCTCCTCCGGGGTCAGCTGGATTCCCATCTTCTCTGCCTCCATGGCGTGTTCGACGGCCGCGGCCAGTGCCTGGAGATGCGCGATGCGGTCGGTCAGCAGCCGGTGCTGGCGCCGCAGGTGCTCGCTCGGGCTCACCGAGTCGTCGTCCAGGACGGCCGCGATCTCCTCAAGGGGGAACCCGAGTTCGCGGTAGAACAGGATCCGCTGCAGCCGGCCGAGGTCGGCCTCGTCGTACCGGCGGTAGCCGGCCGGCGTGCGGCCCCGGGGGGACAGCAGGCCGATCTCGTCGTAGTGGTGCAGGGTGCGGACGGTCACCTTGGCGATCCTCGCCACCGCGCCGACCGGGTACCCGTCTCCGGGGTTCATCCGGGTTCTCCCTCCGTGCTGACCACGACCCTCCCTCCTCCCGTTGCGTGAGGGTCAAGCCGGTTGCCGGTGCGGGTCAGACCGCGGCCGCCTCGCGTTCGGCGCGCCGCCGCGCGCCGTCCTCACCGGCGGCCCGCCGGGAGCCGCCGCGCCCGCGCCGCCGCTGGGCGGGCCAGAGCAGGACGTACCCCGCCGAGACCACCACGAAGGCGAGCCGGACGAAGCCGCGCGCCGGGTCGGAGGGGAGCAACAGCGTGCCGCCGTAGAGGGCGGCCAGCGCGATCCAGCTCCACCACGGCACCAGCCGCCGCTGCCCGACGGTGTCCCAGAGCAGCGTGCCCAGCAGGATCGACGCGGAGTAGTACGTGTAGACGCTCGGGTCGAGCAGGATCCGGGCGTCCGCCCCCAGCAGGACGACGGCCGGCCAGCGGCCGCGCCAGACCGCCAGGACGCCCAGCGACAGGCCCAGGGCGAACTGCGCCGGGCGGTCCCACCACGGCGTCGCCGAATCGGTCACCCCGAACCAGCGCAGCGCCGAGGCGGGCTGGTTGGGGATGGTGAACTTCGCGGCCGCCATGGTGTCCAGGTCGCCCAGGTAGAACGGCAGCCAGGCGAGGGCCACCAGTCCGGCGAACCAGAGCACCGTCCGCGGCCACCTGGCCCGAGGCAGCGCGAGGATCAGCGGCGCGAAGGCGAGCGCCCACGGCTTGGAGTCCACCGCCAGCGCGAGGTACACACCGACCGGGGCGGCCCGGCCGCGGCTGAGCTCGTACGCGGCGAGGGTGGTGAAGAACAGCGCCAGCACGTCGTCCAGGTGCGCGAAGCGCACGGACACCTCGACCCACATCGGGATGAACGCCAGGCCGGCGATCAGCAGCCGCTGCTGGAGCCGGCGGTGGTTGGTGCCGGTGCCCAGGTAGTGGAGGGCGGCCGTGCGGCCGACCAGGACCAGCATCGCCAGGCCCAGTCCGGACATCACCGCCTCGGCCAGCAGCTCGCCGGTGTGCGGCGGGAACGGGGCGAAGAGCCGCGCCACCGCCAGGCTGACCGGGCCGATCTGCAGCTCGGGGTGGTGGGCGTAGAGCGCGAGGCCGCCGTCCGGCCGGTCACTGAAGAGCAGTTCCTCGCCCTGGCGCAGGTAGTGCCAGGAGAAGCCGCCGCTCGGCTCGACCAGCAGGAACCACAGGACGGTCCAGCCGAGCAGCACCACGTGGTGTCTGCGGACCGGCAGACCGACGATCCGGCCGGTGGAGGCCTGGTAGTCCGTACCGGCCCGCGCCGCGCGCCCCGACCGTCCCGGCCCTGCCGAGCGCCCCGCGCCCCGTCCCCGCACCCCGTACCTCGCCTGCCCGTGTCGGCCCCCCTCGGAGGGTCATCCTAGGACGGGTGCCCGGACGGCACCGCCCGTGCCCCCGGTGGCCGGGGACACGGGCGGTGGGCGTCGTGCTGCGCGGTCGGCGGGTCAGCCGTGCTGCGCGGCGCGGCGGCGGCGGAGCACCACCAGGGTGCCGACACCGGCCGCGAGGACGGCGCCGCCGGCGAGCGCGATGGCCGTGGTGTCGTCACCGCCACCGGTGGTGGCCAGCGCCTTGTCCGCGTTGGACCGGGCCTGGACGACGGCCTCCGGGGTGATCGGCAGCGGCGCGATGGCCGGGACCTTCACCGGGAAGTCGATCGGCTGGCGGGCACCGGTCTCGTCGTCGCCCCCGTTGTCCCCGGGGGCCGGGGTCGCCGGGGCGGTGGTGCCGGAGGCGCTCGGCGAGGCGCTCGCGCCGGACGTCGTCGACGCACTCGGCGAGGCGCTCGGCGACGCGCTTCCCGACGGCGTCGCGCTCGACGTGGCGGTCGGCGTCGCGGTGGCGGACGGCGTGCCGCCTTCCGTCGGCAGCGTGGTGGCCGACGGGCTGGTGCTCGTGCTCGGCGTGGCCGTGGCGCTCGACGTGGCGGTCGGCGTCGCGGTGGCGGACGGCGAGGTGGTCGCCGACGGCGAGGTGGTGGCCGACGGGCTGCCGGTCGGCGACTTCGTCGGGCTGGCGCTCGGGCTGGTCGGCTTGGTGGTGGTCGGCTTCGCGGTCGGGCTCGGCTTCCCGCCGCCCCCGGCCACGATCTTGAAGCGGTCGCCGCACTCGCCGTCACCGACGAACTCGCCCGAACCGGCCTTGTTCCCCTCGACCTTGGACGCGAACGCCACCGGGACCACCCCGGCCGTGCCGAGCGGCGCGTCCTTGGTCACCGAGACGCGGACCGTGACGGTGACGCTGTTGCCCTTGTTCACGGCGAGCAGCGAGTTCTTGTAGTCCGGGATCGAGTTGTCGATGAGCTTGGCGAGCAGGAACAGCACGCCGTCGTCGTCGCTCTCGCCGCCGCCCGGCGCGGGCTTGGCCGGCAGCCAGGTCTTGGACTTGTCCAGCGACTCGGGCAGCTGGTACTCGACCTTGAGGTGCTCCCCGCGCAGCGTCCCCTTGGGGTTCTTGAACTTGAGCAGCGGGTAGTACACGAAGTCGTGCTTGGTGTTGTTGTCGACGGTGAAGTTGAACAGCTTGGTCTCGCCGCCGGCGACGAAGGTCCGCGGCACCCCGTCCAGGGACAGGTCGAGCGCGCGGGCCTTGGCCTTGTCGGCCTGCGGCGTGGCGGCGGCGGAGGTGGATCCGGTGGTGGCGGCGGCCACCGCGCCCTGGGCGCCGGTCAGGGCCATCGAGGCGGCGAGCGCGGCGGCGCCGGCCAGGGCGAGACTGCGAGGTATGGAGATGGACAAGGGAGACCTCACGAGAGTGTCCGGGCGCGGCCCGGGGGCGCGGAGGGACCGGGCGGCTGTCCGAGCCGCGATCCCCCCGCGAAGCTGAAAGTCCGACGGAGACTACCGAAGTCTCCGGCCGTGGCGTGAGTCGGGTGCCGGTTTTCACGGGGCGCGGCCCGATTTCTGTCCGATTGGCCCAACTCTGCCCCGAGGAAGGGCTTTTGCTCCTGCGCCACCGCTCCGCCGCGGCCGCCCGCCCGGCTACTCCGGCAGCCCGGCCCGCCGCCGCGCGACGGCCGCGACCGCCGCCCAGTCCTTCTCGCCGTCCCCGTGCGCCAGCGCGTCCAGGAACGCGTCCCGCAGCACACTGCCGAACGGCAGCGGCACCCGCGCCGCCGCGCCGGCGGAGAGCGCGAGGTCGACGTCCTTGAGCCCGAGCGGAAGCTTGAACCCGGCGGGCTCGTAACGGCGTTCGGCCACCATCGATCCGTAGCCGGAGTAGATCGGCCCCGGGAAGAGCGTGCCGCTGAGCATCTCGATCAGATCGGTCGGACGGACGCCGTTCGCCTCGGCCAGGCTGCACGCCTCGGCCATCGACTCGATCGCGCAGGCCAGCAGGAAGTTGGTGCTGATCTTGGCGGTGTTGGCCTGGCCCGGGCGCTCGCCGAAGTGCCAGACCCGCCGGCCCATCGCGGCGAACAGCGGCTCGACCGCGGCCAGCGACTCCGCGCTCCCGGCGGCCAGGATGTTGAGCTCCCCGGCCTCGGCCACCGGCGGGCGGCCGAGCACCGGCGCCGCGACGTACCCGACGCCGTACTCGGCGTGCAGGGCCTCGGCGCGCTCGGCCAGGGCGACCGAGACGGTCGCCATGTTGACGTGCACGCCGGCCGTGGCGGCCTCCAGCAGGGCCGGGTCGAGCAGCAGCCGCTCCACGGCGGCGTCGTTGGCGAGCATCGAGACGACCACGTCGGCCGCGAAGACGTCGGCCAGGCCGTCGGCGGCCACGGCGCCCCGGGCGACCATGGCGGCCACCGGCTCGGGCGAGCGGTTCCAGACCCGGACGGTGTGCCCGGCCTTCACCAGGTTGCCGGCCATGCCCCGGCCCATCCCGCCCAGTCCGACGAAGCCGACCGTCATCCCGCTCATCGCACACTCCCGCTGCCGCCCGGCGGCCGGACCGGCCGTCCGACCACGATCAACCGACTGTACGTCAGCCCGCCGGGCGGCCGGGCCGTCGTCCGAGCGGGCCGCCGTCCCGGTCAGGCCGCCGCGGCGTGCCGCCCGTCCGCCGAGCCGGCCCGGAGGTGCGCGAGGGCCCGGTGGCGCAGCAGCTGGTACTGGGCCTGGAGCCGCCCCGGGCGCAGCGGGCGGGCGACCGGCCGGCCGGGGCCGACCCGCTCGTCCGGGCCGAAGCGCGAACGGGTCATGTCCACCTCGGCGCCGGCCGCGGAGCGGTTCCACCAGTGCAGGTCCGTCCGGACCCCGCCGGTGTACACCTCGCCCATCATCAGCTCGCCGCCGAGCAGGTCGTGCACCACCAGGGCGGTCGCCCGGCACTGGCCGTGGGCGGGATTGTCGGGACGCCAGTGGGCCTGGTCCTCGGGCGCGCAGGTGTCGACACCCCAGGAGGAGCGGATCGCACGTTCGATGTCGTTGAGGGTCCACGCCGTCATAGCGGGAAGCCTGCCACGCGGCACCGACAGCGGCAGCGGCTTTTCGGCCGTCGGCCCCGTGTTCTGCGGTGACCCGCACCACCTTCACCCGTACGGGGAGCCCGCCGGGGTGGTGGAGTGCGCCGGGGTGGTCGGGGGATCCGCCCCGGCGCACGGGCCGGCCGCACGCCCTCGGCGCGGGCCGGCGGTCCTCGGCCGGTGCTCGGCCGGTCCTCGGCCGGGCTACTTGGTGAGCGCCTCGACGCCCGCCTGCGCGAACTGCTCGTCCAGGTCGCCGCTCGGCGCGCCCGCGACACCGATGCCCGCCACCGGCGCGCCCTTGGACTGCACCGGGGCGCCGCCGGCCAGGAACAGCGTGTTCGGGATGTCCTTGAGCTGCGGGGCCTGGGCGAGGCGCTTGGCCAGCTCCGAGGTGGGCGCGTTCCAGGAGACCGCCGTGAACGCCTTCCGGACCGCCGACTCCGGCGACTGCGGGCCGGCACCGTCGCCCTTGAGCAGCACCCGGGTGACGCCGTCGCGGTCGACGACCGCCACCGAGACGCGCTGGCCGGCCTTGGCGGCCGCGTCCAGGGTGGCCTGGGCGGCCCTGGTGGCGGCCTCGATGGTCAGGCCGGTGGTCTGCGAGAGGTTCTTGTTCTGGGCGTCGGCCTTGACCGCGGCGGCGCTGACCGCCGGGGTGTCGGTGGCGTCGGCGCTGGCGGAGACGGCGCCGACGGTGGCGGCGGCCAGCGCGGCGGCGGCGACGGTGCCGGTCAGCACCTTGGCGCGAACGGAGGTCTTCTTCATGGTCCGGCTCCTCGTCGGATGGGCGGTGGTGGGGACGGATCCGATCCTCCGTTCCGGACCCCCTGCGCCACATCGGCGGTCCGGACACCGCGCCCGGGCATGATGGAGGACGGACCCGTCAGCCGATCGGCTGATGCGGCCCCGGACCGGACGGGTCAGGATCGAGGGATCGCCGCGGCCCGGGCGGCCGGAGCGAACGGAACGGACAGAGCGAGGAGCGGCCCCGTGCACCACCCCGGCCCCCTGCCCGCCCCGCCCGCGCCGCCCGTCCTCCCCGCCTCCTCCGACCCGGACGCCGGCCGGCTGGCCGTGCTGCTCGACTCCGCCTTCCTCCTCCTGCTCGCCACCTCGCTCAGCCGCTTCCTCGACCACCACCCGGACAACCCGCGCATCCCCTGGGTGATCGGCCTGAGCGCCGTCCTGGCCACCGTCCAGCCGGTCGGCTCCTGGCTCGCCCACCGCCGCCCGCCCGCCCCCGGGCAGCGCCGCCGCCGCTGGCCGCTGGCCGTGGTGACCGTGCTCTGGGTGGTCCTGGTGGTGATCGCGCCGAGCTTCTCCTGGTGCGCCGTCCCGCTGGTCTACACGGCCCTGCGGACGCTGCCCACCCGGGCGGCGGTCCCGCTCGTCGCGGCGCTCACCCTGCTGGTGGTCGTCGGGGAGGTCCGGCTGCCGGGCCCGCTGGACGCCAACCTCCTCCTGCTGCCGCCCGCCGTCGCCGCGCTGGCCACCGGCGTCTTCCTGTACATGGAGCGGCAGGCCGAGCGGCAGCGCGCGCTGATCGCCGACCTGGTCCGCACCCGGCGCGAACTCGCCGCCACCGAACGGCGGGAGGGGACGCTGGCCGAGCGGCAACGGCTGGCGATGGAGATCCACGACACCCTCGCCCAGGGCCTGTCCAGCCAGCAGATGCTGCTCCAGGCCGCCGACCGCACCTGGGAGGGCGACCCGGCGACCGCCCGCGGCCACGTCCGCACCGCCGCCGAGGTGGCCGCCCGCAACCTCGCCGAGGCCCGCCGCTTCGTCCACGACCTCGCGCCCGCCGAGCTCGCCGACGGCCGCTCCCTGGACCAGGCGCTGCGCTCGCTCGCCGAGCGGGAGTCCGCCGAGAGCGGGCTGCCGGTCCGCTTCCACCTGGACGGCGCGCCGGTGCCGCTGCCGGCGGCCGCGCAGTCGGCGCTGCTGCGGATCGCCCAGGGGGCGCTGGCCAACGTCCGCGAGCACGCCGGGGCCTCGGCCGCCGCGCTGACCCTCTCCTTCCTCGGCGACCAGGCCGTCCTGGACATCGCCGACGACGGCCGCGGCTTCACCCCCGCCGCCTCCCCTCCCCCCGCGTCGTCCTCCTCCGGCCGCGGCCACGGCCTGCCGGCCATGCGCGCCCGGCTGCGCCAGCTCGGTGGCACCCTGACCGTGGAGAGCGCCCCCGGCGAGGGCACCGTGGTCTCCGCGGCCGTCCCGCTCACCCCCGACCGCCTCTAGGCCCTGGAGCAGTCCGATGAACGCCACCCCCGCCCCGTCCCCGGTCCGGCTGCTGGTCTGCGACGACCACGCCGTGGTCCGGGCCGGCCTGCTGGCCCTGCTGGCCAGCGCCGGCGACATCGAGGTGGTCGGCGAGGCGAGCAGCGGCGAGGAGGCGGTCGAGCTGGCGGCCCGGCTGGCCCCGCAGGTGGTGCTGATGGACCTCCAGCTCGGCGACGGCATCGACGGCGTGGAGGCCACCCGCCGGATCACCGCGGCCCCGGACGCCCCGCACGTCCTGGTCCTGACCACCTACGACACGGACGCCGACATCACCCGGGCGATCGGCGCGGGCGCGACCGGGTACCTGCTGAAGGCCGAGCGGCCGGAGGAGCTGTTCGCCGCGGTGCACTCGGCCGCGCGGGGGCGGACGGTGCTCTCGCCGCCGGTCGCCTCCCGGGTCATGGCGCAGATGCGGGCCCCGGCGCCGCAGCTCACCGAGCGCGAGACGGACATCCTCGCCCAGCTCGCCCAGGGGCTCGGCAACCGGGAGATCGCCCGCGCGCTGTTCATCAGCGAGGCGACCGTCAAGACCCACCTGGGCCGGATCTACGACAAGTTGGGCGTCGACACCCGGGCCGGCGCGGTGGCCGTCGCCAAGGAGCGCCGGCTGCTCCGCTGATACCGACACTCCGTTCGGAATGTCGGATTCCGAACGAACGTCCCCACCCCGCCCCGGCACTCACCGGCGGCATTCGAACGACCGGCCCTCATCAGCCCTTTCCCACGCCTTCCCCGGCACCCCTTGCCATCCGGACACCCATCCCCGATTGTGGATGTTCCGTGGATTTGGGCATTGACAAACCAACCATGCGGTTTGTTACCGTAACGATCAACGACGCCCCACCTCAAGGGGGCTTGCCGGGCCTGTGCGGAACGCTCTCGCCGGAGAGCTGTGCCAGGGGGGACGGCGGGAGTCCGGGGCGATCGGGGGGAGCGGCGCGAAGCCGTGCGTCGACGCGGCGCGGAGCGGGTCCGGGGGGACCCGCTCCGCGCCTCCCTGCTTCCCGCCCCCGCTCAGGCCCCGGCCCTCCCTTGCCCGGCGGATCGCTCCGGTCCACACTGATCACCGGGACGAGGGGGACGCCATGGCGGAGCAGACGGCGGCCGCGGCGGGCGGGCCGACGGCGTTCGGTGCGCGGCTCCAGGCGTACCGCGGGCGGGCCGGACTGAGCCAGGAAGCGGCCGCGGAACGGGCCGGGATCAGCACCAGGGCGCTGCGCGACCTCGAACACGGACGGGTCCGGCGGCCCCGGGCGGACACCCTGCGACGGCTGGCCGAGGCGCTGGAACTGACCGGCGCCGAGCCGGCGGACCTGCTGGCCGCCGGCCGCGCCGAGCCGGCGCGCGACGCCGGGCCGCCCCGGCTGCTGATCCTCGGACCGCTCGCCCTCCAGCACGGCCGCACCCCCGTCCCGGTCACCGGTCCGATGCTGCGCCGCCTGCTCGGGCTGCTGGCGCTCAAGCACCCCGGGCCCGCCACCCGGCAGGAGATCACCGACACCCTCTGGCCGTCCGGACCGCCCGGCTCCCACCGGAGCCTCGTCCACGGCTACGTCAGCCAGGTCCGCCGGCTGCTGGCACCCGAGGGCCCGCGGACGGCCCCGCCGCCGACCGTCGTCCGCACCCCCACCGGCTATCTGCTGGAGGCCGCCCGGGACCAGCTCGACCTCGGCCGGTTCGACGAACTGCTGCGGCGGGCGCACCACTTGCACCGCGCGCCGGACCCGGGGGCCGCGTACGAGGCGCTGACCCGGGCGCTGCGGTGCTGGCGTGGCCCGGTGCTCGCGGACGCGGACCCGGCGCTGCGCCGGCACCCGGCCGCGGTCGCGGCCGACGAACGGCGGGTCGGCGCCGCCCTGTTGCACGCCGACACGGCGCTGCTGCTGCGCCGCGCCGGGGAGGCCGTCCCGGTGCTGTCGGAGCTGGTGGCCGCCGAGCCGCTGCACGAGGGCCTGCACGCCCGGCTGATCCTCGCGCTCGCGAGCTGCGGCGAACAGGCCGCCGCGCTCACCGTGTTCGGCCGCCTGCGCGACCGGCTCGACGAGGAGCTGGGCATCGCGCCCGGCCCGGAGGTCCACGACGCCCACCTGCGGGTGCTGCGCCGGCAGGTGCCCCTCGCCCCGGTCTGCGGCACCGCCCCGACCGGCCCGACCGGCCCGAGCCCGGCCCAACTGCCCGCCGCGACCGGCACCTACGTCGGCCGGCGGCGGCAACTGGAGGAGCTGGACGCCCTCGTCGCGCCCGATCCGGCGCGGCGCCCGCACGTGGTGGCGGTGGTCGGCGCGCCCGGGGTCGGCAAGACGGCCCTCGCCACGCACTGGGCGCACGCCCGGCGCCGGCACTTCGAGGACGGGCAGCTGTTCGTCGACCTGCGCGGCCACTCCCGGCTCCCGGCGCTGCGCCCCGGCGACGTCCTGGCCCGGTTCCTCCGGGCCCTGGGCGTCCGGCCCGACCGGCTGCCCGCGGACCAGGACGAGGCCGCGGCGCTGTACCGCACGCTGCTCGCCGACCGGCGCGTGCTGATCGTGCTGGACAACGCCCGCGACGCCGAGCAGGTCAGACCGCTGATCCCGGGCGCCCCGGGCTGCGCCGTCCTGATCACCAGCCGCAGCAGGCTCGCCGGGCTGGTCGTCGACGGCGCCCGCCGGCTCGGGCTGGACGTGCTCGGCCCGGACGAGGCCCTCCGGCTGCTGGCCGGCACCATCGGCGAGTGCCGGGTCGCGGCCGAGGAGGAGGCGGCCCGCTCGCTCGTCCGGCTCTGCGGCGGCCTGCCGCTGGCGATCCGGATCGCCGGCGCCAACCTGGTCTCCCGCGGCACCGGGATCGCCGACCACTGCGCCGAGTTGGCGGGCGGCAACGTCCTCGGCCAGCTGCACGTCGAAGGCGACCGGGGCTCGACGGTACGGGCCGCCTTCGACCTCTCCTACCGCGCCCTCCCGCCCGCGGCCCGGCGGATGTTCCGGCTCCTCGGCCTGATGCCCGGCCCCGACCTCACCGCGGACGGCGCCGCCGCGCTGACGGACGCCGCTCCGGCCGCCTCCGCCGCGCTGCTGGCGGCGCTGGCCGACGCCCACCTGGTGCAGGAACGGACGGACGGCCGCTTCGCACTGCACGACCTGCTGCGCTCCTACGCCCGCGAGCTGGTCGGCGCCACCGAGGCGCACGCCGCGCGCAAGCGGCTGTTCGGCTGGTACCTGGAGCGCACCGACGCCGCGGCCCGGCTGCTCTTCCCCACCGCCCCCGCCGAGGCCCCGGCCGCCGGAGCGGCGCCGCCCGCTCCCGCCTTCCCCGACCACGGGCGGGCCGCGGAGTGGCTGGAGCGCGAGCGCGAGAACCTGGCCGGCGCCGTCCAGGAGGCGTCCGGCACCGGCTTCACCGCCGTCGCCCGGCGCCTCGCCCGGCACCTGCGCAGCTACCTGTCGACCGGGATGTACACCGGCGACTGCTTCGACCTCGCGACCGCCGACCGGCTGCGAAGCGCCCGGCCCGGCCGCCGGGAGGAGCCCGACGAGGACATCGCCGTCCTCGGCCTGGTCTGCTGGAAGCTCGGCCGGCTGCACGAGGCCGCCGCGTACTTCACGCAGGTGGCCCGGCACTTCCGCGAGCTCGACGCGGACCGCGCGGAGGCGGTCTCGTACACCAACCTCGGAGTCGTCCACCGGGCGCTGGGACGCCCCGAGGACGCGATCCGGGTGCTCGGCGGGACCCTCCCGGCCCATCTGCGCAGCGGCAACAAGTTCAGCGAGACGGTGGCCCTGAACGCCCTCTCCGGCGCCCACACCGATCTGGGCGACCACGCCACCGGCCGGCTGCTGGCCCGCACCGCGCTGGCCGGCGCGCGGACCCTGCGCAACCGGGCGCTGGAGGCCAACGCCCAGCTGGCCCTGGGCGCGGCGCAGGAGCGCGCCCAGCGGCCGTCCGACGCGGCCGACAGCTACCGCGAGGCGCTGCGCCTCGCCGAGTCGGTGCACGACAGCTTCCCGCAGGCCGCCGCGCTCGTCGGGCTCGCGACGGTCCAGGCGGGCCGGGAGCCGCGGGCCGCCCTGCGCACCGCGGAGCGCGCCGTGGCGCTCTCCCGCGAGGCGCGGTTCCGGATGCTCGAAGGCTGCGCGCTCGACGCCCTGACCCGGGCCCGGTTGCGGCTGGGCGAGTCGCGGACCGCCCTGGAGAGCGGACACGCCGCCCTCGCCGTGCACCGCGAGACCGGGCACCGGCCCGGCGAGGCGCGCAGTCAGCTGGCGCTCGGCCACGCGCAGTCGGCCCTCGGCGCGCGCGGCCGGGCGTTCGAGCACTGGCGCGAGGCACGCCGGCTCTCCCGGGCGATGGGCGGCGTCCGGCTCCGCTGAGCACCGGGCGGCGGCAGAAGGACCGGACCGGCAGTTTCCGCGGTTCTGCCGGTTGCCCCCGCACGGCCGCCGGAACGCGGCAGAACCGCAGGTCAGCCGGCCCGGGACAGGCCTGCCGCCGGGCCGCTCCCCCTCCGGTCCGGCTACCGGGAACCGGCCGGTGCGGCTCCGTACGGTGGTCGCACCCCAGACCGTGATCCCCCAGGAGCGTCCGATGAGCCGCTACGACCACCTCGCGTTCACCCCCGCGGTGCGCCGGGCCCAGCAGGAGCTGGGCAGCGCCGCGGCGGCCGACCGCCGCCTGCGGATGCCGGGCGGCACGGAGGCCCAGGCGCTCACCGGCGCCGAGGCCGACTTCATCCGCGGCCTCGACAACTTCCTGTTCGCCACCGTGGGCGCGACCGGCTGGCCGTACCTCCAGTTCCGGGGCGGTCCACCGGGCTTCGTCCACGTCCTGAACGAGCGGACCCTCGGCTACCTGGACGTCCGGGGCAACCGGCAGTACATCACCACCGGCAACCTGCGCGGCGACGGCCGGGTCGCGCTCTTCTTCCTCGACCACGCCCGCCGGGCCCGCCTCAAGCTGCTCGGCCGCGCGACCGCCGTCCCGGCCACCGACGCCCCCGCGCTCGCCGCCCGGCTGGACTCGCCGCGCACCGACGGCACGGTCGAACAGATCGTCACCATCCGGGTGGAGGCCTTCGCCTGGAACTGCCCGAACCACATCACCCCCCGCCCGAGCCACCGCGAACTCACCGACCGGCTCGCACGGCTGGAGCGGGAGAACGCCGCCCTGCGCGCGGAACTCGCCGCGCACGACCGAGGAACCGAACGCCCGTGGAAGACCTCCTGACCGACCCGTCGGTCTCACCGCCCGCGCCGCCCACCGCCGAACCGGCGATCTGGTCCCGCACCTTCCGCTCCTACTTCACGGCCCGCAGCGCCGGCCTGCTCAGCTGGGCGATGCTGCCGGTCGCGGTCTCGGCCGGCCTGCTCAGCGGCGGGTACGGCCTGGACACCGCCGGGTACGCGATGGCCTTCCTGGTCGGCCCGTTCGCCGGCCTGGTGCTGTTCGGCGGGGTGCTCGCCGACCGCTTCACCGCCCGCCGGATGATGATCGCCGCCGACCTCGCCAACCTCGCCGCCCACGTCCTGCTCGCCCTGCTGTTCCTCCACGGCATCGACCACCTCTGGCAGCTGTACGCGCTGCTGGTGGTGGCCGGCACCGCCAACGCGATGTTCCAGCCGGGCGCCTCCTCGACCGTCCCGCTGGTCGCGCGCGACGTCCAGGGCGCCAACGGCGTCCTGCGCACCGCCGAGGCGCTCACCGGACTCGGCGGCCCGGCGCTGGCCGGCGTCCTGGTCGGGCTCGGCGACACCGCCTGGGTGATGGTGATCTCCGCCGTCGCCTACGGAACCAGCGCCGCCTGCCTGTTCACGCTCCGGCTCGGCCCGGTGCCCGCCCCGCCGGCCGGCGGCACCCTGTGGCACAACCTGGCGGTCGGCTGGCGGGAGTTCCGCGCCCGCAGCTGGCTCTGGGGCGTGATCGTCATCTGGATGGTCTTCGCGGTGCTCTCCTGGGGCCCGCAGCTGTCGGTGGCCGCCGGCGTCATCGTCCCCGAGCACGGCGCCACCGCCTTCGGCCTGCTCAACTGCGCCCTGGGCGCCGGCACCGTCGCCGGAGGCCTGCTGGCGATCCGCTACAAGCCCGCCCGCCCGCTCGCCGCCGGAGCCGTGGCGATGCTGGCCTTCCCCCTCTACCCGCTCGGCATCGTCCTCGGCTGGCCGGTCTGGCTGCTCGCCGCCGCCCAGGTCGCGGTCGGCACCGGCACCGGCGTCTGGGGCGTCATGTGGGCCACCAGCGTCCAGACCCAGGTCCCCGGCGAGGTCCTCAACCGCGTCCACGCCTACGAGGTCGCCGGCTCCGTCGGCATGTACCCCCTCGGCAGCGCCCTGGCCGGCCCCGCCACCCACGCCTTCGGCACCGACCGCGTCCTCCTCCTCGGCGCCGCCGTCGCCCTCCTCACCGCCCTCGCCCTCCTCGCCGCCCACCCCGTCCGCACCCTCCCCCGCGCCCACCCCTGACCCCGCCCGGACAACGCGAAAGCCGCAGGTCAGATGACCTGCGGCTTTCGGTGTGGAGCGGGCGACGAGAATCGAACTCGCGCTCTAAGCTTGGGAAGCTCATGTTCTACCATTAAACTACGCCCGCCTGATGAGCCGTCAGAGACCGCTCGATCTGTCCCTCACTGTACCCCATCCGTGACGGCGGCCGCACAGGTGGGGGTGGCGTGGCCCGGGCGCGGGGGGTGGGGGCGGGGGCGTACTGTGTGGGCCGCGTGAGAGTGCCCCGGCGGGTGGGCGCGGGCGGCGAGCCTTGGTGTGGAATGTCCGGTACATCCCCTAATGTGACGCTGGTCCCGGGGGCTCCGCCGTTCGGGGCGACGAGTACGGGTGAGTACTGGGGTAAGGATGGGAAGGGGATCGATGGAGCAGCGCGCCGTCGTTCGTTGTGCCGAGGGGCACCTGTTCAGCACCACCACGTTCCCGATGCAGAACCTCGGGCCCGGCCGGCTGGGGCCCGGCCGGCTGATCAGGTGTCCGCAGTGCGGGCGGTTGCGGAGTTCGGTGCTGGCCGACCTGCGGGAGCTGTCCGAGCCGCAACTGGCCCGGGCACTGCGGCTGGAGGCCGCGGAGTTCCTCGCCTGACGAGGGCGGACACGGGAGTGGAGTGACGGGCGCGGCCCCGGGCGATTCGTCCGGGGCCGCGTCGTGCACGTAACCTCGAAGCGTGCTGCTCTCTGACAAGGACATCCGGACCGAGATCGACAACGGCCGGGTGGTGATCGATCCGTTCGACCCCGCGATGATCCAGCCGTCGAGCATCGACGTGCGACTGGACCGCTTCTTCCGGGTCTTCGAGAACCACCGCTACCCGCACATCGACCCCTCCGAGGAGCAGCCGGACCTGACCCGGCTGGTCGAGCCGGAGGGCGACGACGCGTTCATCCTGCACCCGGGCGAGTTCGTGCTGGCGTCGACCTACGAGGTCATCACACTGCCCGACGACGTCGCCTCGCGGCTGGAGGGCAAGTCCAGCCTGGGCCGGCTCGGGCTGCTGACGCACTCCACGGCCGGCTTCATCGACCCGGGCTTCAGCGGGCACGTGACGCTGGAGCTGTCGAACGTCGCGACGCTGCCGATCAAGCTCTACCCGGGGATGAAGATCGGGCAGCTCTGCCTGTTCCGGCTCTCCTCGCCCTCGGAGCACCCGTACGGCTCGGAGCGGTACGGCTCGCGCTACCAGGGGCAGCGCGGTCCGACGCCGTCGCGCTCCTACCTGAACTTCCACCGTACGGACGTCTGAGTCGGACGAAGAGCGCACGGTGCGGGCGGTCACCCCTGGAGGGGGGACCGCCCGCCGGCGTTTCAGGCCCGCTTCGGGCGGGTGACGGCGACCAGCTCGCTGCCGTCCTCGGAGAGCCGCAGCTCGGTGCGGAGCTCGGCGAGCTCGCCCAGGTGGTGCAGGTGGGTGCCGCCGCAGAAGATCCGCGCCGCGCCCTCGGGCAGCTCGCAGTGCCACTGGCGGCGGGCGGTCAGCTCCGGGCCGGGGACGTCGATGCGCACCGGGGCGTCGGCGGCGACCCAGGCGGCCAGCCGGCGGTTGACGGCCTCGGTGAGCGCGGGGAGGGCGTCCGCGAGGGCCGGGAGGTCCTCGGCGGCCTCGGTGGTGAAGCCCTTCTTGCGCAGCGACTTGCCCAGCCGGTAGGTGTCGGTGCTGGCCTCGGTGTCCATCACCGAGCTCGCCATGGCGAGGCTGTCGAAGTCCGGGTGGCCGAAGGCGTCGGCGCGGCCCGGGTCCTTGCGCCAGCGCGGCGCGAGCGCCTCGTTGAGGGCGAGGGCGAGCAGGTGGCAGCCGCTGTGCGAGGCGCTGAGCGCGCCGCGGCGCGCGGCGTCGACGGCGAGGACGGCGCCGCGGCCGACGAGGTCGCCCGGGTCGGCCGCGAGGACGTGCAGGACCAGCCAGGACCACTCCTCGTCGCCGCGCCGGACCGGGATGTCGGCGCCGACCAGCGGCGCGCCGCCGTCCGGGCCCACCGCGCCGGTGAGGCAGTCGACGACTGCCAGCTCGACGCCGTCCACGGTGAGGGTGCCGAGGTCGGCGGGTTGGTCGGGCCAGGTGTGGTCGAGCGGGTGGAACGGGGTCGCCCCGGTGACCACGGCGTAGCGGCCGTCGTCCAGCGGGTGCACCGCGAGCACCGTCGACTCGCCGGTCACCGCCCCGGCCGGGAAGCTGACGTGGGTGGTGGGGAGGGTCATGCCTGGCTCCGTGCGGGTGAGGGTGGACGAGGGGATGGGCAGGACAACGCGACGGGCCCCGCGAGGCGAGGCCCGTCGTCCATTGTCGCCGAGGGTCAGCCCAGGGTCGGCAGCTTGATCAGCACCAGCAGGGCCAGCAGCTGCAGCGCGGCCGCGCCGGCCGCCTTGCCCCAGGGCAGGTCGTGCACCCGGCGGACCATGAGGGCCAGCAGGTAGCCGCAGAGCAGCCAGGTGGCCCAGCCGACGGCCTGGACGACCAGGTTGTCGGCGGGCAGGACGAGCGCCAGCAGCAGTCGGGGCGCGTCGGTGACCCAGCCGATCAGCATGGCGAGGCCGACCGTGGACTGCCACGGGCCGTCGCCGCCGAACTGCCGGGCCAGCCCGTAGGTCACGGCGCCGAGCATGGCGCCGGCCAGGGTGAAGCCGATCGCGGCGGCGAGCATCGCGGTGAGCGCCACGGTGAAGGTCGAGTTGAACACGTCGTCGCGGGTCAGACCGATGCCGAGCACGGCGAGGGCGCCGTACACCAGGGAGACGGCGACGGCGGGGAGCCAGACCTGGTGGTCCCGGGTGCGGTCGAGGATCGCGGTGGGGGTGCGGAACAGACCGGTCAGCAGCTCGCGCCAGGCCGGCCGGGGGCCGGTGGCCTGCGGCGCGGACTGGCCGCCGGCCCGGTAGACGGCGACGTTGTCCTGGCCGTAGTCCTGCTCCTGGCCGTAGCCCTGCTGGTCGTGGCCGTAGCCCTGCTGGTCCCGGCCGTAGCCGTCCGGGTGCGGGTACGGCGGCTGCGCCTGGCCGTAGGAGGACGGATCGCCCGCGTACGGGTCGGCGCCGACCGGGAAGGCCCGGGTGTGGCCCGGGTTGTCGGCCGCGTACGGGTCCTGGTGCGGGGCGTGGTGCGGGGCGTGCGGGGCCTGGTGCGGGGCGCGCGGACCGTACGGGTCGTAGGGTCCGTACGGCTCCTGGTGCGCCCCCTGCTGCGGGCCGGTGAAGTACTCCGGTCCGTCCGTCGGCCCGTACCCCCCGGGCGTCGCCTGCTGCTGCGGCGGCGCCGACCACCCGCCACGGGGGTCGGCGCCCTGACCGCTGTCGTATCGATTGCCAGCCACGTTCCGAAGGTACCCGTCCGGCGGGCGCCGTGGTGGGCGGGCACCGGACCGGATCCGGTTTGCAGCGAGCCTGTTACCGCCGCCCGGCTACCGCCGTGCGCCGACCTTCGGCCCGTGCACCGCCGCCGCGGCGCTGGTGCCGGCCGGGCACCCGCCCGGGCCGGCCGAGGTGCGCACGGCGCCGACCGGCAGCAGCGTGCCGCAGGCGATCCGCACGCCGTTCGGCAGCTCGTTGTCGGACTCGACGATCGCGCCGTCGCCGATCACCGCGCCGTCCAGCGCGGTGCGGTCGCCGATGGTCGCGAAGGCGCCCACGATCGAGTCCTTGACCAGGGTGTCCGCCCCGATGACGGCGCCCGGCAGGATCACGCTGCCCTCGACGATCGCGCCGGCCTCGACCACCGCGCCCTCGGCGACCACGGTGCCGCCGCTGAGCACCGCGCCGTGCCGGACGGTCGAGCCGGGCAGCGGCAGGGCGTCACCGGTCGGGCCGGGGACGGCGGGCGAGTCGACCTTGCCGAGCACCAGGTCGGCCGAGCCGCGCACGAAGGCGGCCGGGGTGCCGAGGTCCAGCCAGTAGGAGGTGTCGACGACGCCGCGCAGCAGCGCGCCGGTGGCCAGCAGCTCGGGGAAGGTCTCGCGCTCGACGGAGACCTCGCGGCCGGCCGGGATGCGGTCGATGACCGAGCGGGTGAAGACGTAGCAGCCGGCGTTGATCTGGTCGGTGACGATCTGCTCGGGCGTCTCCGGCTTCTCCAGGAACTCCAGCACCCGCCCGTCGGCGTCGGTGGGGACGAGTCCGAAGGCGCGCGGGTCCTCGACCCGGGTGAGGTGCAGGGTGACGTCGGCCCCGGCGGCCACGTGGCCGTCGCGCAGGGCGGCGATGTCGACGCCGGAGAGGATGTCGCCGTTGAAGACCAGGACCGGCTCGTCGGGGCCGCAGGTCAGCCCGGTGGCCGCGTTGCGGATGGCGCCGCCGGTGCCGAGCGGCTCGCGCTCGGTCAGGTAGACCAGCTCGATGCCGTAGGGCGTGCCGTCCTGGAAGTGGTCCTCGAAGACCTCGGCGAGGTAGGAGGTGGCGAGCACCACGCGGGTGACCCCGGCCGCGGCCGCGCGGGCCAGCTGGTGCGCGATGAACGGAACGCCTGCCACCGGCAGCATGGGCTTGGGGGTGTGAGTGGTCAGCGGACGCAGTCGCGTGCCCTTACCACCGACCAGCATGATCGCCTCGGTCATGGTCTGCGCTGTTCCCCTTGTGGTCTCTGCGGCCCGGCCCGGCGGGCCGATACCTCCGTCGGTCTGCTGTACGCCGTTCCGGGGGCCGGAACGGATCGACCGGCGCGCGGCCGGTCCGGCGCCTACTGTATTTCCTCCCGAACGCCGGGCCGCCGGGC
Organism: Kitasatospora sp. NPDC056184; assembly: GCF_042268405.1. Taxonomy (NCBI): domain Bacteria; kingdom Bacillati; phylum Actinomycetota; class Actinomycetes; order Kitasatosporales; family Streptomycetaceae; genus Kitasatospora; species Kitasatospora sp. NPDC056184. The sequence goes on along the minus strand of NZ_JBHJUI010000008.1, from coordinate 99,228 downwards.
GGCCCGGCGTTCGGCGCGGGGGGCGGTGTCCGCGCGGCGTCCGCGGGAGCGGGAAAAGCCCGGCCCGAACGGGCGCTGGTGGCACCCGCCGGGCCGGGCGGTTGTTGCAGAACTGTCGAACAACGCGCCTCAGGCGTCGACGGTCCGCGGCTCCTCGGCCTCGGCCGGCGGGACCGCCTTGACCGAGTCGAGCAGCAGCTGGGCGACGTCGACGACCTTCAGGTGCTCCTTGGCCGCGCCCTCGTTCTTCTTGCCGTTGACCGAGTCGGAGAGCATGACGAGGCAGAACGGGCAGGCGGTGGAGACGATGTCCGGGTCGAGGGACAGCGCCTCGTCGACGCGCTCGGTGTTGATCCGCTTGCCGATGCGCTCCTCCATCCACATCCGCGCGCCGCCGGCGCCGCAGCAGAAGCCGCGCTCCTTGTGGCGGTGCATCTCCTGCTGGCGGAGCCCCGGGACCTTGTCCATGATCTCGCGCGGCGGGCTGTAGACCTTGTTGTGGCGGCCCAGGTAGCAGGGGTCGTGGTAGGTGATGAGGCCCTCGACCGGGTTGACCGGCACGAGCCTGCCCTCGTCGATGAGGTGCTGCAGCAACTGGGTGTGGTGGATGACCTCGAAGTGGCCGCCCAGCTGCGGGTACTCGTTGGCGATGGTGTTGAAGCAGTGCGGGCAGGTCGCCACGATCCGCTTGACCGGGGCGTCCTCCAGCGCGGCGTTCAGGGTCTCGACGTTCTGCGCGCCGAGCATCTGGAAGAGGAACTCGTTGCCCAGGCGGCGGGCGGAGTCACCGGTGCAGGACTCCTCCTTGCCGAGGATCGCGAACTGCACGCCGGCGGTGTGCAGCAGCTCGGCGAAGGCCTTGGTGGTCTTCTTCGCGCGGTCCTCCAGGGCGCCGGCGCAACCCACCCAGTACAGGTACTCGACCTCGGCGGGGTCGATGTCCTCGCCGATCACCGGCACCTCGATGCCGGTCTCCTTCTTGAGCTCCTTGACCCAGTCGAGCCGGGCCTTGGTCGCCATGCCCCAGGGGTTGCCCTTGTTCTCCAGGTTCTTGAGCATGGTGCCGGCCTCGGTGGGGAACGAGGACTCGATCATGACCTGGTAGCGGCGCATGTCGACGATGTGGTCGATGTGCTCGATGTCGACCGGGCACTGCTCGACGCAGGCGCCGCAGGTGGTGCAGGACCACAGCACGTCCGGGTCGATGACGCCGTTCTCCTCGGCGGTGCCGATCAGCGGGCGCTCGGCCTCGGCCAGGGCGGCCGCGGGGACGTCCTTCAGCTGCTCGGCGGTGGCCCGCTCGGTGCCCTCCATGTCCTTGCCGCCGCCGGCGAGCAGGTAGGGGGCCTTGCCGAAGGCGTGCTCGCGCAGGCTCATGATCAGCAGCTTCGGGGAGAGCGGCTTGCCGGTGTTCCAGGCCGGGCACTGCGACTGGCAGCGGCCGCACTCGGTGCAGGTGGAGAAGTCGAGGATGCCCTTCCAGGAGAAGTGCTCGACCTGGGAGACGCCGAAGACCGCGTCGTCGGCCGGGTCCTCGAAGTCGATCGGCTCGCCGCCGCTGGTCATCGGGCGCAGTTCGCCGAGCGCGGTGGAGCCGTCCTCCTCGCGCTTGAAGTAGATGTTGAAGAAGCCCAGGAAGCGGTGCCAGGCGACGCCCATCGAGGGGTTGACGCCGATGGTGATCGCCCAGGCGAAGGAGATGCTGATCTTCAGCATCGCGAAGAGGTAGACCAGGTTCTCCAGCGTGCCGTGGGACAGGCCGCGGAAGGCCGCCACCAGCGGGTAGGAGATGAGGTACTTGGCCTCGTAGGAGCCGACGTTCTCCAGCGCGCCCTCCAGGCCGCGCAGGATCATGATGCAGAGGCCGATGCCGAGGATCGTGTACTCGACGTAGAAGGCCTGCCAGGCGATCGATCCGGCGAAGCGGGACTTGCGGCCGGCTCGGCCGGGCAGGCTCAGCAGGCGGATCACGATCAGCGTCGCGATGCCCAGCGTGGTGAGGGTGCCGACCAGTTCGGTGAACAGCTCGTACGGCAGCCAGCCGCCGAGCACCGGCAGCACGAACTCGGCGTCGAACAGCTGGAAGAACGCGGTCAGCAGGGTCAGGCCCAGGGTGAAGAAGCCGACCGCGACGAACCAGTGGGCGATGCCGACGATGCCCCAGCGGTTCATCCGGGTGTGGCCGACGAACTCCACGGCCACGGTCTTCACCCGCTGCGCGGGCTGCCCGAAGCGGGTGGGGTCCGGCTGGCCGGTCCGCACCACCCGGTAGATGTACAGCGCCGCACGAGCGGCGAGCGCGGTGCCGACCACGAATGTGACCAGCGAGATGACGATCGCTGCTAGCTGCATCGGCTCTCCGTCTCCTGCGGCTTGCGTGTAACTGGTGTGCAGTGTCCCCGAGGGGAGTGTACTCGTCGGTAACTTCCAGGGCCGACGGGCCGGACATTACCGTTCGCCAACACTTCTCCTGAAGATGCTCAAGGTATGGCGGCAGTCACGCGCGTGCACCTCCGGCACGGCCCGCCCGCCGCGCTCCGGACGAACGGCTCAGCAAAGTTGAGCGCCGAGGACTCAGTCCTGTTGACGGCGCCCGCTCCGTCATGCATCCTTGAGCCCGTAAAGCTCAACTCTTCCGTGGAGGTATCTACGATGGCACGCGCGGTCGGCATCGACCTCGGTACGACGAACTCGGTCGTCAGCGTTCTGGAGGGTGGCGAGCCCACCGTCATCACGAACGCCGAGGGTGCGCGGACCACGCCGTCCGTCGTCGCCTTCGCGAAGAACGGCGAGGTGCTCGTCGGCGAGGTGGCCAAGCGCCAGGCGGTCACCAACGTCGACCGCACCATCCGGTCGGTCAAGCGCCACATGGGCACCAGCTGGAAGATCGGGCTGGACGGCAAGGACTTCAACCCGCAGCAGATCAGCGCCTTCATCCTGCAGAAGCTGAAGCGGGACGCCGAGGCCTACCTGGGCGAGACCGTCACCGACGCCGTCATCACCGTCCCGGCGTACTTCTCCGACTCGGAGCGCCAGGCCACCAAGGAGGCCGGTGAGATCGCGGGCCTCAACGTCCTGCGCATCGTCAACGAGCCCACCGCGGCCGCCCTGGCCTACGGCCTGGACAAGGACGACCAGACCATCCTGGTCTTCGACCTCGGCGGCGGCACCTTCGACGTCTCCCTGCTGGAGATCGGCGACGGGGTCGTCGAGGTGAAGGCCACCAACGGTGACAACCACCTCGGCGGCGACGACTGGGACCAGAAGATCGTCGACCACCTGGTCAAGGTCTTCCAGGCGGGCCACGGCGTGGACCTGTCGAAGGACAAGATGGCCCTGCAGCGTCTGCGCGAGGCCTCCGAGAAGGCCAAGATCGAGCTGTCCTCGTCCTCCGAGACCTCGATCAACCTGCCCTACATCACGGCCTCCGCCGAGGGCCCGCTGCACCTGGACGAGAAGCTCACCCGGGCCCAGTTCCAGCAGCTGAGCTCCGACCTGCTGGAGCGCTGCAAGATCCCGTTCAACAACGTGATCAAGGACGCCGGCATCTCGCTCTCCGAGATCGACCACGTCGTCCTCGTCGGCGGCTCCACCCGCATGCCGGCCGTCGCCGACCTGGTCCGCGAGCTGACCGGCGGCAAGGAAGCCAACAAGGGCGTCAACCCGGACGAGGTCGTCGCCATCGGCGCCTCGCTCCAGGCCGGTGTCCTCAAGGGCGAGGTCAAGGACGTCCTGCTGCTCGACGTCACCCCGCTGTCCCTCGGCATCGAGACCAAGGGCGGCATCATGACCAAGCTGATCGAGCGCAACACCACGATCCCGACCAAGCGCTCGGAGATCTTCACCACGGCCGAGGACAACCAGCCGTCCGTGCAGATCCAGGTCTACCAGGGCGAGCGCGAGATCGCGGCGTACAACAAGAAGCTCGGCATGTTCGAGCTGACCGGCCTGCCGCCGGCCCCGCGCGGCCTGCCCCAGATCGAGGTCACCTTCGACATCGACGCCAACGGCATCATGCACGTCGGCGCCAAGGACCTCGGCACCGGCAAGGAGCAGAAGATGACCGTCACCGGCGGCTCCGCGCTGCCGAAGGACGACATCGAGCGCATGATGCGCGAGGCCGAGCAGTACGCGGAGGAGGACCACAAGCGCCGCGAGGCCGTGGAGACCCGCAACCAGGCCGAGCAGCTCGTCTACTCCACCGAGAAGTTCATCGCCGACAACGCCGACAAGCTGCCGGCCGACGTCAAGACCGAGGTCGAGACCGCGATCGGCGAGCTCAAGGAGGCCCTGAAGGGCGAGGACATCGCGAAGATCCGCGAGGCCTCGGAGAAGGTCTCCACCACCGCCCAGAAGCTCGGCCAGGCGCTGTACGCCAACGCCGACGCCGCCGGTGCGGCGGGCGCGGGCGCGGGTGCGGCCGGTGACGCCGGTGCCAAGGACGACGACGTCGTCGACGCCGAGATCGTGGACGACGAGAAGCCCAAGGGCGGTGCGGCATGACGGAGAAGCCGCAGGGTGCCGAGCCCGGCGACGACTCCGCCGCCGAGGAGGCCGTGATCAAGGCGGCCGAGGAGGCCGCCGCGGCCGGGGCCGAGGGCTCCTCCGGCACGGACGAGGTCGCCGCGGCCAAGCGCGAGGCGGCCGAGCGCACCGCCGACCTCCAGCGCCTCCAGGCCGAGTACCAGAACTACCGCAAGCGGGTCGAGCGCGACCGGCTGACGGTCCGCGAGATCGCCGTCTCCAACATCCTGGAGTCGCTGATCCCGGTGCTGGACGACATCGGCCGCGCCCGCGACCACGGCGAGGTGACGGGCGGCTTCAAGTCCGTCGCGGAGTCGCTGGAGACGGTCGTCGCCAAGCTGGGCCTGCAGCAGTTCGGCAAGGAGGGCGAGCCCTTCGACCCGACCATGCACGAGGCGCTGATGCACAGCTACTCCTCGGACGTCACCGAGGACACCTGCGTCCAGATCCTCCAGCCCGGCTACCGGATCGGCGAGCGGATCATCCGCCCGGCGATGGTCGCGGTCGCGGAGCCCCAGCCGGGCACCCAGACCGCGTCCGGCCCGGACGCCGACGCCGCCAAGGGCGGGGAGAAGAAGGACCAGGCCGACGGTGGCTCGGACAGCTGACCACCGGTGACAGCTGACAACCCTTGCGCTGCGGAGTCGTACGCCGGCCAGTACGGCGGCCGGCTCCGCAGCGCGTTGTCGATGTGCCCGGGCACGGACGGCCGTGCCCGGACCGTTGACAGCACTGTGACGATGGACCTCGGGAGGTGGCGCCGGCCATGAGCGGCAAGGACTACGTGGAGAAGGACTACTACAAGGTCCTCGGCGTGCCCAAGGACGCCAGCGCCACGGAGATCAAGAAGACCTACCGCAAGCTGGCGCGCGAGTTCCACCCCGACGCCAACAAGGGCGACACCAAGGCCGAGGAGCGGTTCAAGGACATCTCCGAGGCGTACGACGTCCTCTCCGACGAGAAGCGGCGCAAGGAGTACGACGAGGCCCGCAGCCTGTTCGCCAACGGCGGCTTCCGCCCCGGCGGACCCGGTGGCACCGGCAGCTACAGCTTCGACTTCGGCGACCTCTTCAGCGGCAGCCAGGGCGGCGGCGGCCAGGGCGGGCTCGGCGACGTCTTCGGCGGCCTGTTCAACCGCGGCGGCCGGCAGGCCCAGCCGCGGCGCGGCGCCGACGTCGAGACCGAGGTGACGCTCTCCTTCGAGGAGGCCGTCGACGGCGCCACCGTCCCGCTGCGGATGACCAGTCAGGCCCCCTGCCGGCTCTGCAACGGGACCGGCGCCAAGGCTGGCACCACGCCGCGGGTCTGTCCGACCTGCGTGGGCTCCGGCACGGTCAGCCGCGGCCAGGGCGCCTTCGCGCTCTCCGAGCCCTGCCGGGACTGCCGCGGCCGCGGCATGATCGTCGACGACCCGTGCCCCGACTGCCACGGCAGCGGCCGCGCCAGCTCCGCCCGCACCATGCAGGTCCGGATCCCGGCCGGCGTCCAGGACGCCCAGCGGATCCGGCTCAAGGGCAAGGGCGCCCAGGGCGAGCGCGGCGGCCAGCCCGGCGACCTGTACGTCACCGTCCACGTCGACGCCCACCCGGTCTTCGGGCGCAAGGGCGACAACCTGACGGTGACCGTCCCGGTCACCTTCCCCGAGGCCGCGCTCGGCGGCACCATCGAGGTGCCGACCCTGAACGGCCCGTCGGTGAAGCTGAAGCTGCCGCCGGGCAGCGCCAACGGCCTCACCCTGCGGGCCCGCGGCAAGGGCGCCACCCGCAAGGACGGCACCCGCGGCGACCTCCTGGTCACCGTGGAGGTCGTGGTACCCCAGCACGTCACCGGCGACGCGCTGACCGCTCTGGAGCAGTACCGCGAGGCGACCGCCTCCGACGACCCACGAGCCGCCCTCTTCCGGGCGGCGAAGGGAGCGTGACGACCAGATGACCCCCGACGACCCCATCGGCCCCGGCCTCGGCGAGGGCCTGCCCGGTGGCGGCGGCGCCCGTCGCACCACCCGCAGGAGCGCCCCGCAGCCCCAGTACGTGCTCACCGAGGAGACCCCGGTCTACGTGATCTCGGTGGCCGCCGAGCTCTCCGGGCTGCACCCGCAGACCCTCCGTCAGTACGACCGGCTCGGCCTGGTCTGCCCCGACCGCACCGCCGGGCGCGGCCGCCGCTACTCCTCGCGCGACATCCAGCAGCTGCGCGAGGTCCAGCGGCTCTCCCAGGACGAGGGCATCAACCTGGCCGGCATCAAGCGGATCATCGAGCTGGAGAACCAGGTCACCGCCCTCCAGTCCCGGATCGCCGAGCTGGCCGACTCCCTGGAGGGCGCCGCCACGGCGCTCCAGCAGCGCGAGGCCACCATCCACGCCTCCTACCGCCGCGACCTCGTCCCCTACCAGCCCCCCACCCCCCACTCCAGCGCCCTCGTGGTCTGGCGCCCCAAGCGCTGACGGCCGCCGCGCCGCCGCACTGCCGCCGGTTTCCCCCTGGCCGGGGGGTGCCGGCGGCGCGGCGTTGGTGAGAGGGTGCTGAGGACCGGGCCGGGCTTCCCCCGCCGGCGAGGCCCGATCTGGCATGCTGCACGGCGTTTCCTGCTTGGATACCTGGCAGTACCGGTAAGCACGGCCACGGCAAGGAGCCTCAGATGAGTGGACGAGAGCAGCTCGGTGCCACCACGGGTGGGACGGGCGTCCTCTCCCAGGGGGCACGTGCGCTGTACCTGGCCATCATCGGGGAGAACGGGCGGCTCCCCAAGGACTCGGAAATCCTGTGCGGCGACGCGGCCCGGGACGAGCTGGTGGGCCTCGGCCTGCTCGTCCCCGACACCGACGAGCCCGACGTCCTGGTCGCGGTCGACCCCCGGCAGCTCTCCGAGAGCCTCAGCGCGAGCTGGCAGCGCCAGGCCCTGGACCTGCTCACCCGCGCGTCCGCGCTCAGCAACGAGCTGCACGACCTCACGGCCGCCTACCACTCGCCGGAACAGGCCGGCGGCACCATCGAGTACGTCCGCGGCAAGGTCCTGATCAACCAGCGGGTCCAGCAGATCGTCGCGGGTGCCGCCGAGGAGATACTCGCGGCCCAGCCCGGCGGGCCCCGGCCGTCCGACGCCCTGGCGGGCATCCTCGAACGGGACCTGGAGGCCCTCCGGCTGGGGATCACGCTCAGAACGATCTACCACCCGAGCACCCGCTACCACGCGCCCACCCGGGAGTACGTCGCCGCCATCACGCAGGCGGGCGGCAGAGTCCGGACGCTCGACGAGCCCTACACGCGCCTGATCGTGATCGACCGCCGCATCGCGGTGATCCCCATCGCCGAGGACCTCAACCTCGCCGCTTTCATCCACGACCAAGCCGTCATCAGCTATCTGATCAGCGAGGTCTTCGAGCGGAACTGGAGCCACGCGCTGGACTTCGACGGCGCGCGTGGCGTCCCGCAGCAGGTCGTCTCCGGGATGCGGCAGACGATCATCGACCTGATGCTGGAAGGCGTGAACCACCGGGTGATCGCCCGCCGACTGGGCATCAGCGAACGGACCCTCGCCCGTCACCTCGCCGAGATGCGGGACGAGCACAACGTGGAGTCACTGTTCCAGCTCGGCTACGCGCTGGCGCGCAACAGCGGCACCGGCGAGCATCCCGAACTGTACGGGTGACCGGTCCCCCGGCTCCGGGTTCAGTTCCAGATCGTGTCCGTCGCGAGGGCGACGGTCTTCTCCGCCGACGCGTCGTGACCCACCCGGATGTTCCAGATCGTGTCGTCCGCCGAGCCGGCGCCGCCAATGAGAATCGCCGCCCCAACGGCGAGTGGAACCAGGACAAACCGAACCACTCGACGTATACGAGACATGATGTCCTCTCTCCAATTCAGGGCTTTTCGCGGGTATCCAGCCCATTGTTTCGAACAACCTGCCACATAATGCCGCACCGCCGCACCGCGGGGCCAGAGGGCCGGAGCTCCCAGTGCGTCATCTCTCTGCCAGTCATCGAGATGACACCGCAGGTCTGTGGACGGTGGTCGCGGTCGACAGAGACGATCAGTGCACTCCCCGGAGAGTCGGTCGAGAAGAACACGGGGGCAACAAAGCCAAACATGAGCACGACAACTTAGTTTTGACGGCAACGAATGCGCAGCAGCATTCCGATGGTCACCACCCAACGGGGCGCACCAGCCTAGTTGGCACCTATCCCCGGAGTCGACATGACCGAGCCCTACCTGCGTCACCACGACAGCCAGGCCCATGAGGGCCGGCGTGCACGCGTGTTCCTAGCCGCGCCGCTGATGCGGTTGACCGGGCCGGCGGACAGCGTGGTGACGCTCGCCAGCCGGACGCGGCTGACGACCCTTCGCACCACCCTCCTGCGCAGCGGCGCCGCCGTGTACAGCGCCCACCACAGCGACGCCTGGACCGTCGCCGGGCGCGCCCCCGAGCCGCGCGTGCCGTCGGACTTCCGCGCGCTGCAGTCCGCGGACCTGGTCTTCGCCTACGTCGGCGCGCCGCTCTCGGCCGGCGTGAGCCTGGAGCTGGGCTGGGCCTCGGCGCTGCGCAAGCCGATCGTCCTGCTCGTCGACGAGGCGATCACCCACAACCCGCTGATCGCCACCATCGAGCAGGTCGCCCCCGTCCTCCCGCTGGTCTTCGACGACACCTGGTCCCAGGAGGCCCTCCACCACACCGTGGAGACCGCCCTCGACTGGGCCGGCATGGCGCTCTCGCTGCGCGAGGGCTTCTGGACCGCCCCCGGCGAGCAGTTCACCGTGCCCCGTCAGCAGCCCCCCGCCGTCGGCCCGTCCGGCTACTGGCCCACCGGCGCGGCCACCGGCTGACCGCGGCTCAGCCGTCGCGGGCACCCCTCGCCCGCCGACCGGTCCGGTGCGGCCCCGGCCCGTCGTGGTCGCCCCGCATCAGCCAGCCGAGCTGGAACAGCGTGCGGGCGCCGTGGCGTTCGCGCAAGCCGGCGATGTGGCCGGCCACCGAACGCTCGCTCAGGCCGATCCGGGCGGCGACGGCGCGCTGGGTGAAGCCGCGGGCGAGGAGCCTGCCGATCCGGTCGGCCACCGGATGCGGACCGTCGGCCGACCAGTCGACGACGGCGGCGCGGCGCCAGTCGCGCTCGAAGGTGGCGACCAGCGCGTCCACCGTGGCCCGGTCGGTGATGAACGCGGCGGCGCCGTGGTCGGCCTGTGCGGAGACGACCGCGGTGGCCCGGTCGACGATGATCATCCGGTCGAACGCCTCGTCCAGCAGGCGGATCCGCGAACCGTGCGGGACCACCGTGCGCGCGTACTCGATCACCTCGGGCTGACGGCGCACCACGGGCTGGTAGATGGTGCGGATCCGCCGCCCGGTCATCAGCAGCGGCACGTCCTGGGTGAGGGACAGTCGGAGGGTGGCCCGCCGGCGGGTCCCCGGCTGGGCCGTCAGCAGTTCCTCCCGGCACTCGGCGACCAGCAGGGACAGCCGGTGCCGGATGGCCTCCGGGCCCTCCACGTAGGACGGCTCCGGGGCCGGGCGCCGGGTGGCGTCGAAGGCGGCGCTCAGCGGGGCGAGGGCGTCGGGCAGGCGCTCGGCGCGGACCAGCAGCCGGGTCGCCTCGGTGCGCAGGCCGGCGGCGCGGCGGTCGCCGGCGGTGCGCGGGCTGACGGCGGTGTACCCGCCCGCGGTGCGGACGAGCAGACCGCGGGCGACCAGGCCCGCCAGCGCCGCCGGGTCGGCGGTGAGCGGCGGGACGAGCCGGCCGCCGTTGGCGAGGGCGGTCAGGTAGAGGCCGTGTTCGGAGGGCGTGGGCTCATCCGTCGTCACGGCCGCCCCGCATCAGCCAGCCCAGCTGGAAGAGGGTCTGGGCGCCGTAGCGGTCGCGCAGGCGGGAGATGTGGGCGGCGACGGTGCGTTCGCTCAGGCCGAGGCGGGTGGCGACGGCGCGCTGGGTGAGGCCCCGGGCGAGCAGGCGGCCGACGCGCTCGGGGGCGCTGTGGGCGGGGCCCTGACTGAGGACCGCCGACCAGTCGGTGGCGTCGGCGCGGGACCAGTCGCGTTCGAAGGCGTTGACGATGAAGGCGATCGCGGCCGGGTCGGTGATGAACGCGGCGGTGCTGTGGTCGTCGGTGGCGGAGATGACCGCGACCGAGCGGTCGAAGACCATCAGCCGCTCGAAGGGCTCGTCCAGGATCCGGATCAGCGAGCCGCGCCGGGTGACCTCCTCGGCGTAGGCGAGCGCGGGGGGCTCGGAGAACGCCACGGGCTGGTAGATGGTGCGCAGCGAGCAGCCGCGCTGGAGGAGTTGGACGTCCTGCTGGATGGCGATCTTGAGCGCGTCCGCCGGGCGGGCGCCGGGCTGGGCGGTGAGCACCTCGGTGCGGCAGTCGGCGACCAGTTGGGAGATCCGGTGCCGGATGTGGATGTGGCCCTCGATGTAGACGGCGCCGCCGGAGCGCTCCGGCGGGCGGGGCATCGCGTCGTAGGCGCGGGTGAGGGCGTCCAGGGCGCCGGGGAGGCTCTCGGCGCGGACCAGCAGCCGGGTGGCCTCGCTGCGCAGTTCCGCACCGAGCCGGTCGCTGACCGAGCGGGGGCTGACGGCGGTGTAGCAGGCGTCCATGGGGTTGGTCATCAACAGGCCGATGGAGACCAGCCGGCGCACGGTGCCCTGCTCGGTCTCGGGGACGTCGGCGATGCGCATCCGGCCGCCGTCGGCGAGGATCGCGAGGTAGAGCCGGCGGGCGGCCTCGTCGGGCTCCCCGGTGGTCGCGGCACCGACCGTGCCGTCGGCCCCGACCGGGCCGCCCGGGGCGGCCGCCGGGTCCGCCGTCGCCTCGAACGTCACGTCGACCGCTCCCTGCCGGATGCTCTCGGGTCTCTGGCGCACCGCGCGCCGCGCGCGGTGGCCGGCGGTGATCACGGTACTGGGAACCGGCGGTCCCCCGGACCCCGGGTGCCGTCGCACGCGGGTCCGGGGACCGCCGGTGTACGCCGCGGTCCCAGCGCTCCCGGCGAGGCGGAGCAGCAACGCCTCGCCGGCTCCGGTCCCGGGGGCCATCACCACACATGGCGTCCCGGCCGGCGCTCTTCCCCCCGATATGCAGGCACGTGCGGACGTGCCGGTCGCATCCAGCAATGAAGAGCGAGTCGCCGTCATCGGGCTGCGATGGCCCGGACGACCTGGCGTGACTCCACCCTCACAGCGTGACGGCCGGTGAACAAGTGCCGCCCTGCTGCATGTTCTCGCAATTGCAGGAACCTGCACCGCCGGTGGGGCGCGTACCGTTGCGGCCCGCTTCCGCTTTCTGCGAAAGCGCAGGTCAGCGAGGTGGATCGGGGATTTTCCGACCGTCCGGCCGGTCGGTCGCGGAGTCGCGTGTTCCGGAACCCCGGCCGGTTCCCGGGGTCGGTCCGCCCCGGCGGGCCGGTCCGCTCCCGGGCTCGGTCCGCCTCAGCGGGCCAGCAGCCGCCCGCCCGCCAGCGCGGCCGCCGTGCCGCCCGCCGCGAGCGCCCAGCCGGCCAGCAGCAGGACGAACAGGCCGGCGGCGAGCGCGGTGAAGCCGGCGAACCCGGTGTGCCGGGCGAGCGCCGCCGCGCCGGTGACGCAGGTGCCGACCGGGAAGGTGAACGCCCACCAGGTCATCGCGAACCCCATCCCGGCCCGCCGGGCGCGCAGGTTGGCGGCCAGCGCGAGCAGCAGCCAGAGCATCGCCGCACCGAGCACCGCCACCCCGAACAGCTCGGCGAGGGCGCGCGCCGCGTGCGCCGACTCGGGCAGGACCGGGCCGGCGGCGTCGGCGAGCTGGTGGACGGCGGTGGTCGACTGGCCCAGCGGGCCGAGCACCAGGAACAGCGTCGGGGTGAGCGCCAGGGCCGGCAGCTTGCTGTGCACCAGTCCGGTGAGCACCACCGGCAGCAGCGCCAGGGTGGCGAGCAGCCCGATCCCGAACAGGGCCGCGCAGCCGTACAGCAGGGCCTCCCGGGCGGCTCCGGCCGGCAGGTGCGGGACCAGCGCCGGGCCGGTGGCGGAGGCGACCAGCGGGGCGACCACCGGCAGCAGCCAGGTCGGGTTGGCGGCGAGCGGGGAGACGCCGTGCCGGGTGATCATCAGGTACGGGATCCCGGCCGCGACGGCGAGCGCGTACAGCGTGCCGGCCGTCCAGAGCACGAGGTCGAGCGCGACGGCCGGGCCGGTGCCGACGACCCGGGAGCCGACGGTCAGGGTGCCGAGGCCGACCGAGAGCAGCGCCATCGGCGGGCAGCCGTAGAAGACGGCGGTGGCCGGGTTGTCCAGCAGCTGCTCGCGGGCGGCCGCCCGGTGCCGGGTGAGGTGGACGGCCCGGCCGGTGCCGAGCACCAGCAGGGCGGCCAGGGCGAGCGCCCACATCAGCTCGGCGAAGCCGGTCAGCCCGGGCCACCGGACCGGCAGGGCGGCCGCGCCGTTGGCGACGATCGCGGTGCCCATGACCGCCGCGTACCAGTTCGGACCGAGCTGGGCGAGGTCGAGGCGGCGGACGCGGGTGGACAGGCGTGGGCGGGGTGCGGTGCTGAGCAGGGTGGCCATACCCCCACCGTCGCCCGGGGCGGCCACCGCCGGTAGCGCCGCACGCTCTATGAGGGCATAGCCTGAACCTATGGCCCTTTCCCCGCGCGTCCCCGAACTCGGTGCGCTGGAGCTGCTGCTCGCGGTGGCCCGGCTCGGCAGCGTCGGCCGGGCGGCCGCCGAACTCGGGGTGAGCCAGCCGACCGCGAGCGCCCGGATCAAGGGCATGGAGCGGCAGATCGGCGTCCCGCTGCTGGAGCGCTCCCCGCGCGGCTCCCGGCCCACCCAGGCGGGCCGGCTGGTGGTCGAGTGGGCGCGGCAGGTGGTGGAGGCGGCGCAGGCCCTGGACGCCGGGATCGACGCGCTGCGCGAGCGCCGGGACGCCCGGCTGACCGTGGTGGCCAGCCTGACCGTCGCCGAGTACCTGATGCCGGGCTGGCTGATGGCGCTGCACGCGGTGAGCCCGGGCACGGCGGTGACGCTGCGCACCGCCAACTCGGCGGACGTGGCCGGCCACGTGCTGGCCGGGGACGCCGACCTCGGCTTCGTCGAGGGCCCGCTGCCGCCGGCCGGGCTGGCGGGCGCGGTGGTCGCGGCGGACCGGCTGGTGCTCGTGGTGGCGCCGGACCATCCGTGGGCCCGGCGCCGCTCGCCGCTGTCCGGGCGGGAGCTGGCGGCGACGGCGCTGGTGCTGCGCGAGCCGGGTTCGGGGACCAGGGAGGTGCTGGAGATGGCGCTGGCGCCGTACGGCGGCACCGCGCCGCCGCGGCTGGAGCTGGCCTCCTCCACGGCGTTGAAGTCGGCGGCGATGACCGGGGCCGGGCCGGTCTGCCTGAGCGAGCTGGCGGTGGTGGAGGAGCTGGCGACCCGGCGGCTGGTGGCGGTGCGGCTGGCGCCGGAGCTGGACCTGCGGCGGCCGCTGCGGGCGGTCTGGCCGTCCGGGCAGCGGCCGACCGGGCCGGCCCGGGAGCTGCTGGCGCTGACCCGGCGGACGGCCGGGCCCCACCAGGCGCGGATGGCGCAGGCCCGGGCCCTCCCGCCGGAGACGGCCCGCAGGAGCACCGCGGCGCCGGAACGCCCCGCGCTGCGGGTCCGCCCCGACCGTTCATCCAAAAGTTGAGCGGAATAGACTCAACTTAGTGCATGCTGTACCCAGCAGACATCACGCACGACGAGGGAGGACCCCCCAGCAGTGGACGCCAGCAAGTTCACCACCAAGACGCAGGACGCCCTGTCCGCCGCGATCCGGCAGGCCGGTGCCGTCGGCAACCCGGACGTCAAGCCGGTGCACATCCTGATCGCCCTGCTGGAACAGCCCGAGGGCATCGCCAGGCCGCTGCTGGAGGCGGTCGGCGCGGACGTGTCCCGGATCGACGCCGAGGGCCGTCGCCGGCTCACCGCGCTGCCCAGCGCGTCGGGCACCACCGTCGCCGCCCCGCAGCTGGCCCGCGACACCCTGGCCGTGCTGACCGAGGCCGGCAAGCGCGCCGACGACCTCGACGACCAGTACGTCTCCACCGAGCACCTGCTGGTCGGCCTGGCCGCCGAGGGCGGGTCGGTCGCCGAGCTGCTGGTGCAGCAGGGCGCCACCCCGAAGGCGCTGCTCGCCGCGTTCAAGGACGTCCGGGGCAGCGCGCGGGTCACCTCGCCGGACCCGGAGGGCACCTACAAGGCGCTGGAGAAGTACGGCACCGACCTCACCCAGGCCGCCCGCGACGGCAAGCTCGACCCGGTGATCGGCCGGGACCAGGAGATCCGCCGGGTGGTCCAGGTGCTCTCCCGCCGGACCAAGAACAACCCGGTGCTGATCGGCGAGCCCGGCGTCGGCAAGACCGCCGTCGTCGAGGGCCTGGCCCAGCGGATCGTGGCCGGCGACGTGCCGGAGTCGCTGCGCGGCAAGCGCCTGGTCGCCCTGGACCTCGGCGCGATGGTGGCCGGCGCCAAGTACCGCGGCGAGTTCGAGGAGCGGCTGAAGGCCGTCCTCAACGACATCAAGCAGAGCAACGGCCAGGTCGTCACCTTCATCGACGAGCTGCACACCATGGTCGGCGCGGGCGCCGGCGGCGACTCCGCGATGGACGCCGGCAACATGCTCAAGCCGATGCTGGCCCGCGGCGAGCTGCGGATGGTCGGCGCCACCACCCTGGACGAGTACCGCGAGCGGATCGAGAAGGACCCGGCGCTGGAGCGCCGCTTCCAGCAGGTGCTGGTCGGCGAGCCCAGCGTCGAGGACTCCATCGCCATCCTGCGCGGCCTCAAGGGCCGGTACGAGGCGCACCACAAGGTGCAGATCGCGGACGCCGCGCTGGTCGCCGCGGCCACCCTCTCGAACCGGTACATCACCTCCCGCTTCCTGCCCGACAAGGCGATCGACCTGGTCGACGAGGCGGCCTCCCGGCTGCGGATGGAGATCGACTCCTCCCCGGTCGAGATCGACGAGCTCCAGCGCGCCGTCGACCGGTTGCGGATGGAGGAGCTGGCCCTGGAGAAGGAGTCGGACCCGGCCTCGGTCGACCGGCTGGCCAAGCTGCGCCGCGATCTCGCCGACAAGAACGAGCAGTTGAGCGTGCTCACGGCCCGCTGGGAGCAGGAGAAGAAGAGCCTGAACCGGGTCGGCGAGCTCAAGGAGCGGCTGGACGACCTGCACGGCGCGCTCGAACGCGCCCAGCGGGACGGCGACTTCGAGCGCGCGTCCAAGCTGATGTACGCCGAGATCCCGGCCGCCGAGAAGGAGCTCACCGACGCCCAGGAGCGCGCCGCCGGCGAGGACTCCTCCGCCTCGATGGTCAAGGAGGAGGTCGGCCCGGACGACGTGGCCGATGTGGTGGCCTCCTGGACGGGCATCCCGGCCGGCCGGCTGATGGAGGGCGAGAGCGCCAAGCTCCTGCGCATGGAGGAGGAGTTGGGCCGCCGCCTGATCGGCCAGGCGGAGGCCGTGCAGGCCGTCTCGGACGCCGTGCGGCGCACCCGCTCGGGCATCGCCGACCCGGACCGCCCGACCGGCTCGTTCCTCTTCCTCGGCCCGACCGGCGTCGGCAAGACCGAACTCGCCAAGGCCCTGGCCGACTTCCTCTTCGACGACGAGCGGGCGATGGTCCGCATCGACATGAGCGAGTACGGCGAGAAGCACTCGGTCTCCCGCCTGGTCGGCGCCCCGCCCGGGTACGTCGGCTACGAGGAGGGCGGCCAGCTCACCGAGGCGGTCCGCCGCCGCCCGTACAGCGTGGTGCTGCTGGACGAGGTGGAGAAGGCCCACCCCGAGGTCTTCGACGTGCTGCTGCAGGTGCTCGACGACGGCCGGCTCACCGACGGCCAGGGCCGCACGGTGGACTTCCGCAACGCGATCCTGATCCTCACCTCCAACCTGGGCAGCCACGCGTTCAATGAACCGAGCCTGGTGGACCCGGCCACCCCGGAGGAGCGGAAGAAGGACCTCGTGCTGGAGTCGGTGCGGGCCGCCTTCAAGCCGGAGTTCCTCAACCGGCTCGACGACATCGTCGTCTTCGACCCGCTGGGCACCGCCGAGCTGACCCGGATCGTCGACCTCCAGGTGTCCCGGCTGGGCGACCGGCTGCGCGACCGCCGGCTCACCCTGGAGGTCTCCGCGGCCGCCCGGGACTGGCTGGCGCTCACCGGCTACGACCCGGCGTACGGCGCCCGGCCGCTGCGCCGGCTGGTGCAGTCCGCGATCGGCGACCAACTGGCCAGGTCGATCCTGGCGGGCCAGGTGCACGACGGCGACACCGTGCTGGTCGAGCGGGACGAGGACGGCGAAAGGCTCACCGTCCGTGCCCGCGGGCCGCTGGAGAAGTAGCCGCCCGTCACGCCCGGACGATCATGGCCCGGCCCCGGGATTCACCGGGGGCGGGCCGTGATCCGGCCATGCCCCTCGCGGTCGCTGCCACCCCTGTGAGGTGAGCCCCGGATGAGGCAGGATGGACTCGGAAGGGCGGCCTCTCATTGCCGACCACCACGTGCACTGAGGAAGAGGACCCCATGAGCATCGACCCGTCGTCCATCCCGTCGTTCGGCGTGCCCCAGGGCGGCCAGCCCGGAGGCCAGGGCGGGCGTCCGGCCGGCCCGCCGCCGATCATCGTCCCGGACCAGAACCTGGTGGGCCAGCTCCTCGACCAGATGCAGCTCAAGCACGGAGTCGACGAGGAGGGCGACCTCACCGCCCCCTGGGAGGGCTTCCGCGTCTACTACATGTTCCGCGGCGAGCAGAAGGAGCTCTTCGCGGTCCGGGCGTTCTACGACCGCCCGTACCCGCTGGAGAAGAAGGGCGAGATCCTCGACCTGATCGACGAGTGGAACCGTGAGACCCTCTGGCCCAAGGTCTACACCCACACCCACGAGGACGGCGTGGTCCGCCTGATCGGCGAGGCCCAGATGATCGTCGGCACCGGCGTCAACCTGGACTACTTCGTCACCACCACCGCCAACTGGACCCAGGCCGCCGTGGGCTTCGAGCAGTGGATCGTCGAGCGCCTCGGCCTGCAGGACGACATCGAGGGCGAGGACGGCGAGGGCAAGCCGTCCGACGGCACCGACCAGAACTGACCTCCCGGGGGACTCCCCCGCACGGCCCGCCACCGGCACCCGGTGGCGGGCCGTCGCCGTGCCCGGACGGGCGGCGGGGACCGGCGGCCGGAGCGGTCAGCGGCGGCGCCGGCGGTGCCGGTGGAGCAGGACGCCCAGGGCGGCGAGGAGGAGGGCGGAGAGCCCGACCCTCACGGGGGTCGGGAGGGTCCCCGACCCGGCGGCCGACGCCTCGACCGCCCCGGCGCCGCCGGGATCCCTCGGGAAGGTGACGGTGGCGCGCGCGGTGTGCTCGGCCAGGCCGCTCCGGAGCGTGAGCTCCACGGTCCACGGGCCGTCCGGCAGCCCCGCGTCCAGCGGGACGAACGCCTCCCCGGCGTCCCCCGGGGCCAGCGTGGTGCCCGCCTTCACCGGGAAGGGCCCGGCGCGTAGCCCGCCCGGCCCGTCGCGGAGCGAGAGCGCCCCGCCGATGTCCAGGGCACGGCCCCCCGTGTTGCGGACCCGGGCGTGGAGCTCCCCCCGCCCGTCGCGGGCCCTGGTCGGATAGAGCCGCTCGATCGCGAAGTCCGCGGGCGGCTCACCGCCGGGACCGACGTCGACGTACATGCGGACCCCGACCCGTCCCAGGATCGTCAGGTTCCGCGAGCGGTCCGCGGGAGCGGCCGTCTGGGCCCAGATGACGCCGTACCGCTCCCCGGCGGCGGCCTCCCCGGGGACCCGGATGGTGGTGCGCACGCGGGCCGTGGCCGAGGGCGCCAGATCGAGGTCCGTCGTGTCGAGCGACGTCCAGCCGGTCAGCTCGTTGGGGGTGCGCTCCGGTGCGAAGGTGAACTGCCCCTTCTCGATGCCGGCCGCCCCGGCGTAGACGCTGACGCGCATCGGCACGGACGACTCGTTGGAGACCTCCACCCGCCGCTCGACGGTCGAGCCCGGCGCGACGTGGTCGACGATGTACGCCTGCGCCCGGGGGTCGTCACGGCGGTTCTCCGGAGCGTCGAGCAGCTTGATGCCGATGCTCCGCTCCGCGGGGCCCGGCCGTGCGGAGGGCGTCGCGGGCTTCCCCGGGGGCGCGGGCGTCGGGGATGTCGCGGGCGTCGAGGATGTCGGGGGTGTCGGGGGTGTCGGGGGTGTCGAGGGCATCCCGTCCGCCGCTGCCGGGAGCACCCCGACCGCCAGGACGACGGCCGGCACCGCCAGCAGGACCCGGTACCGGCGCGCACCCCTCATCCGGTCACGCAACGGAGTGGGTCAGCGTTCCGGTGTAGATCCCGCCGATGGCGCCGGCGGGCAGGGCGACGGCGACCGTCGGGTTCCAGGTCGCGGTGTTGTCGCCGACACCGCTGCTCCCGGTGACCACCGCCTGCGGGGAGTTGCTCAGTGTCACGCTCGTCGGGGTGACGGTGATGGTGCCGGTCGTCGTCACCGTCCCGGGCGTGTAGGTCGCGCTGGTCGCCGGAATCGTCGACGGACCGTTGGTGAAGTCCGTCGACGACGCGGTCACCGTCCAGGAGGCCGAGAGAAGGGCGCGCAGGTCGGTGACGGTCACCGGCCCGATCGGCGCGCCGACCTGGGTGCCCGGCGCTCCCGAACCGAGGGCGGCGCTGACCGGCACCGTCATCGTCAGCGCGCCGGACGTGACGACGAACGTGAGCGTGGTGCTGGGGTCGAACGCCGCGACGGCGGTACCCGGCTGGACCACGGCGAGGGCGGCGGCCGCGGCCGCGACGGAGATGATTCGTAAGCGCATGACTGCTCCCGGGACGACGCCCGCCGACGGGCGTTCTGAGTGACGTGATGTCAGGCAAAAGCCGGTGACCGGTTCCCGCAAGCCGCGATCCGCCGCACTCCGCCAGAGGAGCCGTATTTCAGCCGGATCGCGGACCGGACCGCCCCGCCGGGACGCCGGGGACCGCGCGGCGCCCCGGGAGCTTGTCCGCGGCCCGCGGCCGTCGGAGGATTGGCCCGACCGCGATCTGTGAGGAGCCGTGATGGGTGCGAGGCCACTGTTGAACCGCCGACTGGCGGGCATGGGAACGACGATCTTCGCGGAGATGTCCGCCCTGGCCACGGCCACCGGCTCGATCAACCTCGGCCAGGGGTTCCCGGACACCGACGGCCCCGAGGAGGTCCGCGAGGCGGCCGTCCGGGCCCTGCGCGAGGGGCGCGGCAACCAGTACCCGCCGGGCCCCGGCGTCCCCGAGCTGCGGCAGGCCGTCGCCGAGCACCAGCAGCGCTTCCACGGCCTGACCTACGACCCGGACACCGAGGTCCTGGTCACCGCCGGCGCCACCGAGGCCATCGCCGCGACGCTGCTCGCGCTGCTGGAGCCCGGCGACGAGGTGATCGCCTTCGAACCCTTCTACGACTCGTACGCCGCCTGCATCGCCATGGCCGGTGCCGTCCGCGTCCCGCTCACCCTCCGGGCGCCGTCCTTCCGGCCGGACCTGGACGAGCTGCGCGCCCTGGTCACCCCCCGCACCCGGCTGCTGCTGCTCAACTCCCCGCACAACCCGACCGGCCTCGTCCTCACTCCCGACGAGCTCACCGCCATCGCCGAACTCGCGGTCGAGCACGACCTGTTGGTGGTCACCGACGAGGTCTACGAGCACCTCGTCTTCACCGGCGCCCACCACCCCCTCGCCGCCCTCCCCGGTATGCGCGAGCGCACCGTCTCCATCTCCTCGGCCGGCAAGACCTTCTCCTTCACGGGCTGGAAGGTCGGCTGGGTGACCGGCACCCCCGAACTGGTCGCCGCCGTCCGCACCGCCAAGCAGTACCTCACGTACGTCAGCGCCGGCCCCTTCCAGTACGCCGTCGCCGAGGCGCTGCGGCTGCCGGACGGCTACTTCGGCGACCTCCGCGCCGACCTGCTGCACAAGCGCGACCTGCTCGCCGAGGGCCTCACCGCCGCCGGTTTCCGGGTCTTCCTCCCCGAGGGCACCTACTTCATCACCACCGACATCACCCCCCTGGGCGAGAAGGACGGCATCGCCTTCTGCCGCACCCTCCCGGCGCGCTGCGGCGTCGTCGCCATCCCCAACGCCGTCTTCTACGACGACGTCGAGGCCGGCCGCCCGCTGGTGCGGTTCACCTTCTGCAAGCGGACCGCCGTCCTGGAGGAGGCGGTCGAGCGGCTGTCCCGGCTCTGACGGCCGGCGAGCCGGGTGCGCCCGGGTGACGCCACGCACCCGGAGCACCGACCTCTCGCGCGTTCTGACGAATCGTCAAATCCCCGGTGGGTAGCGGTTCTGCTACCCACCGGGCCATTCGCCGCCGTCTTCGCGGCAGGGCCCGGACCGGGCGGCGGGGCGGGACGGCGGGGGCGGTGCGCCCGGGGCGAAGGGGGTGGGGCGCACAGGACGTGCGGGCAGCGCGTGAACGGCGCAGACGGCGCGTGGGCCGGGGCGAGGGGCGCGCGCTGTGCATAGTCGCACACCGGGTCGATCAGAGCAGGGAAGCAGATGTGCTCGAAACGGTGAATGCTTGACAAAGTTGGGTAAATCACCGACGGACCCGGCGTATTCGTGCTTCTCTGCTGCTGAATCTCCAGCCGGAATCCTTCCTTCCACGGTCGGCCGCGCCCTGGACCGCACAGCCACGAACAGCCTCGCCTTTGCCTGGGCCTACTCGCTGCTGCTCGGCGGGCGCGCACGGAGCTGAAACGCGGAGCCGAGCATGCTCACCACTTTGCAGACCTCCTACACGGACACCCGCGCGGGTGACCTGGCCTGGTGCCTGGGCGGCGAACCGCTGCCCGCCCTCGCGGTCCGCGACCTGAGACTCGACGGCCCCGGCCACCCCGGCCCGTCCGGCACCCTCCAGCTGCGCCTGCTGGGCGCCTCCCACCAGGTGGCGATCGCCGCCGGGCCGGGCCGCTGCCTGGAGACCGTCGCCTGCCTGCCCGGCCGCCGCACGCCGCTGCCCGCCCGGGTGGCCAAACAGGTGGACGGCTGGGAGTACGAGTTCGCCGCCCGGATCGAGGCGCTGCCGCCGCACGACTTCGCCGCCCGCGCACAGGAGTTGCTGGCCCTGGTCGAGGGGCATCCGCGCGGTCTGGCCGGCGTCTTCCCCGGTGACCCCAGCGCCTTCACCGCGCTGGTCGCCCAGGGCGGGGCGGACCGGTTGCTCTGGCGCACCTGGCACGCCTATCCACAGGAGGGACGGCTGGTCTGCACCCGGTCCTCGCTGGTGGTGTCCCGATGACCGCCACCGACGAGCCGCTCATAGATCAGGAGATCGGCTTTCATTCGCACGCAGGAACGATTCGTCAACCTGCCATACCGCGCTGTCCTTCGAATGGGCGCAGCCGTCCGTCCCGCACGTCGCCTAGCGTTTGTTCGTGATCAATCATCCGGCCGGTCCGCCGCCCGCACAGCCGAGCCTCGACCTCGACGACGGCAGCCCGCCCCGGCCCGGGCGGAGCCTGACCCCGCTGCCGACCCGCCGCCGCTCCCGACTGCGCGCCCGCCCCGAACTCGCCCGGTTGACCGTCCTGCTGGCCGCGTTCGTCTGCGCGGCCTGCGGCCTCGTCTACGAGCTGGAACTCGTGGCTCTCGGCGACTATCTGCTCGGGGACTCGGTCACCCAAACCTCGGTCGTGCTCTCCGTCATGGTGTTCGCGATGGGCCTCGGCTCGCTGCTCGCCAAGCGGTTCACCCGACGGCCGGCCACCGCCTTCGCCCTGGTCGAGTGCGCCCTCGCGCTCACCGGCGGCCTGTCCGTCCTGGCGGTCTACTCCTGCTGGGCCTGGGTCGGCCACCACCGGGCCGTGGTGGTCGGGCTGACCTGCCTCATCGGCGTCCTCATCGGGGCCGAGATCCCGCTGCTGATGACCCTCGTCCAGCGGATCCGCCGCGAGGACGCCGGACGCGCCGCCGCCGACCTGTTCGCCGCCGACTACGTCGGCGCGCTGATCGGCGGGCTCGCTTTCCCGTTCCTCATCCTGCCCGTCCTCGGCCCCGGCGACGGTGCGCTGGTCACCGGCGCGGTCAACGCCGTCGCCGGGGGCGCCGTGGTGCTCTGGCTCTTCCGCGAGGAACCGGCGCCCCGGGTGCGGCTGCTGCTCTGGGGCGGCTGCGGGCTCGTCCTGGCCCTGCTCGCCGCGGCCGCCGCCTGGTCCGGCGCGATCGAACGCGCCGCCCGGCAGGCGCTGTACGGCGGGCAGGTCCGCTCCGTCAGCCAGAACCGGGACCAGGAGATCGTGCTCACCGGCCCCGCCGAGGGGCCGCTGCGGCTCTACCTCGACGGCCGGCTCGCGGTCTGCGGGCCCGACGAGTACCGGGGCAACGAGGGCCTGGTCCACCCGGCGATGGCCGCCGGGCCGGACGCCCGGGTGCTGCTGCTCGGCGGCGGGGACGGACTGGCCCTGCGGGAGGTGCTGCGGCACCGCGGCGTGCGCTCCGTGCTGGTGGTCGACCGCGACCCGGCGCTCCCCCGGCTCGCCCGCACCGACCCCGGCCTCGCCGCGCTCTCCGGCCGCTCGCTGGACGACCCCCGGGTGCGCACGGCCCAGGCCGACCCGCTGGAGTGGCTGCGCACCGTCCGCCCCGGCCCCGGGGAGTCCTTCGACGTCGTCCTCGCCGACCTGCCCGCGCCCGCCGACGGCGGGCCGGTGACGTTCCACTCCCAGGAGTTCTACGGCCTCACCACCCGGCTGCTCGCCCCCGGCGGGCGGCTCGCCGTCCGCGGCGGCGACGAGCAGCACGGCCGGAAGGGCCTGTGGCAGGCGGAGTCGGGGCTGCGGGCCGCCGGGCTGCGGACCGTTCCGTACGCGGTCGCGGGCAGCGCGACGGCCAGCTGCCGCCCGGGGCCGGAGGGCAGCCAGAGCTTCCTGCTCGCCGCGGCCGCCCAGCCGCCGCTCACCCTCGCCCCGGACGCGCCGCCGCCCCGCGCCCTCACCCCGGACGCCCTGCGCGCCTCCGCCGCCCGCCTCACCGCCCTCCGCCCGCTCCACCCTCCCGCCGCGCTCACCCTCCTCGGGCCGCACTGACGGGGGGAGGGAGGAGCGCCGCCGCCGGGCGGCCGCGGGGGCGGGGGTCCCGCAACCGCCGCACGGCCCTCGGGCCCCGCCCCGGGGACCCCTGCGGGAGCACGCGGGCGGAACGCCGACGGGGCGGTCGCAGGGGGCGCGTGAGCGGTGGAGCGCGGCGGCAGGTAGGGGACAGGGCGGGGCCGGGAGGGGGTTCGGTCGGTAGGCTCCGTGGCATGGAGCATGAGGTTGTCGTCCCGATGCCGGCCGGGCAGGTCCGGCAGGCCCTGCAGGATCCCGCGCTGCTGGCGCGTTCCGTGCCGGGGCTGAGCACCGAACCCGCCGCCGTCGGCAGTGGCGGGGCGGAGGAGATCGGCGGGCGGTTGAAGCTGCGGATCGGCACCTCCACCATCACGTACAAGGGCGTGCTCTCGCTGATCGAGGGCCGCGAGGGCGTGCTGACCGCGTTCGCCGAGGGGCAGGAGGCGCGCGGCGGCGGCGAGGCCACCGCGACCGTCCGGATCAGCGTCGCCGAGGGCGCCGCGGAGGGGACCGCGGTGGTCCGCTTCACCGGTGACCTGAGCGCCACCGGGCGGCTCACCGAGTTCGACGACGAGACGCTCGCCGCGGCCGGCCGCCGGCTGCTGGACCGTTTCGCCACCGCCCTGACCTCCCCGGACGACGAGACCGAGGCCGAGCTCGACGCCGAGAGCGACGGCGGGACCGGGAGCGGCGGCAGCGAGGACGACGCGGACAACGCGGACGCCGCGGGCGACCAGGACGGCGCGGCCGAGGAGGCCACCGTGGTGTTCCTGGAGAGCCGCCAGGAGGACCGCGAGGACGAGCCCGGCGACGACCTCGACGACGACCTCTCCGACCTCATCGCCTTCTCCGACGCCGACGCGGAGCGCTTCGGCCTCCCGCTCGGGAACGCCGACGCAGACGACGACGACGTGGAGGAGCCGGCCGCGGCCGAGGAGCCCGCCGCCGCGGCCGAGGAGGAGGTGTCCGCCGAGCTCCCCGCCGAGCTGCCGTTCGGCTACGAGCAGGAGCCGGTGCTCGGCGGCCCGGTGCGCCGCAGCATCGTCGGCCGCTCCGCCGAGGAGGTCGACCACGCCCCGCCGCGCGGCCCGTACGCGCCCGCCCTGCCCGCCCGCAGCGCCCGGGCCCGGGCCGCCACCCGCTGGGGCGGGGACGCCGGCGGCATCGTGGTGCCGGGCACCGGCGGCCGCAGCGCGGTGCCGTGGGTGATCGCCGGCGGCGGGGTGGCCCTGCTGGGCGGCGCGGTGGTGCTGGTCAGGGCCCTGCGGCGGCGCTAGCGGCCGGCTCGGGGCCGGGGCGCGGCCCGGGCGGGGATCCGAAGGAGAGGGCCTGGGCCCTCTCCTTCGGATCACGTCGGATCAGCGGGCGTCTCCCCCAGCCTTCGGCCGGGGGTACCCCCATGCGTGCGTGCATTGGCGGTGCGGAGGAGGGAGTCCATGCGGTGGGGGCACCTCCCGGCCGCCAGGCTGGGGGCCATCGGCGACCGACGACAAGCCGTCGAGGTGCGTGCTCCGGCGGCGCCCGCCCGGCGTGATCCGAAAGAGAGGGCCTAGACTGGACGCTCATGAGCAACGACCGCGACGCCCTGCTGGCACAGATCAAGGACAAGGCCGTCGTCCACGGCAAGGTCACCCTCTCCTCCGGCAAGGAGGCCGACTACTACGTCGACCTGCGCCGGATCACGCTGGACGGCCAGGCCGCGCCGCTGGTCGGCCGGGTGATGCTGGACGCCACCGCCCACCTGGACTACGACGCCGTCGGCGGGCTGACCCTGGGCGCCGACCCGGTCGCCGCCTCGATGCTGCACGCCGCCGCCGCGCGCGGCCGTGAGCTGGACGCGTTCGTGGTCCGCAAGGCCGGCAAGGCGCACGGCCTGCAGCGCCGGATCGAGGGCCCGGAGGTCAAGGGCCGCCGGGTGCTGGCCGTCGAGGACACCTCCACCACCGGCGGCTCGGTGCTGACCGCCGTCGAGGCGCTCCGCGAGGCGGGCGCCGAGGTGGTCGGCGTCGCGGTGATCGTCGAGCGCGGCGGCGCCGCCGCGGTCGAGGCCGAGGGCCTGCCGTACGTCACCGCGTACACCCTGGAGGACCTGGGCCTCTGAGCCCACCCCTCCCCCTCCGCACAGGCGAACGGCCGGGGGCGGGGGGTTTTTAAGGATAAAAAAACCCCCCCCCCCCAGGACCAACCCCCCGAGGCGCGCCAAACCCCCCCGGGGGGGCCCCCCCCCGCCGGGGCGGC
>NZ_JBHJUI010000008.1:0-73394 GCF_042268405.1 Kitasatospora sp. NPDC056184 | reverse complement strand
ACCGGCTACCGGCGGGGGCGGGTGTGTTTCACGTGAAACACACCGGCCCCGGCCGTTCCTCGACCACGGAGAGGCGCTCAGTCGCGCCGGTGGCGGCCACCGCCGGTCTGGACGGCCTCGCCGGCCTCGGCGGACTGCGCGCCGCCGGCCTTCCTCTTCTTCCGCTCGCGCAGCACCTCGACGATCATCGGCGAGATCGAGAGCAGCACGATCAGCAGCACCGCCGGGATCAGGTACTTGTCGATCACCGGGGCGAGCGCGTCGCCGAAGAAGTAGCCGATCAGCAGCATCGACTCGGTCCACAGGACGCCGCCGACCACGTTCCAGAGGAAGAAGGTCTTGGCCGGCATCTCCAGGGTGCCCGCGACCGGGTTCAGGAAGGTCCGGACGATCGGCATGAAGCGGGCGAGCACGACGGCCTTGCCGGGGCCGAAGCGGTTGAAGTACTCCTCGGCCTTCAACACGTACTCGCGCTTGAAGATCTTGGATTCGGGCTTGTCGAACATCTTCGGTCCGACCTTGACCCCGATCTGGTGCCCGAGCTGGGCGCCGGCGATCGCCGCGATCGGGGCCCCGATCAGCAGGGTCGCGAGCGGCAGCCGCGCGCCGTCGCCGAGCACCGACGAGGCGGCGCTGGAGGAGGCCACACCCGCGATGATGAGCAGCGAGTCACCCGGGAAGAAGAACCCGACCAGGAGGCCGGTCTCCGCGAAGATGATCGCGATCAGCCCGATGGCACCGAGGGACGAGATCAGTGATTTGGCGTCGAGCAGATTGACGGCCAGCTGGTTGTAGTCCACACGGCGCAGGATAGCGGTCCCGCCTTTACCAGGGCTTCGCCCCCGGGGTCGAGCGCGCCCTCGTCCTTTCGTCGCACCCCGCCGCAGCCCGCCGGGAGCACCGCGGGCCGGCCGTCCCGACAGGCGGGCCGCATGGTGGAGCCGACGGGCATTCTGGGAAGATGGCACCGGCGTCCGGCCCCGCAGTGGCGAACACCCTCATCGCCGCACCGCGGCCGCTGCCTCGAACCTTGGTACCGGTCCGCCGCACCGCAGAGCCGCGCACCGGCCCCGGTACCCCGGAGTCGTCACAAGGCGTACACAGCGTCGGACAGCACCGTCCGTACGCCGCAACCCGACAGGAGCGGATTCGCATGCCCATCGCAACTCCCGAGGTCTACAACGAGATGCTGGACCGGGCCAAGGCGGGCAAGTTCGCCTACCCGGCGATCAACGTGACCTCGTCGCAGACCCTGCACGCGGCGCTCCGCGGCTTCGCCGAGGCCGAGAGTGACGGCATCATCCAGATCTCGACCGGCGGCGCGGAGTTCCTGGGCGGCCAGCACAACAAGGACATGGTGACCGGCGCCGTCGCGCTCGCCGAGTTCGCGCACATCGTCGCCGCCAAGTACGACATCACCGTCGCGCTGCACACCGACCACTGCCCCAAGGACAAGCTGGACGGCTACGTCCGCCCGCTGCTGGCGGTCTCCGCCGAGCGCGTGGCCAAGGGCCAGAACCCGCTCTTCCAGTCGCACATGTGGGACGGCTCCGCCGAGACCCTGAGCGACAACCTGGCCATCGCCCAGGAGCTGCTCGCCCAGGCCGCCGCCGCCAAGATCATCCTTGAGGTCGAGATCACCCCGACCGGCGGCGAGGAGGACGGCGTCACCCACGAGATCAACGACGAGCTGTACACCACCGTCAACGACGCCGTCCGCACCGCGGAGGCGCTGGGCCTGGGCGAGAAGGGCCGCTACCTGCTCGCCGCCTCCTTCGGCAACGTGCACGGCGTCTACAAGCCGGGCAACGTCGTGCTGAAGCCGGAGCTGCTGCGCGAGCTGCAGGACGCGATCGGCAAGCAGTACGGCAAGACCGACCCGTTCGACTTCGTCTTCCACGGCGGCTCCGGCTCCACCACCGAGGAGATCGCCACCGCGCTGGAGAACGGCGTCGTGAAGATGAACCTGGACACCGACACCCAGTACGCCTTCACCCGCCCGGTCGCCGGCCACATGTTCGCCAACTACGACGGCGTGCTGAAGGTCGACGGCGAGGTCGGCAAGAAGAACACCTACGACCCGCGCACCTGGGGCAAGCTGGCCGAGGCCGGCATGGCCGCCCGCGTGCGCGAGGCCGCCCAGCAGCTCCGCTCGGCCGGCAACCGCCTGAAGTAGGGCGCTCGCCCCGAACGAGGTCCTGCGTCCGTGCCCCCCGGTGGTTCACTGGGGGGCATGACCATTCACGAGAACCTCCTCGGGGGCCCGCCCCCGACGCACCTGCCCGCCGAGCCCGCTCCGCTGGAGCTGCTGGCCGGCGGCGCCTCGCCGGCCGAGGTCGCGGCGAAGTTCCCGACCTCCTCGTTGGCCTGGGCCCAGCTCGCCGACGACGCCTACGCGGCCGGCCGGGTCGTGGAGTCCTACGCCTACGCGCGCACCGGCTACCACCGCGGGCTGGACGCGCTGCGGCGCAGCGGCTGGAAGGGCCACGGGCCGGTGCCGTGGGAGCACGAGCCGAACCGCGGCTTCCTGCGGGCGCTGCACGCGCTCGGCCGGGCCGCCGCCGCGATCGAGGAGAAGGAGGAGGCGGAGCGCTGCACGCAGTTCCTGCGGGACAGCTCGCCGACCGCCGCCGCCACCCTGGGCTGACACCCGGACCCCGGTGACCCGGGACCACCCGCCCTCCCCGCTGCCCGCACGGGCGGCGGGGAGGGCTTTTCGCCCGTTCCGTGCCCACCGGATCCGTGGACATTCAGCGGTTCACCGTGCCAGGGTGGGCCCGCGAGGGGGGCGCGCACGTCAGTTCGAGGGCTCGCGACCCCACCCGGTCGACAGAGAGCCCGAACGTGCCCGAACCCAGCCCCGCCCGCCGTCCCCGCAGCACCGCGCGTCCCGGGCCCCGCCCCGCGCGCCGTGCGACGGCCGCGGCGGGCCGCCGGGCCCCCGGGCGACCCGGCACCCGCGCGCGCACCGGACCGGCCTCCCGCCGGCGCCCGCCGCGCCGCCGGCTCGGGCCGGGCATGCTCGCCGCCCTGGTCACCGCGGTGGCGATCCTCGGCGGCACGCTCTTCGTCCTGAACAGCCCCGACGCGCTGCCCGGCGCCGACCGGACCGCCCAGGCCCGGGTCGCCCCGCCCGAGGGCGGCACGCCGCCGCCGTCCGCCGCCCCGGCACCGCCGTCCCCCACGCCCACGCCCACACCCACGCCCACTCCCACGCCCACCATGCGGCCGAGCACGCCGGAGAGCACCCCCGCCAAGGGCACCGGCACCTTCACCGTCGCCCAGGGCACCACCGAGCCGGTCGGCCAGGGCCGGATCCGCCGCTACCGGGTCGAGGTCGAGGACGGCATCGGCATCGACCCGGCCGCCTCCGCCGCACAGATCCAGGGCATCCTGGGCGACAGGCGCGGCTGGACCAACGACCGGAAGAACGGCTTCCAGCTGGTCGCCGCCGGCGGCTACGACTTCACCGTGAAGATCGCTTCCCCCGCCACCGTGGACCGGCTCTGCGGCGCCGCCGGACTCGACACCCACGGCGAGGTGAACTGCAACGTCGGCAGCCAGGTGCTGGTCAACGTCAAGCGCTGGACCACCGGCTCACCCCAGTTCGACGGCCCGATCGACGAGTACCGGGCCCTGGTGGTCAACCACGAGGTCGGCCACCGGATCGGCCACGGCCACGAGGGCTGCCCCGGCCCCGGCAAGCCCGCGCCGGCGATGATGCAGCAGATCTACGGGCTCAAGGGCTGCAAGCCCAACGCCTGGCCGTACGGCACCGACGGCGGCTACCTGAGCGGCCCGCCGGTCCCCTGAACCGGCCCGCGCGAGCACCGGGTCGAGCCCGGCCGCGGCCCCGGGACGTGCTCAGCCGAGCAGCGGGAGGTACGCCCGCAGATCGCTGCGCTCGCCGCTGGCGGACAGCGCGGCGGCCTCCACCGCGTCCGCCCAGACGGTGCGGCCGGTGGCCAGCCGGATCCAGGTCAGCGGGTCGGTCTCGACCACGTTCGGCGGGGTGCCCCGGGTGTGCCGGGGCCCCTCGACGGCCTGCACCACCGCGTACGGCGGCACCCGCAGCTCGACCGCGCCGCCGGGCGTCCGCTCGGCGAAGGCGTCGGCGAGCAGCCGGGTGACGGCGGCCACCGCCTGCCGGTCGTGCGGGAAGGGCGCGGCGCCGAGCGCGGCGGCCAGGTCGTCGGCGTGCACCACCGTCTCGACCAGCCGGGTCACCAGGAAGTCGGCGAGCGCCATCGAGCCGAGCCGGATCTCGAACCGCCGGGCCGGGTCGGCCGCCTCGGGCCGCTCCAGGGCGCCCAGCAGCGCCTCCACCGCCCGGTCGAAGGCCGCCGCCACCGAGGCCGGGTCACCCGCGAACTCATCCGCCGCCCTCGCCCTGGCCTGCTCGTCGAGCAGCGGGGCGACCGTGCCGACCCGGACCGCCCACCGCGCCAGGTCCAGCGGTGGCCGGCCCTCCAACGGGTCGTCGAGGTGCGCGGGCACCCACTCGATCTG
The DNA here is from genome assembly GCF_042268405.1 of Kitasatospora sp. NPDC056184. Taxonomy (NCBI): domain Bacteria; kingdom Bacillati; phylum Actinomycetota; class Actinomycetes; order Kitasatosporales; family Streptomycetaceae; genus Kitasatospora; species Kitasatospora sp. NPDC056184. The sequence goes on along the minus strand of NZ_JBHJUI010000008.1, from coordinate 68,885 downwards.
GACGGCGAGGTGCGCGAGCAGCTCACGCACCCGCCACTCCCCCAGCCGGGTCGGCCGGTCCAGGTCGGCGGCGGTCAGCCGGTGGACGGCCGCGCGCAGGGCCTCGCTCTGGGCGACCAGCGCGGCGCGCACCTTGGCGGGCCGGTAGGTACGGGACTTGGCAGGCATGGCCCCCAACATACGCCCGGGGGCGGGCGGTTCCGCAGAACCGTCCGCCCCCGGGGAGACACGCCGGGCGTCAGCCGAGCAGGGCCTCGATGACGCCGGTGTGGGCGTCCTTCAGCTCCGCCAGCGGGACGGTGAACTGGCCCTGGACGTCCAGGGTGTCGCCGTCGACCACACCGATCCGGGTGGCCGGCAGGCCCCGCGCGGTGCACATGTCGTTGAACCGGAGCTCCTCGCTGCGCGGCACGGCCACCACGGCGCGGCCGGCCGACTCGGAGAACAGGAACACGAACGGGTCCAGACCCTCGGGCACGACGATCCGGGCGCCGCGGCCGCCCTTGAGGCAGCTCTCCACCAGGGCCTGGCCCAGGCCGCCGTCGGACAGGTCGTGCGCGGCGTCGATCATGCCGTCGCGCGAACCGGAGATCAGGATCTCGCCGAGCAGCCGCTCGCGCTCCAGGTCGACCTTGGGCGGCAGGCCGCCCAGGTGCTCGTGGACCGCCTGCGACCAGGCCGAGCCGCCCAGCTCGTCCGCGGTGTCGCCGAGCAGGTAGAGCAGCTGCCCCTCCTCGGCGAAGGCCACCGGGGTGCGGCGGGTGACGTCGTCGATGACGCCGAGCACCGCGACCACGGGGGTCGGGTGGATGGCGACCTCGCCGGTCTGGTTGTACAGCGAGACGTTGCCGCCGGTCACCGGGGTGCCCAGGGTCAGGCAGGCGTCGGCCAGACCGCGGGTGGCCTCGGCGAACTGCCACATCACGTCCGGGTCCTCGGGGGAGCCGAAGTTGAGGCAGTCGGAGACGGCGAGCGGCTTGGCACCGCCGGCCGCGACGTTGCGGTACGCCTCGGCGAGGGCCAGCTGGGCGCCGGTGTACGGGTCCAGCTTGGTGAAGCGGCCGTTGCCGTCGGTGGCGACCGAGACGCCGAGGTTGGTCTCGTCGTCGATCCGGATCATGCCCGAGTCCTCGCCGTGCGAGAGCACGGTGTTGCCGAGCACGTACCGGTCGTACTGGTCGGTGATCCAGGACTTGGAGGCCTGGTTCGGGTGCGAGGCGACCTTCAGCAGGTCGGCCTTGAGGCCCTCGCCGGTGGTCGGGCGGGCCAGCCGCTCGGCCGTCGGGGCGTCGGCCTGCAGCGCGTCCTGCCAGCTCGGGCGGGCGAACGGGCGCTGGTAGGTCGGACCCTCGTGGGCGACGGTGCGCGGCGGCACGTCCACGACGAGGTCGCCGTGCCAGAAGATCTCCAGCCGCTCGCCGTCGGTGACCTCACCGATGACGTTGGCGATGACGTCCCACTTCTCGCAGATCTCCAGGAAGCGGGCGACCTTCTCGGGCTCGACGATGGCGCACATGCGCTCCTGCGACTCGCTCATGAGGATCTCCTCGGGCGAGAGCGTGTGGTCGCGCAGGTGCACGGTGTCGAGGTCGATCCGCATGCCGCCGGAGCCGGCCGAGGCCAGCTCGGAGGTGGCGCAGGACAGACCGGCGCCGCCGAGGTCCTGGATGCCCTTGACGAGCTTCTCGCGGAAGATCTCCAGGGTGCACTCGATGAGGAGCTTCTCCTGGAACGGGTCGCCGACCTGCACGGCCGGGCGCTTGGCCGGCTTGCTGTCGTCGAAGGTCTCGGAGGCGAGCACCGAGACGCCGCCGATGCCGTCGCCGCCGGTACGGGCTCCGTACAGGATGACCTTGTTGCCGGCGCCGGAGGCCTGCGCGAGGTGGATGTCCTCGTGCTTCATGACACCCACGCACAGCGCGTTGACCAGCGGGTTGCCCTGGTAGCAGGAGTCGAAGACGACCTCGCCGCCGATGTTCGGCAGGCCCAGGCAGTTGCCGTAGCCGCCGATGCCCGCGACGATCCCGGGCAGCACGCGCCGGGTGTCCGGGTGGTCGGCCGCGCCGAACCGCAGCGGGTCCATCACGGCGACCGGGCGGGCGCCCATCGCCAGGATGTCGCGGACGATGCCGCCGATGCCGGTGGCCGCGCCCTGGTAGGGCTCGATGTACGACGGGTGGTTGTGCGACTCGACCTTGAAGGTGACCGCGTAGCCCTGGCCGACGTCGACCACACCGGCGTTCTCGCCGATGCCGACGAGCATCGCGTCCGTCTCGGGCTTCTTCTCGCCGAACTGCTTCAGGTGGACCTTGGAGCTCTTGTACGAACAGTGCTCGGACCACATGACCGAGTACATCGCGAGTTCCGCGCCGGTCGGGCGGCGGCCGAGGATCTCCCGGATGCGCGCGTACTCGTCCTGCTTGAGGCCGAGTTCGGCCCACGGCTGGGCGGCGTCCGGGGTCTGCTCGGCGTTCTTGACGGTGTCGAGGCTCATCAGGCGTTCACCAGCTGCTTCAGGACGGAAGTGAAGAAGCCCAGGCCCTCGGTGGTGGGACCGGTGAGCGGCTCCACGGCGTGCTCGGGGTGCGGCATCAGACCGACGACATTCCCGGCGGCGTTGGTGATGCCGGCGATGTCGCGGTACGAACCGTTGGGGTTGACGTCGAGGTAACGGGCGACCACCCGGCCCTCGGCCTCCAGCTCGTCCAGGACGCGCTCCTCGGCGACGAAGCGGCCCTCGCCGTTCTTCAGCGGCACGACGATTTCCTGGCCGACCGCGTAATCGCGGGTCCAGGCGGTGCCGTTGTTCTCGATCCGCAGCTTCTGGTCGCGGCAGATGAAGTGCAGCGAGTCGTTGCGGGTGAGCGCGCCGGGCAGCAGGTGCGATTCGCACAGCACCTGGAAGCCGTTGCAGATACCGAGAACCGGCATTCCCGCCCTGGCCTGCTCGATGACGGTGTCCATCACCGGCGAGAAGCGGGAGATCGCGCCGCAGCGCAGATAGTCGCCGTAACTGAATCCGCCCGGCAGGACGACCGCGTCGACCTGGTGGAGATCCTTGTCACGGTGCCAGAGGGCGACCGGCTCGGCGCCGGCGAGGCGGACCGCGCGCTGGGCGTCGCGGTCGTCGAGGGAGCCGGGGAAAGTGACGACGCCGACGCGGGTGGTCACTTGCCCTCCTCCTCGACGCGGACCGTGAAGTCCTCGATCACGGTGTTGGCGAGAAAGGTCTCGGCGGCTTCGCGGATACGGGCGAGCGCGGCGTCGTCGACCGGGCCCTCCAGCTCCAGCTCGAAACGCTTGCCCTGGCGGACGTCGGAGATCCCGGTGAATCCGAGACGGGGCAGTGCACGCTGCACCGCCTGTCCCTGGGGGTCGAGGATCTCCGGCTTGAGCATGACGTCGACTACGACGCGTGCCACTGGCACTCCCGGTGGTGTCTTCGTGAGGCGGGGGAACTCCAGACTACCGGGGGTTTCGGGTGGGATTGCTGGCCGGGCGTAGTGACGCGCGTAGACCCACGCCCCTTACGCCGCAAGGCCTCCACCCGCCCCCGACCCCCCGCCGTACGCCCCTTTTCGCCGGATTCCGCGGCCACCGCGGGAACGGCCGAAGAGCACCCGAATACCGGCACTCCGGACAGATCGGCCAGCCGAGTGCACCGGGTATCCGACGTCCCGGCGAAGACACGTGAATATCCGGAAAAGAAAGCCGGACTCTTCGATTTCTCCCCGCTTCGGGTGCAGAATAGGGCCACCTGCCGCGGCGAGTGCTGCGTATCCGGCACGGCCATCCGGCCTGCCCGTATGCACGTGCGCGATAGGTGCACATCAGGCCCGGGGGCGCACCCGCACCCTTGTCGGCCGAATTGCCCGAGAGGATTGACGCCCATGGCTCAGCGTGTAGTTGTCACGCTCTCCGACGACCTGGACGGCGGCGCCGCCGCGGAAACCGTCCACTTCGGCGTGGACGGGAAGTCGTACGAGATCGATTTGTCCGTGGACAACGCGGAAAAGCTGCGGGAGGCCCTCGCTCCGTTCGTCGCCGCCGGCCGCCGCCAGAGCCGTACCGGGAAGTCCTTCCGCCGTACCGCCCTCACCCCGGACCCGGCCGCCGTGCGCGCCTGGGCCCAGTCCCGCGGCATGGAGCTGCCGGCCCGCGGCCGGATCCCCAAGCACGTGTACGAGGCGTTCGCCGAGGCGAACTGAAGCCCGCGGGCACCGGTCGTCCCGCCCTCGTCCGACGGGCGGGACGACCACCCCTTCGGATGCTGTAGAGTATTCCTCGTCGCCGCAACGGAGAGATCCGAAGAGGCGGCCGGTGCCCCACCAGGCACCGTGCGGACGTGGCTCAGTTGGTAGAGCATCACCTTGCCAAGGTGAGGGTCGCGAGTTCGAATCTCGTCGTCCGCTCGCAGTGCGCGAGCACAGCACAATTACATAGTTCCATCCTGCGGACGTGGCTCAGTTGGTAGAGCATCACCTTGCCAAGGTGAGGGTCGCGAGTTCGAATCTCGTCGTCCGCTCCAGTACGAAGGGCCCTCTCGATCGAGAGGGCCCTTCGGCGTTTCCGCCTTCCCGGACCGTTTCCGGCTCCCGGCACCCATGACATTTGTCAGTGCGGACCCGTGGATCCGCACCGGGTTCCCGTGAAGGCGCGCACTGCCCCCGGCCCCCGGCCGACGGGAGGCTTGAGACATGGAAACGAGCCAGCCCCACCGCCCCGGCGACCACGTGATCGAGGTCACCGACCTCCACCGCCACTACGGCGCCGGCAGCAGCAGTTACCACGCCGTCCGCGGCGTGGACCTGACCGTCGGCCGCGGCGAGCTCTTCGCGCTGCTGGGCACCAACGGGGCCGGCAAGACCTCCACCATGGAACTCATCGAGGGCCTCGCCGCCCCGACCGAGGGCCGGATCCGGGTGCTCGGCCGCGACCCGTACCGCGAGCGCGCCGCCGTCCGGCCCCGGATCGGCATCATGCTCCAGGAGGGCGGCTTCCCCGGCGACCTCACCGTCGCCGAGACCGGCCGGGCCTGGGCCGGCGCCACCAGCCACGCCCGCCCGCTGGACGAGGCGCTGGAGCTGGTCGGCCTCGGCCACCGCCGCGACGTCCGGGTCAAGCAGCTCTCCGGCGGCGAGCGCCGCCGCCTCGACCTGGCGATGGCCCTGCTCGGCCGGCCCGAGGTGCTGTTCCTGGACGAGCCGAGCACCGGCCTCGACCCGGAGGCCCGCGCCGCCGTCTGGCGGCTGGTCCGCGAGCTGCGCGCCCAGGGCACCACGGTGCTGCTCACCACGCACTACCTGGAGGAGGCCGAGGAGCTCGCCGACCGGCTGGCGATCATGCACGGCGGCCGGATCGTCGCCGCCGGCACGGTGGCCGAGGTGATCGCCGGGCAGCCGTCCCGGATCACCTTCGAACTCCCGCGGTTCTCCGGCGCCTCGATCCCGCCGCTGACCGGCGCCACCGTCACCGCCGACGGCCGCAAGGTCACCGTCCGGACCCCGCACCTCCAGACCACGCTGACCGACCTGCTCGGCTGGGCCGACCACCACGGCATCGCCCTCGGCGCCCTCGACGCCCGCAGCGCCTCGCTGGAGCAGGCCTTCCTGGCCATCGCCGCCGAGGCCGCCCACCAGCCCCCGGCCGACTCCCCCGCCGCTCCCCCCGCCCGCCGCAAGCTGATCGGACTCGCCCGATGACCACCACCGTCACCACCACCGCCACCGGGCCGAAGAGCACCTCCGTCCGCCGGCTGCTCGCCCTCGGCCGGGCCGAGGGCATCCTGCTGCTGCGCAACCGGACCGCCCTGTTCACCGCCGTGCTGCTGCCGCTGATCCTGGTCTTCGGACTGCAGAACGTGCTCGCCCAGCAGTCCGAGACCAACCCCGGGCTGGACGTCGACGCACTGCTGGTCAACGGCGCGGTCGGGATGGTGCTGGCCTTCGTCGTCTACTACAACCTCACCGCCGCCTACGTGGCCCGCCGCGGCGAGCTGGTGCTCAAGCGGCTGCGCACCGGCGAGGCCCGGGACCTGGAGATCCTGGCCGGCACCGCCGTCCCCTCGGTCGGCCTGGCCCTGCTGATGTGCGCCGTGATCGGTGTCGTCGGGGCCTCCGCCCTGGACCTGACCGCCCCGGTCAACCCGGTGCTGCTGGTCGTCGGCCTGGCCCTGGTTCTCGCGACCCTGATGGCGCTGGCCGCCGTCTCCAGCGCCTTCACCCGCACCGTGGAGAGCGCCGGCATCACCACCATGCCGGTCCTGCTGCTCACGCAGTTCGGCTCCGGCCTGTTCATCCCGCTGGAGGTCATGCCGGACCGGCTCGCCGAGATCTGCCGGCTGCTGCCCACCACCCCGGCGTTCCAGCTGGTCCGGGTCGGCTGGTTCGGCACCGACGGCTCCGCCGCCCCGACCGGCTTCGCCGGCTCCTGGGCCACCGCGGCCCCGCACCTGGTCACCGGCGGCGTCTGGCTCGCCCTCGCGGTCTGGGCCGCCGTCCGCTACTTCCGCTGGGAGCCGCGCCGCTGACCAGCACGCTCCTCGAAGCGAAGGTCCGCTCTCCGTTCCACCTCTGATAGGAAGGCAGCAGCACGATCATGGTCGAACGGGGAGCAGGACAGATGGGCGTCACGAATCCGGTGCGCGCGTGGAAGGGCTACTCCAAGCCCCAGCGTTCCGAGCTCTACCTCCGCTGGTCGCTCTACCTGATGGCGCTCGCCCCGCTGCCGATCGGACTGCTGATCAACACGTCCGACCCGGACTACCGCACCCACCCGGCCGCCCGGGTCGCCCTGGTGCTCGGGTTCGCCCAGACCCTGGTCACCCTGCGGGCCTACCGCACCTCGCTGGACCACTACCTGAAGCGGCCCACCGACCACCTGCGCTGGCTCGCCCTCAACGGCGGCATCGCGGTGGCCGGCTGCTGGGCGGTGCTGCTGCTCGGCCCCCGGGTCGGCGCCACCTCCGACACGGAGTCCGTGGTCTTCACCCTCCCGCTCGCCACCACCGTCCTGTTCTCCGCCTTCGGCCCGGCCTCGGTCGGACTGCCCCCGCGCCGGGCGGCCCTCGCCGGGACCGTCGGCCTGCTGGCCGTCCTCCCCGCGATGCTGCTGACCGGCGCCACCCCGGGAACGTGCCTCGGGCTCGTGACCGGCAGCGCGCTGGTGATGCTCTTCGTCGGGTCCAGCTGCCGCAGCTTCGCCTGGCTCCAGTCGGTGGTCTGGGAGCTGGACGCCGCCCGCGAGGCCCAGGCCCGGCTGGCCGTCGCCGAGGAGCGGCTGCGGTTCTCCCGCGACCTGCACGACGTGATGGGCCGCAACCTCACCACCATCGCGCTCAAGAGCGAGCTGGCCGTCCAGCTCGCCCGGCGCGGCCGCCCGGAGGCCGCCGACCAGATGGCCGAGGTCCAGCAGATCGCCCAGGAGTCCCAGCGCGAGGTCCGCGACGTGGTCCGCGGCTACCGCACGGCGGACCTGCACGCGGAGGCGATCGGCGCCCGCGCGGTGCTCCGCTCCGCCGACGTGGCCTGCGAGATCGACCTCGGCGAGGACGCCGACCGGCTGCCCGCCCCGGTCCAGTCGGTGCTCGGCTGGGTGATCCGCGAGGCCACCACCAACGTCCTGCGGCACAGCGAGGCGGGCCGCTGCGCGATCCGGCTGCGCCGGGAGGACGGCCGGGCGGTGCTGGAGCTGGAGAATGACGGGGTGCCCGCCGTGCCGCTGCCCTCCCAGGGAAGCGGCACCGGTCTGCGCGGACTGCGCGAGCGGCTCGCCGCCCACGACGGCGAGCTGAGCCTCCCGGAGGCCGCGCCCGGCAGCTTCCGGCTGCTCGCCAGCGTCCCGCTCTGAGAACCACCGCACGGAAGGCCCCGCCGATGACCGACACCGCGCCCGACACCGCGCCCGTCCGCGTCCTGCTCGCCGACGACGAGCACCTGATCCGCGGCGCGCTGGCCGCGCTGCTCTCGCTGGAGGACGACATCACGGTGGTCGCCCAGGCCGCCTCCGGCCCGGAGGCGGTGGCCATGGCCCAGGCGCACCGGCCGGACATCGCGGTGCTCGACCTGCAGATGCCCGGACTGGACGGCATCGAGGTGGCCACCAGGCTGCGCGCGCTGCTGCCGGACTGCCGCTGCATGATCGTCACCGGCCACGGCCGCCCGGGCTACCTGAAGCGGGCCCTGGAGGTCGGCATCCGGGGCTTCCTGCCGAAGACGGTCTCGGCGGCCGACCTCGCCGGGATCATCCGGACCGTCCGGGCCGGCGGCCGGTACGTGGACCCGGAGCTGGCGGCGGACGCGATAGCCGCCGGGGACAGCCCGCTGACCCCGCGCGAGACGGACGTGCTGGAACTCGCCGCGGACGGCACCTCGATCGCCGAGATCGCCGAGCGGGCCTCGCTCTCCCAGGGCACCGTCCGCAACTACCTGTCCGCGGCCGCCGCCAAGCTGGGCGCGGAGAACCGGCACGCGGCGGTGCGGGTCGCCCGCGAGCACGGCTGGATCTGACCGCCGTGCCCGCGGGCGCCCGCGCCGCCCTCCGGCTCAGGCCCAGCTGAGGCCGGTCAGCCGCTCGTAGGCCTCGACGTACTTGGCGCGGACCTTCTCGACCACCTCGGCCGGCAGCTCCGGCGGCGGCTGCTCGCCGCGGCGGTCCCAGCCGGAGGCCGGGGAGGTCAGCCAGTCGCGGATGATCTGCTTGTCGAAGGAGGGCTGCGGGTGGCCCGGCTCCCACTGGTCGGCCGGCCAGAACCGCGAGGAGTCCGGGGTCAGCACCTCGTCGCCGATCACCAGCTCGCCGTCCAGCAGGCCGAACTCGAACTTGGTGTCGGCCAGGATGATGCCCCGCTCGCGGGCGATGTCCCGGGCCCGGGAGTAGACGGCCAGGGTGGTCTGGCGCAGCTGGGCGGCCAGCTCGGCGCCGATCCGGCGGGCGGTCTCCTCGTAGGGGACGTTCTCGTCGTGCTCGCCGACCTCGGCCTTGAGCGCCGGGGTGTAGACCGGCGCGGGCAGCTCGGAGCCGTCGTCCAGGCCCTCGGGCAGGGCGATGCCGCAGACGGTGCGGGAGTCGCGGTACTCCTCCAGGCCGGAGCCGGCCAGGTAGCCGCGGGCCACGCACTCGACCGGGACCATGTCCAGGCTGCGGCAGATCAGGGTGCGGCCCTTCCAGTCGGCCGGGGCGCCGGCCGGGACCTCGGTGGAGATCACGTGGTTGGGCACGAGGTCCGCGATCCGCTCGAACCACCACAGCGAGAGCTGGGTGAGGATGCGGCCCTTGTCCGGGATCTCGTTGGGCAGCACCCAGTCGTAGGCGGACGTGCGGTCGCTGGCGACCATCACGAGGTCACCCGACTCGGTGCGGTACAGGTCGCGCACCTTGCCGGTGTGCAGGTGGACCAGGCCGGGTACCTGGACCGGCTCGGGCTTGGTGACAAATCCGCTCAAGGTCGTCTCAGTCCTCAGGGGTCGTTCGCGGGCGGTGCGGCGCGAAAGGGGAGGTCACTGGGGTCGAGTCTGTCACGACCGCCCGCCGGGGCCGGTCCGAGGGCCCGTCGTCGAGGCCGTTCAGCCGTTCTTGCAGAGCCGGTCCAGCAGGTTGGCGGTGGCGCGCTGGATCCGCTCGTCGGTGAGCCCCGGGCGGTCCAGCGCGGGCGACCAGGCGAAGGTGCCGGCGGCGAACACGTAGGCGCCGCTGGGCGCCCGGTAGAGCGAGGTCTCCTGGTAGCGGGTGCGCCCGGCCGGATCCTGGTACGGGGAGTGGGCGAGCAGCACCCGCTCGGTGTGCCCGGGCAGGGCGACCTTGGGGTAGTAGCGGTCCGCCTCGCCGGCCACCAGTCCGGGCAGCCCGTCGCCCTCGTGGAGGCCGGTGCCGGCCCAGAACCAGTGCGCGGTGTGCCGGGCGACGAGCGGGACGGCGGTGGCGACCCGGCCGGAGTACTGGACGCCGAGCAGGTGCTGCTCCGGCTCGCCGGCGTCGCGCCACAGCGCGCTGGCGGCGCCGGGCGCCCCGGCGGCCGGGTTGTCGGGGCGGACCTTCTGGCGCTTGCGGCAGTTGAGCATCCGGTTGGGCTCGCCGGAGGGTCCGGGGCTCAGCTCGACCCGCCAGTACATGGTGTTGGCGGAGAGGAAGACCAGCGAGGTGCCGCCGTCCCGGGCCCTTTCGACGGCGCGGCGCATCGGCTCGGACCAGTACTCGTCGTGGCCGGGGAAGACCAGCGCCCTGTGCCGGGAGGCGTCGACCAGCCCGGCGTGCAGGTCGGTGGCGGTGGCGTAGGAGAGGTCGTAGCCGTAGCGCTCGGCCCAGCGGATGAAGTCGTAGGCGTGGCCGACGTGCAGCGGGAGCCCGGCGGTGGCGTGCGGGCGGTCGAAGGAGACGGTGACGGCCGCCTCGGTCTCGCCGACCAGTCGGCCGCCGTCCCAGGCGTGGTAGAGGCTGGCGCCGCTGCGGCCGTCCTCCGGGAAGAGGTTGTACGCCTGCCAGGTGACGTCGGGGACGACCAGCAGCAGTTCGGCGGCGCGGGTCTGGTCCGCGAAGTCGCGCACGGTGAAGGGGATGTGGCTGCGGTGCAGCATGTCGGCGGTGGTGAGCACCGCGACGTACGCGCCGGGCCGCCAGTGCTGCGGGATCTGCAGCCGCCAGGTGTGCCACCAGTGGTGGCAGGAGACGGTCCGGCCGACCACCATCGGGGCCGGCTGGACCATGCCGGCGATCAGCGGGCTGGAGGTCATGTGGTGGGCGCCGTCGCCCGCGTAGTGGCCGATCCGGAAGACGTCGACGGTGAACTCCCGGGGCGGGTTGACGGTGACCCGCAGGTCCACCGAGCCGCCGGGGCGGACCACGCCGGCCGAGGCGAAGCCCTTGATCTGCTGTTCCTCGTCGTTGGCGCTCAGCGGGGTGCCGACCGCGGGCTTGCCGCGCACCCCGGCGGCCAGCGGGCGCTGCCCGGGGGCGTCCACCGAGACGTACCAGGGGACGTCGCCCTCGGTGCCGGCGAGGTACTGGTCGGGGCTGCGCAGCCAGGGCAGCGGGCCCTGGCCGAAGGGGTCGGAGACGCTGTGCGCGTGCGTCCCGGACTCCCAGCGGCGGTTGAGTTCGGTCCCCACGCGCGCCCCTCCCAGGTGCACCTCCGCCGGGGTGGCATGTGCCTCCCGGATGTGCGTGCGGACTAATACACCACACCGTGATGGCGCTGCGTCACCCCACGGTAGCAACTGGTGGCGGGAATCTTCCGGGCCTGCGCGGGGAGGGCCTCCGGCCTGCGAAGACCCGGGGCGGCCGGTGCGGCCGGGGGCGCTCACGGGTGGGCTTCGCGCCCCTCCGAAGGGCGCCGGTCAGAGCCGGACGGGCTTCTCCGACCGGACGTCGGCGGCGTCCAGCCAGGCCCGCAGCGGGCCGTCCTGGCCCTGTTCGACGGCCTGGGCGACCGGTTCGGCGAGGTCGGTGCGGCGGACCCCGCCGAGCAGCAGCACCGGGCCGTCCAGCCAGTCGAGACCGGGGACGGCTCCCGCGGTGTCGACGGCGGCGCAGCAGACCATCGCGGTGACGTGGTCGACCAGCACGTCCCGCCCGGTGCGGACCGGTTCGAGCAGCGGCGCGGGTGCGCCGGTGCCGGCCGGCCGGGCGACGAGGGCGGCGGCCAGCCGCTCGCCGTCCCCGTCGGCGAGCCGGCCCAGCAGCCGGGTCAGCGTCGGGGCGCCGGGGCGGGCCTGCGGGGCGAGCAGGTCGAGGGCGGACTGCAGGGCGGCGGCGCGGGCCCGCCAGCCGGCGTCCACCACGTCGGCCGGGTAGTCGGACCACTCCAGCTCGCGCCAGCCGCCGGAGGCGGGCGCGCCGAAGAACAGCTCGGCGGCGAGCCGGGAGACCGCGGCGTCCACCGCGCCGGGCTCCTCCAGCAGGTCGCAGGCGGGGCGGTCGGCGAGCCGGCTGCCGTAGCCGTCGGCCAGCCGGTCGCGCCGGGACAGTTCGGTGAGCGCGGCGACCACGCCCGCGTTGAGGTGCGCGGGGTGCCGGCCGAGCCGCCAGGCGGGCAGCGCGACCCGGGTGAGCAGCCGGTCCCAGCCCGCGTAGGCGAGGCCGACCTGCTCCTGGGCGGCGATCCGCAGGCCGTAGTCGACGCCGCGGGCCTGCTCGGAGGCCCAGCCGGCGACGGACCGCTCCAGCTCGGCGGCGTGCTCGCGGCAGGCGCCCAGCAGCCGGCGGGTGATCCGTTCGGTGATCCGCTCGGTGAGCGCGGCCGGGCGGCGCCGGGGCGGGCGCGGCTCGCCCGGGCCGGGGGCGCCGGCCGGGCCGGGGGCGGAGCCGGCGTCCAGGCTGGCGTCGAGGGCGCGCAGGAAGCGGCGGGCGGCGGCGATCTCCGGGTCGGCGGCGGCCGCGGTGCCGGCCACCACCGGGGCGAGCAGGGCGCGCAGCTCGCCGGCCCGCATCCACCAGAGGAAGGGCGAGCCGATCACCAGGACCGGCGCGGGCGGGGCGTCGCCGTGGGCGCGGGCGCGGCGGCGGGGCCGGGGCGCGGGGACGTCCTCCAGCCAGCTGTCGCAGTCCGGGGTGAGCGCGACGGCGGAGGGCGCGGGGACGTCCAGCCGGTCGGCCAGGTCCTCGATCAGCCGGTACAGCTCGGGTGCCTGGGCGCGGCCGAGCGGTACGGCCGGGGTCTGCGGCGGGACGGCCCGGCGGTACCCGCGGGCGGCCGCGGCGGCCACCAGCAGGGTGAGCGCGGCCACCGCGCAGACGGTCCAGCGGGCGAGGTCCCAGCCGGCGGCGTCGGAGGAGCCGGGGGCGCCGATCCGGCCGGTGAACCGGCCGGCGAGCAGGACCACCGCGGCGGCGGCGGGCAGCGCGGCGGCAGCCAGGGCGAGTCCTCGGATCCGCAGGACCGCCTGGGCGTGAGCGCGCGCGGTGTCGACAGCGGCCATACGGTGCGGCACCCCCTTCGGAGCCCTCGGGCGCCCGGTGCGGGCCCCTGAGCCGATTCGAAACGAACAGTTCCGACCGGGAAGCGGAGGCGGCCGAGCCCCGGTCGTCATGCTGCGTGGCGCTTCTGACATTTTCGACGCCGGTGTCCGGGTGGGTGTTCCGGATCGCCCCGGTTCCACTCGTCCCGGTGACGCCGCCCGGATTCCGGACGACCGCCCGGGGCGGCCCCGGACGGCCCGGGCGTGTCCGGTCCGGCCGGACGCCGTCCAGCATCCCCCCGCGCGACCGCGGCTACCCGGCGGCGGGCGGAAGCGGCCCGACCTGTGACGCCGTGGTCCAGCGCACCATAAGGCCGGGCGCCCGGTTACGTCAGCCGGATGCGGGCGCTGTCACTCGATGGGCTGGATTCCGGGCGCCGAACGGTGCGCCGGTTCCGGAAGCCGCTCCGGCCCCGCCGGTGCCCGAAACGCCGGACGGCGCTGCGTCCATGGGGGTTGTCCAACAGGGCCCACGGGGCTCGCGGGACACACCGGGGGTCGCCCGCGGGGCGGCGAACGCCCGGGCCCCCGGCGCGCGGATCGCTCGCCGGGGGCCCGGGGTGGAGGAGGGGGTGCGCGGGGGCTACTGCGCGGCCTTCAGCGCGATGTCCCCGCGGTGCTGGCCACCGGCCAGGGAGATCCGCTCCACCGCCCGGTAGGCCCGCTCGCGCGCCTCGGCGAGCCCGGCCCCGGTCGCGGTGACCGACAGCACCCGGCCGCCGGCGCTCAGCACCCGGCCGTCCTCGGCCGCCTTCGTCCCGGCGTGCAGCACGTACGCGGTGCCGTCGGCGGCCTCCGCCTCGGCCAGGCCCTCGATCGGGTCACCGGTGCGCGGCGCCGCCGGGTAGCCCTCGGCGGCGATCACCACGGTGACCGCGGCGCCCTCGTCCCAGCGCAGCGGCTCCAGCTGGTCCAGCGTGCCGGTCGCCGAGGCGTGCAGGACGTCGGCCAGCGGGGTGCGCAGCCGGGCCAGCACGACCTGGGTCTCCGGGTCGCCGAAGCGGGCGTTGAACTCGATCACCCGGGTGCCGCGCGAGGTCAGCGCCAGGCCGGCGTAGAGCAGCCCGGAGAACGGGGTGCCGCGGCGGCGCAGCTCGTCCACGGTCGGCTGCAGGACGGTCGCCAGGACCTCCTCGACCAGCCCCTCGGGCGCCCAGGGCAGCGGCGAGTAGGCGCCCATGCCGCCGGTGTTCGGGCCCTGGTCGCCGTCCAGGGCGCGCTTGAAGTCCTGGGCCGGCTGGAGCGGCAGCACGGTGCTGCCGTCGGTGATCGCGAAGAGCGAGACCTCGGGGCCGTCCAGGTACTCCTCGATCACCACCTGCTCGCAGGCGGCGGCGTGGGCCAGCGCCTCCTCGCGGTCGGAGGTGACGACGACGCCCTTGCCGGCGGCCAGGCCGTCGTCCTTGACCACGTACGGGGCGCCGAAGGCGTCCAGCGCCTCGGCGGCCTCGGCGGGGGTGGTGCAGACGTAGGAGCGGGCGGTGGGCACGCCGGCGGCGGCCATCACGTCCTTGGCGAAGGCCTTGGAGCCTTCCAGCAGGGCGGCTTCGGCCGACGGGCCGAACACCGCGATGCCGGCCGCGCGCACGGCGTCGGCGACGCCCGCGACCAGCGGGGCCTCCGGGCCGACCACGACCAGTTCGACGCCGAGCCCGCGGGCGAGCGCGGTGACCCGCGCGCCGTCCAGCTGGTCGACCGGGTGGACCGTCGCCACCTGCGCGATCCCGGCGTTGCCCGGGGCGCAGTGCAGCTCGGTCACGGCGGGATCTTGGGACAGAGAGCGGCACAGGGCGTGTTCGCGGGCGCCGCCGCCGATGACGAGGACCTTCACGCTGCGCAAGGGTAGCCGGTGGCCGGTTCCGGCCGCTCTCCGGTCCCGTAGGAAGGGACAGCCGTGGGCGGCCGGTGCACGCACGGCCTCGGAGGATCCTCCGACTCCGGGGCCCGACGATCATCACACGGTGCCCGGGTCAGGACAGCGGGTCACCGCGCCCTCGCTCGGACGGGTGAAATTCCGCCGACCGCCGCAACCCTCCCACCTCGGGATCCGGTGGCCGAATCCGGTAACGATCATTGGAGAAGCGCCCACACGGTAAGCCATTTGGCGGTAAGAAGTGCTGTTGGACCACTACCGGCAGCCGCCGGTGACGCCGCACCGGGGCACCCAGCGCGCTCCGGGAACGGCGGTGTGGCCGCCGCGTTGCCCGGCGTTTCACGAGCCGTCAGGCCGATGACACGTCAGTCCGCGCAGAGTCGGAACCAGCCAGACCAGCAGTCCGCCCGCCACAGGGAGCCCCACAGGTGAGCCAGCCGGAAATGCAGCCCGAGGAGAGTGCCTGGGGCAAGGAGATCGGCGAGGAGGACCCGCCCGCCACGACCGTGGCGCGCCGCGCCTCGACCCGCCGCCGGTCCGATCTGAGCACCCGCCAGTTCCCCCTGGGGGACTGGGGCGAGCCCGCCGAGCGGCTGGAGGAGCTGTACCGCTGGTCCGAGGAGCGGGCGGTCGAGGCCGTCGAGTGGTACCGCCGGGACCGGATCTGGAAGCGCCGCTGGGCGCGGCTGCTGCGCTTCGGCTCGGCCGGCTTCGCGGTCGGCGGGGTCACCGCCCCGCTGGTCGACCTCACCGGGACCGTCGACAACGCCACCAGCTGGGGCTACGTCGGGCTGGCGCTCGCCGCCGCCTGCTACGGCGCGGACCGGGTGTTCGGCCTGACCTCCGGCTGGATGCGCGACGTCTCCACCGCCCAGGCGCTGCAGCGCCGCCTGGAGGCCTTCCAGTTCGACTGGGCCTCGGAGTGCGTCCGGGAGGTGCTCGGCCCCACCGAGGGCACCGCGGGCGAGGCCGCCGAGCGGTGCCTCGGGGTGCTGCGGCGGTTCTGCGAGGACGTCTCGGACATGGTCCGCACCGAGACCTCGGAGTGGATGCTGGAGTTCCGGGCCGGGATGACCCAGCTGCCCACCCAGGTCGCCGGAAACTGGGGCGGGCGCAGCGAGCCGGGCGTCGGCGCCCAGGTACGGGTGCTGCCGCCGCCGGGGACCAGGCCCACCATGCCGCGCCAGCGGCCGCCGGAGGGGCCGCTGCGGTAGCCGGGCGGCGGTGGACCGGGGATCGGCCCCCGACCCCCGGAGCCCGGGGGTCGGGTCGAGCGGGCCGAGTCAGGCCGGGCCAGGTCGGGTCGGGTCAGGCGAAGACGATCATCGAGCCCTGGTGCAGGCTCCGGGTCGCCGCCGCGTACAGGCCCGCCCAGGCGTGCCGCTCCCGCGCGAACGGGTGCAGGTCGTCCAGCGGCGGGCCGAACGGCTGCTCCAGGCCGGTCGGGCCGAGCGGCCGGGTCGGCGCCGGCGGGTCGAGCGGGTCGATGCCCAGCGCCGGGGCGACGGCCTGCAGCTCGCGCAGCAGCCCGTGGCTGGAGCCGAGCGGGCCGCCCGAGGCGAGCAGCGACTCCTCCACCAGCGGGGCGGCGAACTCGATCGGCACGTACGCGCCGGCATGGTCGAAGTGCCAGACCAGATGCGACTGCTCGGCGCTGCTCTCGAACATCTCCAGCAGCTGCTCGTAGTCGCCGCCGAGCGCGTCCACCGGTGTGATGTCCAGACCGGTCAGGCCCAGCAGGTAGGCCCGGCGCAGGAAGTGCAGCGAGTCGTAGTCGAAGGCGGCTATCGGCTCGACCGCCCCGCTGTGCCCCGGCACGAACCGGTAGACCGGCATCTCGGGCAGACCGCGCGAGGCCAGCACCTGGTTGTAGAGCGCGAGGTCGTCCCGGAAGGGGTTGTCGGGGCTGTGGCTCAGCACGTCCACCAGCGGGACGAGCCAGAGGTCGCAGGCCATGGCCGGCTCTTCCTCTCCGGACGCGGGGAACCGGCCGCACGGCGGCGGACGGCGGATGGGCGGGTCGGTGCCCGGACGGCCGGTACGCGGCGCGACCGGGACGGACGACCGCCCACCCTACCGGCCCGGCGAGCGATACGGATCGGGCCGGCCCCCGGGCAGCTGGTCCGGCGGCGCCTCGGGCAGCCGACGGCCGTACCGCCCGTACGGGACCGAGCGCGGCTGCGGCACCAGGCCGAGCCCCAGGCCCAGTTCACGGCCCAGCTCCCGGCCGAGTTCGCGTTCCCGGCCCTGGACGCCGCCGGCCGTACGGCCCGGTTCCACCGGTCGGGCGGGCTCCTCCGGGCGGGTCGCCTCGACGGCGCCGGGCCCGGGGCCCGCCCCGGCCTTCCCCGGCGCGGCGTCCTCCGGGGTGTCGGGCGGCGCGGCCGCGGCGTCCGGTCCGGCCGGGGTGCCGAGCGGGCGCCCGGTCAGCAGCGGCAGCACCTTCACGGTCTCCACCGACTCGCCCGCCAGCTCGGCCAGCAGCCCGACGGTGAAGAGGTTGTACTCGCAGATGATCCGGTGCGAGCGCGGCACGTCGCGCGCCTCGATCGCCTCCACCAGGTCCAGGTGGCCGTCCCAGCAGACCCCGCCCAGCTGGGGCATCGACCGCAGGTACCGCGCGGCGAACATCCACGACTGCACCCGCAGCCAGTCCAGGTAGTCGGCCATCCGGCGGTTGCCCATCAGCCCGCCGACCTCCTGCCAGAACCGGCGGTCGCAGCCCACCATGACGTCCAGGTTCCCGGCCCGGGCCGCCCGCGCCGCCGCGTCCGCCCGGCGGCGCAGCGAGGTCAGCCGGCTCTCGTCCGGCCGGCCGGGGTCGACGGCCAGCCGCCGGTAGTAGCTGTCGGTGATCAGCACCCGGGTCTCGAAGATCTCCCGGAAGTCGTCCCAGCCGAACTCGGGAACGGTGAAGCCCCGGTGGTGCTCGGCCCGGAGCAGCCCCTGCGCGGAGAGGTCGACCAGGGCCTCCCGGGCCGGGGTCGCCGAGACCCCGTACAGCTCGGCGATCTCCTTGACGGTGAAGTTCCGCCCGGCCGCCAGCCGGCCGGCCATCATCTCCTCGCGCAGCGCTCCGGCGATCTGCTCGCGCAGGCTGTTGCGCTGGATCACGGGACGGGTGTCGCCCGCGTCGGTGCCGAACATGCGCGCGACCTCCTCGGGCGGGCTGGACGGCCTGACGGGGACAGACCGGCGACGTACGGGCTGGTAACACGACGGAGGCTCATCTTCTCAAAAAGGACACCGACGTGTACAAGCCCCCCATACGCCCCGGCGCGCCCCCGCGCGCCCGGCCGCCGAGAACGGCTGCCGAGAACGGCCCCCGTCAGCGCTGCACCGGCGCCGGGATCCCCAGCAGCCGGTCCCGGTGCACCGGGAACTCGGCGCGCGCCTTCACCACCTCCGCCGGATCGAACTCCACGGTCAGCACCTCCTCACCGGCCCCCGCCTCGGCCAGCACCCGGCCCCACGGGTCCACCGCGATGCTGTGGCCCGCCTGCTCGACCCCGCCGTGCGTCCCCGCCGTGTTGCAGGCCAGCACGTACGCCTGCTCCTCCACCGCCCGCGCCCGGTTCAGCAGGGTCCAGTGCTCCCGCCGCCGCTCCGGCCAGGCCGCCGGCACCACCAGCACCTGCGCGCCCGCGTCCAGCAGCGCCCGGAACAGCTCCGGGAACCGCAGGTCGTAGCAGGTCGCCAGACCCAGCGTGCCGACATCGGTGGCCGCGGTGACGATCTCCTGCCCCGCGCCCATCACCACCGCCTCGCCGCTGTCGAAGCCGAAGCGGTGGATCTTGCGGTAGGTGTGCACCAGCTCACCGTCCGGGGCGAACAGCAGCGAGGTGTTGTAGATCGGCCCGTCCGGATCGCGCTCGACGATCGAACCGGCGTGCAGCCAGACCCCCGCCGCCCGGGCGGCCGCCGCCATCGCGTCCGAGGTCGGCCCGTCCAGCGCCTCCGCGCCGTCCGACCAGAGGTTGTAGGCGAAGCCGCCGAGCGGCCACAGCTCGGGCAGGACCACCAGGTCCGATCCCCGCTGCGCCCGCACCAGCGCGGCCGCGCGGGCCCGCCGCTCGGCCGGGGGCTCGGCGTCGGAGACCGCGAGTTGGATCAATGAAGCGCGCACAGTACCACCGTCCACGGCAAGAGTCCTACGATCGTCACCCGAAAGCGCTGCCCTGCTCTCACCCGGCAGCGTAACGTGCGGTTAGCGTGTGCGCCGGGAAGCCGGGACATCCCGGCCGACCCAGGAAGCCGCGGGCACGCGTGGCAAGGCAGCTGACGGAGGGCCGGAGATTCCCGTGACGGACAACCAGACCGTGCAGGCTTACACCGAGGCGTGGACCCAGTCGATCGAGGCGATATCCGAGCTGGTGACCCCGCTGCCCGAGGGCTCCTGGAACCGGGCCACCGAGTGCCCCGGCTGGTCGGTCCGCGACATCGTCTCGCACGTGATCGCCGTCGAGTCCGAGCTCCTCGGCGACCCCCGCCCGATCCACTCCCTCCCCCGCGACCTGCGCCACATCGCCACCGAGGCCGCCCGCTACCTCGAACTGCCCGTCGACAAGCGCCGCTGCCACACTGCGCTGGAGATCACCAGCGAGCTGGAGTACACGATCATCCGGCGCTCCCGCGCGCTGCGGAACGCCAAGCAGATGCCCAACGAGCCGGTCCGTTGGCCGGCCGGCCCGCAGAGCCGCGACATCCCGTACCACGAGCTGCTGCGGCTGCGCGCCTTCGACGTCTGGGTGCACGAGCAGGACCTGCGCCGCGCCCTCGGCGTCCCCGGCAACCTCGACTCCCCCGCGGCACTGGTCACCCGGGACGTCCTGCTGCAGGGCCTGCCGAAGGCCGTCGCCCACCGGGCCGGCGCCCCGGCGGGCACCGCGCTGGTCGTCGACGTCACCGGCCCCGTCGAGTTCCTGCGCACCGTGCGCGTCGACTCCGCCGGGCGCGGCACCGTCGACGAGTCCATCAGCCTCGCCCCCGACGTCCAGCTCACCCTCGGCTGGGAGACCTACGTCCGCCTCGCCTGCGGCCGCGGCCGCCCGGGCCCGGTGACGATCGAGGGCGACAAGGAGCTGGCCGACCGCGTCCTGGCCAACTTCTCCGTCACCCCGTAGCCCCAGGCCATCACCCGCCCGGCGTACACGCACCGTGCACGCCGGGCGAGTGCGCCTCGTGCTCCCGTGCGTCAGGTTGGGACCAGTAGCTCCGTCCGTTCGGCCTCGTTGATCCGGGCAGTGTCACCCGGAAGAAGGAGGGGCGTCCCGATGGACGACGAACAGACGATGGTGCTGGTCCGGTCGAGCTTCCCGGTCACGGGTCAGCCGATCAGGGTCGTCATGATCGACGGCGAGCCGTGGTTCGTCACGGCGGACGTGTGCACGGTGCTGGGGCGCGGGAGCGCGAGCCGTGCGAGCAGGAACCTGGACTCCCATGGGACTCGGACGGTGGATATGCGGCTCGTATGCCTGACCAAAAGTCAGGCATACGACGTTTCCGCAGGTCAGAAACTGTACAGTCGCGGGAACCCCTACCTGAACGTGATCAGCGAGGCCGGCCTGTACGCACTGATCATGCGCTCGAACAAGCCGACCGCTCGGCCGTTCCAGGAGTGGGTCACCGCGGAGCTCCTCCCCTCCGTCCGACGCGGGGACACCGACATCCCGACGCAGCAGCGGCGGATGGCGGAGACGCTCACCGAGGCGATCGGGCAGCAGGTGTACGTCGTCGCGCGGATCGAGCACGAGGACTGGCCGGACCTCACCGTCCACTCCGACGGCACGGTCGGCTGCCGCCACGGCGAGATGGTCCTCCGGCTCCCCGGGCCGGACGACAGCGGGCCACCGTTCGGGCCGTACTTCGAGTGCCGGGGCGGGGAGCACGTCGGGATCCGGGGCAGCCGGGTGGTCCCGGGCTGCCCGAAGCTGCACATCGTGGACCTCGTCCGGATGCGGGACGAGGCCCAGTCCCAGCCCGTTCCCGAGCCGGAGCGTGATCACGGTCTGATGTACGCGGAGTTGAACCACGGTCTGATCCACCGGCTCTGCGGGACGCCTCTGCAGTTCGCCGAGCTCCTGGACGAGTACGGGAACCGATCCGGACGGGGTGGCCCGCAGAATTTCTGAGGGCCACCCCGTTCCCGCAGGTCGGAAGCCCTACGCCGACACCGCCGCGAGCTTCTTCCGCAGCCGCAGGATCATCAGGGTGCCCGCCGCCAGCGGCACGTACTGCCAGCAGAACGCCCAGCGGAAGGCGCTCGCCGTGTAGCTGTCGGAGCCGGACGGGCTGAGGGCGTCCAGGAGGACGCCGATGCCGAAGAGCGTGATCATCGTGCCGATGAAGCCGCCCATGTTGACGATGCCGGAGGCGGTGCCGAGGCGTTCGACGGGGTTGCGGGCGCGGGCGTAGTCGAGGCCGACCAGCGAGGCGGGACCGTTGCTGCCCATCACCAGGACGACCGCGACCAGCAGCCAGAGCGGCGGGTGGCCGCCGGGCCAGGCGAGCGCCACTCCCCACAGCAGCGCGGTGGCGCCGATGACGGTGAGCACGATGGGCATCCGGGCCCGGGCGGTGCGGGACAGGACGCGGCCGAAGAGGAAGCCGAAGCTCATGTTGGAGAGCACCAGCAGGGTGAGCAGGCCGCCGGCCGCGGCGCGGGTCATGCCCTGGGCCTCGACGAGGTAGGGCAGGCCCCAGAGCAGGCCGAAGGCGTTGCCCGGGAACTGGGTGGTGAAGTGGATCCAGAGCCCCAGCCGGGTGCCCGGCTCCCGCCAGGTCTCCCGCACCTGGCGCGCGATGCCGGGCCGGGGCCGAGCGGCGGGCGCCGGCGCCGCCGCGGGACCGTCCGGCGCCTCCCGGAGGAAGAGCGCGACGAGCGCGAAGACGGCGACGCCGAGCAGGGCGATGGCGGTGAAGGTGGGCGTCCAGCCCTCGCTGTGCAGGGCCTGGGCGAGGACGACGGTGGTGACCAGGTTGCCGCTCATGCCGGCCAGGCCGGTCAGCTGGGCGACCAGCGGGTTCTTGGCGGCGGGGAACCAGCGGGCGGCGATCCGCAGCACGCTGATGAAGGTCATGGCGTCGCCGCAGCCGAGCACGGCCCGGGAGGCGAGCGCGGGGCCGAAGGAATCGGAGAAGGCGAAGGCGAGCTGGCCGGCGCTGAGCAGCACCACGCCGGTCAGCAGCACCCGGCGCGGTCCGAACCGGTCGACCAGCAGGCCGACCGGGATCTGCATGGCCGCGTAGACGAGGACCTGGAGGATCGAGAAGGTGGAGAGCGCGGAGGCGCCGATGCCGAAGCGGTCGGCGGCGTCCAGGCCGGCGACGCCGAGGCTGGTGCGGTGGATGACGGCCAGGACGTAGACGCTGACGCCGATGGACCAGGCCAGCCAGGCGGCCCGCCCACCCGGGGGGTGGGCGGCCACGGGACCGGGGGCGGCGCCGGCACGGGGAGCGGGGACGGACAGGGGGCGGGCTGAACTGGCGGGCTCCACGGTCATAGTGGCCCCAGATTAGTCATCCCATCATTGAACGCCTAGCGCGGGGTCGGGAGGACGGGCACGAACCGTCCGCCCCGCGCGCCGCTCAGCCGACCACCGTCCAGGAGACCGACCGCGTCATGTAGCGGTCCCGGAAGGCCTCGTCGCGGACCCAGTCGGTGGTGTCCCGGACGGTCGCCGTGACGGTCGCGCCGTGCCCGGGCTCCAGCGTCAGCCCCGCGGTGTCCAGCCAGCTGCGGTCCGCCGCCTGCGGCTCGACGGGGACGCCGTCCACCGTCCAGTCCACCCGCAGCTGCCGGGCGCCGGCCAGCGGGAGCGGCCGGACCTCCAGCCGGGGGCGGCCGGTGACGTCGCCGGGCGCCGGCGCCGGGTCGTCGGTGGGTCTGACCCGCCGGTAGATCTCCTCGATGATCGCCTCCCGCGAGGGCAGGTTGTACGCCCCGCCGAGGGTGCGCATCACCGAGTCCTGGGTGGGCCGGTAGACGCCGTTGGCGCTGCGGAAGGCGCCGACCGCCCCGGCGCCGTCCGGGGACTCCGCGCCCAGCCAGCGCCACCACTTGGTCTGCTTGCGGCGCATCTCCTCGGCGTTGTCGGTGGAGAGGTTGGGGTAGTCGGCGTCGTCCGGCGCGCTGTCGTACTCGTCGCCGAGGTCCCCGACGGTGTGCCCTATCTCGTGCTGGATGATCCGCCCCGCGTCCGGGCTGCCGCCGGCCAGGGTGGTCACCCCGGTGCCGCCGGCACCGCCGTACTCGGTGGAGTTGGCGAGCGCGATGAGGTACTGCGGGCCCTCGCCACGGCCGGCGTAGCGGGCGGTCGCCTCCTCGTCGGCGCAGAGCAGCCGGGCGGTGCCCTCGCACCAGAAGTGCATGCCGAGCGGGGTGGCGGGGCGCCGGCCGCGGTTCTCGCTCTCGGCGATGCCGGAGACCGGGGAGACCACCTCGACCCGCCTTATGTTGAAGAACCCCTGGTAGCTGCGGAACGGCTCGATGTCCATCAGCGAGCGCCAGGCCCGGTCCGCCTGCTCGCGGAAGAGGTCCTGCTCCCCGGCGCCGTAGCCGTCGCCGAGCAGGACCAGGGTGATCCGGTTGGCCGGGTCCCCGGTGCGCCGTATGTCGACGGTCGGGGCCTCCCCCGCGGCGTGCAGGTCGGCGCGCTGCACCGCGGTGTGCGGCGGCACCGCGCGGTCGGCGGGGGCGCCGGGCCCGATCACCCCGAACGGCGGGGGTCCGGCCAGTTCGAGCGCGGCCGGGAGCACGGCGGTGGACACCAGCACGAGCGCGGCCAGACTCCGGACGATCCGGCCAGGGTTGCCAGGCGGCATACGGGTGCGTCCTCGACGTTCCGGTCACCCGGCGTCGCCCGGGTGGTGGACGCGAAGACGTACCCGGTCCCGCGTGTCGCCCCCACCGAACGGCGAAAGTGTCACCGGTCTGGCCGAATGACCAGCACTTCACCGGTCATTCCTATGAGTCAGATCATGTGAATGATCGCGACTATCGGTGACGTCGAGGTCACGGAGGAAGGACGAAGGGGCCCTGCCTCCGCACGGCGGTGCGGGAGGCAGGGCCCCTTCCTCGTGGCCGGGACCGGCTCAGCCCCAGGTGATCAGCCGCTTCGGGTACTCCAGGACGCCCGCGATGTCGGCCAGCACCTTGGAGCCCAGCTCGCCGTCGACCAGCCGGTGGTCGAAGGACAGGGCCAGCGTGGTGACCTGGCGCGGGACGACCTTGCCCTTGTGCACCCACGGCAGTTCCCGGACCGCCCCGAAGGCGAGGATGGCCGCCTCGCCGGGGTTGAGGATCGGGGTGCCGCTGTCGACGCCGAAGACGCCGACGTTGGTGATCGTGACCGTGCCGCCCTGCATGTCGCCGGGCGCCGTCTTCCCCTGGCGGGCGGTGTCGATCAGCTCGCCGAGCGAGACCGCCAGGCCCGAGAGGGTCTTCGCGCCCGCGTCCTTGATGTTGGGGACGATCAGGCCGCGCGGGGTGGCCGCGGCGATGCCGAGGTTCACCTGGCCCTTGATGACGATCTCCTGGGCCGCCTCGTCCCACTGGGCGTTGATCCCGGGGTTGCGCTTGATCGCGGTGAGCAGCGCCTTGGCGACCAGCAGCAGCGGGCTGACCCGGACGTCCCGGCCCAGCTCGCCGCTCTCCTTGAGGCGGCGGACGAACTTCATCGTCCGGGTGACGTCGACCTGGACGAACTCGGTGACGTGCGGGGCGGTGAAGGCCGAGGCCACCATCGCCTGCGCGGTCGCCTTGCGGACGCCCTTGATCGGCACCCGGACGTCGCCCGCGCCGAGGACGGCCACGGGGGCGGCGGCCGGTTCGGCGGCCCGCTCGACGACCGGGGCCTCGGCCGGGGCCGGGGCGGCGGCGGCCGCCGCGTGGGCGTGCAGGTCCTCGCGGGTGATCACGCCGTCCGGACCGGTCGGGGTGACGGCCCGCAGGTCGATCCCGAGGTCCTTGGCCAGCTTGCGCACCGGCGGCTTCGCCAGCGGCCGCTCACCGGCCACCGCGACGGCCGGGGCCGGCGCCGCGACAGGCGCGGGAGCCGGAACGGGAGCCGGGGCCGCGACGGGCGCGGCGACCGGGGCCGGCGCGGCGGCCGTGGTCCGGCGGGCCCGGCGCTGGCTGCCGCCGGTCCGCGGGCCGTAGCCGACCAGCACCTCGCGCCGCTCGGGCTCGGCCTCCGCGGCAGCGTCGGCGGCCGGGGCGGCGGCGGGTGCCGGGGCGGCGGCCGGAGCCGCGGGCGCCCCCGCCTCACCGGCCACCGCGACCGAGATGATCACGGTGCCGACGTCGACCGTCGCGCCCTCCGGGAAGAACAGCTGCTCGACGGTCCCGGTGAACGGGATCGGCAGCTCCACGGCGGCCTTGGCGGTCTCCACCTCGCAGACGACCTGGCCGTCGGTGACGGTGTCACCGGGCTTGACGTACCAGCTGAGGATCTCGGCCTCGGTGAGGCCCTCCCCCACGTCCGGCATCTTGAACTCGCGGAGCGAGCGAACTTCGGTGGTCATCATCGCTCCCCGGGATCAGTACGCGAAAGCGCGGTCGACGGCGTCGAGCACGCGGTCGAGGTCGGGGAGGAAGGCCTCCTCGACGCGGGACGGCGGGTACGGCGCGTAGTAGCCGCCCACCCGGAGGATCGGTGCCTCCAGGTGGTAGAAGCAGCGCTCGGTGAGCCGGGCGGCCAGTTCGGCGCCCATGCCCAGGAACACCGGGGCCTCGTGCACGACGATGCCGCGCCCGGTCCGCTTCAGCGACTCCTCCAGGGCCGCGAAGTCGACCGGGGTGAGCGAGCGCAGGTCGACGACCTCCAGCCGGCGGCCGTCCTCCTCGGCGGCCGCGGCGGCCTCCAGGCAGACCTTGACCATCGGCCCGTAGGCGATCAGCGTGGCGTCGGTGCCGGGGCGCACGATCCGGGCGTCGTGCAGGCCCAGGTCGGCGGCGTCGCCGACCTCCCCCTTGTCCCAGTAGCGGCGCTTGGGCTCCAGGAAGATCACCGGGTCGTCGGACTCGATGGCCTGGCGCAGCATCCAGTGCGCGTCGTGCGCGTTGGACGGGGAGACCACCCGCAGACCGGCGGTGTGCGCGAAGTACGCCTCGTGCGACTCGCTGTGGTGCTCGACCGCGCCGATGCCGCCCGCGTAGGGGATGCGGACGGTGACCGGCATCTTGACGTGCCCGAGCGCGCGGGCGTGCATCTTGGCCAGCTGGGAGACGATCTGGTCGAAGGCCGGGTAGACGAAGCCGTCGAACTGGATCTCCACGACCGGGCGGTAGCCGCGCAGCGCGAGGCCGATCGCGGTGCCGACGATGCCGGACTCGGCGAGCGGGGTGTCGATCACCCGGCCCTCGCCGAAGTCCTTCTGCAGGCCGTCGGTGATCCGGAAGACGCCGCCGAGCTTGCCGATGTCCTCGCCCATCAGGACGGTCTTCGGGTCCTTCTCCAGCGACTTGCGCAGCGCGTCGTTGAGCGCCTTGGCGATGCTGAGCTGACCGGCCATCAGAGGTTCTCCCCCGCCTCGAAGGAGGCCGCGTACTCGACGTACCCGGCCCGTTCCTCATCGACCAGCGCGTGCGGCTCGGCGTAGACGTGGTCGAAGATCAGGGTGGGGTCCGGGTCCGGCATGCCGCGCACGCCCTCGCGCACCCGCAGCCCGAGCTTCTCGCTCTCGGCCTCGACCTCGGCGAAGAACGCCTCGTCGGCCAGGCCCTGCTTCTCCAGGAGGGCCCGGAGCCGGGTGATCGGGTCCTTGGCCTTCCAGGCCTCGGTCTCCTCGGCGAGCCGGTAGCGGGTCGGGTCGTCGGAGGTGGTGTGCGCGCCCATCCGGTAGGTGAAGGCCTCGATCAGCACGGGGCCGTTGCCGGTGCGGGCGTGCTCCAGGGCCCAGCGGGTCACCGCGAGGCAGGCCAGCACGTCGTTGCCGTCGACCCGGATGCCCGGGAAGCCGAAGCCGGAGGCCCGGCGGTACAGCGGGATCTTGGTCTGGGTGGTGGTGGGCTCGGAGATCGCCCACTGGTTGTTCTGGCAGAAGAAGACCACCGGGGCGTTGTAGACCGAGGCGAAGGTGAATGCCTCGTTGACGTCGCCCTGGCTGGAGGCGCCGTCGCCGAAGTACGCGATCACCGCGTCGTCCGCGCCGTCCTTGGTGATGCCCATCGCGTAGCCGGTGGCGTGCAGGGTCTGCGCGCCGATCACGATGGTGTAGAGGTGGAAGTTCTTCTCGTTCGGGTCCCAGCCGCCGTGGTTCACGCCGCGGAACATGCCGAGCAGGTTCAGCGGGTCGACGTCGCGGCACCAGGCGACGCCGTGCTCGCGGTAGGTGGGGAAGGCGTAGTCGCCGGGCCGCATCGCGCGGCCGGAGCCGACCTGGGCGGCCTCCTGGCCGAGCAGCGAGGCCCACAGGCCCAGCTCGCCCTGGCGCTGCAGCGAGGTGGCCTCCGCGTCGAACCGGCGCACCAGCACCAGGTCACGGTAGAGGGCTCGAAGCTCGTCCGGCTCCACGGTGAGCGGGAAGTCCGGGTGCTCGACCCGCTCGCCTTCCGGGGTGAGCAGCTGCACGAGCTCCGGCTGGGCGTCCTTACCCGTGGCGCGGAGGGTGTCAGGGACGCCGGGGGCCGCCTTCTTGCGGGCCCTCGCCGTGCTTTTGACGGTCACGTTCACTCCTCGGTCTGTCCGGCCGCCCGGGGTCGCCGGTGACCGGTCCGGTCACCGCCTCGCGGGGCGCGCGTGGGTGTGCGCTCCCATCTGCGGGGCAGGTGGTGATCCTGTTCCGACGGCGTCCCTCACGAGAACGTTACCCAGCGTCCGCCCCCCGCGCGTCTGCGCTAGGACGTCCTACTTGTTCGGGGTCTACAAAACGCGCGTGTGGCGCAGCTCTCAATTCGGTCGCCTTCAGGACACCTGCGCACGTTATCCGGGCGAAGGCTCCGGCGTAAGGGGGTTACCGGCATCGGTTTCGACCGCTCTGGCCGGATCGCGACCCCGGTCCGGTGCGGGCGGAAGGTCTTTTGTAGGGTGATATGGGAGGCTTTGCGCGTGACTGACAAGGGACAAATCAGGGTATTCCTCCTGGACGACCACGAGGTGGTCCGCAGGGGCGTTCACGAACTCCTCTCGGTCGAGGACGACATCGAGGTGGTCGGCGAGGCCGGCACCGCCGCCGAGGCGCTGACCCGGATCCCGGCCGTCCACCCCGACGTCGCGGTCCTGGACGTCCGGCTGCCGGACGGCAACGGGGTCGAGGTCTGCCGGGAGATCCGCTCCCGGCTGCCGGAGATCAAGTGCCTGATGCTGACCTCGTTCTCGGACGACGAGGCGCTGTTCGACTCGATCATGGCGGGCGCCTCCGGCTACGTGCTGAAGGCGATCCGCGGCACCGACCTGATCACCGCCGTCCGGGACGTCGCGGCCGGCCGCTCGCTGCTCGACCCGGTCGCCACCAGCCGGGTGCTGGCCCGGCTGCGGGACGGCGGCGAGAAGGAGGACGAACGGCTCGCCCAGCTCACCAAGCAGGAGCGCCGCATCCTGGACCTGATCGGCGAAGGGATGACCAATCGTCAGATCGGCAACGAGCTGCACCTCGCCGAAAAGACGGTGAAGAACTACGTTTCCAGTCTGCTCGCGAAGATGGGGATGGAGCGCCGGACCCAGGCGGCCGCCTTCGTCGCCCGGCACCAGGCGGACCACCAGCACGGATAGGGCGGATGCACAGAACTGAAGAACTGTCAAGGACCCCCGCCGAGAGGTCCTAACCTCTGGCTGTGACTTTCAGCCAGACCCTCGCCCTTGCACCAGCCCGTCCCGACCTCACCGCTCCCCCGATAGGAACGCTCAGCCCGCCCGTCCCCCGCGCCGCGCTCGCCGAGGTCCTGCGCCGCTACCGGGTGGGCCGCCTGCTCACCGCCGAACCCGTCGCCGAAGGCCTGCTGAACCGCGGCTACCGGGTCACCACCGAGGCCGGCGGCTACTTCCTGAAGTGCTACGTCGACGCCGCGACCGCCGGCCGCGAGGCGGTCACCGCCCACCACCGCGCGATGGGCGCGCTCGCCGCCCTGGGCCTGCCCGTCGCGCCCCCGCTGGCCCTCGCCGGGCGGACCGCCACGATCGCGGCCTTCGGCGGCCGGCTCTTCGCCCTCTTCCCCTGGGTGGACGGCCGGCACCGGCACGGCACCGAGCTGGCGCTGTCGCAGTGCACCGAGCTGGGCGCGCTGCTCGGCCGGCTGCACGGCGCGCTCGACGAGGTCTGCGCGCCCGTCGCACAACCCTCCGGCTACCGCAGCGCCGACCCGCTGGACAGCTCCGCGCTCGCCCGCGAGCTGCGCCGCCGGGCCCGCGAGCACCAGCCGCACGGCGAGCTGGACGCCCTGGTCGAGCGCCGGCTGACCGAACGGTTGGACCTGCTGGCCGAGCATGCCCACCGCCGGCCCCTCGCGCAGGCCGCCCCGCCCACCGGGTGGACCCACGGCGACTTCCACGGGCTCAACCTGCTGCACTCCGGCGAGCGGATCGCGGCCGTCCTGGACTGGGACAAGCTCGGCCCGCAGCCGCGCGCCGAGGAGGCCGTCCGGGCGGCCACCCTGCTCTTCAACGACCGCTCCACCGGGGTGCTGGACCTCGTCCGGGTCCGGCACTGGTCACAGTCCTACCGGGCCACCGGCGCCGCCACCGCCGAGCACCTGGCCGCCGCGGCGCACCGGGTCTGGTGGGAGCGGCTGAACGACTTCTGGATGCTCCAGTGGCGCTACCAGCGGGCCGACCACCGGGCCGACCCGCTCTACCCCGCCTCGGCGGGCCAGTTGGCGTGGTGGTGCCAGGAGTACGAGCAGGTCCTGGACGCCTTCGCCAACTGAGCCCGGCCGCCCCCGCGGCTCAGTTGGGCGCCGCCGTGCCGCCGCCGGTCGGCTGCGCCGGCTTCGTCCCGCCCCCGCCCGCCGGCGGCGTCGTCCCGCCGCCGCCCGGCGGGTTGGTCGCCGGAGCCGTGGCCGGGGGCGTCGTCGCGCCGCCGCCGGTCCCCGTGGTCGGGGTACCGGTCGCCGGGGCGGTGGCCCCTCCGGTCGCGGACGCGGACGGCGTCGCCGACTTGCTGCCGGTCGTGCTCGGCGTCGCCGACGGGCTCGGCGTGTTGTGCTTGCCGGTCGGCTGGTTCGGCTGCTGGTTCGGGTTGCCGCCGCCGTTGTTGTTGGTGGTGTCGGTCGGCTGCTGCGGGCGCCGGGAGTTCTGGCCGGTCGGGTTCGGGGCCGTGGTCGCACCGGTGCTGGGCGCGGTGGTCTCCGGCGCCGTCGACACCACCCCGGAGGACGGGCTGGTGCCGTTCGGCGTCCCCTTCGCCCCCTCGTCGCTGCCGCTGAGCGCCAGCGCGATACCGGTGCTGGCCGCGACGACCACCGCCGCGATGCCGGCCACCCAGCGCCACGGCCCGCGCCGGGCGCCGCCCGGCCCGGCGCCGTTCCCGCTGCCGGAGTCGCCGCCCCCGTACGAGCCGTCGGCCGCCGGGTAGGGCGAGGACGGCGTGTGCGGGCCGCCCGGGACCTGGTAGGGCAGCACCGTCGTCGGGTCGCCCGGGACGCCCGCCCCGAGCACCGCCGTCTCGTCCGCGCCGACCGGCGGCAGCCCGCCGCCGTGGAGCGCCCCGCCGACCGGCCCGACCGCGCCGCCGACGGCCCAGCCGCCGGTGCCGCCGGTCAGCTCGCGCAGCGCGTGCTCGATGTGCGCGCGGAACTCGTCGGCGTCCTGGAACCGGTCGTCCGGGTCCTTGGCCAGCGAGCGCAGCACCAGCGGGTCCAGCCCGGCCGGCACCCGCGGATTGGCCTGCGAGGGCGGCAGCGGCTGGTCCTGGACGTGCTGGTAGACCACCGACAGCGGGGTGTCACCGGTGAACGGCGGGCGCAGCGCCAACAGTTCGTACAGCATGCAGCCGGCCGCGTACAGGTCGGAGCGGTGGTCGACCGGCTTGCCCAGCGCCTGCTCGGGCGAGAGGTACTGCGGGGTGCCCATGACCATGCCGGTCTGGGTCATCGTCGACGCGGTGCCGGTGAGCGCCCGGGCGATGCCGAAGTCCATCACCTTGACCGCGCCGCTGTTCGTGATGATGACGTTGGCGGGCTTGATGTCGCGGTGCACGATGCCGTGCCGGTGGCTGTAGGCCAGCGCCTCCAGTACCCCGGCGATGATGATCAGCGCCTGGTCGACCGGCGGCGCCGCCTCGTCGACCAGCAGCTCGCGGACGGTCCGGCCCTCGACCAGCTCCATCACGATGTAGGGCGTCGACTCCTCGCCGACGTACTCCTCGCCGGTGTCGTACACCGAGACGATCGCGTGGTGGTTGAGCGCCGCGACGGCGTGCGCCTCCCTGGTGAAGCGCAGCCGGGCGATCTCGTCCTGCGCCAGCTCGCCGCGGAGCAGCTTCACCGCGACGGTCCGGCCGAGCCGGACGTCCTGGGCGGCCAGCACCTCGGCCATGCCGCCCCGGCCGAGCCGGTGGGTCAGCCGGTAGCGGCCGTCGCCGACCGTGCCCAGCGGGGCCGCGCTGCCCCGGCCGGGGGTCTGCGGGCCCCCGTACGGCGGCATCGCGGTCGTGGCGGCGTCGCTACCGGGCTCGGGCATCCTCGGGGCCCCACCGGCCGGACCGGTCGCCCAGGCCCCGTCGCCGTCGTCCGGATGCTGCGTCTGTGCCATCGCTCCTCGCCCCGGGCCTTCGCTCGGATCGCGGTGCCCTGTCGCTCGTATCCCCGAACGCTACCGCCTCCGGCGCCCCCTGTAGCACGCCCGATCCGGACGGAACGCGTCAGAGCAGGCCATTACGGTCGGCCGGACCGTCCAGGTGCAGCACCGTGGCGATCTGGCCCGAGACCCGGGTGCTGGAGCCGGACTTCGTGCTGTCCCGCTCGGCCCGGTTGACCACGATCGCGATGATGATGACCGCCAGCACGATCACGCCGACGATGATGCCGACGATCACCAGCGCGGTCGAGCAGCCGCCGCTGTTGGAGGCCGGGGCCGGCTGGAACGGCGGCGCCGGCATCGGGTGCGGCGGCGGGGTGTGCGCCTGCTGGGCCCCCTGCGGGTGGAGGAACTGCGGCTGCGGCGTGTGCGGGGCCTGGAAGGCCGGCGGCGGGGTCTGGAACGGCTGCGGCGCGGCGAACGGCTGCGGGGTCTGCGGCACCTGGAAGGCCGGCGGCGGCGTCTGGAACGGCTGCGGCTGCGGGAACGGCGTCGGCGTCTGCGGGGCCTGCGGCGCCGCGTGCACCGAGCGCGGCCCGTCGGTGATCACCAGCGGGTTGCTGGCCGCCAGCGGGCTGCCGCCGCCCTTGGCCGCGCCGATCAGCCGCTCCGCCTCGTCGCGCATCGCCGCCGCGCTCGGGAAGCGGTGCGCCGGGTCCTTGCGCAGCGCCCTGGCCACGAACTCGTCGACCGCCGGGCTGAGCCGCGGGTTGAGCGTGGACGGCGCCGGCGGCTCCTCCTGGACGTGCTTGTACGCGATCGAGAAGGCCGAGTCGCCGTCGAAGACCAGCTGGCCGGTGAGCATCTCGAAGAGCATCACGCCGACCGAGTAGAGGTCGGAGCGGGCGTCCACCGGCTTGCCCAGCGCCTGCTCGGGCGAGAGGTACTGCGGGGTGCCGACCACCATGCCGGTCTGGGTCATCGAGGTGACCCCGCTCTCCAGCGCGCGGGCGATGCCGAAGTCCATGACCTTGACGTTGCCCTTGCGGTCGAACATGACGTTGCCGGGCTTGATGTCGCGGTGCACCAGGCCCATGTCGTGCGAGGCCTCCAGCGCGTTCAGCACGCCGACGGTGACCCGCAGCGCCTCCTCCAGCGCGATCGCGCCCTGCTGGGCGACCGCCTCGTTGATGGCGTCCCGCAGGCCCTTGCCGTCGATCAGCTGCATGACGATGTACGGGGTGCTGGAGCCGTCCGGGGCGATGTCCTCGCCGCTGTCGTACACCGTGACGATGTTGGGGTGCTCCAGGCGGGCCACCGCCTGCGCCTCACGCCGGAACCGCTCCTTGAACGAGTCGTCCCGGCCCAGCTCGGCGTGCATGCTCTTGAGCGCCACCGACCGGTCCAGCACGCTGTCGTACGCGAGGTGGACCGAGGCCATGCCGCCCTCGCCCAGCACCCGCTGCAGCACGTACCGCCCGTTTCCCAGGGAGTAGCCCTCGACCGCCGCGTTGCCGTGCTCGCTCATGGTCCTCTGCTCCCCCTCGGCGCGGCCCTGCCGCCGCGACCGTGACGTTCGGTCTCGTCCGTGCTGTGTGCGGGTCCGGCCCGCTGGCCCGCCCGACCCCTGTCGCGGCGCTCGCCCGGCCTGCGACAGGGGCCCAGGGTATCGGCTCGCGCCGACGCCGACCGGCCCAGGGCCGACACTGTGTCCAGGTCGCGACCGGGCGCCGGCCGGTGGTGCGTCCGGCACCGGGACGCCCTGTCGCGCCCGGGGCCGCGCGGCCCCGGCGGGCCGTGGCGGTACGGGTACGGCCTACAGGTAGGGGCCGGAGCGGATGCCGCGGCCCTCGCCCGGCTCGTCGCCCTCCGGCTCCCCGCCGTGCAGGCCGGGCGGCAGCGCCCGCCGCATCTGCTCCAGCTGCGCCCGCGCCGCCATCTGCTGCGCGAACAGCGCGGTCTGGATGCCGTGGAACAGGCCCTCCAGCCAGCCCACCAGCTGCGCCTGCGCGATCCGCAGCTCGGCCTCGGTCGGGATCGAGTCCTCGGTGAACGGCAGCGACAGCCGCTCCAGCTCGGCGACCAGCTCGGGGGCCAGACCGAGCTCCAGCTCCTTGATCGAGCTGGCGTGGATGTCCTTCAGCCGGGCCCGGCTGGCCTCGTCGAGGGGAGCCGCCCGGACCTCCTCCAGCAGCTGCTTGATCATGCTGCCGATCCGCATGACCTTGGCGGGCTGCTCGACCATCTCGGTCACCGGCAGCTCACGCGGGCCGTCCCCCTCGTCGTCCCCCGCCATGCCGATCGCCCCCTGGCCGACCGGCAGCCCGTCCGGTCCGACGATCAGCACCTTCTGGCCGTCCTGCGACTGCCCGCCCATGGCCTGGTGGAAATCGTGCGACGAGCGCTCGTTCATCGGATTCGTCATGAACCACATTCTCCCTCACTGGGGTTGCCCGGGTGGAGGCCCCCGGCCTACCCGGACACGACGCTACGCCCCGGACGCCGCGGTCGGGTATCCGTACGGATACTCAGTCCGCCCGGGTACCGGGGCGCTTCGCGCGGCGGGCGCGCGGTCAGCCGCGGCGCAGCCGCAGGCCGATCAGACCCAGCCCGCAGCCGATCAGGCCGAGGCCGGCGCCGAGCGGGAACTGGCGGGTGGAGGCGTCGTCCCAGCGGGTGGGCAGCACGACCGGGGCGGCCGCGACGTGCTGCGGCCCGGGACTGCCGAGCGCCAGCGTCCCGCTCCCGGACCCGTCGGCGGGCCCGGCCGCGGCCGAGGGGTCCTCGGCGGGGTCCGTCCCGGTGTCGGCGAGCTGCTCGGGGGGCTGCTCCGGGGTCTGCTCGGGAGCCTGTTCCGGGGCCTGCTCGACGGCCTGCTCCGGGCTCTGCCCGGTGCGCTCGGGCGCCGAACCGGGGTGGTGCCGTTCCTGGCGCCGCTCCCACTCGGCCCGGGTGACGCCGGGGCGCGGCCGGCCGGTCCGCTGCCACCCGGGCGCACCGGCCGGTACGACCGCGGACGCGTCGGCGTCCTCGGACGGCTCCTCGGACAGCGGGGGGGACGGTTCCTCGGACGGGGATGGCTCCGGGAAGGAGGACGCCGCCGACGCCGGGGCGACCCCGGCGGAGCCCGCCGGGCCGACCGGTACGGCCACCGCCACCGGGCCGACGGCCAGTGGCACGGCGAGACCGAGCACCGCCAGCACCAGCAGCCGCCGCGCCCGGCGCCCGGCGCGGTGGGTGGCGCGGTGGGTGGCGGGCCGGGCCCGGGAATGGCCGCCCGCCCGGACCCGGGCGCGCCCGGGGAAGCGGCGGGAGGAGGACGGCGGCGGTGCTGCGGGCAGCGGCCCGAGGAACGCGGAGGAAGGTGCGGGCACGGTCGAGGTCCTTCCGCGACGGCCGACCGCGCGGGGCGGGGTCGGCGGCGGGACAGCTCCCGTCCAGCGTCACACAGACCGGCATTCCGGGCATGTCGGACGGCCCGGCCCGGCGGAGCGGCGGGTTCCCGGACCCGGCGCCCCGCCGTCCGCGCGCGGGCTCAGGCCCGCAGCACCACCTTGCCGACCTGCGCGCCGGCCTCCAGCACCCGGTGCGCCTCGGCGGCCTCCGCCAGCGGCAGCACCCGGTCGACCACCGGCCTCACCACCCCGGAGGCGACCAGCGGCCAGACGTGCTCGCGCACCGCCGCCACGATCGCCGCCTTCTCGGCCAGCGGCCGTCCGCGCAGATTGGTCGCGATCACCGCGCCGCGCTTGCGCAGCAGGGCATTGAGGTCCAGCTCGCCCTTCACCCCGCCCTGCAGTCCGATGATCACCAGCCGCCCGTTGACGGCCAGCGCGTCCACGTTCCGCTGCAGGTACGCGGCGCCCATGATGTCGAGGACCACGTCCGCCCCGGCGCCGCCGGTGGCCTCCCTGAGCACCTCGACGAAGTCCTGCGCGCGGTAGTCGATCAGCACGTCGGCGCCCAGCTCCGCGCAGCGGGCCAGCTTCTCCGGGCCGCCCGCCGTCACCGCCACCCGGGCACCGACCGCCTTGGCCAGCTGGATCGCCATCGTCCCGATGCCGCTGGCCCCGCCGTGCACCAGCAGCGTCTCGCCCGGCCGCAGGTGCGCGGTCAGGAAGACGTTGGACCACACCGTGCAGACCACCTCCGGCAGCGCGGCGGCCTGTTCGAGGGTCAGCCCCGGCGGGACCGGCAGCAGTTGGCCGACCGGCACCGCGACCCGCTCCGCGTAGCCGCCGCCGACCAGCAGCGCGCAGACCTCGTCGCCGACCGCCCAGCCGGACACCCCGGGGCCCAGCGCGGCGATCCGGCCCGCGCACTCCAGCCCGGGGTACCGCGGGCTGCCGGGCGGCGGGTCGTAGAAGCCCTTCCGCTGGAGCAGGTCGGCGCGGTTGACGGCGGTGGCGGCCACCTCGACCAGGACCTCGCCCTCCCCGGGCACCGGATCCGGCACCTCGGCCCAGACCAGCGCCTCGGGCCCGCCGGGTTCAGGAATCGTCATCGCATGCATGGGCCCGACGCTACTGCGCCGCGGCGGCCCGGCGGGCGGGCGACCCGCGCCGCCGGCCGGCCGGGTCGCCGTCAGCCGGCCAGGTCGGCGAGCAGGACGGCGCCGGGCAGCGCGGCCGCCACCCGGCCCGGCAGGATCAGCTTGCCCCGCCGCCGTCCGCTGCCCACCAGGACGAACGGGGCCCGCGCGACGGCCTCGTCGACCAGCAGCGGCCAGTCGGCCGGCAGCCCGACCGGGGTGATGCCGCCGTACTCCATGCCGGTCGCCTCGACCGCGGTGTCCATCGGCGCGAACGAGGCCTTGCGGGCCTCCAGGTGCTTGCGGACGGTCCGGTTGACGTCGACCCGGGTGGTCGCCAGCGCGAGGCAGGCGGCCAGGGCGGTCTCCCCGCCGCGCTTGGCGGCGACCACCACGCAGTTCGCCGAGGCTTCCAGCGGCACGCCGTAGGTCTCGCAGAAGACGGCGGTGTCGGCCTTCTCCGGGTCCGTCTCGACGTACAGCACGGACCGGGCGGCCTCCCGGTCGTCCCAGTTCTTCAGCGCGTCGGCCACCGGGGCGACCAGCCGGTCGGTCACCTCCAGCGCGGGGGCGGAGAAGTCGAACGTGCCGAACGGAAGCTGCGGTTGACCGGTCATGGGGCCGACCCTACGCCCCCTCCGCCGACTTGATGACGATCACCCGGTCGGTCAGCTGGAGCGTCTGCGCCTCCGGCTCGGTGTAGTTGATCACCCGCCGACCGCGCACCACCGCCACCACCAGGTCGTCGAGGTCGCGCGGGCTGTGCCCGGCCTCGGCCCGGGTGACCGGGCGCTCGACCACGTCCAGCCCGTTGCCGTAGGTGAGCAGGTCCTCCATCACCGCGCCGGCGTGCGGGCTGAGCATCGACATGCCGAGCAGCCGGCCCGCCGAGCTGGAGCTGGTGACCACCACGTCGGCCCCGCTCTGCCGCAGCAGCGGGGCGTTCTCGTCCTCCCGCACCGCCGCGACGATGGTCGCCGAGCGGGTCAGCTGGCGGGCGGTCAGGGTGATCAGCGCGGCGGTGTCGTCCCGCTCCGGCGCGACCACCACCCGGGAGGCGGTGGGCAGCCCGGCGCGCAGCAGGGTGTCGGTCCGGGTGGCGTCGCCGACCACGCCGACCAGGCCCTGCTGGGCGGCCTGGTCGACCACCCTGCGCTGCGGGTCGACCACCACGATCTCCTCCTTGCGCGCCCCCTGTCCGAGCAGGGTGTCGATGGCGCTGCGGCCCTTGGTGCCGAAGCCGATCACGACGGTGTGCTCGCGCACGGTGGACCTCCAGCGGTTCAACCGCCACTGCTGACGGGTGCGTTCGGTGAGCACTTCGAGGGTGGTGCCGACCAGGATGATCAGGAAGAGAACCCGCAGCGGAGTGACCACGAAGATGTTGGTGAGCCGGGCGCTGTCGCTGTACGGGGTGATGTCGCCGTACCCGGTGGTGGAGAGCGTCACGGTGGCGTAGTACGCCGAGTCCAGGAAGCTCAGCCCGCCGCCGGCGTTGTCGTTGTAGCCCTCGCGGTCCAGCCAGACGATCACCGTGGTGGCGACCAGGACCCCCAGCGCCAGCAGCAGCCGGGAGCCGACCTGCCGCACCGCCGGGGCGGTGCGCCGGGCGGGCAGCACGATCCCGGAGTCGGCCCAGGGCTCGGTCCCGGGAGCGGACGGCCCGGACAGCCGCTCGCGGACACGTCGGACACTCACGGCGCCTCCAGCAGTTCGATCGGGTCCCCGGCCGCCGCCCCGCCCGGCGGCACCACCGCGAGTGCCTCGGCCCGGGCCAGGCCGCGGAGCATCGCCGGGCCGTCGTACGGGAGGTGGACCACCCCGCGGGCGGTCCGGCGGACCGGCAGCAGCCGGGTGTCCGCCGGGTGGCCGGGCAACGGGTCGACGGCGGTGGCCAGGGCCGGCTCGGCGGTGCTCCGGCCGGCCAGCGCGTGCAGCAGCGGCAGGGCCAGCGTCACCATGCCGGCGACCGCGGCCAGCGGATTGCCGGGCAGGCCCACCAGGTGCCGCCCGCCGGGGAGTTCGGCCAGCAGCATCGGGTGGCCCGGGCGGACGGCGACCCCGTCCACCAGCAGCCGGGCGCCGGACTCGGCGAGCGCCCGGTGCAGGAAGTCCACCGGGCCGGCCGCCGTCCCGCCGGTGGTGACCACCACATCGGCGGCGGAGTGCCGCAGGGCGTCCCGGAGCAGGCCGGCGTCGTCGCGGACGGAGCGCGGTTCGCCGGTCTCGGCGCCGGCCGCGCGCAGCCACGGCGGCAGCAGCGGGCCGAGCGCGTCCCGGACCAGGCCGGGGCGGGGCAGGCCGGAGCCGAGCAGCTCGTCACCGAGCACCAGCAGCTCCACCACCGGGGAGCGGCGGACGGCCAGCCGGTCGTGGCCGCAGGCGGCGGCCAGGCCGAGCACCGCCGGGCCCACCGCGGTGCCGGCCGGCAGCAGCACCTCGCCGCGCCGGCACTCCTGGCCGCGCGGCCGGACGTCCTGACCGGTGGTCAGCGCACCGGGGGCGCGCTCGGACAGCAGCGCCCCGCCCGGCTCGCCGTGCTCGCGGCGGAGCACGGCGGTGGCACCGGGCGGCAGCTGGGCACCGGTGGCGATCTCGACGGCGGCGCCGTCGGCCAGCGGGCCGCCGGCCGGACGCCCGGCGAGCAGCCGGCCGGTCACCCGCCAGGGGCCGGGGCCGGCGACCGCCCAGCCGTCCATCGCCGAGGTGTCGAAGGCCGGCAGGTCGGTGAGCGCGGTGAGCGGTTCGGCGAGAGTGCGGCCGAGCGCGCGGTCCAGCGGCAGGCTCAGCGGCGGCAGCGCGGGGCGGCCGGCCCGGCGGGCGGCCTCCCGGGCCGCCGCCCAGCGGGCCGGGCGGGCCGGGGCGGGCGCGGCGCGTTCCTCCACCACGCTCACGGCTGCCCCGGGTCGGCGGCACGGGCCGCCGCCCAGCGCTCGGCGAGCGCGGCGGTGCGCCGGGACGCCTCGGCGACCGCCTCCGGGCCGCCGCCGCGCCGCGCGGCCGCGTAGCCGATCAGAAAGGCGGTCAGCGGGGCGGCGGGCCGGTCCACCCCGTGCGCGACCACCCGGGCCAGGTCGAGCAGGCCGCGGACGTCGACCTCCAGGTCGATGTCCAGCTCGGCACGGACCTCGGCGATCCAGTCATCCAGCGTGCGCTCCATGCGAACATGCTGCCCGATCAGTGGTGGCCCCGGGATGTCGGCCCGGGGGGCGACACGCGTCGTTTCGCTCACGCCGGGCCGCCGCCGCGGTGGGCGGGCCGGTGCGGGCCGCGATCAGTCCCGGGCGGCGTCGCGCGCGCGGGCCCGTTCCAGGTCGTCCCAGGTGTCGCAGTCGTGGGCGACGTCGTCGGTGTCGGCCAGCCGGAGGGTGGGCAGGGCGCCGGTCAGCCGGCGCAGCGGGAGCCCGGCGGGATCGCCGGCGGCGGCCAGCGCGGCGCGCAGGGCGGCGGTGCGGTAGGCGGCGGCCAGCGGCTGGTCGCGGCCGGCGGCGTCGACCAGCACGGCCGCCGCGGTGTCCGGCCCGGCCCCGTCGAGGGCGGCGGCCAGCCGGTGGACGGTCCGCCGGTCGAGGAACGGCAGGTCGGCGGCGAACAGCAGCACCAGGTCGGCGGTCACCTCGGCGAGACCGGCGGCGACGGCGGCCGCCGGCCCGCCGCCGGGCGGGCGCTCGCGGGTCCACCGGACCCCGGGCCGGGCGGTGGGACGGGCCGGGCCGACCACCACGGTGGTCCGGGCGTCCGCGCAGGCGGCGAGCACCCGGTCCAGCAGGGTGCTCCCGCCGACGGCCAGGCCGGGCTTGTCGGCCCCGCCGAGCCGCCGGGCGGCGCCCCCGGCCGGGACGATCACGTCGTACGGCGTCATGCCGCCAGTATCCGCCGCGGGCTCAGGCGGTGTCCCCGGCGTTCCCGGTGCCCCTGGTGTCCCCGGACTCCCGCTCGGCGTCCAGCTCCGCGGCGGTGTCCATCTCGACGGTGTCGTCCGGCCCGGCGGCGGCCCCGTCCGTCGCGGCGGCGGTGTCGGCGGCGGTGTTGGCGGCGGCGCTCAGCTCCAGCACGGCCGGCAGTGTGAGCTCCCCGTAGCGCTCGTTCACCGCCGCGGCCAGCGCCTCCGGGTCGTCCGGGTGCTCGCCCAGCAGCCGGTCGAAGTCCTGCAGGTACTCCCCGGTGAACGCCAGCACCCGGCCCGCGTCGTCGCCCTGGTCGGGCGCCCGGTGCCCGGCGATCACCCGCTCCGCGCCGAGCTCGGCGATCCGTCCCAGGTTGCGGACCCACGCGGTGCGCTGCTCCGGCGTGGTGTCGGCGGTCCAGACGTGGGTGCCGTTGTACACGAAGTCGCCGGCCACCACGGTGCGGATGCTCGGCACGTGCACCACCGTGGAGCCGCCGCAGTCGCCCTGCCCGAGCAGCAGGACCGGGATCACCTGCCGGTCGATCATCAGCGGCTGGGGGAGCAGCGGGGCCGGGACCAGCGGGTGGTCCGGGATGTCGTCGCCGTACACCGGCTTCCACTGGGCGACCTTCGCGGCGGCGGTGCGCAGGATGCCGTCGACGACCGTCGGCGCGGCCAGCAGCTGCGCCTCCGGGAACAGCCGCAGCACCTCCTCGGCGCCGAAGTAGTGGTCGGGGTGCTGATGGGTGATCACGATGGCGAGCAGCCGGCGGCCCTTGCCCGCCACCCACTCGGCCAGCTGGCGCCCGGCGCTGCGGGTGAGCTGGGCGTCGACCAGGATCGCCGTGTGCTCGCCGAGGATCAGCGTGGAGGTGGCGAAGAAGGCCGACTCGGGGCCGGTGAAGACGTCGACCTCCAGCGGCCGGACCGGCGCCCCGGCGGCGGGCGCCGCGTCGACCGGGTCCGCGCCGGCGTTCTCCTCGGACGGGGACGACGTCACTGGCTGCTCCCTCTGGTTCGGCGGTCCCGGTCCCGGTCCGGCGTCGGTGGTGGGTACGGCGCGGTGGTAGCCGCGCGGCCGGGGCCGTACCCCGCGCCCTACAGCATGGGAGCACGGCGCGCGGAAAACGCGGAAGGCGCGCCCGGTGGGGCGCGCCTTCCCGCTCACGTGTCCGGGCGGTGACTCCCCGCCGCGGGGGTCAGCCCTTGCGGCCGCGCAGCTTGGCGACGCGGTCGGCGACGCCCCAGGAGGTGACCCTCCAGAGCGCCTCGACGACGATGCTCCGGCTCATCTTGGAGGCGCCCAGCTCCCGCTCGACGAAGGTGATCGGCACCTCGGCGACCTTGAAGCCGGCCTTCACCGTCCGCCAGGCCAGGTCGACCTGGAAGCAGTAGCCGGCCGAGGCGACCTGGTCCATGCCGAGGCCGAGCAGGGTCTCCTTGCGGAACGCCCGGTAGCCGCCGGTGACGTCGCGGATCGGCACGCCCAGCATCAGCCGGGAGTAGGTCGAGCCGCCGCGCGAGAGCAGCAGCCGGGACTTCGGCCAGTTCACCACCCGGCCGCCGGGGACCCAGCGCGAGCCCAGCACCAGGTCGGCACCGCGCAGCGCGGTCAGCAGCCGGCCCAGCTCCTCGGGGCGGTGGGAGCCGTCGGCGTCCATCTCGACGAGCACGTCGTAGCCCTCGTCGATGCCCCAGCGGAAGCCCGCCAGGTAGGCGGCGCCCAGTCCCTCCTTGCCCCGGCGGTGCATGACGTGCACCTGGGGGTCCTCGGCGGCCAGCTTGTCGGCCAGCTCGCCGGTGCCGTCCGGGCTGTTGTCGTCGGCGACGAGCACGTGCACCTCGGGCACCGCGGCGCGCACCCGGCCGACGATGAGCTCGACGTTCTCCGCCTCGTTGTAGGTGGGGATGATCACCAGCACCCGGCCCAGATCGGCAAAACCCTGCTGGTTGACGGTCACGTACTAACCTCTCGGCCGGTGGCGGGACGTGCCGGTCACCATTGCCCGCACTCATCGGAAGACACAGTCCCGGCCGGCACCCCGCCGACCCGGACGACACCGTGGAAAACACTGGGTCCTGGCATCCTACTACCGCGTCCTGGGGCCGACTCTCCGCCCGGGGCACTCCCGACCGGTGCCCGCCGTTTCCCCGGCGGGGGTGCAGGTCGGCTAGGGTCGATGCCCGGCCTTTGCCCGGATGCCCGACCCGTCCGCCCCCGCCCGCAGCCGCCCGACGGCGGCGAGGCCCGCCAGCCACTGCAGCAAGGAGCAGGACCGCGCCCATGGACAAGCTCGTCAACACCGTCCGCCCGTACGCCTGGGGTTCGGTCACCGCGCTCCCCGAGTTGCTCGGGCAGGAGCCGACCGGCGAACCGCAGGCCGAGCTGTGGATGGGGGCCCACCCCGGGGACCCGTCCCGGGCGGACCGGGGCGACGGGCAGCGCCGGCTGGACGAGTTGATCGCCGCCGACCCGGAGGGCGAGCTGGGCGCCGCCTCGGTGGCCCGGTTCGGCCCCGCCCTGCCGTTCCTGCTCAAGGTGCTCGCCCCGGGCATCCCGATCTCCATCCAGGCCCACCCCTCGCTCGACCAGGCCCGCGCCGGGTTCGCCGCCGAGAACGCCCTGGGGATCCCGTCGGACGCCCCGCACCGGAACTACCGGGACGCCAACCACAAGCCCGAACTGATCTGCGCGCTCGGAGACTTCGACGGCCTCTGCGGCTTCCGCCGGCCCGCCGGGGCGGCCGCGCTGCTGGCCGGTCTCGGGGTGCCCGCGCTGGAGCCGGTGATCGCCCTGCTGGGCGCCGGGGAGGAGTCCGAGGCGCTCAGCCGCGCGCTGGCCGCCGTCCTCACCCTGTCCGGGCCCGAGGCGGCGGAGGCGGTCCGGGACACCGCCGAGGCGCTCGACAAGGCCGCCGCCGAGGACCCGGCCGGCCCGTACGCGCCCTACACCCGGATCGCCCGGGACTTCCCGGGGGACGTCGGCCTGATCGCCGGGCTGCTGCTCAACCACGTCCGGCTGCGCGACGGCGAGGCGCTCTACCTGGGCGCCGGCGTCCCGCACGCGTACCTGCACGGCGTGTGCGTCGAGCTCCAGGCCAACTCGGACAACGTGCTGCGGGCCGGGCTCACCCCCAAGCACATCGACGTCCCGGAGCTGCTCCGGGTGGTCGAGTTCGCCTCCTGCTCCCCCGAGCCGCTGCGCCCGGTCGCGGTCGACGGGACGCCCGGCGAGGAGTTGTACCCGGTGCCGATCGACGAGTTCCGGCTCTCCCGGTTCGTCCTGGACGGCCGGGAGCGGACGGTGGACGGCGACGCCCCGCAGATCCTGCTCTGCACCGCCGGCGCCGTCCGGCTGACCGCCGCCGACGGCGCCGTGCTGGAGCTGGCCCGCGGCGAGTCCGCCTTCCTGCCCGCCACCGGGACCGCGACCCGCCTGGACGCCTCCTGCGCCACCGTCTTCCGCGCGACCGTCACGCTCTGACGGCCGCGGCGCCGGGCCAGCCCCGGGCGGGTCCTGGGGCGCCTTAGTCGCGGGTCATGTCGACGAAGCGGGAGTAGTGGCCCTGGAAGGCCACGGTGATGGTGGCCGTGGGGCCGTTACGGTGCTTGGCGACGATGAGGTCGGCCTCGCCCGCGCGCGGGGACTCCTTCTCGTAGGCGTCCTCGCGGTGCAGCAGGATGACCATGTCGGCGTCCTGCTCGATCGAGCCGGACTCGCGCAGGTCGGAGACCATCGGCCGCTTGTCGGTGCGCTGTTCGGGACCACGGTTCAGCTGGGAGAGCGCGATCACCGGCACCTCCAGCTCCTTGGCCAGCAGCTTCAGGTTTCGCGACATGTCGGAGACCTCCTGCTGGCGGTTCTCGGCCCGGCGGGAGCCGCCGGACTGCATCAGCTGGAGGTAGTCGATGACGACGAGCTTGATGTCGTTGCGCTGCTTGAGCCGGCGGCACTTGGCCCGGATCTCCATCATCGACAGGTTCGGCGAGTCGTCGATGAACAGCGGGGCCTCGCTGACGTCCGGCATCCGGCGGGCGACCCGGGTCCAGTCGTCGTCCGTCATGGAGCCGGAGCGCATGTGGTGCAGCGCCACCCGGGCCTCGGCGGAGAGCAGGCGCATGGCGATCTCGTTGCGGCCCATTTCGAGCGAGAAGATCACGCTCGGCAGCTTGTTCTGGATCGAGCAGGCCCGGGCGAAGTCCAGCGCCAGGGTCGACTTGCCCATCGCGGGACGGGCCGCGATGACGATCATCTGGCCGGGGTGGAGCCCGTTGGTGAGCGCGTCGAAGTCGGCGAAGCCGGTCGGCACGCCGGACATCTGGCCGTTGCGGGAGCCGATCGACTCGATCTCGTCGAGGGCGCCCTCCATGATGTCGGCGAGCGGCGCGTAGTCCTCGTTGGTGCGCTGCTCGGTGACGGCGTAGATCTCGGCCTGGGCCGCGTTGACGATCTCGTCGACGTCGCCCTCGGCGGCGTAGCCCATGCCG
The DNA here is from genome assembly GCF_042268405.1 of Kitasatospora sp. NPDC056184. NCBI lineage: Bacteria > Bacillati > Actinomycetota > Actinomycetes > Kitasatosporales > Streptomycetaceae > Kitasatospora > Kitasatospora sp. NPDC056184. The sequence continues at coordinate 24,481 of NZ_JBHJUI010000008.1, read as the reverse complement.
GCGATCCGGGTGCCGGCCTCGACCAGCCGGCGCAGCACCGCGCGCTCGTGCACGATCTGCGCGTAGTACTCGGCGTTGGCGGCGGTCGGGACGGAGTTGACCAGGGTGTGCAGGTAGCCGGGGCCGCCGACCCGCTGGAGCTCGCCGCGCTTGGTCAGCTCGCCGGCCACGGTGATCGGGTCGGCCGGCTCGCCGCGCGCGTACAGGTCGAGGATCGCGCCGTGGATCAGCTCGTGCGCGGGCCGGTAGTAGTCGGCCGGCTTGAGCACCTCGACCACGTCGGCGATGGCGTCCTTGGAGAGCAGCATGCCGCCGAGGACGGACTGCTCGGCCGCGAGGTCCTGCGGGGGGACGCGCTCGAAGCCGTCCAGGCCGCCCTCGCCGCGCTCCTCCTCGCCGCCCTGGCGGCGCTTGCCGCCGTCCCGCTGGAAGCCGCCGGAGCCGCCCTTGCCGCCCTTCTGGAAGCCGCCGCCCTGGCCCTGGCCTTGGCCCTGGCCCTGGCCCTGGCCCTGGCCGCCGCGGCCGCGGGAGACCGGCAGCCGGTCGCCCGGGCCGTCCGGGAACGGCGCGTCGGCGAAGGAGCCGACCGGGAAGGGGTCGTCGGCGCCCTGCCAGTCGTCCTCCGGCGGCGGAGCGTCGTGGTCGTCGTACTGGGGGCCGGTCACGCGTGTTCCCCGATCAGCGAGTGGTGCGAGTTGGAGCGGGCCTTGCCGGTGGCCGGGATGGTGCGGAACCCGACTCCGCGCCACCGCATTTTCTACGCCACCGCACCGACAAATCGGACGCCGAGGCGGATGGGAGTGTCGGCCGGAGGGCCCACGCTAAGGCGCCGGACGGCCTTCAGCCAAGGCGGTTATCCACAGGGGGTGTGGACGAGTGGCCCACGACTGTGGAGAAGTGCCGCAAACCTGTGGACGCCCCTGTGGAAAGCCCTGTGGATAACCAGACCATCGATCCACCGTCAACCCGCTGACCTGCGCTTCCCCCGTCCCGGGCCTGTGCATGAGAAATTCTTCACACGGAGCCGGGTGGCGGTGGACACACACCCGGACGGCGCAGTCGCTCGCTCGTACGAGTAAGCGGCACCTGGCCCTGGCGTCACTTACCTGTGGATGAGTAGCCTGGAGCCCATGACCCTCACCACCGACCGCCGTCGGCACGACCGCGAGATCCTCGCCCTCGCCGTCCCCGCCTTCGGCGCCCTGGTCGCCGAGCCGCTCTTCCTGATGGCCGACTCGGCGATCGTGGGCCACCTCGGCACCGCCCAGCTGGCCGGCGTCGGCGTGGCCTCGGCCGCCCTCACCACCGCCACCGGGGTCTTCGTCTTCCTCGCCTACGCCACCACCGCCGCGGTCGCCCGCCGGATCGGCGCCGGGGACCGCCGGGCCGCGATCCAGCAGGGCATCGACGGCATCTGGCTGGCCCTGGCGCTCTCCGCCGGAGTCGTCGCGCTGACCCTGCTGCTCGCCCCCCAGGTCGCCGACGTGCTCGGTGCCTCCCCGACGGCCGCCCCGTACGCCGTGACGTACCTGCGGATCAGCGCGCTCGGCATCCCGGCGATCCTCATGGTGATGGCCGCCACCGGGGTGCTGCGCGGCCTCCAGGACACCCGGACGCCGCTCTACGTGGCCGTCGCCGGGTTCGCCGCCAACCTCGGGCTGAACGCCGGACTGGTGTACGGCGCCGGGCTCGGGGTGGCCGGTTCGGCCTGGGGCACGGTGATCGCCCAGACCGGCATGGCCGCCGTCTACGTGTTCGTGGTGGTCCGCGGCGCCCGCCGGGAGCAGGCCTCGCTGCGGCCGGACGCGGCCGGGATACGGGCGAGCGCCAGGGCCGGCGGGCCGCTGGTGGTCCGCACCCTGAGCCTGCGTGCCGTCCTGATGATCGCCACCGCGGTGGCCGCCGGGCTCGGCGACGACGAGATCGCCGCGCACCAGATCGCCATGACGGTCTTCCTGTTCATCGCCTTCGCGCTGGACGCCATCGCGATCGCCGGCCAGGCCATCATCGGCCGCTACCTGGGCGCCGGGGACGTGCCGGGCACCCGGGCCGCCACCCGGCGGATGATCGAGTGGGGCATCGGCTCCGGCGTGCTGCTGGGCCTGCTGGTGGTGGTCGCCCGGCCGCTGTACGTCCCGCTGTTCACCCCTGACCCGGCGGTGCAGCACCAGCTGAACACCGTCCTGCTGCTGCTCGCGCTCTGCCAGCCGGTCTCCGGCCTGGTCTACGTGCTGGACGGCGTGCTGATGGGCGCCGGGGACGGCCCGTTCCTGGCCTGGGCGATGCTCGGCACGCTGGCGGTCTTCGCGCCCGCCGCGCTCGCCGTTCCGTCCAGCGGCACCGGGCTCGCCGGGCTCTGGTGGGCGATGAACCTCTTCATGCTGGTCCGCGGCGGCTTCCTGGCCTGGCGGGCCCGCGGCGGCCGGTGGCTGGTCACCGGCGCCGTGCGGAGCTGACCGGCGCCGCCCGGCGGACGACCGAGGGCCGGCCTCCCGGGAAGGGGGACCGGCCCTCGGGCCACTGCTACGGAGCTGACGCTACCGGTGCGTGGTCGTGGCTCAGGCGGCGACGACGGCGATGTCCAGGTTGGCCTGGACGTCCGAGTGCAGCTTGACCGAGACCTTGTGGGTGCCCACGGTCTTGATCGGCGAGGCGATCGCGACGGCGCGCTTGTCGACCGACGGGCCGCCGGCGGCCTTGATGGCCTCGACGACGTCGGCCTGGGTCACCGAGCCGAACAGACGGCCGGCCTCGCCCGAGCGGACGGCCAGCTTGACCTGGACGCCCTCCAGCTTGCCCTTGACCTCGTTCGCGGCCTCGAGGGTCTGGATCTCGTGGATCTTGCGGGCGCGACGGATGGCGTCGACGTCCTTCTGGCCGCCCTTGGTCCAGCGGATGGCGTAGCCACGCGGAACCAGGTAGTTGCGGGCGTAGCCGTCCTTGACCTCGACGACCTCGCCGGCCGAGCCCAGGCCCGGCACCTCGTGGGTGAGGATGATCTTCATTGTTCGGTCACCCTCTCTTAGCGCGCGGTGCTGGTGTAGGGCAGCAGCGCCATCTCACGGCTGTTCTTCACGGCCGTGGCGACGTCGCGCTGGTGCTGGGTGCAGTTGCCGGTGACCCGGCGGGCACGGATCTTGCCGCGGTCGGAGATGAACTTCCGCAGCAGGTTCGTGTCCTTGTAGTCAACGTAGTTGACCTTGTCCTTGCAGAAGACGCAAACCTTCTTCTTCGGCTTGCGAGCAGGCGGCTTCGCCATTGTGTGCTCCATTGGGGTTCACGGCCGGGCGGGTGTCTCGCGACACCCGCGACCGGGCCGCACGAAATCTGTCAGCTCTTAGAACGGGGGCTCTTCCGAGAAGCCGCCACCGGACGGGGCACCCCAGCCGCCGCCACCCTGGTTGCCACCAGAGGGAGCGCTGGACGCCCACGGGTCGTCGGAGGGGCCGGACTGGCCGCCGCCGGAGTTGCCACCCCAGCTGCCGCCCTGCTGGCCGCCACCGCCGCCGCCGCCCCAGCCACCGCCCTGGCCGCCGCCCTGCGGGCCGCCGCCGAAGCCGCCGCCCTGGGGGCCGCCGGACCGGTTGGCCCGGGTGACCTTCGCGGTCGCCGAACGCAGGCTCGGGCCGACCTCGTCGACCTCGACCTCGAAGACCGTCCGCTTCTCGCCTTCCTTGGTCTCGTAAGACCGCTGGCGCAGCCGGCCCTGCACGATGACGCGCATGCCGCGCTGGAGCGACTCGGCCACGTTCTCCGCCGGCTGCCGCCAGACGTTGCACGTGAGGAAGAGGCTCTCGCCGTCCTTCCACTCGTTCGTCTGACGGTCGAAGGTGCGGGGAGTGGACGCGATGCGGAACTTCGCGACCGCCGCACCCGACGGGGTGAAGCGCAGCTCGGGGTCGTCGACGAGATTGCCGACGAGGGTGATGACGGTCTCGCCTGCCATGGTGGTGATGACCTCTCGGGAAGATGTCCGTTCACCGCTGTTTCACGTGAAACAGCGGTCGCGAGCTACCCGAGACCCGAAGGCCTCAGAGGTGGCTCAGTGGGTGTCCGGGCGCAGGACCTTGGTCCGCAGAACCGACTCGCTCAGGCCGAGCTGGCGGTCGAGCTCCTTGACGACCTCAGGCGTGGCCTGCAGGTCGATGACCGAGTAGATGCCCTCGGACTGCTTGTTGATCTCGTAGGCCAGACGGCGGCGACCCCAGGTGTCGATCTTCTCGACCTTGCCACCCGCGTTGCGGACGACAGCCATGAAGCTCTCGATCAGGGGGGAAACGGCGCGCTCCTCGACCGAGGGGTCGAGGATCACCATCACCTCGTAGTGACGCATGAGTAACCCACCTCCTTTGGACTCAGCGGCCACGGTCTCTCCGTGGCAGGAGGGTTGTGCAGCGTCGGCACCGGAGCAGTGACGACACCGGCCACCGTAGCGGCCGGGTCGGACAGCCCGTCCCCGTTCACCCGGAAGAGGGCAGAGGAGGGCACAACTACACCAGTGCAGACGACACACCCTACCCGCACCCGGACGGACGAACAAAACGCATAGGGGTTGTGAGACCCGCCCAACCGCCGCAATCTGGACGGAACGGGTTCCCCGCCCGTTCGTCTCCACGCCAGGAGGTGGGACTCATGGCCCAGACCGTCCACCGCATGCCCGCCCTCACCCTGAACACCGACGGACACCCGCACCCGCGGGAGAACACCCTGGTCGGCGTCACCGCCGTGCTGGGCGCGATCTCCTTCATCACGTCGTTCTTCCACAACCTGCATCTGCTGACCTCGTGGACCGGCCTGTTCGGGATCGTCACCGGCCTGCTGGGGATGTACATCTCCGTCACCACGGCCGAGCGCTTCGTCCTGATGATCACGCTCGGCGCCTCGGCGATCGGCTTCTACCTCGGCATCGCACGCGGCGGTCTGTGGGGTTAGCCCCACCACCCCGAGGAACCCCCGGCGCCCCCGTGGCGTACTTGTCTTCAGACGGACGGGTACGCGGCGGGGGCGCCGCCGTGCCCGCGGTCGACGGGACCCCGGACGATAGGGTCACCCCGAGAAGACGGGGCCCACCGCAGCCCGACCGACGAGGAGCACCGAGCATGAGCCTGCGCCTGAGGACGATCACCCGCGAGGAGCACCTCGCCTTCATCAGGAGCCGCGCCTCGGCGAGCCACATGCAGGTGCCGTCCTGGGGCGACGTGAAGGCCGAGTGGCGCTCCGAGTCCATCGGCTGGTTCGACGAGGCCAACCAGCTCGTCGGCGCCGGCCTGGTGCTCTACCGGCAGCTGCCCAAGCTCAAGCGCTACCTGGCCTACCTGCCCGAGGGCCCGGTGATCGACTGGTTCGACCGCGACCTCGACCGCTGGCTGCAGCCGATGCTGGCGCACCTGAAGTCCCAGGGCGCCTTCTCGGTGAAGATGGGCCCGCCGGTGGTCATCCGCCGCTGGAACGCCCCGACCATCAAGGAGGCCATCGCCGCCAAGCAGGCCAAGCGCCTGCGCGACATCGAGGCCGACTGGTACGAGCCGCGCGCCTTCGAGGTCGCCGACCGGCTGCGCAAGGCCGGCTGGCTGCAGGGCGAGGACGGCGGCGCCGGCTTCGGCGACGTCCAGCCGCGCTACGTCTTCCAGGTGCCGCTGGCCAACCGCTCGCTGGACGACATCCAGAAGGGCTTCAACCAGCTCTGGCGCCGCAACATCAAGAAGGCCGAGAAGAGCGGCGTCGAGGTGGTCCAGGGCGGCTACGACGAGCTGCCGGTCTTCCACCAGCTCTACCTGGTGACCGCCGAGCGCGACAAGTTCACCCCGCGCCCGCTGGCCTACTTCCAGCGCATGTGGAAGGCCCTCACCGCCGAGGACCCGAACCGCATGCGGCTGTACATCGCCTACCACGAGGGCGAGCCGCTGGCCGCGACCACGATGCTGGTCGTCGGCGAGCACGTCTGGTACTCCTACGGCGCCTCGGCCAACCACAAGCGCGAGGTCAAGCCGTCGAACGCGATCCAGTGGCGGATGATGCGCGACTCCTACGCCCTGGGCGGCGGGGTGTACGACCTGCGCGGCATCTCCGACACCCTGGACGAGAACGACCACCTGTTCGGCCTGATCCAGTTCAAGGTCGGCACCGGCGGCCAGGCCGCCGAGTACCTCGGCGAGTGGGACTTCCCGCTCAACAAGCTGCTGCACAAGGCCCTCGACCTCTACATGTCGCGCCGCTGAGCAGCCCTCGCCGAGCCACCGAGCAGCCGTGCCCAACACCCTCTGGGAGATGACCCGATGACGCTGTCGCTCTATCTCGACACCGAACGCTGGCGCACCCACCAGCGCTCCGTGCTGGCCGAGTTCCCCGGCCTGGTGCCGGTGGCGAAGGGCAACGGCTACGGATTGGGCAACCACCGCCTGGCCGAGGAGGCGACCCTCCTCGGCACCGGCGTGCTGGCGGTCGGCACCGCGTACGAGGCGGCCGACGCAGCCGACTGGTACGGCGGCGAGCTGCTGGTGCTCACCCCCTACCGGGTGGGCGAGGAGGCGCTGCCGCTGCCGCACGCCCGGGTGATCCGGACCGTGGCGAGCGTGGACGGCCTGCGGGCGCTGCACGGCGCCCGGGTGGTGGTGGAGTGCATGACCACCATGCGCCGGCACGGCGTCTCGGCGGCCGACCTCACCACGGTCGCCGCCGAGCTGGACGGCGTCCACTTCGAGGGCCTCGCGCTGCACCTGCCGATGGACCGGCCGGACGGCTCCAGCCCGGTCGAGGAGGTCGCGTACTGGGTGGAGACCGCCCGGGCGGCCGGCATCCCGGTGCACACCGTGTTCGTCAGCCACCTCGGCGCGGCGGGCATGGAGCAGCTGGCCGAGCGCTTCCCGGACACCGTCTTCCGGGCCCGGATCGGCACCCGGCTCTGGCTGGGCGACCACGGTGCGCTGGAGGTCCGGGCGACGGTGCTGGACGTCACCCCGGTGCAGAAGGGCGACCGCTACGGCTACCGCCAGCACCCGGCGCCGTCCGACGGCCACCTGGTGGTGGTGGCCGGCGGCACCGCGCACGGCATCGGCCTGGAGGCGCCCAAGTACGTGCAGGGCATGTCCTCGCGTGCCAAGGGCATCGCCCGGGCCGGTCTGGCGACGGTCAACAAGACGAAGTCGCCGTACCACTGGGCCGGCAAGCAGCTCTGGTTCGCCGAGCCGCCGCACATGCAGGTCTCGCTGCTCTTCCTGGACGGGGAGGCCAAGCCGCCGGCGGTCGGCGACGAGCTCGGCCTGCAGGTGCGGCACACCACCACGCACTTCGACCGCGTGGTGGACCGCTGACCCCCGCCGGTCAGTCCTTGGCGGCCGGTTCCGCGGCGGGCGGCTCATCGAGCCACCCCTCGGGGCCGGCCGGCGCGTACCCGGCGTAGCTCTCCTCCTCGCGCAGCCGGCGGGCGGTGCCGAGCACGAAGACGTCCGGGGCGCCGTCGAGCACCCCGCCGGACGGGTCGTCACTGCCGTCCCAGCGCACCGGGTCGCGGTCCGGCAGCAGGATGTCCCGGATCACCATGCCGACCAGGTACAGCGTGCCGAGCAGGTGCAGCACGATCGCGAAGTGGTACCAGGACTCGCCGATGCCGTGCTGCTTGGCCCCGGTGACGAAGCCCAGGTGGGACCAGATGCCCAGGGTGTAGAGCACCTCGCAGGCCTGCCAGATCAGGAAGTCCCGCCAGCGCGGCCGGGCCAGCACCGCGAGCGGCAGCAGCCAGAGCACGTACTGCGGCGAGTACACCTTGTTGAACACCACGAACGCGGCCACCACCAGGAAGGCCAGCTGGACCACCCGCGGCCGGCGCGGCGCCGCGAGGCCGAGCCACGCTATCCCCGCACAGCTCAGCACCATCAGGATGGCGATGAAGGTGTCGAGGTTGGCCAGCCCGACGCCCCGGTTCTGCATGAGGACCAGCCACAGCGAGCCGTAGTCCTCGGTGCGGTGCTTGCTGAAGACGTAGAAGGTCGACCAGCCCTGCCAGTTGGCCATCATGATCGGCAGGTTGACCAGCAGCCAGGTCCCGACGGCGCCGCCGAGCAGGGCCCGCAGGTCGCGGGTGCGGCCGGCCCGCCAGCAGAGCACCACCAGCGGGCCGAGCAGCAGCACCGGGTAGAGCTTGGCCGCGGTGGCCAGGCCGATGAACACGCCGGCCCAGACCGGCCGCGAGCCGGACCACCAGGCCAGCGCGACGGCGGCCAGCGCGACGGCCAGCAGGTCCCAGTTGACGGTGGCGTTGAGCAGCAGGACCGGCGCCAGGGCGAACATCAGCGCGTCCCAGGGGCGGCGCCGGTGGGTGCGGGAGAGCGCGACCACGGCGACCACCGCGCAGGCCATCAGCAGGCCGGCGTTGATCGTCCAGAACCACCGCTCCTGGTCCTGCAGGGCGCCGCCGCCGGGCGTCAGCCAGGCCGCGATCTGCATGAACAGACCGGTCAGCACCGGGTACTCGAGGAACTGGAGGTCACCGGTGGTGCCCGGGATCCGGTCCACGTACGGGTGCAGGCCGGCCGCGAAGCCGCGTCCGGAGAACAGGTGCGGGATGTCGCTGTAGCAGGCGTGCACGTACTGCGGCGAGCCGGGCTGGAACCAGGCGGCGTCGTAGCAGGGCAGCTTCTGCGCCATGCCCAGCACCGAGACCACGATCACCACCAGCGCCAGGAAGCGCGCCGGGATCCACCAGGAGACGCCGAGCAGCGCGCGCCGTCCGGGCGGGCCGCCGATCACCTCGCTGCCGGCCGCCGCGACCGGATCCTCGTCCGCGGGCACCACCACGGTGTTGGCCTGCGGACCGGCCGGCGGTGCGGGAGAGGCCTCTTCGTCACGAACGCTGGACGTCATGGCGGACATCCTGCCGCACCCCGGCCGCCCGTACGAGGAGGCCCCTGGCCCTTTTCCGCGGGCGGGCGGCGACGGCCTGCGCCGCCGGGCGGCGCGGTACCGGCACGAACCGCTCCGAATACGGCGAAACGGCGGTGGGGGGGGGGGGGGGGGCGCCCCCCCCCGGGGGCGGGGGGCCCCCCCCCCCCCCCCCCCCCCCCCCCGCCCCCGGGGGGGGGGCCGCCCCCCCCCCCCCCCCACCGCCGTTTGTCGAGTCACCGTCCTGCGGGGCCGTCTACGGGGCCGCCGCGTTGCCGCCGCCCGAGGTGGCCGTGGCCGACCCGCTGGGCTTGGGCGTCTTGGTGCCTCCGGTGCCGCCCGCCCCGCCGGCGCCGCCACCCGGATCGGTGGTCGCCGGCGGCGTGGGCGTGGTGCAGCCGATCGGGCCGAGCAGGCAGGTCGGCGAGGGGCTGGTGCCGCCGGTGCCGCCACCGCCCGTGCCGCCTCCGGTGCCACCTCCGCCGGTACCGCCGGTACCGCCGCCGTTGCTGCCGCCGCCGGGGTTCGGGTTGGTCTTGGTCGGCGCCGGCGCGGTGGGCACGGTGCCCGGGCAGTCGACGCCGGGGACGCAGGCCGGTCCCTGGGTGGCCGGCGGCTGGGTCGGCTGGCCGGCGTTCGGGTCGGCCGGGGCGGTGGGCCCGGTCTCGGTCGAGGTCGGCGTCGGCGTGGCGCTCGCCGTGCTGGGCGCGCCCGAGGAGTCGACCTGCGAGCCGACCGGCTGCGGGGTCGGGAAGTCCAGCTTCTTCTCGTTGGCCAGCGCGGCCTTCATGTACCGGGTGAAGACGTCCGCCGGGACGTCTCCACCGTGCACCGAGTCCTTGCCGCCGGTGCCGTTGAGCGAGAGCCGCCCGGGGTGGGCGGCGTCCTCGCGCCACATCGCGACGCTGGTGGTCAGCTGCGGGGTGTAGCCCACCCACCAGGCCGACTTGCCCTCGTCGGTGGTACCGGTCTTGCCGGCCACCGGGCGGCCCAGGGTGTTGGTCTTCTTACCGGTACCGTTCTTCGCCACGTTCACCAGCACGTCGGTGATGTTGTCGGCGACGGCCGGCTCCAGCGCCTGCTTGGTCTCGTGCTTGCCGAAGCCGGGCCGCTCCTTGCCGTCCATCAGCACCTTGGTGACCGAGTACGGGTCGGCCTGCTTGCCGCTGGCGGCGAAGGTCGCGTAGGCGTCGGCCATCCGGATCGGGCTGATGGTGGAGACGCCGAGCGGGAAGGTGGCGGTCTTCACCTCCTTCTCCAGGTTCTCCTTGCGGATGCCCATCGCCTCGGCGATCTGCATCACGTTCTCGCCGCCGACGTCCTGGTTCAGCTGCACGAAGGGGACGTTGTAGGAGTACTGCATGGCCATCCGCAGCGAGACGTAGCCGCGCTTGCCCTTCTCCTCGTTCTTCTGGCGGTAGGGCTTGCCCTCGTCCCCCATCACCAGCGAGCCGTCCGGCTTGCGGATCTCCGACATGTCGTCGGAGAGGTAGCGGCTGTCGGCGTTGATCCGCTTCGGCTTGCCCTTGTCGTCGGTCGCGGTCAGCACGCCGGTCTGCATGGCGGTGGCCAGCACGAAGGGCTTGAAGGTCGAGCCGACCTGGACGCCCTGGGCGTCGGCGTTGTTGTCGTGGTGGCCGTTCTCCACGCCGTCACCGCCGTAGATGGCGACGATCGCCCCGTCGTTGGGGACCACGCTGGCCGCGCCGAACTGGACGAAGTTGTCGTTGTCCGGACGCTTCTGCGGGTTCAGGGTCTCGGCCTTGACCTCGTCGACGGCCTTCTTCAGGGCGTCGACCTTGTCCTTCTGGAAGGTCGTGTAGATCTTGAAGCCGCCCTTGTCGATCGCCCGCTGGTCGATCGACGAATCCTTGGCCATGACGAACTTGTTGGCGGTCTCGACCAGGTAGCTGATCTGGCCGTTCATGTTGGCCGGCGGGACCTGCTTGATCGGCTGGGGGAAGGCGGTGCACTTCGCCCGCTCCTCGGGGGTGGTGTTCTTGGTCTCCACCATCCGGTTGAGGATCCAGGTCCAGCGCTCCTCGGCGCGGGCCTGGTTGTCCTTGATCGTCGGGTCGTAGTACGACGCGCCCTTGAGCAGGCCGGCCAGCATGGCGCTCTGGCACAGGTCGAGATCCTTGGCGTTGACGCCGTAGTACGCCTGGGCGGCGGCCTGGGCGCCGGTCGCGCCGCGGCCGAACCAGCTGGTGTTCAGGTAGCCCTTGAGGATCTCGGGCTTCTCGAACTCCTGATTGACCTTCAGGGTGATGAAGAACTCCTTCACCTTGCGCGAGAGCGTCTGCTCCTGCGTCAGGTAGGCGTTCTTCACGTACTGCTGGGTGATCGTCGAGGCGCCCTGGGTCTCGCCGCCCTTGGCCATGTTGATGACGGCGCGCATCATGCCCTTGGGGTCGATGCCGCTGTCGGTGCGGAAGGTCGCGTTCTCCGCCGCGATGACCGCGTTCTGCAGGTTGGGCGAGATGTCCGCGAGCTCGACGATCTGCCGGTTGGTCTCGCCCTTGCGGGCCATCTCGGTGCCGTCGGCCCAGAAGTAGATGTTGTTCTGGTCGTTGACCAGGGCGTTCAGCTTGGGGATCTCGGTCGTCTGGTAGACGTAGAAGACCGAGCCCACGCAGGCCGCGACGAAGAGCAGCACCGCGCTCAGCCACTGCCGCCAGGACGGCAGCCAGCGGCGGAAGCCCTGCTTGCCGAAGCGCGGGTAGTCGATGAACCGCTTCTTGCCGGGGCCGGAGCCGGCCGAGCCGACCGGGCCGGCCGCCGCCGCGCCGCCGGTGGCCGCCGCACCGCGCCGACCGCCCTTCTGGGCCGCCTTGCGCATCTCGGCGCGGGTCATCCGGGGCTGCTGGGCGGTGTCCCGCCCGCCCTGCGGGCGGCGCCGGCCGAGGCCCTCCGAGCCGATCTCGTCGGGCTCGGCGCCCGCCTCGCGCCCGCTGTCTCCGCCCGGGGGACGACCGTCGCCGCCTGGCGACCTGCGTCGTCGTTCGCTCATGTTCCAGCTACTCCTCGCCAGGCCGGTCGAGCCTGAAGGCAGGGTCCACGTCCGATGCCCGCAACCGACCTAACCCCGGAGGTGGTCCTCGTGCACACGCGACAGCGTACGCAGCTCGGAAACCGACCTAATCGGGCATCAATCGCCAATAGCCACAAAACGGCGGCAGATCATTACACGCCCGTTGCCAACCCTGCCCGCGCGTCGGCTTGTGATCACATTCACGCGCGCCCCCCTTGCCCGTTCGGAGACCCAGGTTTACTGTTCTCGATATATCGAGCCGATACATCGGAGCGACATACCGCCGAAGGAGGCGGGTCGCGGACCGGCCGGGGAAGGGAGGACGACGGCAGTGGGCAGGCGCTCAGGAGTGCTGGAGTTCGCCGTTCTCGGGCTGCTCCATGACGCCCCGATGCACGGGTACGAGCTGCGCAAGCGGCTCAACGTCCTGCTCGGTTCGTTCCGCGCGTTCTCCTACGGGACGCTCTACCCCTGCCTGAAGAGCCTGGTGGCGCAGGGTTTCCTGGTCGAGGACAACCCGGACGTCGAGTACGTCCCGGCCACCGCGCTCAACGGCAAGCGGTCCAAGATCGTCTACCGGCTCTCCGCCGAGGGCAAGCAGCGGTTCGAGGAACTGCTCGCCGACTCCGGCCCGGACGCCTGGGAGGACGAGCACTTCGGCGTGCACTTCGCCTTCTTCGGCCAGACCGACCGGGCCGTGCGGATGCGCGTGCTGGAGGGCCGCCGCAGCCGGCTGGAGGAGCGCCTGGAGCGGATGCGCAACTCGCTCGCCCGTGCCCGCGAGCGGTTCGACGACTACACCGTCGAGCTGCAGCGGCACGGACTGGAGTCGGTGGAGCGCGAGGTCCGCTGGCTCAACGAGCTGATCGAGACCGAGCGGGCCAACCGCACCGGCCGGACCGGATCGTCGGCCGGCGCGACCGGATCCGCAGTACCCAAGACTTCGGACGGCCGAGGCGAGGAGGACGGGTCCGCGGACCCGCCCGGGCCACCGTACGACCGCCCGGGGCGCTCCGACCAGGAGCGCTGACACCGCGTCAGCCCTGTGCCGCGCGGCAGGAGTGGGCGCGCACGCGCCCGTCAAGCAGTCATCGAAGAAGCAGGACGAGCCCCGCCGACCCTCGGCGGCGCTCATGAGATCACAGGGAGCAACCGGAATGGGTTCGGTTCGCGTAGCCATCGTGGGTGTGGGCAACTGCGCCACGTCGCTGGTGCAGGGTGTCGAGTACTACAAGGACGCCGACCCGGCCGGCAAGGTCCCCGGGCTGATGCACGTCCAGTTCGGTGACTACCACGTCCGTGACGTGGAGTTCGTCGCCGCCTTCGACGTCGACGCCAAGAAGGTCGGCCAGGACCTCGCGCACGCCATCACGGCGTCCGAGAACAACACCATCAAGATCTGCGACGTGCCGCCGACCGGCATCACCGTCCAGCGCGGCCACACCTTCGACGGCCTGGGCAAGTACTACCGGGAGACCATCGAGGAGTCGGACGAGACCCCGGTCGACGTCGTCCAGGCCCTGAAGGACGCCCAGGTCGACGTCCTGGTCTGCTACCTGCCGGTCGGTTCCGAGCAGGCCGCCAAGTTCTACGCCCAGTGCGCCATCGACGCCAAGGTCGCCTTCGTGAACGCCCTCCCGGTGTTCATCGCCGGCACCAAGGAGTGGGCGGACAAGTTCACCGAGGCCGGCGTGCCGATCGTCGGTGACGACATCAAGTCCCAGGTCGGCGCCACCATCACGCACCGCGTGATGGCCAAGCTGTTCGAGGACCGCGGTGTCGTCCTCGAGCGCACCATGCAGCTGAACGTCGGCGGCAACATGGACTTCAAGAACATGCTCGAGCGCGAGCGCCTGGAGTCCAAGAAGATCTCCAAGACCCAGGCCGTCACCTCGCAGATCCGCGACCGCGAGCTGGGCTCCAACAACGTCCACATCGGCCCCTCGGACTACGTGGCCTGGCTGGACGACCGCAAGTGGGCCTACGTCCGCCTGGAGGGTCGCGCGTTCGGCGACGTCCCGCTGAACCTGGAGTACAAGCTCGAGGTCTGGGACTCCCCGAACTCCGCCGGTGTCATCATCGACGCCGTGCGCGCCGCGAAGATCGCCAAGGACCGCGGCATCGGCGGCCCGATCCTCTCCGCCTCCTCGTACTTCATGAAGTCCCCGCCGGTCCAGTACTTCGACGACGAGGCCCGCGAGAACGTCGAGAAGTTCATCCGCGGCGAGGTCGAGCGCTGAACCTGAGCACCTCCGGGCACTGAGCCCGGTCCCGCTCCGGCACCGGACGGGCCCACGGTCGTCGACCGTGGGCCCGTTCACCTTCCGCCGTCGAATGTTTCACGTGAAACACCGGCCCGTTCCATGGCACTCTGGGCACGTGGCGATCACCGAGAACGGCAGTACCCACCGTGCCGCGCACCGCGCCACGCTCCTCGACCTGCTCCGCGGCCGCGACTTCCGCCGGCTGCTGACCGCCCGGGTGCTGTCCCAGCTCTCCGACGGCGTCTTCCAGGTCTCGCTGGCCGCCTACGTCGTCTTCTCCCCGGAGAAGCAGTCCTCGCCCGCCGACATCGCCTCGGTGCTGGCCGTGATGCTGCTGCCGTTCTCGGTGATCGGCCCCTTCGCCGGGGTCCTGCTGGACCGCTGGCGCCGCCGCCAGGTGCTCTACCTGGGCAACCTGGCCCGCTTCGGCCTCGGCCTGGTCACCGGCGCACTCCTCCTGGTCCAGGCCCCGACCTGGCTCTTCTTCGCCTCCGCGCTGCTGGTCACCGCGCTCAACCGGTTCATCCTGGCCGGCCTCTCGGCGGCCCTGCCCCGGGTGGTGCGCGGCGAGCAGCTGGTCACCGCCAACGCCCTCTCCCCCACCCTGGGCACCGTCGCGGCCGCCTGCGGCGGCGGTCTCGGCTTCCTGCTGCACCAGACGATGGCCCCCGGGCCGCGGGCCGACGCCGCCCTGGTCTCGCTCGCCGCCTTCCTCTACCTCTCCGCCGCGCTGGCGGCGCTGCGGATGGACCGGGACCTGCTCGGCCCCGAGCACCACCCGGACCGGCCGGCCCTCGGCCAGGCGCTGGCCCAGGCCGCCCGCGAGCTGAAGGCCGCCGTCGTCCACCTGGTGCGCGACCGCCGTCCGGCGGCCCACGCGCTGGCCGCCGTGACCGCGGCCCGGTTCTGCTACGGCGTGCTGATCGTGGTCGTGGTGATGCTCGCCCGGTACACCTTCAACGACCCCGCCGACAGCGCGGCCGGACTGGCCACCCTGGGGCAGGCGGTCGGCCTCTCCGCCGCCGGGTTCTTCATCGCCGCGGTGATCAGCCCCTGGTGCAGCCGGCGGCTCGGGCTGGCCGGCTGGATGACGCTCTGCCTGGCCGCGCCGGTGATCTTCGTGCCCGCGCTGGGCCTCGACTTCCGCCCGGTGCCCTGCCTGATCGCGGCGCTGCTGCTCGGCGTGGTCACCCAGGGCACCAAGATCTGCGCCGACACCGTGGTGCAGGAGTCGGTCGAGGACGCCTACCGGGGCCGGGTCTTCGCCATCTACGACGTGCTCTTCAACGTCGCCTTCGTGGCCGCCGCCCTGGTGACCGCGCTGGTGCTGCCGCTCTCCGGACGCTCGGTGGCGGTCGTCCTGGGCGTGGCCCTGGTGTACGCCGCCTCGGCTGTGCTCTATCTGCGCGCCGCCCGCCGCACCGGTCCGCTCCCCGGCGACCGGGCCCGCTGAACGCCGCCCGCCGGACCGGGCGGCGGCCCCTGCGCCCCGGGAGCGTCGGCGCGAGTCGCTAAGGTACGTCAGATCTGTCGCAGCGACAGCGTTCAGCCTCGGGGGACAATCTGATGAGCACACCGCCGTCTCCGTATGGGCCGCCGCAGGCGTACGGCCCCGCGCCGGGCCCGCAGCCCTACGGCGCACCCGGTCCGGGGACCGTCGCGCCGCCGCCTCCGCCCGGCTACGGCCACCCGGCCGCCCAGGCCGCGCCCCCGTACCCGCACCCGCCGTACCCGGCGCAGTCCTACCCGCCGGCCCCCTACGGCCAGCCCTCGCCGCACGGCTACCCGCCGGCCGCCCCGGTCCCGCCCGGCGCCCCGGCCGCGAAGGGCCGCGGCAAGGCCCGGCTGAAGGCGGCCGGCCTGGTCCTGGGCGCCCTCGCGCTGATCGTCGGCTACTTCGTCAGCGGTCCGAGCGTCAGCGGCGCCAAGGCCGGCGACTGCGTCAAGGCCAGTGGCTCGCGCGACGTCTCGGTGGTCACGTGCACCGACGGCAAGGCGAACTACAAGGTGCTGGCGAAGTACGACTCCACCACCGACACCACCCGGTGCCGCGCCACCGCGGGCACCACCAGCACCGTCTCGGGCAAGAGCGGCCGCCGCTGGAACAAGAAGCGGTACGTGCTCTGCCTCGGCCCGCTCACCGGCGTCCCGCCGGTCAAGAAGTCCTGACCCGCCCGACCGTCCTTCCGGGGGATCCCCTTGTCCGTTCCGCCACCCCAGCTGCCGTACGGCTCGACGCCGCCCGCCGACGGCGCCAACCCGTACGCCACCGGCAACCCGTACGCCGCCGCCCCGGCCCCGCAGCCGCCGGCCGCCCCCGCGCCGGCCGGCTACGGCTACCCGGCCGCCCCGCCGCCGGCCGCCCCGCCCGGGTACGGCACGCCCGCCCAGGCCGCGCCCGGCGGCTACGCCTACCCGCCGCAGGCCGGGGGCTACCCGGCGCCGGCCGGCTACGCCTACCAGGGCGGGCCGGTCTGCCGGTTCTGCGGCGGTTTCCCGGCCGTCGACACCACCGTCCGGGGCCACCAGGGCATCATCGTCATCATGCGGTTCCTGAAGCAGCCGGGACCGTTCTGCCGCACCTGCGGCACCGCGGTGGTCCGCGACATGTCGGCCCGCACCCTGGTCCAGGGCTGGTGGAGCTACCTCTCCGGGATCTTCACCGTGGTCACCCTGCTGCGGAACCTCGCCGCCCACAACCGGATCAAGGACCTGCCGCCGCCGGCGCCCGGCACCCACGGACCGCAGCTCGACCCGGGCGTGCCGCTCACCAAGCGCCCGCACATCTTCATGCTGCTGCTGCCGGTGCTCGGGATCGGCTCGACGATCGTCCTGATCGCGGCCGGGGCGTTCCTCGGCGCCCGGCACGACGACGACCCGTACCGGCCGCTGGTGCTGCCCACGCCCACCACGGTGACCATCCCCGCGCCGACCTTCCCGCCGGCCCACTCGCCGAGCTTCTCGCTGCCGCCGGCCCCGGCACCGACGATCACCCTGCCGACGCCGTCCGCCACCTCCAAGGTGCCCAGCGACATCGACTTCGCCAAGGCCGGCGACTGCCTGCGCAACGAGAACGGCACCGCGGCCACCCACGACGCCAGCCCGCGGATCACCATGCTGCCCTGCACCGACACCCGGGCGCAGTACAAGGTGATCAAGAAGGTCTACGCGACCAGCGACAACGAGAAGGCCTGCGACAACGTCGAGGGCACCGAGAGCACCTTCACCCGGTCCTCCAGCACCGAGGCGCTCAGCTTCGTCCTCTGCCTGAAGAAGCTCTGAGCCCGGCGGACGGCGCGGGGGCGGCCCCGGGTTCCCCCCGGGACCGCCCCCGCCCGCCACCGCCCGTCCTACGGCTGGGCGTCCCACCAGGCGCGCAGCGCGGCCACCGCCGCGTCGTGCTCCATCGGGCCGTGCTCCAGCCGCAGCTCCAGCATGTGCTTGTACGCCTTGCCGACCATCGGGCCGGGCTTGAGGTCGAGCAGCTCCATGATCTGGTTGCCGTCCAGCGCGGGGCGGACGGCGTCCAGCTCCTCCTGCGCCCTGAGCTCGCCGATCCGCTCCTCCAGCCCGTCGTAGGTGCGGGAGAGCGCGGCCGCCTTCTTCCTGTTCCGGGTGGTGCAGTCCGAGCGGGTCAGCTTGTGCAGCCGCTCCAGCAGCGGGCCGGCGTCAGTGATGTAGCGGCGCACCGCCGAGTCGGTCCACTCGCCGCCGCCGTAGCCGTGGAACCGCAGGTGCAGCTCGACCAGGCGCGAGACGTCCTCGGTGAGTTCCTTCGAGTACTTCAGCTCGCGCATCCGCTTGCGGGTCATCTTGGCGCCGACCACCTCGTGGTGGTGGAAGGAGACCCGGCCGTCCGACTCGAAGCGGCGGGTGCGCGGCTTGCCGATGTCGTGCAGCAGCGCGGCCAGCCTCAGGGTGAGGTCCGGGCCGTCCTGCTCCAGGCCGACGGCCTGCTCCAGGACGGTCAGCGAGTGCTCGTAGACGTCCTTGTGCCGGTGGTGCTCGTCGCGCTCCAGGCGCAGCTCGGGCAGCTCGGGCAGCACGTGGCCGGCCAACCCGGTGTCGACCAGCAGCCGCAGGCCCTTGACCGGGTGCTCGGCCAGCAGCAGCTTGTTCAGCTCGGCCTGGACCCGCTCGGCGGAGACGATGGCGATCCGGTCGGCCATCGCGCTCATCGCCGCGACCACCTCGGGGGCCGGGTCGAAGTCCAGCTGGGCGGCGAACCGGGCGGCCCGCATCATCCGCAGCGGGTCGTCGGAGAAGGACTCCTCGGGGGTGGCTGGGGTGCGCAGCACCCGGGCCTCCAGGTCCTCCAGGCCGTGGTGCGGGTCGACGAAGCCGCGGCCGGGCAGGTCGACGGCCATCGCGTTGACCGAGAAGTCGCGGCGGACCAGGTCCTCCTCGATGGTGTCGCCGTAGGTCACCTCGGGCTTGCGGGAGGTGCGGTCGTACGCCTCGGAGCGGTAGGTGGTGATCTCGATCAGGAAGGAGCCCTGCGGGGTGTCCTTGCGCGCGCCGACCGTGCCGAAGGCGATGCCGACGTCCCAGACCGCGTCGGCCCACCCGCGCACGAGCTTGAGCACCTGCTCCGGGCGGGCGTCGGTGGTGAAGTCCAGGTCGTTGCCGAGCCGGCCCAGCAGGGCGTCCCGGACCGAGCCGCCGACCAGTGCGAGCCGGTGACCGGCCGCCTGGAAGCGGCGGGCGATCTCGTCGGCGACCGGGGACACCCGCAGCAGTTCCTGGAGGCCCAGGGCCTGGGCCTCGCTCAGGCCGGGGACGACCTGGGCGGCGGAACTGGAATGATGGGCGCCGGTCAGGTGGGCGGTGGGCTCATTGGCAGTGGACACGGCTCACAAGGGTACGTGGCCCGGCGGCCCCGTCGCCCGCGCGTTTCCACCCGCTCACTCCCCGGCCCGCAACACCGCTCCCCTCACCACATCGTTACCATGCCGGTGGAACGAGTCCGGGGCACCGTCGGCGGGCCGCGGTGCCGTGCGCCGTCATGGCCGCGCGCGCGGCGGACGACCACAGGTTCTTCACGGCTGATCCTCACGGCATCCCCCACGGCCGGCGGAACATCCGCAGCAGCACGGCACCAGCAGCAGCAGCGATCGAGAACGGCGAGGGCGAACCCGTGAGCGAGGGCGGACCGCGTGAGTGAGCCGGCACGGTACCCGGGACAGCAGGCGGACCGACGCCGTGGACGGGTCCTGCAACGAACCGCCCGGCGGTTGGCCGGCGCGCTCGGCGCCGCGCTGGTGCTCGCCGGGACGCTGCCCGGCTTCCCGGCGGCCGCGGCCGGCGGATCGCGCCCGGCCGCCGACGCGACGGTCAGCGCCGAGTACCCGGTGACGCTGACCATCGAGTCGGTGAACAAGCCGGTGGCCGTCCCGAACGGCATCGTGACCGTCTCCGGGCACGTCACCAACGGCGGGAAGTCCGTCCTCAAGTCGGCGCACGCGACGGTCCGCAAGCCCTGGGCGGGCAAGCCGCTCACCACCCGCAGCGAGCTCGCCGGGGTGGTCACCCGGACCAGCCCGCAGGGGTCGGACGGCATCTCGCTGGACAGCCCGCAGTACGCGCTGAACGAGCTCGGCCCCGGCCAGAGCCAGCCGTACACGCTGAGCGTCGCCGTCGCCGACCTGCAGCTCTCCACCGAGGGCGTGTACGAGCTGGCGGTGGACGTCTGGGGCTCGACCGTCGACAACCAGCGCGACCGGCCGCTGGGCATCGCCCGGACCTTCCTGCCGTACAACCCGACCAACCAGCCCGAGGCCCTGCCGTCCAAGGTCACCACCCTCTGGCCGCTGGTGCACGCCCCGGTGCTGGTCGCGCAGACCCTCTCCGAGGGCGACCAGACCGTCCCGGTGCTGCGCGACGACAGCCTGGCCGCCGAGTTCGCGCCCGGCGGGCGGCTGTACGCGCTGGTCGAGACCGGCTCCTCGCTGACCGGGCTGACCTGGGTGGTGGACCCGGACCTGCTGGACACCGCGTTCGCGATGACCAAGGACTACCGGGTGCAGAAGCCCGGCACGGAGGGCCACGCGGCCAAGGACGAGAACACCGTCCGCGGCACCGGCACGGCCGCCGCCACGGCCTGGCTGGAGAAGCTGCGGGGCGCCGTCGCCAAGCCGGGCAGCCAGGTGGTGGCGCTGCCCTACGCCGACCCGGACCTCGCCTCGATCGCGCACAACGCCCCCGAGCTGGAGGGCATCGACACCGCGCTCGGCAAGGCGGCCACCGCCGGCCGGCTGACCGTCGAGGGCCGGCTCTCGGTGGACACCCGCGCCGACGTCGCCTGGCCCTACGGCGGCTACCTGGACCAGCGGATCGCCTCGGTCGCCCAGCGCGCCGGCGCCGGCCTGGTGCTGGTGAACGGTGCGAGCATGCCCGAGCCGGACGGGCTGAAGTACACCCCCACGGCCCCCCGGCCGATCGGCAACGGCCAGACCGCCGTGGTCGCCGACCAGGTGATCTCCTCGCTGTTCGAGGAGGACCCGGCGACCCCGCAGGACCAGACGCTGGCCGTGCAGCGGTTCCTCGCCGAGACCTTCGTGATCTCCCGGCAGGAGCCGCAGAACCAGCGCGGGCTGCTCGTCATGCCGCCGCGCGAGCTCTCCGCCGGCACCGCCAAGGTGCTGGCCACCGCCCTCCAGACCGCGCAGGACGGCAAGTGGGTGGAGCCGGTCAAGCTGGACGCGCTCGCCCAGTCGGCGCCCGACCCGAAGGCCAACACGGCCGTCCCGGCGGCCACCGACTACCCGGCCCGGGTCCGCGACTCGGAGCTGCCCGCCACCGCGCTGACCGCCACCACCCGGATCCAGGCCGACCTGGACACCCTGATGCGGGTGCTGACCCTGCCGCAGCGGGTGCGCGGGCCGTTCAGCGCGGCCATGGTCCGCTCGCTGTCCACCGAGTGGCGCAGCCAGGCGCCGGCCGGCAGCGTCTACCGCGACGGCGTGCAGAGCTACCTCGACGAGCTCACCGGCGCGGTGAAGGTGCCGCCGAAGCGGGTCATCACCTTCGCCGGTGACACCGGTGTGCTCCAGGTCAGCGTCCGCAACGACCTGACCCAGACGGTCACCAACCTCAAGCTGGTGCTGAGCCCGAGCCAGCCCAACCGGCTCCGGGTCGAGATGCCCGCGGAGGAGCTGGTGCTGCCCGCCTCGCAGAGCGTCACGCTGCGCTTCCCGGCCGAGGCGAAGAACAACGGGACCGTGGGCATGACCGCCCAGCTGTACACCACCGGGCCCGACCCGCAGCCGTACGGCGAACCGGTGCACTTCACCGTGGAGGTCACCTCGGTGACCAACGGCGTGCTGTACGTCTTCGGCGGCGGCCTGGTGCTGCTCCTGCTCGCGGCCCTGCGGTTCGTCCGCCAGCGCAAGCGGCGGGTGGCGCACGACGACGAGGGCGACGCGCCGCTCGCCCCGGCCGACGAACCGGACGCCGGACCGGACGCCGGACCCGGGAACGGACCGGACGCCGGAGCGGCGGACGGACCGGACGCCGGAGCGGCGGACGGGACGGCGGCCGGACCGGACGACCTCGGCGGTGCCGGTGGAACCGTGCGGACACCGCGCGACAGCCGCGCGGATGGCGGGGATCGGGCCACCAGTGATGAGAAGGTTGGTCCTTGACACCGCCGACACCGCCCGACCCCGGGGCGGCCTCCCCCACGACAGCGAAGAGGTGACATGACCGGGCGCAGCGAGGAGCGGCCTCCGGGCCGCGGAGAGGTCCGTCCGGGCGCCGAGTCGCCGTCCGGCGACTGGTACGTGGCCGACACCTACGCCCAGGACCCGTACGCGGCCGACGCGTACCAGGGCGGTCCCGGCGAGCAGGACCCGTACGGCCTGCGGGCCCCCCGGCCCGCGGCGCCGCAGCAGCCGGTCGCCGCGTACGACGTGCCGCCGCAGCTGCCGCCGCACGGCGGCGACTACCCGGCGCCGGTGCCGCCGACGCCGTTCGCGCCGCCGGTGCCGCCGGTGCAGCCCGGCTGGGACACCCCGGCGCAGGCCGGCTGGCGCGAGGACCTGCCCCCGCAGGCCGCCGCCCCCGCGGGGCCGTCCGCCCCGCAGGGTCCGGCCGCGCCCGCCGGGGGCTGGGGCGGCCAACCGCAGTGGCAGCCCGGCCCGGCGCACTCCGCCTGGGACTCGGAGTCCACCGAGTACGTCGGGGTGGACGCGCTGTTCGGCGGGAACCAGGTGACCGCCGAGGTGCCCCGCCCGCCGGCCCAGCAGCCTCCCGTCCAGCAGCCCCCCGTCCAGCAGCCGCCGGCCGACCGGCCGACCCCCGCAGCGGGCCGGCCCGCCCCGGCCGCGCCGTTCCCCCCGGCCGGCGCGTACCCGGGTCAGCACGGGCCGCAGCCGCCGTACGGACCCGGCCCCGGCCCCCACCCCGGCCCCCACCCCGGCGGCCACGGCGCGGACGGACACCGTCCCTTCGTGCCGCCGATCGAGTTCGACCCGCCGCTCGCCGAGGACGAGGCCACCATGCAGGTGGCCGCCGTGCAGCTGCCGCCCGCGGTGGAGCCGCTCGCCGACCTCGCGGCCGAGGAGCAGTCCGCCCCGGCCTCCCCCCAGGAGAGCGCCGGCCGGACGTCCGGCGGCGGCAAGGTCGCCTCGCTGCTGAACTCCAGTGCGATCATGGCGGCCGGCACCCTGGTCTCCCGGGGCACCGGCTTCCTGCGCACCATGGTGATCGCCGGCGCGATCGGCATCGCCGTGATGGGCGACTCCTACAACGCCGCCAACACCCTGCCGACCCTGCTCTACATCCTGATCGGCGGCGGCGCGCTGAACGCCGTCTTCGTGCCGCAGCTGGTCCGCAGCATGAAGAACGACGCGGACGGCGGCACCGCCTACGCCAACCGGCTGCTCACCCTGGTGATGGTCGGCCTGGCCGGCGTGGTCTTCCTGGCCGTGCTCGGGGCACCGCTGCTCGTCCAGCTGATCGCCCACCCGATGATGGAGACCCCGGAGCGCGCGGACACCACCGTGGCCCTGGCCCGGTACTGCCTGCCCAGCATCTTCTTCATGGGCATCCACGTGGTGATGGGCCAGATCCTCAACGCCCGCGGCCGGTTCGGCGCGATGATGTGGACCCCGGTCCTCAACAACATCGTGGTGGTCTTCACCTTCGGCGCCTACATCTGGGTGTACGGCGGCTTCGACAGCACCCACGTCACCCCGGAGACCATCACCCCCGAGGGCGTCCGGCTGCTCGGCATCGGCACCCTGGTGGGCCTCGCCGTGCAGGCGCTGGCGATGGTCCCGTACCTGCGGGCGGCCGACTTCTCCTTCCGTCCGCGCTTCGACTGGCGCGGCCACGGCCTGGGCAAGGCGGCCCGGCTGGCCAAGTGGACGTTCTTCTTCGTGCTCGCCAACCAGGCCGGCTACCTGGTCATCACCCAGCTGGCCACCGCCGCCGGCAGCGACGCCGAGGCGGGCGGCCACGGCGGTGTCGGCCTCGCGGCCTTCTCCAACGCCCTGCTGATCTGGCAGCTCCCGCAGGCCGTCATCACCGTCTCGATCATGAGCGCGGTGCTGCCCCGGCTGTCCCGCGCGGCCGCCGACGAGGACGCCGGCGCCGTGCGCGACGACCTCTCCTACGGGCTGCGCAGCACGGCCGTCGCGGTCGTCCCGGCGGCGTTCCTCTTCCTCTCGCTCGGCCCGGCCATCGGCCAGGCCATCTACGCGGTGGGCGGCGGCGACACCGCCCTGGACAACGCCCGCAACGTGGGCCTGATGCTCTCCGCCTTCGCCCTGGGCCTGATCCCCTACTCGGCGCAGTACGTGATGCTCCGCGGCTTCTACGCCTACGAGGACACCCGCACGCCGTTCTCCAACACCGTCTGGGTGGCCGCCTGCCAGGCCGGCTTCTCGCTGCTCTGCTGGGTGCTGCTGCCGGCCGAGTGGACGGTCATCGGGATGGCGCTCGGCTACGGCCTCGCGTACGCCGTCGGGGTGACGGTCGCGCTGCCCAAGCTGAAGAAGAAGATCGGCGGCCTGGACACCAAGCGGATCGGCAAGACCTACTCGCGGCTCGCCACGGCCTCCGTCCCGGCCGCCCTGGTGGGCCTGGGCGCCAGCCTCGCGGTCACCCGGGTGGTCGGCGGCTGGGCCGGGGCGGTGCTGACCGTCGTGGTGGCCGGCGGACTCCAGCTGGCCGTCTTCGTGCTGATCGCGAAGCGGCTGCGGATCGAGGAACTGAACGCCATGCTGGGTATGGTGCGCGGCCGACTGGGCCGCTGACCCGGCATCGGGCCGCCGCGCTCCCCGGACCGTCCCGTGCAGGGGATATC